>NC_013739.1:3179684-3815621 GCF_000025265.1 Conexibacter woesei DSM 14684
ACGACGTCGGAGCGCACGACGGTGCCGGCCGGGAGCCGCTCGATCATGCCGGCGACCTCCTGCGGCACGCCGAGCGCGTCGACGATCAGCTGCAGCATGTGGCAGCCCTCGGTGAACATCACGCCGCCGAGGTCGCCGGGGACGCTCTGCCACAGCTCGTCGCCGCAGCCGATCGGGCAGCCGGCGTTGAAGCGCGCGAGCGTGATCTGGCCGAGCGCGCCGCTCGCCAGCAGCTCGCGCATCCGCGCGATGCTCGGCGAGTAGTGCAGCTGGTAGGCGACGTGCGCGTCGACCGGATGCGCGGCGAGGCCAGCGACGAGGCGGTCCATCGCGGCGAGCGTCGGCGCCCCCGGCTTCTCCAGCAGGAGCGAGCGGACGTGCGGTGCTGCGGCGAGCGCGAGCGCCGGCATCTCGGTGTCGAGCGCCTCGCTGACAAGCAGGTCGGGCTGCTGCGCGAGCAGTGCGTCGAGCGTGTCGAAGCGGCGCAGGCCGGTCTCTCGCTCGAAGCGGACCGCGATCTCACGATCGTTCTCGAAGAAGCCCAGAAGCGTCACGTCTTCGCGCGCTCGCAGCTGTGCGACGCGCACGAAGACGTGCGGGTGACGGACGCCCGCGACCGCGGCGGTCAGGCCGGCGGCGCCGCTGGCCGCGGCCGCGGCGCTGCCCGCGCGCGTTGCAGCGGCCGCCACTAGTACGTCTCGCCCCACGCGAAGTAGCGGCGCGGGTTGGAGACGAGCAGCGTCTCGACGATCTCCTCGATCCGCGCGCTCGTGTAGTCGCGCTCGGCCAGCTCGGAGCGCAGCCGCGGGATCCACGTGTCGAGCACGAATCTGAGGCCGGGCCCGCGCTCGTAGGCATAGAGGTCGGACTTGCGCGCGAGGTCGCCGCCGAGCAGCAGCTGCTCCAGGTGGCCGGCCTCGATCAGCGCGATCAGCGCGTCGACACGGCCGCTCTCCGGGCCGTACTTGACCTTCGACAGCTGGTCGAACGAGAGGAAGACGCCGGTCGCGGCGACCTGACGGTGGTACCACGGGTCGACGTTGCGGGTCAGGTGCGCGATCGCGAGGCGGCGCACGTCGACGCCCTCCTCGCGCATCAGCTCGACCTGCTCCAGCGCCATCGTGCCGGCCTCGGTGTGCGAGTGCAGGGGCGCGCCGGTGCGGCGGTGCGCGCGGGCGGCGGCGCGCGCGACGCGCTCCTCGGCGGGGGAGATCGAGTTGTAGCCGGTGCCGAACTTGATCACGCCGCCCTTGACGCCCGTGTCGCCGATCCCCTCGGTCGCCTCCCGGACCATCAGCTCCTCGTACTGCTCGACCGTCCAGTCGCCGGCGCGATCCTCGAACCAGAGGCCCTTGTTGAAGCCCGCGCAGGCGATGATCTGAACGCCCGTCGCCTCGGCGATCTCGCGCAGCGCGGCGGCGTCGCGACCGTAGTCCCATGCGGTCGCCTCGAACATCGAGACGCCGCCGGCGGCGCGGAACATGCGCGCCTCGGCGAGCGCCGCGTCCTTGTCGAGGATCACGAGGTCGGGGTCCTTCGCCGCCATCCACGGCGGCGGGGTCGAGATCAGGTGCTCGTGCGCGTAGGTGACGCCGAGCTGGTCGGCGGGGATGTCGCCGACGACGGTGCGGATCATGGGGTGGCGCCTCCTGGGCCTGCTTGCGAAGTGGGGGGAGCGTCCGCGCTGGCGGCGGGCGGCGCGGGCGGAGCGGGAGCCGGCGCGCCGGGGGCCGCCGGCGCGGGAGCGTCCGCGCCGGGGGCCTCGTGTCGTGCGTACGCCAGCGCGAGCGCGCGGGCTTCGGCGTAGCGCTCCGCGCGGGCCTGCCAGGCGGCGGCGTGCTCCCGCCGAGGCTCGAAGCGGCGAGCGACGCGGCCGACGCGCTCGGGCGGCAGCGGGGCGCCGATCGCCTCGCGGGCGAGCAGCGCGGCGCCGATCGCGGAGACATCGTGGTGGGCGAGCACGTCGACCGGCGTGCCGAGCACGTCGGCGATCGTCTGGACCCAGGCGTCGATGTTCGCTCCGCCGCCGGTCGCGCGGACGGTCTGCACCGACTCCGGGCCGAGCAGCTCGACGATCCCCGCCAGCTCGAACGCGATCGCCTCGAACAGCGCGGCGGCGATCTGCTCGCCGCCCGCGTGCGGCCCGACGCCGAGCAGCGCGCCACGCAGGCGCGGCTCGAAGTCGGGCGAGCCGGCGCCCGCGAGCTGCGGCACGAACACGAGCGGGTCCGCGGCGTCCGGGACGGTGTCCTCGGCGGTCGGCAGCGGGACCGTGCCACCGCAGAGCGCGCGCAGCCAGTTGAGCGCCAGACCGCCGGTCAACAGCGAGGCGAGGGCGTAGGCGCCGCCGTCGCCGGGCGGCGGGTGGTAGGTCAGCTTGCCGCGCCAGGCGTCGGCGAACGCGTCCACGCCCGCCGCACCGGCCGCACCGCTCGCAGCACCGGCGCCCAGCGGCGCGAGCGCGGTCACTGAGGTGCCGAGCGAGAGCGCGAGCGTTCCGCGTTCGACAGCACCGGAGCCGAGCGCTGCGGTCGCCATGTCGGCGCCGCCGATCGCGACCGGCGTGCCCTCGCGCAGGCCGGTGAGTGCGGCCGCGGTGGCGGTGACGGTGCCGCCGGAGGCGCCGCCGTCGCGCAGCGGCGGGAAGATCGAGACGGGCAAGCCGACGCGGGCGATCAGCTCGCGCTGCCATTCGCGCGCGACCGGGTCGTGAACGAGCGAGTTGTGGGCGTCGCTGGAATCGCTCGCCAGCTCGCCCGTCAGCTGCAGGCGGACGTAGTCCTTCGCGCTGACCCAGACCGCGGTCGCGTCGAGCGTTGCCGGCTCGTGGGCGGCGAGCCACAGCAGCGACGCGAGCGGGGAGATCGCGTTGACGGGGTTGCGCGAGCTTGCGGCCAGCGCCTCGCGCAACTCGCCGTCGAGCGCCTCCAGCTCCTCCGCGCCGCGCGGGTCCGCGAGCAGTGGCGCGGGGCGCAGCGGCTCGCCGGACGCGTCGAGCAGCACGACGCTGCTCATGTTCCCGGAGAGGCCGACCGCGACAAGCGAACCGGGGTCCGTTTGCAACGAGCCAACCGCTGTCTGTGCCGCCTTCCACCAGCCGCGTGGGTCGGCCTCTACGGCGCCGGGCGTCGGCGTCAGCGCGTGCGGCGCGCTGCGCGACTCGACGACCTCGCCGTCGCCGTCGAGCACGAGCGCCTTGACGCTGGAGGTTCCGACGTCGAGCCCGAGCACGAGCGGGGCCGGGCGCGCAGCCGCGGCCGCCGACGCGCGCGAGTCCGCCGACGCGAGAGGGGCGGGGCGCGCGGCCGCGGCCGCCGACGCGAGCGAGTCCGCCGGCGCGAGCGAGTCCGCGCGTCCGAGCCGGGCGGGGCGAAGGGCGCGGCCCACCGGGTCCTGCCGCTCGCTCATGCCGGCGAGGCCCCCGGCAGGTCGGCGCGCAGCTCCAGCTCGCTCGCGGCGGTCTGGTCGCCGTCGCCGGGCAGCAGCGTGACGCGCACGCGGTAGGCGTCCGCGCGCATGTAGGAGCGGACCAGCTCGACAGCCAGCCCGTCGGCGAGGTAGGCGACCCGTCGCGAGCACAGCAGCGCGCGGTCGACCGGCACATGCAGCGCTGCGCACAGCTCTGTCGTCGCGTTCAGCGCGCTGTACTCCTCGTCCGCCCACGTCGGGCGGCCGGCCGCGCCGTAGCGCTCCTCCAGGAACGCGTACAACGATCCGCCTGCGACGGCGAACGCGTCGACGTCCGGGTAGCGGTCGGCGCGCAGCGCGGAGACGATGTGGACGACCGGCCGCTCGTCGGCGAGCACGGTCCGCTCGATCGCCCATATCGACGCGCCGGGCTCGATCCCGAGCGCGGCTGCCGTCTCGTGGTCGGCGGCGGCGGTCTCGCAGCGGGAGATCAGCTCACGCGTCGCGTGGCCAGCTCTCTTGAGGTCGTCGGAGAACGACGGCAGTCTGCCCGCGTCGAGCGAGCGCGTGAACGAGCCGGGCGTGGGGGAGGCCTTGAACGTGCCGCTGCCCTGGACGCGCACGACGAGGTCGCGGTGCTCCAGCTCGCGCAGCGCCTGCACGGCGGTGCCGCGGCTGACGCCCGCACGCCTCGCGATCGCGGTCTCCGACGGCAGCCGGGCGCCGACGGGCAGCGCCTCCAGGTGCGCGGCGAGCTGCTCGGCGATCTGCCGGTAGATCGGCACGCCGCTCGTCGTGTCGACGGGCGCGAGCGCGTCGGCCTCCAGCGCTGCTGTCGGATGCTCCATCGGTCTCTCCTCGTCTCCCGGGCGGCGGGCTGGCACCCGCCGTCCGCTGTCAGCGCCCCGCACTGCCCGACCCCCGTCCGGCCAGCCGGCGATTCACGACCATCATCCCGATCAGGACGGCGCCCTGGACGATGTACTGCGCGGCCGAGTCGACGTTGAGCGTGTCGAGGATCGTCGACAGGAAGACGAGCACCGACACACCGGCGAACGCGCCTGCGAGCCGGCCGATGCCGCCGCTGAAGGCGACGCCGCCGATGACGGCCGCGGCGACCGTCTGGAGCGTGTACGAATCGGCGCCGGAGACCGACGGCGAACCGGTGTACGCGGTGAGCGCGACACCCGCGATCGCGGCGCAGATGCCGCTCAGCACGTACGCGCCGACGACGTAGCGCGAGACCGCGACGCCGGACAGCCACGCCGCGCGCGGCGACGCGCCGGCGGCGTAGAAGCGCCGGCCCCAGGTCGTGCGGTAGAGCAGGAACGCGACGACGACCCAGACGGCGATCCACAGCACCAGCCACCACGGCACGATCGTGTCGAAGACGCGCGCGTCGGCGGCGGACTGGAGGCCGGGGGCGACGCCGCCCTTCGGCTGCCCCTCCGTGTAGACGTAGTAGCCGCCCTGGACGATCGTGCCGACCGCCAGCGTCGCGAGCAGCGGCGGGATCTTCGCGCGCGAGACGAGCAGGCCGTTGACGAGACCGACGCCGGCGCCGCAGGCTATCGCGAGCGCGACGCCCTGCGCGATGTTGCCGTCCTGCCCTCTCATGCCGGCGCTGGAGACGACGCTGGCCATGTTCATCACGGGGCCGATCGAGAGGTCCAGCCCGCCGGACAGCAGGACGACCGTCTGACCGATCGCGGCGATGCCGAGCTGGGCGTTCTGACCGAGGATCGTGAGGATCCGGTCTGGCTCGTAGCCGCCCGGCGTCGCGATCGCGAACGCGATCAGCAGCGCGAGCGCGAGCCCGTAGGAGACGAGCAGCTCGCGGCTGCGCAGCAGGCGGGCGCGCAGCGGGGACGCTCTGCGCTCCATCGGCAGCGCGCTCACGACGCCGCTCCCTTCGCGGCAGAGCCAGACGAGCCGGCGGCGCCGGAGGAGCCGCCAGGCTTCCGCCATCCGCCGCGCGCCATCGCGAGCAGGCCGGACGGTCTGCCGGCGGCGTGGTAGGCCCACAGCGTGAGGATCAGGATCACGCCCTTGGCGATGTACTGCCAGTAGCTGAAGACGCCCGCGAGGTTGAGCAGGTTGTCGGTCAGCGCCAGCAGCAGCACCGCCGGGATCACGGCGAGCACGGAGCCGCGCCCGCCAGTGACAGCGATGCCGCCGATCAGTGCGGCGGTGATCGAGTCGAGCGCGAAGGGGTCGCCGACGTTCGGGTCGCCCGAGTAGATCCGCGCGACGAGCGCGAGGCCGGCGAGCGCGGCGAACATACCGCTGACCGAGTAGGCGATCAGCAGCGTGCGCTTGACGGGCAGGCGCGCACGTCGGGCGTGACCCTCGTCGCCGCCGACGGCGAACAGCGCACGGCCCCAGCGCGTCTCGGCGGTCGCGAGCCACAGCAGCACGACGGCGCCGACCGCGAGCAGGAACGTCAGCGGGACGTTGCCGAAGACGGTCGTCAGCGGCGTCAGCAGGTCGGGCGGGACGATCCCGCCGGGCTGGCCGAGCACGAGCAGCGCGACGCCTCTGAAGATCGCCATCGTGCCGAGCGTCATCACGAGCGGGTTGACGCCCGAGACGACGCCGAGCCCGTTGCCGAGGCCGCCGGCGAGCCCGACGGCGAGCACGATCGCGATCACGAGCGCCGCGGAGCTGGACGAGGCGGCCGCGAGTACGGTCGCGAGCGACATCATCGAGCCGACCGAGAGGTCGATGCCGGCGGTCGTGATGACGACGGCCTGACCGGCCGCGACGAGCAGCAGCGGCGCCATCTGGAACAGCAGGGACTCGACGTTCGTCGGCGAGCGGAACGGCTCGGACATGATCGCGGCGATCACGACCGCGACGATCGAGACGAGCGTGATGAAGAACGCGGGCTTGAGCCCGGCGAGCGTCGTGGTGCCGAGCGGCGAGGAGCGCCGCGCGGTCGCGCGCAGGGCGCTCATGCGGTCACCCCGGAGGCAAGGGTCATGATCTCTTCCTCGGTGGCGGAGTGGCCGGGCACGGTCCCGCGCACGGCTCCCTCGTACATGACGTGGATCTCGTCGGCGAGCCCGATCAGCTCGAGCATGTCGGTCGAGACGAGCAGCACGCCGACGCCTCTGTCGGCCAGCTCGCGCAGGACGCTGTAGATCTCGGCGCGGGCGCCGACGTCGACCCCGCGGGTCGGGTCGTCGAGCACCAGCAGGCGCAGGTTGGGAACGAGCAGCCAGCGGCCGAACAGGACCTTCTGCTGGTTGCCGCCGGACAGCTCCCCGACGCGCTGCTCCATCGACGCGTAGCGCAGTCTGAGGCGCTCGGCGACCGGCGCGATCGCGCGCTGCTCGACGGCGCGGCTCAGCAGCCGCGACGGATGCAGCCGGTGGGCGGCGGCGACGGTCAGGTTCTCGGCGATCGAGAGCGGCAGCATCAGGCCGCTGCTGCGCCGGTCCGGCGGCACGAACGCGATGCCGGCTGCGATCGCCTCGCGCGGGGAGCGCAGCTTCGCGCGCGTCTCGTCGATCGCGATCGAGCCGGAGCGGACGCGGCGGACGCCGGCCGCCAGCTCGGCGACGACGTGCTGTCCGTGGCCCTCGAGTCCGGCGATCCCGACGATCTGGCCCGGTTTGACGGTCAGCGAGACGTCATGCACGCCGTGACCGCCGACCGCGTCGAACGTGAGGATCGGTGCTGCATCGGGGCGGGCGGCGCTGCGGTCTGGGTAGAGCTGCTCCAGCTCGCGCCCGACCATCGAGGCGACGAGCGACTCGCGCGTGAAGTCGGAGGCAGGGCCGGCGCCGACGAGCGCTCCGGAGCGCATGACGGCGATCTCGTCGGCGAAGCGGAAGACCTCTTCGAGCCGGTGCGAGACGAAGATGACGGAGGTGCCGGCCGCCTTCAGCCGCTCGGTCGCGGCGTGGAGCAGGTCGACCTGGCTGGGCTCCAGCGACGAGGTCGGCTCGTCGAGGATCAACAGCGCCGGGTCGAGCGCGACGGCGCGCGCGATCTCGACCAGCTGCTGCTCGGCGGGGGAGAGCTTGGAGACCGGCGTGTCGACGTCGATCGCGACGCCGAGCCGGTCGAGCGCGGCGCGCGCCTGGGTCCGCAGCGCGCGGTTGTTGACCGGACCGCGGCCGAGCAGGCGCGGCTCGCGGCCGATGCAGATGTTCTCGCCGACGGTCAGGTCGGCGAACAGCGACAGCTCCTGGTGGACGACGGCGACGAAGCCGTCGACCGTGGCGCTGCCGGAGCCGGGCTTGACCTCGCCGGCGATCATCGCCATCAGCGTCGACTTGCCGGCGCCGTTCTCGCCCATCAGCGCGAGCGTGCGGCCGGCGGCGAGCGTCAGCGAGACGTCGCGGACCGCGTGCGTCGCGCCGTAGCGCTTGTCGAGCGCGTCGCAGACGAGGACCGCCGCGGACGGCGGCCCCGCGGAGGGGCCGCCGTTCGCGTCGAGCACGCTCGGTCGATCAGCGATCGAAGAGTGCTCTGATCTGGGCATCGTCGAGTCTCGTGTCGACCCAGAAGCTGTCCGGCAGGTCGGTGCGGACGTAGTCGGCGAGGTTGTCCGAGGTGATCGGGGCCGGGTTGACCAGGTTCACCTTTCTGACCTCGTCGCCTCTCAGCAGGTTCAGCGTCTGCGTCAGCGCCTCCGAGCCGACCCAGGTCGGGTTGACGACGCCGATCGAGTCGAATCTTCTGTCGCCCGCTCTGTTGAGCGAGTCCCACACCTTCATCAGGCCGTTGTTGTTCTCGCCCGTCATCGGGACGAGCGGCTTGCCGGCGGCTCTGAACGCCTGGATCGCGCCGAGCGTCATCGCGCCGCCCTGCGACCAGACGCCGTCGACCTCGGGGTGCGCGGCGAGCATGTTGGAGACGGCGGTCTTCGCTCTGGCGGTGTCCCACGCGGCGTGCGCGTCGGCGACGACCTCGATGTCGGGGTATCTGTCGAAGACGTCCTTGGCGCCCTTCCATCGCAGCGTGTCGGTGGAGAAGCCGGGGAGGCCGTTGAGGACGTAGATCTTGCCTCTGCCGCCGAGCTCTCTGACGAGCCACTCGGCGCCGGTTCTGCCGAAGACGATGTCGTCGGCGCGCACTTCGGCGGCGGTGTCTCTCGTGTCGGCCTGGCCCGCGACGAGGATGACGGGGATGCCGGCGCGGTTGGCCTGCTGGATCACGGGGACCGAGGCGGACGGCGAGATCGGGGTCATGATGATCGCGTCGACTCTGCGCGAGATCATCGACTGGACGTTCGAGATCTGCTTCTGGACCTGGTTGTCCGACTGCGTGTAGACGACCTTCTCGATCGAGTCTCTGTTGCGCTCGGCCGCGGCTCTGAACTCCTCGGCCAGCTGGGTCGACCAGCTGTTGCCGAGCCAGTAGACGTCGTAGCCGATCGTGAACTTGCCGCCGGGGTCGGCTCTAGTCGTGGCGGAGCCGGACGACGAGGACGACGAGCTGCCGCATCCTGCAACGGTCAGCGCGGCGGCGGCGACGGCGGCGAGCGCTGGAAGGCGCAGCCGCCGAACGGTCTTGATCATGGTCTCTCCTGGCTCCCTCGCGGAGGGGGCCGCACTGGTACGCGGCCCCATTTGCAACGAATCGTGCGGGGAGTATGCAGACCGCTAGTTGACTAGTCAAGTGGTCGACTGCACGACTTGGCGCGTCGACCGTCCCGATCGAGGGTGGCAGCGCGGGGGCGCGGCCACGCGCCGGCTACGCTCCGCTGCCATGAGCTACCGCGTGCTTCCGGCCGATCAGGCGTTCTGGCGCCCGTCCAACCAGCTTGGCGTCGACAACACCGATCTCGCCGGTCAGCTCGGTGCCACGTCACTCGGCGCGCGGCTGTGGCAGCTGCGGCCGGGGCAGTTCTCGACGCGCCATCGCCATGCCGAGGAGCACGAGCTGTACGTCGTGCTGGAGGGGATCGGTCGCATCCGCGTCGCGGACGACCTGCTCACGCTCGCGCCACTCTCCGCGCTGCTGGTCGAGCCGCGGACGGTGCGCCAGGTCTTCAACGACACCGATGCGGACGCGCTCTGGCTCGTCGTCGGCGCGCCGCCGGAGGCGGCGAACACGCTGGAGATGACACCGGAGAAGCTGGCCGACATGTATCCGGACGGGCCCAGAGCGCCACCGCCCGAGCCCACGCCCGGCTGACGTCTCACCAACCGCTGTTCCAGGCCGCCGCCGGCTACGGGTCCGGCAGCGCGTTGGCCATGTAGCTGTGGCCTGCGGTGCTCGGGTGGATGCCCGTGTCAGCGCTGATGATCCAGGGCGGGCCGATCGGCGGTCCCGAGCAGAACGACGGCAGGTGGCCGGCGAGCAGCTCGTCCTGCGTCAGCGTCGACTGCGCGCTCGGTCCGTCGACCATGTACCCGAGCATCGAGCAGGAGAAGTTCGCCGGGTACAGCGGGCGCATGTCGATGCCGACGTTGAAGCGCGGCGGCGCGATCACGCGCAGGCGCGAGGAGCCGAAGGAGCCGGCGATCGTGGCGATCTGGTCGTTGAGCAGCTCGCTCATCCGCTCCAGCTGCAGCGTCGTGTAGGCGAGCGCGGAGCCCGGAATCGCGAGGTGGTATTGCATCAGCATGATCTGCGTCTTCGCCGGCGTGCGCGCGAGCAGGTCCGCGTAGAGGCTTCTGAGGTTGGCGGCGAGGCCGGCGCGGCCGAACGCCGCCAGCACGCAGTTCGTGTAGTTGCCGAACAGGTCCGACCAGAGCGCGCACTTCATGTTGTCGATCCCGAACAGCACGTCGCTCAGCAGCGGGTTCGCGCCGACCGTCGTGACGAGGTAGTCGGGCGCGGCCAGCTCGGCCGCGCGCGTCTGCGCGTAGAACTGGCCGCCGGGCGCCCAGTCGGCCGGCGCCGAGCCGGTGACCGCGTAGTTGGCGAAGTTCGTGATCCCGTTCCAGCCGGCCCAGCGCGCCGGCCACGCGATCACGTTCGAGAGCCCGTAGTCGGGCGCGTAGCGGACGGGCCCGTCGCTGTTGGTCAGGTTCAGCGAGTTCGACGAGCAGGCGTCGTTCAGCTGCGTTCCCGGCCGGCACGACAGCAGCTGCGACGCCGTCATCGGCGCGCGGCTGTTGAAGTAGCCGAAGCCGGCCGTGACCGAGTCGCCGATCGCGCGGACCGACGCGGTCGACGGGAAGCCCGAGCCGACCTGCACGTGGACCGGCGCGAGCACGGCGCCATCGTCCTGCGCGGCGACGGCGCGTCCGCGCGGCCGCCCTCTGAGCACGAACGCGTCCCAGCCGCGATGGCCGGCGTCGGAGCGGTAGACGACCCAGCGCGCGCTGGGTCTCAGCTGCCCTCTCGCCGGGCCTCTCGCGATCGACCAGCGCATCGGCACGCCGCACTGGGGCACCTCGATCGCGTACAGCCTGCGCGTTCTCGCGTGGACGAGCGGGACCGAGCTGCACGTGACCGCCGCGCCCGCCCGGCGCGTCGAGCCCTCCCGGCGGGGCGCGCGGACGAGCCGCCGCGTGCGGTCGGCGCTGCGCGCCTCCGCTCTGCCGTCGCGCTCGAGGTCGAGCACGGCGGCGGCCCGCACGCGCACGTCGAGCCGGCCGTCGCGGCGCAGCAGCCGGTCCGCGAGCGCGGTCGGGAGCGCGATCCGGTGGACGAAGCGGAAGCTCCCCCGCAGGTCGGCGCCGTCGCGCGGAAGCCCCGCTGACAGGCGCTCGCGCACCGCGCCGCGGACCACGCCGACGACGCGGCCGCGCGAGCGCAGCTCCACCCGCACGTCCGCTCTGCGGCCCTTCATGTGCAGCGGGTACCGCACGGCGACGAGCAGCGCGCGGGGCGCGTGCGGCGCGCCGGCGCCGGGAGCGGCGAGCCGGACGGCGCCGATCTCGGTGGGCGCCGGTCCCGCCGGCGCGGCGGCCGCGGCCACCGTGCTGGCGCTCCAGACCACCAGTGTTGCCAGCGCCGCTGCCCCGAGTCGCATGCGGGCAGTACACCAGAGGGACCGGGCAACGACGCGAGGTGAGGCAGTTTGGTGCCCCTATAGGGCCTCAAACCACCTCACCTCGCGAACGTGGGCGTCTCCCGGCCGCCTACCGCACGAGGAACGAGCTGCGGCTCGCGAGCTTGCTGCCGAACACGCGCGTGCGCAGCACCAGGCGGCCTGTCCCAGCCGGCGCTCTCACGCGCAGCTGGTAGGCGCCGGTGCGGCGGTTCACGAGCGTCTTCCCGATCGGTCTCAGCAGCTTCGAGTTGGTGCACGCGGCGGCGCCTGCGCCGCCGTACGCGCGCACGCGCTTGACGCTGCCGAGCCGCGCCAGGTCGACGCGCCCGCGGATCGTGATCGTCGAGCCGCTGACCGACAGGCCCGTCACGACGTTCGCGCGCCGCAGGCGCACGGCCGGCGAGCGGGTTCTGCCGACGACGGCGCGGTAGCCGCCGCGCAGCCGTGCGCTGGCGGACCGCGGCGCGGTCACCGCCGCCGCGAAGCGCCCGCTCGCGTCGGTCGTGCCCTGCCCGACTCTTCTGCCGGACAGGTCGACGATCGACACTGCGGTGCCCGGCGCGTACAGCGTCAGCCCGCGCACCTGCACGCGCGCGCCGCGCGCCGTCACGTCGGTGACGACGACGTCGCCGCCGAAGCACTGGCGCAGGATCGTGCCGAACTGGCCGGGATCGGTCAGCGGGAGCGCGCCGTCGCCGGAGCCTCCGCCTCTGCCGCCCGAGCCGCCGCCCCCGCCGCCGCTGCCCGTGCCGCCGCTGCCGCCGGACCCGCCGGAGCCGCCGCCGCCCGAGCCGCCTCTGCCGCCGCCGCCTCTGCCGCCGTCGTCCCCGCCGCCGTCGCCGCCGGCGAGGCGTCTGACGTTCGTCGTCGGCGTCGTGGCGCTGTTGCCGGCGGCGTCGGTCTGGACGACGCGGATGCCGTACAGGCCGGGCGTGTCCGGCAGGTCGACGACGCCGCTGTTGCCGCTCGGGACCGGGACTCTGGCGACCACGTTCCCGTTCGCGTCGAGCACCTCGATCGTCGCGCTCGCGGCGTCCGGGGCGCGTCTGAACGTGACCGTCAGCGCGTCGGCCGTGCCGCTCACCGTCGGCGCGTCGCCGGGGTCGGGCGGCGAGGTGTCGAGCGTCGTGTCGGTCGTCGGCGTCACCGCCGAGATCCCGCCGGCGTCCGCCTGCCGCACGCGGACGAAGTAGACGCCGTCGACGGCCGGCAGTCTGACGCTCCCTCTGCCGCCGGCCGGGACGTCGGCTGTGGCGACGACTCTGCCGCCGCCGTCGAGCACTTCGATCGTCGCTCTCGCCGCGTCGGGCGCGCGTCTGAACTCGACGGTCCGGTCGCGGCTGTTGCCCGCGCCCGTGATGGTCGGGGCGTCACCTGGATCGGGGGCGCCGCGGTCGAGCACGACGGGCGTCGTCGGCGTGACCGCGGAGTTGCCGGCCGCGTCGGTCTGTGTCACGCGGACGTCGTAGCTGCCGTCGGTGTCGGGCAGCGTCACCGAGCCTCTGCCGCCGCTCGGCACGTCGGCTGTGGCGACGACTCTGCCGCCGCCGTCGAGCACCTCGATCGTCGCTCTGTCGGCGTCCGGCGCGCGCGTGAACGCGACGTCGCGCAGGAGCGCGGTGTCGGCGCCCGTGACGGTCGGCGCGGGGCCGGCCGCCGGCGGCTGCCGGTCGAGCGTGACCGGCGTGTTCGGCGTCGTCGCCGAGTTGCCGACCGCGTCGGTCTGTCTCACCCGGACGTCGTAGCCGCCGTCGGCGTCCGGCAGCGTGATGCTGCCGCTGCCGCCGCTGGGCACGTCGGTCGAGCTGAGGAGTCTGCCGCCGCTGTCGAGCACCTCGATCGCCACTCTGTCGGCGTCCGGGGCGCGCGTGAACGCGACGGTTCGGTCGCGGCTGTTGCCGGGCCCGGTGACCGCGGGCGCCGGACCGGCGTCGGGACCGGAGCGGTCGAGCGTCACCGGAGTGCCGGGCGAGGTCGCCGAGTTCGTCGCCGCGTCGGTCTGTCTGACGCGGATCGTGTAGTCGCCGTCGGCGTCGGGCAGCGTGACTCTGCCGCTGCCGCCGCTCGGGACGCCGGCCGAGGCAACGACGCTGCCGCCTCTGTCGACCACCTCGATCGTGGCGCTCGTGGCATCGGCGGCACGCTGGAACGAGACGTCGCGGTCGCGGCTGCTGTCAGCGCCTATGACGGTCGGCGCAGGGCCGGGGTTCGGGGCGACGCGGTCGAGCGTGACCGGCGTGCTCGCCGTCGTCGCCGAGTTGCCGGCGAGGTCGGTCTGTCTGACGCGCACGCCGTAGTCGCCGTCTCTGTCGGGCAGCGTCACGGTGCCGGTGTCCGACAGCAGCCCGACGGGCGCGGTCGCGACGACTCTGCCGCCGCTGTCGACGACCTCTATCGTCGCCGTCAGCGTCGTCAGGTCACGGTCGAATCTGACGGTGCGGTCGCGGCTGTTGCCGGGGCCGGTGACCGATGGGGCGCCGCCCGCGGACGGGGCCGTCTCGTCGAGCGTGACGACGTCGCTCGTCACCACGGTCGGGTTTCCGGCGGCGTCCTCGAGCGTCAGTCTGACGCGGTAGTCGCCCTCGGCCGGTCCGATCTGGACGGTCGCGGTCCCACCGACGGCGGCGACCGGCGCGCCGACCGGGTTGCCGCTTCTGTCGATCACCTGTGCGGTCGCTCTGACCGCGTCGACCGGCGGCGTGAACGTGACGTTCCGCTGCGTGTCGGAGGAGACCGCCGGCAGCACTCTCAGGTCGATTGCCGAGCCATCCGGCCCGACACGGTCGAGCGTGGCCTGCACGGGCGTGCTGGTCGAGGTCAGTCTCGCGTCGTTCTCCCGCACGACGCGGACGTCGTAGGTGCCGTCGGCGTCCGGCAGCGTGATCGCCACCGAGCCGTCGCCGTCGGCGTCGTCGAAGCTGCCGAGGACGGTCGAGCCGCCTGCGGCGAGGACCTCGACGGTCGCTCTCACGATGGTGCCGTCACGGGTGAACGTGGCGGTGCGGTTGCGGCTGTTGCCGGCGCCGCTCACGACCGGCGGGCCGCCGGCCGGCGGCACCGGCGCGACGAACGTCGCGTCGGTCGTCGTGGCGATCCCGTCGGCGTTGAGCGCGACGACGCGGTAGTGGTACGTCGCGCCCGGGGTGAGCCCGCCGAGCGGGATCGAGAACGATCTGCTGCCGCTTCCGTTCACGGTGACCGGCGAGGTCGTCGTGTCGTACGCCGTGGTCAGCCCGTACTCGACGGTGACGCTCGTCGTCTGACCGGCCGGGTCGACGGAGCCCTCGACGCGGGTCGGGCCGCTGCCGGGCACCGTCGCGGTGAGTCCGGTCGGCGGCTCCAGGTCGACGAGTCTGAGGATGACGTTGTCGAGGTCGACATTGCCTGACGTGACCGCCGAGACGGCAGTCGTGAGGGCGACGTCGAGCGCGATTCTGTACGTGTGCCCGGCGACTACCGCGCTCGGCGGGACGTTCACTATCAACGAGCTGAACGTCGCCGAGGCGGCGGTCAGGGGAACCGTCGCGACCGTCGTCGATCTCGCGGGGTCCGTCACGTCGACGAGGCGCATTCTGAGGTTGAGGCTGCCGATCGCCAGGAGGCTCGCGATCTGCGGTCGCACGTCGACGAGCAGCGCCGCCTCGTCGACTGCGGTGGCCGGCGCCGCGAAGCTCGGTGACGTCCACGTGATCGTGGTCGTCGAGAGGACGCCCAGGAGCGTGCCGAAGCCGTCGCGCAGGAACCCGTCTCCCGCGCCTCCGGCGCCGCCGGTCGCCTGGTAGCTCGGCGTCGCCGACGGGCACGTCACGCCCGGTATGCAGACGAGGCCGCCGTAGTCGACTGAGCTGCTCCAGCCGCCGTTGGTGGTCGCGAACGTGCGCGCCTCCGCCGGCTGCGGCTGGATCGTCGTCTGTGCGGCGGCGGCCATGCCGCCGTGCACGAAGCAGAGCGCGAGCGCGAGCAGCGCGACGCGCACCACATGTCTCCCTGACATGGGCACTTCCTCCTGGTCGTCGTTCCCCTGCGGAGCGCAGCCCTCCTGGCCGCGCCAAGCAACAACGAACAGAGCATTACAGGCACATCACCACAAACCGAGTGTTTGGATGCCTACTTTCAGTACTCCGGAAATCCCGAGTAATGGAGAAGCGCTAAACCTCTACAAACCTCACTATGAATTGCTGAACCGCTGGACGGGTGACGTAGTCGACGTCCCCGTCCAGGGTCGTTCTGCAACGAATCAGCCGCGCTTGGGTCCGATCAGCCTGACGCTGACGGCCTTCACGGTCGTGCGAGGCCCGGCCGTCGTGACGACCCGCAGCGTCACGCGCGTGCTGCGACGGGCCAGTCGCGCCGCGGCGCGCTTGCTCAGCCGCACGCGCACGTTCCCGCGCGCGCCCGCCTTCAACCGCTTGGGCGCGAGCACCTGCGCCGTGTAGAGACGGCCGCCGATCCGCACGCGCACCCGCGCGGGTACCTTCACCGTGCACGCCCCGGCGCCGCTGCCGCAGGCGACCGTCGCGACGCGCGCGATCCGGTTGCGGCCGACCGCCTGCGCTCCTCTGACCGCGGCGATCGCGGCGGCGGCCGGCTTCCGGGCCGGCTTCCGCACCGGTGTGGGCGTGGGCGCCGGCTGCGCCGGCGGCGCCGGCCGTCCGACCGGCGGCGGCACCGACGTTCGCGGCTCCTCGGTCGAGTACGCGACGTCGATCGAGAGCGGATCGAGCGCCGTCCCGGCCGGGTAGAACGCGGCGAACGCCGGCGCCCCGTTCGCGGTCAGTGCCGCCGGCAGCTCGCGCCAGCCGAGCCGGCCGCCGGCGACCGCCGGACCGGCGGCGGGCGTGCCGAGGTCGACCCGCGCGAGGTCGACGCCGGTGAACTGCTCGACGACGCCGCCGCTGAGCGACTTGCTGGAGACGTCGGCGTGCAGCGTCGCGACGCCGCCGTCGATCTCCAGGCGCGGCCGCGCGATCGTCAGGTCGAGCTGTCCCGCGTGGCCGCTGAAGCGGACGCTGCCGCCGAAGCGCAGCGTCGCGCGCCCGCTCGCCGGGTCGTACGTCCCGCCGTCGGCGGCGAAGCGGAACGTGCCGTCGCCGTTGGCGGTGGCGCCGCCGCCGGTCGTGATGGCGCCGTGCGCGATCGGTCCGCCGACATATCTGCGGAACGACGCCTTGACGCCCCAGTCGAGCGCGCCGCCGGTGATCCAGACGCGTCGGTCGAGCCCTCCGGTCGCGTAGTCGACCGTCAGCGTCGCCGGCTCGCTCGCGTGCGAGCCAACCGCGTTGGTGAAGATCGCGCGGTAGGCGGTTCTGCTGGTGCCGGTCGCACCGTCGACGGTGAGCGTCGTGCCGGTCGCGCCGGCGCCGGGGACGTCCTCCCAGGCGCCGCCTGGCGCCTTCGCCTGCCATCTGACGGTCGGCGCGGGCGTGCCGCTCGCGGTCGTGGTGAACGTCGCCTGCGGCGCCGGCTGGGCGGGGGAGACGGTGACGGTCGCGTCGTCCGGCTGCGCGCTGACCGTCGGCGAGACGTGCCGCGAGATCCGCCGCACGACGCTGTCGCCGCCGTCCAGTGCCCAGAGCGCGTCGCCGTCCGCGGTGCGGATCGCCGCCTCGATGCGTGCGCTCGCGGGCAGGTCGAGCGTGAGCGGGTTGACGTGCTGGGTGTCGGCTGCGACGACGGAGATGCTGCGCGGCGCGATTGCGCCGATCAGGTCTCCGCTCGCGCCGTCGGTCCCGAACCAGCGCATCGCGGGACCGAACGCGATCGTGGCACCGGTCTCCCAGCCGGTGGTGGTGCGCGTCAGCAGCGTCGGATTGATCGACGAGCCGACGATTCTGCCGACCCAGATGCGTCTGCCGTCGTCGGAGACCTGGAGCCGGATCGTCGCGCCGTCGAACGTCGCGACCGGCGTCGGGTCGAGCGTGTAGGGGTCGCCCGCGCCGCTGTTCGGAGTGAGCCGGCGGACGGTGCTCTGCGAGCCCGTCGCGAGGTAGACGTCGCCGGTCGTCTCGTCGACGTCGACGCCGCTGCCGCCGTAGGCGTCGAACGAGAACGTCTGCAGCAGCGCCATCGTCGCCGCGCGGCCGTCGATCACGAAGAGGTGGCCGCCGAGCCGCTCGGAGACGAGCACGCGGCCGCTTCTCTGGTCGACCGCGAGCTCCGGCAGCGACATGCCGCGTTCGCCGCCCGGGATCGTGAACCTCGTCACGGTGCGGGCCGCGACGTCGACGCGGTTGAGCACGAGCGGGCCGTTGCCCCAGCCGGCCGCGACCGTGTACGCGACGTTGCGCTGCTCGTCGACCGCGAGTCCGCCGACGGCGGCGTCGAGCCCGTCGATCGGCGTTCCGACGCGCGTCAGCGTCGCCTCGTCGACGACGGTCAGCCTGCCGCCGCGACCGTCGAGCGCCAGCAGCTGCCGCGCGGTCGCGTTGCGGGCGAAGGACGGGTAGGAGTGGTAGCCCATCGGGTCGCCGGTGCTGTCGGCGACGCTGCTCGGCACACCCGCGGCGGCGCCGGTCGGCTGCCACCGCACGGTGCCGGCAGGCGTCCACGTCTCGCCGGGGGCGACGTCGGGCTTGCCGCCCGGGCCGTCGTAGGTGAAGGTGAACGGGTCGAGTGCCTGGCCCGCCTCGTAGAAGCTCGCGAACGGCTGGACGCCGGCGGCCGTCAGCGCCGTCGGGAGCGCCGACCAGGTCGTCGTCGGCGGCGTGATCGCGGGATCTCTGCCGCTGACGTCGACCGTTGCGAGGTGGACGTCGCCGTAGTCGGTCGGCGTGCTGCCGCCGAGCGGCCGGCTTCTCATCGCGACGAACAGCTTCGCGCCGGTCGGCCGGATCTCGACGCGCGGTCTGGCGAAGGTGAGGTCCAGCTCGCCGGCATGGGCGCTGAAGTGGACCGAGCCGGCGAACGCGACGACCGTCGTCTTCGTCGCGGCGTCGTAGCTGCCGCTCGTCACCGGGAAGCGGAAGCTGCCGTCGGCGTTTCTGGTCGCGCCATCGGCGAGCGTGATCCCGGACGCGCCGACGTAGGTGCGGAACGACTGCTTGAGGCCCCAGTCGGCGTAGCCCGCACTGATCGGGACGGGCGGATCGGCCGCGCGCGCGGCGACGGCGGGGAAGAGCAGGACGAGCGCAGCGAGCGCGAACGCGAGCGCGAGCGACGCGGCGAGGCCGGCGCGTGCGCGTACGGGCGCACACCGGCCTCCCGGCGGAACGGGGATGTGCACGATTCTCCTGAGGTGTGGGGTAACCGAGTTAGGTCACCCTAAGACAAGTTAGGCGACCCTAACACAGCGGCCGGCGCGGGCGGGTTGCGGTGCAGACCGCCGAGCTGCCTGGCGCCGCCGGCCGCTAGCGTCAGGCGGGTGCCCGCCGACGTGACCGCCGATCCGCCCGTCCGCCAGCTCGACCGGCGGCTCGTGCTGCTGCTGGCGGTCGCGACCGGCGCGGCGGTCGCGAACCTGTACTACGCGCAGCCGCTGCTGGACGTGATCGCAGCGAGACTCGGGACGAGCCCCGGAGTCGCCGGGCTGATCGTGACCGCGTCGCAGATCGGCTACGCCGCCGGGCTCGTCTTCGTCGTCCCGCTCGGCGACCTCGTCGAGCGACGGCGGCTGGTCGTGCGGATGCTGATCGGCTGCGCCGTCGCGCTCGCCGCGTGCGCGCTCGCACCCGGGATAGCCGCGCTCGCGCTGGCGATCGTCGTCGTCGGCGTGACGTCGGTCGTCGCGCAGGTGCTGGTCCCGTTCGCGGGCGACCTCGCCGCCGACGACGAGCGCGGCCGCGTCGTCGGGACGATCATGAGCGGCCTGCTGATCGGCATCCTCGCCGCCCGCACGGTCAGCGGCTTCGTCGCCGAGCTGGCCGGCTGGCGCGCGATCTACGTGCTCGCTGCGGCGATGATGCTCGCCTGCGCCGCCGCCCTGCAGCGGATGCTGCCGGTGATCGCGCCACGCGCCGTGACGCCGTACCGCGCGCTGCTGCGGTCGGTCGGCACGCTCGTGCGCGAGGAGCCGCTGCTGCGGCTGCGGATGGCGTACGGGATGCTCGGGATCCTGACGTTCACGCTGCTGTGGACCGCCCTGACGTTCCTGCTCAGCGGCCCCGCCTACGGCTACTCCGAGGGGACGATCGGACTGTTCGGCCTCGCCGGGCTGATCGGCGCGGCCGCCGCGCAGGGCGCCGGCCGCCTCGCCGACCGCGGCCACGCGTCCGCCACGACCGTGCTGGGCTGGGTCGCGGTCCTCGTCGGCTGGATCCTCTGCGACCTCGGCGGCAGCTCGCTCGTCGCGCTGATCGCGGGCGTGCTCGTGCTCGACGCCGGCGTGCAGGGCCAGCACATCACCAACCAGTCGCTGATCTACTCGCTCCGGCCGGAGGCGCGCAGCCGCCTGACGACCGCGTACATGGCCGGCAACTTCAGCGCCGCCGCGCTCGGCTCGGCACTCGCCTCCGCGCTCTGGAGCGTCGGCGGCTGGGACGCCGTCAGCATCGTCGGCGGTGCGACGGCCGTGATCGCGCTCGCGCTGTGGGGGATCGACCGCTGGCGGATCAGCCAGGCGGCCGCGGTCGCGCCGGCGCCGGTGCCGGCACCCGATCTGTCCGCGGCAACGCCGCGACCGCCGCGTCGCGGCTGACCGCCGCGATCTCGTCCGGGACCTCGCCGAGCCGCACGCGCGCCGTGAAGCCCAGCTCCGCGCCGAGCGGCTTGAAGAAGTCGTCGTAGTGCGTCGGCACGACGACACGCGGATCGAGCTTGCCGAGCACGCGCTCCCAGTAGCGCGGCGTCACGCTGCGCCCCGCGACGCCGGCGAGGAAGACGTCGACGCGCTCGGGCCGCAGCGCCTCGTCGATCAGGTTCGCGCTGCCCTGGTGGTAGAAGGAGACGTCCGCGACCTCGATCCGGATGCCCCACACCTGGCCGCAGCGGTACGCGCCCATCCGCAGTCCGTCGAGCTGCTCGCAGGTCAGCTCGCCGGCCATCGGGACCTTGCGGCCGAACAGCAGCTTCGAGTGTCTGCTGGGGGTGAACGAGACGACGAACGGCCCCAGCTCGTAGCGGCGGTACGGCTCGACCTCGACCGCCAGCTCGCCGAGCCCGTGCAGCCGCATCAGCGTCCCGAGTGACGCCGACCCGTACGCGCGGCAGCCGAAGCGGCGGGCGATCGCGGGCGCGTCGACCGCGTGGTCGAAGTGCGTGTGGCCGACGAGCACACCGGCGACGCTCCCGCCCGCCGCGGCGCCCTCGCCGGCGCCCGCGTAGCGCTCGACCAGCGCCGGATCGGGCAGCGCGACGCGGCGCAGCAGCACGTCGCGCAGCGGGATCCGCGAGACGTACGGGTCGACGAACAGCGCGACGCCGTCGTACGTCAGCCGGTAGCCCGAGACGCCGAGCCAGTCGACCGTCAGGCCCGCCGGGAGCGCGAGCGGGACGCGCTCCAGCTCGCGCAGCGCGGCGACGTCGTCGGAGGCGGCGCCGGAGCCGGCCATCGCCTCAGCGCGGCGCGCCGAACGTCATGCGCGCGTCCGGCAGGACGGCGCCGCGGTGGGTGCCCGACAGCAGCCACGCCGGCAGCGACGGGCCGTCGCTGCGCACCTCGACGGTCGCCAGCTGCGCACGGCCGGCGAGCGAGATCGGGATGTCCAGCTCGCGGCCGCCGGGCGCGAGCTGCACGTCGCGCAGCGGAAGGCGGACGGGCAGCCGCCGCCGGCGCGGCGACACCTCCGCCGCGACCGACCAGGCGCTGCTCCCGTGCGTGCCGTCGCCGCGGACGGAGAACGCCGCGCGCCCGAGCTCGCCGGGGGCGGCCGTCCACTCGAACGCGGCGAGCGCCTTCGGCAGCGCCCAGTTGGCGCGACCGCCGTGCAGCGAGGCGATCGAGTCGACCGCGATGAACGGCACGGTCGACGCGGGCAGCGGCGTGCGGGCGAGCAGGACGGGGGAGGCGAGCACCTCGCTGTAGGGCCCGACCGGCGTGTCGAGATAGCGGATGAACGCGCCGATCGTGAGTGGGACGATCCGCTCGTCGCGCAGCTGCTGTGGCAGCAGCTCGGCCGCGCCGGGGCTCGCGGCGTGCATCCACAGGACCGCCTGCACGCGCGTCCGCCACGGCGCCGGCGGCGACGTGCTCGGCAGGCGCGAGGCGAGCGCGTCGCCGAGGACGCACTCGGGCACGCCGTCGACCTGCTGCAGCGGGTGCGTGGGCGATTCGGGCAGGCCGGCCGTGCGGGTCACATCCGCACCATCGCACACCGCCCCGGCCGCCTGCGACGCTAGGGTGCCGAAGATGACGGACCCTGGCATCCGCGCCTCCGACGGCGAGCGCGAAGAGACGATCGAGCGGCTGCGCGCGGCCGCCGGTGAGGGGCGGCTGACGCTCGAGGAGCTGACCGACCGGATCGAGACGGCGAGCGGCGCGAGCACGCGCGGGCAGCTCGACGAGCTGACGGGCGACCTGCCGGCGTTCGGAGACCCCGGCGGCCAGGTCGTGACGACCGTCCCGGCGCGCAACAGCGCGCTCTTCGGCGACCACAAGCGCGACGGTCAGTGGCAGCTGCCGGCGGTGAGCAGATGGGACTCGATCTTCGGCGACGTGAAGCTCGACCTGCGCGAGGCACGGGTCCCCGCCGGCGAGATCGTCATCGACGTGCGGACGTTCTTCGGCGACGTCGAGCTGCTCGTGCCCGAGGGAGTCCTCGTCGAGGTCCGCGCGAAGGCGTTCCTCGGCGACGTCAAGCAGGACGCCGGGATGGCCGGTCCGGCCGGCGCACCGCGGATCGTGCTGACCGGCACGACGGTCTTCGGCGACGTGCGCGTGCGCGCGAGACGGCTGCGCGAACGGCTCGCGGCACGCCTGCGGAGAGCAGCGCAATGACGCCGGCGCGCGGCCGCTTCGTCGTCGTCGAAGGGCTCGACGGCGCCGGCACCACGACCCAGGCGGAACGGCTCGCGGCGATGCTGCGGACTCGCGGCGGTCACGCCGTCGAGCTGACGAAGGAGCCGACGAACGGGCCGCTCGGCGCGGTCCTGCGGCAGGCGATCGAGGGGCGTGTCGCGCTCGACCCGGTCGCGCTCGCGCTCGCCTTCGCGGCCGACCGCGCCGACCACCTCTTCAACCCCGTCAACGGCGTCGTCGCGGCGCTCGACGCCGGGCGCTGGGTCGTCTCCGACCGCTACGTGCTCTCCTCGCTCGCGTACAACCGCGGCGGCGTCGTGAGCCGCGAGTGGGTCGCGGAGCTGAACGCGCGCGCGATCGCGCCGGACCTGACCGTCTTCGTCGACGTCGACCCGGAGATCTGCCTCGAGCGGATCGGCGCGCGCTCCTCCGCCGACGAGCTGTTCCACTCGCGCGAGCAGCTCGTCGCCGTCGACCGCAACTACCGCGACCTGATTGCCGCCGGCCACGTGCACGGTCCGCTCGCGACCGTCGACGGCTCCGGTTCGATCGACGCGGTGCACGACGCGATCTGGACCGCGGTCGGCGAGGCGCTCGGCGACAGCTGACGCACCTGGAAGCGGTGGCACGGCGCACCGCGGGCTGAGATGCTGCGCGGATGTCCACGACCACGCCGCCGCCCGACCGCTCCTGCGACCTCGTGATGAAGGGCGGGATCACGAGCGGGGTCGTCTACCCGCACGCCGTCGTCGAGCTGTCGCGGGAGTACCGCTTCAAGAGCATCGGCGGCACGAGCGCCGGCGCGATCGCGGCCGCTGCGAGCGCCGCGGCCGAGTACGGGCGCACCAGCCCGAGCGGCGGCTTCGCACGGCTCGCGGAGCTGCCCGGCTGGATCGGCCGCGACGGCAACCTCACGGCGCTGTTCCAGCCGCAGGGGCGGACGCGGCGCCTGTTCGCGCTGCTGCTCGCGCCGATCCTGCACCCGCACCGCAGAGTCCGCGCGCTGCTCGGCGCGACGCTGCGCGGCTACTGGCCCGCGGTGCTGATCGGCGCCGCGGCCGGGATCGCGCTGGCGGTCGCGATCGTGCTCGCAGCCGACGGCGCGCCGCTGATCGCGATCGGGCTCGTCGCGGCAGTGCTGCTGAGCGCCGGCGGCGCGTTCGCCGTGCTCGCCGGCTGGCTCGCGCGCAGCGCGACGCGGGCGGTGACGGCGAACGGCTACGGCCTCTGCTCCGGGATGCCGGGCGAGGGCAAGCCGGCGAAGCGCCCGGCGCTGACGCCGTGGCTCGCCGACCTGATCGACGCGACCGCCGGCCGCCCGGTCGGGGACGACGCGCCCCCGCTGACGTTCGGCGACCTTTGGGACGGGCCGGCCGGTGCGCCGGACGCGGGCGGCGAGGGACCGTGGCTGCGGCTGGAGATGATGACGACGAACGTCACCAACCGCCGCGCGGAGCGGCTGCCGTGGGCGAGCCGCGAGTACTACTTCGACCCGCGGGAGCTGCGCCGGCTGTTCCCCGAGCGCGTCGTCAGATGGATGGAGGACCACCCGCCGGCGCTGCCGAGAGCGCCCGAGCGGGCGCGCCGCCGGAGGCTGGGGCTGCTGCTGATGGGTCCGCGACTGCGGCCGATGCCCGACCCGCGCGACCTGCCCGTCGTCGTCGCGACGCGGATGAGCCTCAGCTTCCCGGTGCTGCTGAGCGCGGTGCCGCTGTGGCGCGTCGACCAGAGCCGCGCGGCGAACCAGCGCGCGAACGGGGCATGGCGGGCATGGGCGCGCGAGCAGGCCGCGGCCGGCGACTGGGACCGCGTCGCCGACGCGGTGCAGGACGGCGGTGCCTGGCCGGCTGACGCGCCGCGCGAGCGTGCGCAGGCCGAGCAGGTGTGGTTCTCCGACGGCGGCGTCGCGAGCAACTTCCCGATCCACTTCTTCGACGCCTCGGTCCCGCGCCGGCCGACGTTCGGGATCAACCTGCGGCCGTTCCACCCTGACTTCCGCGAAGAGGTGAAGCTGGCGGGCAAGCCCGGCGACGGTCTGCTCGACTGGTTCTACGAGCTGGAGAAGAGACCGAGCCGGCTCGGCTTCGACGGCCGGCTGGGGCAGTTCCTCGGCGGGATCGTCCGCACGATGCAGAACCGCGTCGACGAGGCGCAGATGCGCGTGCCCGGCTACCGCGAGCGGATCGTCCACGTCTGCATGTCAGCGGACGAGGGCGGCATGAACCTCGCGATGGACGACGAGACGATCGAGACGCTGACGCGCCGCGGCCGGCTCGCGGCCGAGCGGCTGGTCGAGGCGTACGCGGTGCCGCCGGCCGACGACGGCGGGGTCACGTGGGACCTCCACCGCTGGATCCGCTATCGCTCGACGCTCTCCGCGACGGTCGACCTGCTGGCGACGATCGACGCCGGGCTGAGAGGCGCGCCGGAGGGCGGGGAGCGCACGTACGCGCAGCTGCTCGCCGACGCCGGCGACGTCCCGCCGAGAAGCTACGCGCCGACCGCCGGCCAGCGCGCGCTCGCGGTCGAGCTGAACGAGCGGATCGCGCAGCTCGTCGCGCTCGTGGAGGCGAGTGGCGCCTCGCTCGCCGACGACGCGCCGCGCCCCGCCCCGGCCGCGCGGATCGTCCCGCAGGACCTCCCGGCCGACGGCACCTGAGCGGCGCGGTCGTCCTGCCTTGGTGTCGTCCTGCGACAGCAATCCAGGACGACCGCCGTCAGGTGGAGAACAGCACGGCGCTGACCGCGGTCGCGAGGTTGAGGCTGGAGACGCCGGCGCGCATCTCGATCCGCAGCCGCAGCTCGGCGCACGTGAGCAGCGCGTCGCTGAGCCCGTGGCGCTCCGTGCCGAACGCGAGGATCGCGCCGGGCGGCAGCTGCCCGGCGGCGGCACGCAGCGGCTCGCCGGCCGGGTCGAGCGCGACGAGCGGGCGGCCGGGAGCGACGCCGCCGCCCGGCGTCGAGCCGCCCGCGAGCGCGCCGGCCGCGGCGGCGCCGACGACGTCCTCCAGCTCGACCCGGCCGACCGGCAGCGCGAAGTGGAGGCCGGCGGCGCCGCGCACGGCGGCGCGGTCCCACGGGTCGCGCGCGCCGGTGGTGAGGACGCCGGCCGCGTCGGCCGCGGCGGCGACGCGCACGACGGCGCCGACGTTCCCGAGGTGGCGCGGATCCTCCAGCAGCACGAGCGGGCGTGGGTCCCCGTCGCGCGGCGGCGCGAGCAGTGCGACGGGGTCGAGCGGCGGCCGGCGGGCGAGCGCGACGACGCGCGTGTGAGGGAGCTGTGGGGCGAGCGTGCGCAGCTCGGCGGCGTCGACGACCTCCACCAGCTCCCGCAGCCGCGTGCGCAGGTCGGGCGCCAGCTCCGCCGCCAGCGCGTCGAGCCCGTCGGGGTCGCTCGTCGCCGCGCGCTCGACGGTCGCGCCGAAGCGCAGCGCGTGCTTGAGCGCGTGGAAGCCGTCGAGCACGACCGGCTCGGGGGCGGAGGGAGACGCGGGCGCGGTCATCCGCTGAGCCTGCCAGAACCGCACGATGAGTTCCGGTGCGCCACCCCGTCCTACACTCGAACGACTATCCGAATCGAAGGAACGAAGATGGCCCCAGCGCAGCGCACCACGACCTCCGCAGACGGCACGACGATCGCGTTCGAGGTGTCGGGGGAAGGGCCGCCACTCGTCCTCGTCGGCGGCGCGTTCCAGCACCGCGCGATCGACACCAGCACCGCGCGGCTCGCCGAGCTGCTGTCCGCGCACCTCACCGTCCACGTCTACGACCGCCGCGGTCGGGGCGACTCCGGCGACACGCTCCCGTACGCGGTCGCGCGCGAGGTCGAGGACCTCGCCGCCATGATCGACGCAGCCGGCGGCTCCGCGTTCGTCTACGGCATGTCGTCCGGCGCAGCGCTGGCGCTGGAGGCGACGGCGAGCGGGCTGCCGATCGAGCGCCTGGCGCTGTACGAGCCGCCGTACATCCCCGACGAGACGCGCGAGCGGGCGCCTGGCCCGACGTTCATCGAGCTGGCGCAGGCGGGCAAGCGCGGCGAGGCGGTCGAGCGCTTCCTCGGCGACGCGGGCGTCCCGGCGGAGGCGATCGCCGGCATGCGCGCCGCGCCGATCTGGCCGGCCTTCGAGGGCGTCGCGCACACGCTCGCGTACGACGGCACGATCATGGGCGACGGCAACGTCCCGGCCGAGCGCGCGGCGAAGGTCAGCGTGCCGGTGCTCGTGCTCGACGGCAGCGCGAGCCCGGAGTGGGCGGCGAACGCGGCGCGCGCGGTCGCGGCGAACGTGCCGGACGCGCGCCGGCAGACGCTCGCCGATCAGACGCACGACGTCGCCCCGGACGTGCTCGCACCGGTGCTCGCGGAGTTCTTCGCGCAGCGCTGACGTAATCGCGCCGGCGTTGCCGGCAGATACCGGGTGAACCCGACGAAAGGACTCACCCGTGGTGTCTCGCCTCTTCATCGCCGGCGCGTGCGCGCTCGGCATCGGCGGTGCGCTCGCCGGCGCGGCGCTCGCCGAGGACCCCGACATGAGCGGCTGGTCGGACGCGTCGAAGCTCGCGCCGACCTCCGTCCAGGTCTGGGGCCCCGGCGGGCTGGAGCGGACGATCGACTGCCCGACGCTGACCGCCGACCCCGTCTGCGATCCGACGCCGTGGCCGACGAACTACGACCCGCTGATCGCCGCGAGAGACAGAGCGTTCCGCGCGCTGTCGAGAGCCGGACGCTGGTTCTCGGCGGGCGGCTGGGATCCCGCGTTCGCGGCGATCGACGCGGCCGACGCGTCCGGCGGCCCCGGAGCGGCGAAGGCCGAGACCGACATCATGCAGGTCACGCTCGTCGGCCGTGACGTCGCGCTCGTCGGCACCGCCGCCGGCGGCGAGGCGAAGCGGAAGGCGGTGGTGCGCGCCGCGAAGAAGCAGAGAGCCGCGAAGCGCAAGCGCGGCAGAGGCGCCAACGGAGCCGCCAAGGCCGGACCGAAGCGCCCGTAGCACCGGCTCGCCCGGACGTCCACGGATCGTCGCGGATCGTGGGCGGCGCGCGCGTCGCCCGCGATGCGCGAGCATGGCCGGATGGACAGCACCGAGTACGCGAGCCGCGACGGCCTCGGCCTCGCCGAGCTGATCGCCGCCAGACATGTCACGTCAGCCGAGGTCGTCGAGGCCGCGCAGCGGCGTGCGCGCGAGGTCAACCCGCGCGTCAACGCGATCGTGCGCTGGATGGACGACGCCGCCGAGGCGCGCCTGGGCGAGGAGCTGAGCGGACCGTTCGCCGGCGTCCCGTTCCTGCTGAAGGACCTCGGCCAGGAGTACGCGGGGCTGCCGTCGTCGTTCGGCTGCAGAGCGCTCGCGAGCACGCCGGCCGTCGAGCACGCGACCGTCGTCAAGCGCTGGCTCGGCGCCGGCCTCGTCGTCTTCGGCAAGACCAACACACCGGAGTTCGGCGCGAAGGGCGTGACGGAGCCGGAGCTGTTCGGCGCCGCGCGCAACCCGTTCGACCTCGCGCGCACGCCCGGCGGCTCGTCCGGCGGCTCGGCTGCGGCGGTCGCGGCCGGGGTCGTGCCGGTCGCCGGCGCCAGCGACGGCGGCGGCTCGATCCGCATCCCCGCCGGCTGCTGCGGGCTGTTCGGGCTGAAGGCCGGCCGCGGGCTGATCCCGCATGGGCCCGCGATGGGGGAGCCGCTGGAGGGCGCCGCGACCGACGGCGTGATCTCCCGCAGCGTGCGCGACAGCGCCGCGATGCTCGATGTGCTCGCCGGTCCCGACGCGACGATGCCGTACGCGCCCGCGCGCCCGGAGGGACCGTTCCTCGACGAGGTCGGCCGCGAGCCGGGCAGGCTGCGGATCGGCTTCCACGTCGGCTCGGCGATCAATCCGAGTCCGCACACGAGCGCGGTCACGGCCGTGACGGAGGCCGCGCAGCTGCTGGAGCGGCTCGGCCACGACGTCGAGCCCGTCCAGGCGCCGTTCGACGATGGCGCGCTCGCACGCGACTTCCTCACGCTCTGGTTCACCAATGCCGCGCACCTCGTCGCGAGGGTCAAGCAGCTCACCGGCTCCGACGACGACGGCTTCGAGCAGGACACGCTGATCATGGCCGCGCTCGGCGCCAAGGTCAGCGGCGTCGAGCACGTCGCCGCGCTGGAGCGCCGCCACGAGCACGTCCGCGGGCTGGCCGGCTTCCACGAGCGCTACGACCTGCTGCTGACGCCGACGCTCGCCGAGCCGCCGCCGCTGGTCGGGCAGTTCGACACGCCGCGCGCGCTGCGGCCGATCGCGGGCGCGCTGTTGAAGGCGAGAGCGGCCGGAGTCCTGTCGCGCCTCGGCGTCGTCGACAGAATGATCGACGAGAACCTCGGCTGGGTCCCGTACACGCAGCTCGCGAACCTGACCGGCCGCCCGGCGATGAGCGTCCCGCTCCACTGGACCTCCGCTGGGCTCCCGCTCGGCGTGCAGTTCGTCGCGCGACCGGGCGGCGAGGCGCTGCTGCTGCGGCTCGCGGCGCAGCTGGAGACCGCGCAGCCGTGGGCGCAGCGCCGCCCGCTGCTCTGAGCGCGCTCAGGCCTCCGCGTAGGCGGCCAGCCGCTCCGCCAGCTCGCGCGGGCGGCTGAGCGCGACGCAGTGGCTGCCGTCGATCTCGTCGGCGACGAGGCCGAGGCGGTCGCGCGCCACCCGGCGCAGCAGCGCGGGCGGGAAGAAGCGATCGTCGCGGCAGATCAGCGCGTGCGTCGGCACGTCGGGCCAAGCGGCGAGCGGCCACGGCGGCGTCATCGGCGTACCGGACTGGTCGCGCCCGCGCGCGAGCGCCTCCCGCGCGAGCTCGCTCGGCACGTCGTGCAGGAACGAGACGAGCTCGTCGTCGTTGCCGGTGAGACCGCCGTCGAGCGCCGCCTGCTCCTGCACCGCCGGCCCGTAGCCGACGTTCTCCCACCAATCGCCAGGCGGCTCGCCCGGTGCGGGGACCATCGCCGCCAGCAGCACGAGCCGGTCGACCGGGACGCGCTCGCACACGAGCGGGCCGGTGAAGCCGCCGAGCGAGTGCGCGACGACGACGAGCCCGCCGTCGCCGGCGCGGTCGCCGAGCGCGTCGACCACGGTGTCGGCGTAGTCGTCGAACGTGGAGGAGTCGTCGTCGCAGGGCAGGTCGGGCGCGACGGCGTCGTGGCCGCGGGCCTGCAGCTCAGCGGCGACGAGGTGCCACGACCAGCCGACGTCGCCGCCGCCGTGGATCAACGCGAATGTGGTCATGCGGCGGCAGGCTACATCCCCTTCACGACGCCGACGACGTGACCCTCCGGATCCTGGAAGAGGCCGATCTCGACCCCCTCCATCACCTTGTCCGGGCCCATCATGCGGGTGCCGCCGAGCGACGCGGCCTGCGCGAGCGCGGCCTCGACGTCGGGGACCTCGACGTAGAACGTGACGTGGCCCTCATACCCCTCGGGCCCGGTCCCGATCCCGCCGCCGATCCCGGCACCGTCGGCGTTGACGTTCCCGTCGCGCTGGACGATGCCGTAGCCCATCGGGTTGTTCGCGTCGATCTGCCAGCCGAAGAGCCGGCCGTAGTAGTCGTGCAGGCGCGCTCCGTCTCTCCCGATCACCTCGAAGTGGACGACTGGCTGTCCCATCTGCGCTCCCTTCCGCGCCGATCCCCCGGCGCTCGTTGTCAGGTGGGAGGATTCCCAGCGTGACCGCGTTCGAAGTCGACACCCCGCACGGCCCGGCGCGCGTGCATCCGGATCCCGTCGAGGCGCCGCGCGCGGCGCTCGTGCTCGGCCACGGCGCCGGCGGCGGCGTCGGCGCGCGCGACCTCCAGGCGGCGGCCGCCGCCGCGCGCTCGCAGGGGATCTCGGTCGCGCTCGTCGAGCAGCCCTACCGCGTCGCCGGGCGCCGCTCGCCGGCGCCGGCGAGACAGCTCGACGCGGCCTGGATCGCGGTGCTGGAGCAGCTCGCGGCAGATCAGCTGCGCGGCCTGCCGCTGATCGTCGGCGGCCGCTCGTCGGGTGCACGCGTCGCGTGCCGGACGGCGGCGGCGACCGGCGCGGCCGGTGTGCTGTGCCTGGCGTTCCCGCTCGTCCCGCCCGCGCGCAGATCGGCGGCCGCGAAGGCGAGAGGGCCGCCGCCAAGCCGCCTGCCCGAGCTGGACGCGGTCACGGTCCCGGTGCTCGTCGTGCAGGGGGAGAGAGACACGTTCGGGATGCCGCCCGCCGGTCCTCGCCGGACGGTCGCGGTCGTCGCCGGCGACCACAGCCTGCGCAGCGACGTCGGCGCCGTCGGCGACGCGGTCGGCGCGTGGCTGGAGACGCTGACCGCCTGAGCATGCCTGATAGAAGTTCGTCGTTCACCGCAAAGAGGAGTCACCGATGACCGCAACGCCCGCCAGCTTCATCGCCGGTGTCGACTTCGTCACCGTGCCGGCGAGAGACCACGACGAGTCGGTGCGCTTCTACGAGCAGGTGCTCGGCCTGCCGCGCGGCAAGCAGTGGGGCGACATGCCCGCGACCGAGTTCCAGGCCGGGAACCTCACGATCGCGGTGATGGAGCCGACCGCGTTCGGCCAGGAGTTCCAGGCACACAGAGTGCCGGTGGCGTTCGCAGTCGAGGACGTGCCGGCCGCGCGTGCCCACCTCGAGGCGCAAGGCGTCAGATTCGTCAGCGAGCTGATCGACAGCGGCGTCTGCCACCAGGCGATCTTCCTCGACCCGGCCGGCAACGCGCTCGACATCCACCACCGCTACGCGCCGAACCCGGCCTGAGCGAGGTCACGGGAACGTCTGCGACTTCGCGACGCCGGCGTTCGTCCACGTGACGGTCGTCCCGCTCGCTCTCACCGACGCGGGCGCGATGTCGCCCGTGTCGAGGACGCGGTCCCCGGCGCGGTCGAGCGCGTGCAGCGCGTCGCCGAGCAGATAGACGAGCGTGCCGCGGACGGTCAGCGCGAGTGCAGCAGGGCTGAGCGCGTTCGCGCTGTAGCGCCGGCCGTCGCGCAGGTTCACCAGCGCGACGTAGCCGCTGCCGGTCACCCCCGGCGGGCAGTCGGCCTTGCACTCCGGCGTGTGCGAGAACGAGAACGCGACCCAGCGGCCCGCGAGCGTGACCGCGCCGACGGTCGAGTAGATCTCGTCCGGCGTCGCGAGCCGGCGGGCTCTGCCGTGCGGCCGCAGGCAGCCGCGGTAGGCGCCGGTGCGCGCGTCGACGAAGACGACGGCCGCTCTCGTCTGCGTCACGACGGTGGCGCCGCGGGCGGGACAGCGCGGCGCTCTCGGTCTCGCGGCGAGCGCCGTGGGTGCAGCGGCGAGCGAGGCGGCGAGGACGACGGCGGCGGCTGCGAGCAGCCCAGAGCGCATCGTCCGAGCCTAATGCACCGGGCTTCAGCTGTCGATCGGGCCGTGGCGGCTGATCGCGAGCCCGGCCGGCCCTGAGACCGAAGCCGTGGGGGAGGGGAGCGTCTGGAGCCGCCCGTGGAACGCGCCGGCGACGCGTTGCGCGTGCGACTTCGCCAGCTCCGCCCGCTCGCCCGCGAACAGCTCGTCGACGGTCGCCCGCCACAGCGCGAGCCAGCGCTCGAAGTGCCCGGCGCGCAGCTCGACCTGCGCGTGCAGCGCCGCGTGCGGCGCGAACGCGCCGCCGCCGTAGGAGCGCGCGCCGAGCAGGATCGTCTCCCAGAACGAGGCGATCACCGGGACGTGCTCCTCCAGGTCGAGCTTCGCGACGTCGACGAAGATGAACCCGATCACCGGGTCGCCGAGCGCGCGGCCGTAGAAGGCGCGCACCAGTCGCTCGCAGTCGGCGCGGCTCTCGATGTCGCGTGGCATGGAGAGAACTATGGCGGGTCATATGCTCTGAGCGGGGTATGACGAAGCTCGTGGCGATCACGTCCCGGTCCCGCTCGCGGCTGCTCGGCCTGCTCGGAGGTCTCGTCGCGACGTGTGCGCTGGCCGCCGTCGTCGCGGTGCCCGCGAGCGCGAGATGCCAGGCGACGTGGCAGCCGGACATGTCAGGCGAGACGGGCGGGTACCTCGCGCTGATCTGCGACGGGACCGTGCCCGGCCCGTCCGACGCGGCGCCACGGCCGAGGCCGCCGAGAGCGAGAAGAGCACCCGTGCCGACGCGGGCGCAGTACCGCGCCCTGCGCTACCGGCCGTCGGCCGCGATCTCGGCGCAGGTCCGCGCGGAGCTGATCGAACGGCTCGCCGTCGGCGAGCACGCGGACGCGATCAGGGCGCAGATCGATTCGGGCGACCTCGTCCGCCAGGCGCATGCCGGGCTGCCGCGCTGGGGCTGGTCGACGCGCGACCTCGGCGACGCCTACGCGCAGGCGTACGCGGAGCGGCTCGACTCGTGGACGACGGTGATCGCCGGCTCCTACAACGAGTACGAGCGGCGCGGCGACGCCGCGGGGCTCGCGCGCTGGCGCGAGCGGGCGCGCGAGCTGGCGGCGGGGAGCTACCTGCTCGGCGAGGACCTCGGCGACATGCGTCTGACCAGACGCGGCGTCGAGCCGCGCTAGCGGCCGCCTCCGCTATCCTTCGCGCCCCCGCGCCTGGGTAGCTCAGCTGGTTAGAGCGCAGCACTCATAATGCTGAGGTCGGGAGTTCGAGTCTCCCCCCAGGTATCGCACGACGCCAGCTCGGCAACCGGGCTGGCGTTTCTTCGTTAACGTCGGCCGATGGCCACGACCTCTGCCCCCGAGGGCGCTCAGCCGGCCCCGATCTCGCTTGCGCCCGCCGTCGCCGCGGCGACGGTCTTCGTCGCCTCGGGCGCGGTGCTCGTGCTGGAGATCCTCGCGGTGCGGCTGCTCGCGCCCTACGTCGGGCTGACGCTGGAGACGACGACGTCGATCATCGGCGCCGCGCTCGCCGGCATCGCCGTCGGAGCCGCGCTCGGCGGATGGTTCGCCGACCGCCGCGACCCGCGCCGGCTCGTCGTCGTGCTGCTGATCGGCGGCGGCCTGCTCGCGCTGCTGACCGTCCCGATCGTGCGCGCGCTCGGTCCCGGCGCGCGCGGCGGCGGCGACGTCGCGGCGCTCGGGATCACACTGCTGGCGCTCGTGCCGAGCGCCGCCGTCCTCAGCGCGGTCTCGCCGACCGTGGTGCGGCTGCAGCTGCGCGACCTGCGCGCGAGCGGCACGGTCGTCGGCCGTCTCTCGGCGTGGGCGACTGCCGGTGCGCTGCTCGGCACGTTCGGGACCGGCTTCGTGCTCGTCCCGCTGATGCCGGTCAGCAGCGCCGTGCTCGCGGTCGGGATCCTGCTCGTGCTGGTCGGGATGGCGCTCGGCCTCTACACGCGCGCGCTGGGCTCAGCCGCCGGCGCGGGAGCGGTCGCGGCGACCGTCGCGCTCGCCGTGCTGGCAGCGACGCGCGACACGCCGTGCGACGCCGAGAGCACCTACCACTGCGCGCGTATCGTGGCCGACGCGGAGCGCCCGACGGGCCGCGAGCTGCTGCTCGACGACGTCCGCCACTCCTACGTCGACCTCGCTGACCCGACCTACCTGAGATACCGCTACGTGCAGTGGATCGCCGACGCGATCGACCGAACCACGCGCGCGCCGGAGCCGCTCGACGTCGTCTTCGTCGGTGGCGGCGGCTTCACGCTTCCGCGCTGGCTGACGGCGTCGCGACCGGGTTCGCGCGCTCACGTGTTGGAGGTCGACGGCGAACTGGTCGACCTCGCACGGGAACGACTGGGGCTGAGAACGACGCCAGATCTCCGCGTGACGGTCGGAGACGCCCGCACCACGCTGCGCGACGAGCCGGCGTCCAGCGCCGACGTCGTCGTGGGCGACGCGTTCGGCAACCTCGCCGTCCCGTGGCATCTCGCGACGCGCGAGTGGATGCAGGAGGTCCGCCGGGTGCTGAAGCCGGGCGGGCTCTACGCGCTCAACGTGATCGACCGGCCGCCGCTCAACCTGCTGCGCGCCGAGGCGGCGACCATGCTGCCGCTGTTCGAGCACGTGCAGCTCGTCGCGATACCCGGAGCGGACGGGAATCCCGGCGGCGGCAACAGCGTGCTGCTCGCCTCCGACCGGCCCCTTCCGGACGGAAGCGGGTTCGGCATCCTCGACGCGGACAACTACGACCGCGCCGCCGTCGAGCGCTTCGCAGAGGACGGAGAGCTTCTCCGGGACGACTACGCACCCGTCGACCAGCTGCTCACCACGTCTTCTTGACCGCCGGTCTGACAGCATGCGCGCGATGCGCTGCTTCGGCGACGGCGACCCGCTCTACGAGCGCTACCACGACACCGAGTGGGGCTTCCCGGTGCGCGAGGAGCGCGCGGTGTTCGAGCGCGTCTGCCTCGAGGCGTTCCAGTCCGGCCTCGCGTGGATCACGATCCTGCGCAAGCGCGAGACCTTCCGCGCAGCGTTCGACGGCTTCGACCCCGAGCGGGTCGCGCGCTACGGCGACGGTGACGTCGCGCGGCTGATGGGCGACGCCGGGATCGTCCGCAACCGCGCGAAGATCGAGGCGTCGATCGCCAACGCCCGCGCGGTGCTGACGCTGCGCGACGAGGGCGTCGACCTCGGCGAGCTGCTGTGGTCGTTCGCGCCCGCCGCGCCGGCCGGCGGCGCCGACGGCTCGAGCGGCGTGCCCGCGACGACGGCGGAGTCGAGAGCACTCGCGAAGGAGCTGAAGCGGCGCGGCTTCCGCTTCGTCGGGCCGACGACGGCGTACGCGGCGATGCAGGCGTGCGGGGTCGTCAACGACCACCTCGCCGGCTGCCCGGTGCGGGCCGACGTCGAGGCGGCGCGCGCGGCCTCGGGCGCCGCCGCGTAGGACCGCGCGGCGCTCAGAGCACGCGGAACGTCATCCCGGCGCGCTCCAGCCGGCGGCGCAGCGCGTCGCCCATCGCGACGGCCGTCGTCGTCTGGCCGCTGATCTCGGGCAGCTCGTCGTGCGCGAGGCAGAGCGCCGACTCCGACAGCATCTTCGCCGTCTCGGTGTAGCCGGGATCGCCCCCGGCGACCTCGCACGTCACGCGCGCGCTCGCGGCGTCGCCCGCTCCGTCGCCGCCGCCCGCCACGCCGACGAAGCGGACCTTGAACCACGACCGCGCCCGCTCCGCCTCGCTCGGGCCCTCGCCGGAGCCGAGCCGGCTTCTCAGCGCATTGCGGACCGGGCCGAGCTGCGCCGCGGCGACGAGCGCCGGCAGCGCGACGCCCGCGCCGACCGCGACCGGCAGCCGCTTCACCGCCGCGTAGTGGCCGTAGGTGAAATCGGGGCCGTAGCGGTCGAGCGCCCGCGCGGAGCGCAGCACGACCTGCGGGTCGATCGTCGGCAGCGGCAGCGCCCAGCCGATCGCGCCGCCGACGTGGCGCGGGACGGTCCGCGCGCCGTGCACGCGCCGGCCGTCGTCGCCGCGGCCCTCCAGCTTGCGCCGCTCGCCGGCGACGCGCGCGGACGAACGCAGGCGCGAGAACGCGGTCAGGGCCGAGTCGAGCGTGCCGCCGGAGAATCTCGCACCGGCGCGGACGAAGCCGTCGAGCTGGAGCGGCACGCCGGCCGGCAGCTGCTGCACCGTGAAGAGCGCGCCGAGGTCGTGCGGGATCGAGTCGAAGCCGCAGCAGTGGACGAGCCGCGCGCCGCTCCGAACCGCGGCGGCGTGATGTCTCACGTACATCTGGTCGACGAACTCGGGCTCGCCGGTCAGGTCGGCGTAGTCGGTGCCGGCCGCGGCGCACGCGGCGACGAGCGGCTCGCCGTAGCGGATGTAGGGGCCGACGGTGGTCGCGACGACGCGTGCGGATTCCGCGAGCGCGCGCAGCGACGCGGCGTCCTCGACGTCGGCGTGCACGAGCGGCAGCTCGACGCCGAGCCGCTCCGTCAGCGCCCGCAGCTTCTCCATGTTGCGCCCCGCGAGCGCGAGACGCGTCGGCGCGACGCCGTTCGCGTCGGCACCCGTCGCCGCGCGGGCGAGGTACTCCGCCGTCAGCGCGCCCGTGAACCCCGTCGCGCCGAGCAGCACGACGTCGTACTCCCGCTCCGAATTCCTGGCCATGCGGCCAACCCTACGCCGCGGCGGCCTCCAGCTGCGCCATCTCCGCGTCCGACAGCGTCAGCGCGGCGGCCGCGACGTTCTCCTCCAGGTGCGCGACCGAGCTGGTGCCGGGGATCGGCAGCATCACCGGGCTGCGCTGCAGCAGCCACGCGAGCGCGACCTGTCCCGGGGTCGCGGCGTGCGCGGCGGCGACCTCGGCGGCGACGCCGCCCGGCGCGGCCAGCGCGCCGGAGGCGAGCGGGAACCAGGGGATGAAGCCGATCCCCTCGCGCTCGCAGTAGTCGAGCACGTCCTGCGCGGAGCGGTCGACGAGGTTGAACCTGTTCTGGACGGTCGTGACCTCGAACACCTCACGCGCGGCCTCGATCTCCTCGACCGTGACCTCGCTGAGGCCGAGGTGGCGGACGAGCCCCTCGTCCTGGAACGCCTTCAGCTCGGCGAACTGCGCGCCGCGGTCCTCCAGCGGGTCGATGCGGTGCAGCTGGTAGAGGTCGATCCGCTCGACGCCGAGCCGCCGCAGGCTCATCTGCACGCACTGGCGCAGGTACGCCGGCCGCCCGACCTCCGTCCAGACGTTCGGGCCCTGGCGCGTGAAGCCGCCCTTCGTCGCGACGACGACGCGCTCGTACGGGCGCAGCGCCTCGGCGATCAGGTCCTCGGAGACAAACGGCCCGTAGGAGTCGGCGGTGTCGATGAAGTCGACGCCCAGCTCGGGCAGCCGCCGCAGCACGCGCAGCACCTCGTCGCGGTCGCGCGGCTCGCCCCAGCGCCCCGGGCCGACGATCCGCATCGCGCCGAAGCCGAGCCGCGTCACCTCCAGGTCGCCGCCGATCTTGAACGTGCCTGATGCACTCGCTGTCGTGGTCATGGGAGCGACGATACCCCTGGTAGCGTGCCGCCCATGTCCGACGACCTTGAACGCGCGCTGAACACCGTGATGGAGCGCTGCCTCGACATCAGATCCGGTGAGAACGTGCTCGTGATCGGCGACCCGGGATCGCGCGAGCTGGCGCAGGCGCTTCGCGACGCCGCCGCCCGCTACGGCGCCGACGCCGTGCTGGCGATGATGGACGAGCGCGAGAACGACGGCACCGAGCCGCCGCCGCCGATCGCTGCCGCGCTGACCGCCTGCGACGTCTACCTCGCGCCGACGTCGCGCTCGCTGTCGCACACGAGAGCGCGCAAGGCGTCGAACGACCTCGGCTCGCGCGGCGCGACGCTGCCGGGCGCGACCGCCGAGATGATCGCCCGTGTGATGTCGGTCGACTTCGCGCAGATGAAGGAGCGCACGCTCGCCGTCACGCAGCTGCTGACCGACGCCGACGCGGCGCACATCACCTGCGCGCGCGGCTCGGACCTGCGACTCGACCTCAGCGGTCGCAAGGGAATGGCCGACATCGGCGAGATGACGCGGCCGGGCACGTTCGGCAACCTGCCCGCCGGTGAGGGCTTCATCGCCCCGCTGTCCGGCAGCGGCCGGCTCGTCGCCTCGTCGCTCGCGCCGCTCGGCATCTCGCCCGAGCCGGTGATCCTGACCGTCGAGGACGGCCACCTGACGGCCGCCGACGGCCCGCTCGGGCCGGAGTTCTTCGAACGGTTGAGCACGCACGGCCCGAACGGGACGAACGTCGCCGAGCTGGGCGTCGGCACCAACGACGCCGCGATCCTCACCGGCAACATCCTCGAGGACGAGAAGATCCTCGGCACGGTCCATGTCGCGTTCGGCGCGAGCATGGGGATCGGCGGCACCGTCTCGGTTCCGATCCACCTCGACGTCGTCGTGCTGGAGCCGACGCTCGACGTCGGCTCGACGCGCGTGCTCGACGCCGGCAGATGGGTCCTCTGAGCGACGCGGCCGACGCGGCGCCGGTGCTGCTCGCGGTCCCGAACGTCTCCGAGGGCCGCGACGACGACGCGATCGACGCGATCGCGGCGGCGTTCACCGGCGGCGACGGCGTGCGCCTGCTCGACGTCCACCGCGACCCCGACCACAACCGCTCCGTCGTCACGCTCGCCGGCGCGCCCGGCGCGCTCGCTCCCGCGCTCGCCGCCGGCGCGCGCGAGGCGATCGCGCGGATCGACCTGCGCGCCAACGACGGCGTCCACCCGCACGTCGGCGCGCTCGACGTCGCGCCGGTCGTCCACCTGACGCCGGACGACCGCGGCGCCGCGTGCGCGGAGGCGCTGCTCGCCGCCGACCTGCTCGCCCGCCTCGGCCTGCCGGTCCTGCTCTACGGCGCGCTCGCGCAGGGACGCACGCGCGCGCAGCTGCGGCGCGGCGGTCCGGCGGCGCTGGCCGCGCGGCTCGCGGACGGCGAGCTGGCGACCGACTTCGGCCCGCCGCGCCCGCACCCGACCGCGGGCACCACGCTCGTCGCGGCGCGCCCGCCGCTCGTCGCGTTCAACGTCGTCCTGCGCCCGCCCGTGACGCTGGAGCAGGCGCGCGCGATCGCCGCGGCGATCCGCGAAGGCGGCGACGCAGAGCTGCCGGGGCTGCGCGCGATCGGCCTGCAGCTGGAGCGTGCGGGGGAGATCCAGCTGTCGATGAACGTCGAGCGGCCCGACCTGACGCCGCTGCGCGACGTCGTCGCGGCGATCGCCGCGCGCGCTCCGATCGCCCGCGCGGAGCTGGTCGCGCTCGCGCCCGAGCAGGCGTTCGCCGGCTTCCCCGCCGACCTCCCGATCCCAGGCTTCGACCCCGCGCGCCATCTGATCGAGCGGGCGCTGCGGGCCGGCAGCTGATCCGGCGCCCGCGCCGAGTCCGTAGCGTTCGCGACGATGCGAACGCACCGGCTCAGCCCGCTCGTGGCCGCGCTCGCGGTCGCCGCGCTGGCGGCGCCGCTCGCCGCCGGCTGCGGTGACCGCTCGCCGCGCGCGCAGACCGCCGACGGGGTGCGCGCGCTCGGCGACGACCTGACCCAGCTGCGCGACGACGTCGAGTTCGAGCTGCTGCACGCCCGCCTGCGCACCAGAAGACAGCTGGAGGAGACGTTCGGCGAGCTGATGGTGCGGGCCGACGACCAAGCTGAGGCGCTCGCCGCGCTCGACCCGCCGCCGTCGCTCGTCGCCGCGGTCGACGAGCTGCACGACGCGATCGTGCGCGAGAGAGACGGGCTCTGGCGGGTCGCCGTCTCTGCCTCTGTCGCCGGGCCGCCGGTCGCGGCCGCGAACGCGGTGCGGCTGCGGAGAGCGTCCGACGACATCCTCGACGCGCGCCGCAGACTCGAGCGGGCGCTCCAGTCCGGCGGGACGTGACGGCGCGGCCGGCTGGGGCGCGAAGGCGGCGGCGCGGCACGCGGTCGCTGCACTAATCTCCTAGTACCCATGGCACAGACGAAGAAGAAGCGGCAGACCAAGCACCGCGGCAACGCCGCCGGCCAGGTGGAGGCGCGCGGTCGCACCGGGCGCAAGCCGACGGCCGACGAGCGCAAGGCATCGACGAAGGACGACGCGCGGGCGCGGCGGATGCAGCGGCTCGACAGCCCGCCGACCTGGAGAGGCGCGATCAATCGCGCCGGCGTCGCGACGATCTTCTTCTTCCTGCTGCTGGTGCTGTTCTTCAGAGAGCAGCCGTTCGCCGGCAAGGTCTTCATCGCCCTCTTCATGCTGCTCGTCTACGTCCCGATGGGTTACTACACCGACCTCTTCATCTACAGACGGCGCCAGGCGAAGAGACTCCAGCAGCGGGCCGCAGCGAAGCCCGCCAAGAGAGACGACGCGTGATCGAGGTCGTCCCCTTCACCGTCGGGCCGGTTCAGGAGAACAGCTACCTCGCGCGGGCGCAGGGCGGCGACCGCGCCGTCCTGTTCGACCCGGGCGAAGAGGCCGACCGGCTGCTGGCGGGGATCGACGAGCTCGGCGTCAGACTCGACGCGATCCTGCTCACGCACACGCACTTCGACCACGTCGGCGCGGTCGCGCCGGTCGCGCGCGCCACGGGCGCGCCGGTCTACTGCCCGGCGCTCGAGCGCGACGTGATGCTCGACATCGACAGATATGTCCCGTGGCCCGGGATCGGCCCGTTCGAGAACCACGAGCCGGAGGAGCTGGTCGGCGGCGGTGAGCGCGTCTCGCTCGCGGGGCTCGACTTCGACGTCGTCTTCACGCCCGGCCACAGCCCCGGCCACGTCACGTGGGCGCTGGCTGACGGCTCGGCGCTGTTCTCCGGCGACGTCCTCTTCCAGGGCTCGATCGGCCGCACCGACCTGCCATTCGGCGACCATCAGACGCTGCTCAGATCGATCGCCGGCCTGCTCGACGCATACCCGGACGAGGCGCGGGTCTTCCCCGGCCACATGGGCGTCACGACGCTCGGCGCCGAGCGCGCCAGCAACCCGTTCCTCCAGGACCTCGTCGCGTAGGCATGGCGCAGAAGCTCCAGGCCCCGCGCGGCACGTACGACGTGCTGCCCGACGACGCCGCCCGCCGCGAGCACGTCGAGGCGGCCGCCCGTCAGATCCTCGGCGCGGCCGGCTACCGCCGCATCGAGACGCCGACGTTCGAGGCGACCGAGCTGTTCGCGCGCGGCGTCGGCGCCTCGACCGACATCGTGCAGAAGGAGATGTACACCTTCGAGGACGGCGGCGGACGATCGGTCACGCTGCGCCCCGAAGGGACTGCGCCGGTCGCGCGCGCCTACGTCGAGCACGGCATGCAGAAGCTGCCGCAGCCGGTGAAGCTCTGGTACCTGTCGAGCTTCTTCCGCTACGAGCGCGCGCAGGCCGGCCGCTACCGCCAGTTCTGGCAGGTCGGCGCCGAGGCGATCGGCTCGGCCGACCCGGCCGTCGACGCCGAGGCGATCCTGCTGCTCGCCGAGCTGCTGGAGTCGCTCGGCGTGCGCGACGTGCGGCTGCGGCTCGGATCGCTCGGCACGCCGGAGACGCGCGCCGCCTACAGAGCGGAACTGCAGGCGTACCTGCGCGCGCACGAGGGCGAGCTGTCGGAGGAGGTCCGCGGCCGCATCGACCTCAACCCGCTGCGCGCGTTCGACGCCGACCACCCGGGCACGCGCTCGGTCATGGCCGGCGCGCCGCTGCTGCTCGACCGCCTCACCGGCGAGGACGCCGACCACTTCGCCGAGGTGCGTGCGCTGCTCGACGGCGCCGACCTCGCCTACGAGGTCGACCCGACGCTCGTGCGCGGCCTCGACTACTACGCCCGTACGCTGTTCGAGTTCACCAGCGACGCGCTCGGCGCGCAGTCCGGCGTCGCCGGCGGCGGCCGCTACGACGGCCTCGTCGAGCAGCTCGGCGGCCCGCCGACGCCCGGCATCGGCTGGGCGGCGGGGATCGAGCGGATCCTGCTGGCGACCGGCGAGGAGCGCGTGCCGCCGCCGATCCTCGACCTCTACGTCGCGTACGCGGTGGCGGATCGGCCGACCCGCGCGATCGGCTTCGAGCTGACGTGGGAGGCACGCCGCGCCGGCCTCTCGGCGCAGTTCGAGCTGGCCGGCCGCTCGCTCAAGGGCCAGCTGAAGCAGGCCGCTCGCGCCGGCGCGCGGTTCGTCGCGATCCTCGGCGAGGACGGCGCGACGCTGAAGGACATGGAGACCGGAGAGCAGGAACAACTCGAACCCGGCCGGGTGATCCCGGTCGTGCTGAAGAAGGGAAAGACGCTGGCATGAGGACACCGCGCGCAAACGGCTATCGCGACGCCTGGGCCGGGGAGCTGACCGCCGCCCGCGCCGGGCAGCCCGCGCGCGTCGCCGGCTGGGTCCACCGCCGCCGCGACCACGGCGGGCTGATCTTCATCGACCTGCGCGACCGCTCCGGGATCGTCCAGCTCGTCTTCCACCCCGACCAGGCGCCGGCCGCGCACAGAGCTGCGCACGCGCTCCGCTCCGAGCACGTCCTGAGCGCGGTGGGGGAGGTCGTGCGGCGCGAGGACGGCAACGTCAACCCGAACCTGCCGACCGGCGAGATCGAGCTGAACGTCGCCGAGCTGACGGTGCTGGCGACCTCCGAGACGCCGCCGTTCCCGATCGACGAGGACGGCCCGGTCGACGAGCTGCTGCGTCTGCGTCACCGCACGCTCGACCTGCGCCGCGCGCCGTTGCAGGAGGCGCTGAAGCTGCGCCACCAGGTCGTCCACACGATGCGCAACGTGCTGACCGAGCGCGACTTCATGGAGATCGAGACGCCGATCCTGACGCGCTCGACGCCGGAGGGGGCGCGCGACTACCTCGTGCCCGCGCGGATAGAGCCCGGCGCCTTCTACGCGCTGCCGCAGTCGCCGCAGCTGTTCAAGCAGCTGCTGATGATCGGCGGCTACGAGCGCTACTACCAGATCGCCCGCTGCTTCCGCGACGAGGACACGCGCGCTGACCGCCAGCCCGAGTTCACCCAGCTCGACCTCGAGCTGTCGTTCGTCGACGAGGACGACGTGATCGAGACGATGGAGTCGGTGATGGGCGCGATCTTCTCCGCGACCGACTTCCCCGTCGCTCCTCCGGCGTGGCCGCGGATGTCCTACGACGAGGCGCTGCTGCGGTTCGGGTCCGACCGTCCGGACACGCGCTTCGGGCTGGAGATCTCCGAGCTCGGCTCGCTGTTCGCGGGGACCGAGTTCAAGGTCTTCGCCGGAGCGCTGGCCGCGGGCGGCGTCGTCCGCGGTCTCAACGCGGGCGCCCGCGAGCTGCCGCGCAGAGAGCTGGACGCGCTCACCGAGCTGGCCAGACAGCACGGTGCGAAGGGGCTCGTGTGGGCGTTCGTGCAGGAGGACGGCACGTGGCGCTCGCCGGTCGCGAAGGCGCTTTCGGCCGAGGAGATCGCCGCCGTGACGGGCGCTTTGGAGGCCTCGCCCGGCGACCTGCTGCTGATCGTCGCCGACTCCGCAGCGGTCGCCGCGCAGTCGCTCGGCGCGCTGCGGCTCGACCTTGCCGAGCGCTTCTCGCTCGTGCCCGAGGACCGTCACGACATCCTCTGGATCGTCGACTTCCCGATGTTCGAGCCGACCGACAACGGCGGCTGGACCGCTGTGCACCACCCGTTCACGGCGCCCGTCGGTGACCTCGACGGCGACCCCGGCGCGCTGCGCGGGCGCGGCTACGACCTCGTGCTCGACGGCTCCGAGATCGGCGGCGGCTCGATCCGTACGAACACGCCCGAGGTGCAGCAGAAGGTCTTCGAGATCCTCGGCCTCAGCGCCGAGGACGCGCAGGCCCGCTTCGGCTTCCTGCTCGACGCGTTCAGATACGGCGCCCCGCCGCACGGCGGCATCGCGATGGGCGTCGACCGTATCGTGACGCTGCTCGCCGGCCGCGACTCGATCCGAGACGTGATCGCGTTCCCGAAGGCGGCGACCGGCGCCGACCCGCTCACCGGCGCACCCGCGCCGGTCGACGCCGCGCAGCTGAGAGAGCTGGGCGTCAGAGTGCCGGTCAGGCCGGCGGCGCCGGCGCCGGCTGGCTAGCGCGTCTCGCGCGGTCCTCGCGGTCCTGCGCGACCAGGAAGGCGAGCATCACGCCGCTCAGCGGCAGCGCGATCGTCCAGCGAGGGATCTCGAAGCCGTCGCCGACGATCGCGCTCGCCGCCGCCGGAAGCACGGCGAGCCCGAGGACGGTGAGCCCATCCGCGGGCCGCAGCGCGCAGTAGACGAGGACGACGGCGAGGCACGCGACCTCGACGGACAGCGCCGGTCCGTCAGCCAGCAGCGCGTCCGCGAGTATCGCGACCGCGACGCAGACGCCGACGACCCATGCGGACGGAAGGACCCCGACGGTGCGCCGGCCGGGCGCGAGCAGGCGCCGTGCCGGTTCGGGCAGCGCGCGTCTCATGCGGGCCCCGCGCGACGCGCGCGGTCCTCGCGGTCCTGGTTCGCCAGCGCGAGCAGCATCACGGGAATCAGAGGCAGCGCCGCGGCGGCGCGCGAGACGTCGAGCACGTCCGCCGCGATCGCGCTCCCAGCGACCGGGAGCGCGGAGATCGCGAAGACGGTCCAGCGGCCCGAGGGGCGCAGCGCGCAGTAGAACACGATCACCGCGAGCGCGACGAACGCGGCGCTCTCGCCGGCTGCCTCGGAGATCAGCAGACCGCACGCGATCGCGAGGCCGAACGAGCACGCGACGAGCGGCATCGACGGGAGCGTCCCGACCGTCCGCTGACCGTGCGCGTAGAGCCTTCGTGCCGCGTCGAGCATGCGGGGAGTCTGTCGCATGCGGCTGCCGCGATGCGCGCCTCTACACTCGCGTGCGTGGACCCCGAGCTGTTCGAGCACCATCTCGCCTCCGCCCACGGGCGCGGTCGTGCGCCGGAGGGCGGCGCGACCGGCGTCGCCGGGACGAGACTGTGCGGCGACGTGGTGCGGCTCACGCTCGCGCTCGACCCGAGCGGCCAGCGCGTCGCGGAGGTCGGCTGGGAGGCGGAGGCGTGCGGCGCGACGCTCGCCGCGTGCAGCGCCGTCAGCGAGCTGGTCGCCGACGCGCCGCTGCTCGACGTCGCGCGGATCGGCGCCCATCAGGTCGCCGATGCGCTCGGCGGCTTGAGCGCCGGCAAGTTCCACGCCGCCGAGCTGGTCGCCGACGCGCTCGCCCGCGCGCTGGGGACGGCCGCGCGCGCCGCCGCCGCGCTGCCGCCGCCCGCCGCGCCCCCGCCGCACCGCACCCTCGTCGCGATGTCCGGCGGCGTGGACAGCGCCGTCGCGGCGCTGCTCGCCGCGCGCGAGAGCGGCGACGTCGTCGCCGTCACGCTCGAGTTGTGGGCCGACGAGCAGAACGACGGCGAGCGTTCCTGCTGCTCGGCGCAGGCGGTCCGCTTCGCGCGGGCGCTCGCGCATCGGATGGGGCTGCCGCACCTGACGCTCGACCTGCGCGAGGAGTTCAGCGCGGGCGTCGTGACGCCGTTCCTCGACGACCACGCCGCAGGTCTGACGCCGAACCCGTGCGTGCGCTGCAACGGGCACGTGCGGCTCGACGCGATGCTGGAGCTGGCCGACCGCCTCGGCGCCGCGACGTTGGCGACCGGCCACTACGCGCGCGTCGAGCCGGCCGAGCCCGTTGAGCCCGCCGCCGCGCCGGCCGAGCACGCCGCTGCGCCCGCCGAGCACGGCCCGCTGCTGCGCGCCGCCGCCGACGCGTGGAAGGACCAGACGTACATGCTCGCCGCGCTCGCGCCGGCCTCGCTCGCGCGGCTGCGCTTCCCGCTCGGCGACCTGACCAAGCCGCAGGTCCGCGCGCTCGCGGCCGAGGCGGAGCTGCCCGTCGCGAGCAAGGCCGAGTCGCAGGACCTCTGCTTCCTCGCCGGCACCAGCCGCAGCGAGTTCCTCGCCCGCCACGCCGGGATCGCGCAGCGGCCGGGGGAGGTCGTCGACGCCGCCGGCGACGTGATCGGCGCGCACACCGGCCACCACGGCTTCACCGTCGGCCAGCGCAGAGGGCTCGGCGTCGCTGCCGAGGAGCCGCTGTACGTGCTGCGGACCGACCCCGCGAGCAACCGCGTCGTCGCGGGTACCCGCGCACAGCTCGCGACGACCTCGGTCCCCGTCCGCGGAGCGCGGCTGCACCGCGACGGTGCGCGCGTCGACCGCGTCAAGCTGCGCTACCGCGCGAAGCCGCTGCCGGCGCGCGTCGTCGGGGCGCCGGCCGCCGGCACCCACCGGCGCCTGGAGATCGCGCTGGAGGAGCCGGTCGACGGCGCCGCCCCCGGCCAGCTCGCCTGCCTGATGGACGGCGACGTCGTGATCGGCTGGGCGACGATCGACCGCCCGGCGGCGACGGCGCCCGCTCAGTAGCCGCGGGCGACGTCGATCACGCCGCGCAGCTCGCGGCCCTCGCGCCGCCGCGCGACGTTGTCGGCGACGAACGCGGCCAGCGCGGTGTGGATCGCCGCGTCGGGATTGGCGACGTGCGGCGTGATCAGCGCGCGCGGCTCGCGCCACAGCGGGTGGTCGGACGGCAGCGGCTCGGGCTCGGTCACGTCGAGCGCGGCGCCGGCGATCTCGCCGGCCGCCAGCGCCTGCACGAGCGCGTCGGTGTCGACGAGCGCACCGCGTCCGACGTTGACGATCCAGGCGTGCGACGGCAGCGCGCGCAGCACGGCGGTGTCGACGACGTGGCGCGTCGCGTCGGTCGCCGGCGCCGCGAGCACGACGACGTCGGCCCGCGGCCACACCTCCGCCAGCCGCGCGGCGGGCAGCGTCTCCGCGGCGCCCGGGACCGGCGCGCCGCGGAGGGTGACCGCGATCACGCGCGCGCCGAACGGCGCCAGGAGGCCGATCAGCGCGCGGCCGATCGCGCCCGCGCCGACGATCGCGACCGTCGCGCCGCGCAGCGAGCGGCCCTCCAGCGAGCGGTCCCACGCCTGCGCCCGCGCGCACTCCGGCAGCCGCCGCAGGCCGGCGAGCACGAGCGCGAGCGTGTGCTCGGCGACGGTGTCCGCGTAGGCGCCGGCGGCCGAGGTCCAGACGCGCTCCGCACCGCCGCCCGCGACCGCGCCGCCGGCGGCGTCCCCGCTCGCACCCCCGATCAGCCCACCCTCCAGCCACCGCTCGACGCCCGCGTTCGGCAGCTGCACCCAGCGGACGCCGTCGTGCAGCAGCGGCACGAGCGCATCGGGCGCGCCGAGCCAGACGATCGCGTCGGCCGCACCGGCGCCGTCCGCCGGCGTCCCGCCGCCCGCGCGCACGGCATCGACGATCTCCGGCTCCGCATCGGGGCCGACGAACACGCGCAAAGAAGTCATGCGCCGCACCGTATCGGGGTACGATCGCGCACGGTGATCGGGGGCCTCTTCCCATCGTTGCGGGGGTACCGGAGGGAGTGGCTGCGCGGCGACGTGCTGGCCGGGCTGACCGTCTGGGCGGTGCTGATCCCTGAGTCGCTGGCGTACGCGTCGATCGCGGGCGTCTCGCCGGTCGTCGGCCTCTACGCCGCCCCCGGCGCGTTGCTGCTGTATGCGCTCTTCGGCAGCTCCCGCCATCTCGTCGTCGGGCCGATGTCGGCGACGGCGGCGCTGTCGGCGGCGACGGTCGGCGACCTCGTCGCCGGCTCCGGCGGTCACTTCGCAGCGATGACGGCGGCGCTGGCGATCTGCGTCGGGCTCGCGGCGCTGATCGCCGGCCTGGCACGGCTGGGGTTCCTCGCCAGCTTCATCTCCGAGCCGGTCCTGAAGGGCTTCATCGTCGGGCTCGCGCTGACGATCCTGGTCGGTCAGCTGCCGAAGCTGTTCGGCGTCTCCGGCGGCGAGGGGGAGTTCTTCGACAAGCTCTGGGACCTGCTCGGCAAGCTCGGCGACACGCACGTCCTGACGCTCGTCGTCGGGCTCGCGTCGCTTGCGCTCGTGCTCGGCCTGCGGCGCGTCGCGCCGATCGTCCCGGGCTCGCTCGCGGCGGTGCTGCTGAGCGTGCTCGCCGTCGCCGTCTTCGGCCTCGACGACCACGGCGTCGCGATCGTCGGCCACATCGACTCGGGCCTGCCGTCGTTCGGGACGCCCGGCGGCCTCGACCTGCGCGACTACGGCGACCTCGCCGGCGGCGCGGTCGCGGTGATGCTCGTCGGCTTCGCGGAAGGGCTCGGCGCAGCGAAGACCTACGCCGCGCGCCACCACTACGAGATCGACACGAACAGAGAGCTGATCGGGCTCGGCGCGGCCAACGTCGCTGCAGGCCTGTCGAGCGGGATGGTCGTCAACGGCAGCCTCTCCAAGACGGCGGTCAACGGCTCCGCCGGCGCGAACTCGCAGGTCTCGGGGCTCGTCGTCGCAGTGATGACGATCGTGACGCTGCTGCTGTTGACGGGGCTGTTCGAGCAGCTGCCGGAGGCGACGCTGTCGGCGGTCGTGATCGCCGCTGTGGTCGAGCTGATCGACGTGCGCTCGCTGCGCTCCCTCTACGCGACGTACAGCGGGCGGCTCGGCGGCTTCGCGAACGTGACCGCGCGGCCCGACTTCATCGCCGCGGTCGCCGCGCTGCTCGGCGTGCTGCTGTTCGACACCCTGCCCGGCCTGGTGATCGGGATCGCCGTCTCGTTCGTGCTGCTGCTCTACCGCGCGTCGCGCCCGTACGTCGCCGTCCTCGGCCGGATTCCGGGCGATCGGGAGCTGTACGGCGACGTCGCGCGCCACCCCGACAACGTCCAACCCGACGGCGTCGTCGTGCTGCGAGTCGAGAGCGCGCTGTTCTTCGCCAACGCCGACGCGGTCCGCGCCGAGCTGAGACGGCACGCCGCCTGGAGAGGCGTCCACACGATCGTGCTCGACGCCGAGGCGGTCGCCTCGATCGACGTCACGGCGGTCAAGATGCTCGACGAGGCCGCGTCGGACTGCCGCCGCCGGGGGGTCGCGCTGCTCATCGCGCAGGATTCCGGTCAGGTCCGCGACATGCTCCGCCGCGGCGGGGCGCAGGACCTCCAGGACGACGCCTATCCGACGGTCGCGGCGGCGGTCGCCGCGGCGCAGGCGACACACCGCGCCGGCGGCGCCCGCGAGCGCTGAGACGGGAGTCGCCGGCACATCGCGGTATCCTGTGTGGTGAAACAGCGCCCTGCTGGCTCTACCGCCCCGCCCAGCGCAGGCCGCATTCTTCCCAGGGGACGGGATTGAGGAGTTGCCGACATGGCAGCCATGCACCGGCCGTCGCCCTCCACAGCGAAGCGCCAGAGCGCCGAGCAGCAGAGCGCGAAGTTCAAGGCCGAGCAGGTCCGGCTCAAGGAAGAGGCGGCCAGACGTCGCGCCGAGGCGGCGAGACGCGAAGCGGACGGCGAGCCGTCCTCGCGCCGCACCTCCTGGTCACAGAGGTGATCGACGACAGCACGATCCACGCGCTCGTCGTGCGGCTCGCGCGGCCTGACGCGGCGGGCGGCCACACGGTCGAGCGCGCCGCGATGCTCGCGGAGGGCTCGGATTTCGCCGAGATCGAGGCGTGGATCCTGAAGATGGGCGGGGAGCCGCAGACCAGCAGCCGCAAGGCGACCGGCAGCGGGCTGTGGGCCGAGCGCGACAGCGCCGGCCGCGCTCGCGCCGCCGCTCCGCCGCAGCGCTACGTCTTCCCGGCGAACGCGCTGCAGCCGGTCTCGGCCTAGCGTAAGCACCCTGCCTTCCTCATACCGGCTCGACGTTCGGCCCGCTGCCGCGTCGTCGTCCGGCCGGCAGCGGCGCCGTCGCGTCAGGGCGCGACCGAGCTCCACAGCGTCACGTGGACCGGCGGGCGGGCGCGCGCGGAGGTCGTGCCGGCGCGCCCGGCCGACATCGCGTGCATCGCCTCCGGCGTCGTCGCGAAGCGCTGCAGCGCGAGCGCCGCCGGCGGCGCGCGGTCGAGCCCGAGCGTCGAGGCGTGCCACAGCTCCACGAGCGGCGTGCCGCGCACGTCGAGCGGCACGAGCGTCCGCCGGCGCAGCTCGACGCGGACCGAGTGGTGCAGCGTCAGCGCGATACCGTCGCCCGCCCCCGCCGCGGCGATCGCGGCGGCGTGGCTCGTGTAGACGCCGATCTCGCGCGGCGCGAGGCCGTGGCGCTCGAAGAACAGCCCGACGCCGGTCGTCGGGTCGACCGGGGGCGGGCCGACGAGCCAGCGCTCGGCCGCCAGCGCCGACGGCGCGATCCCGCGCCGGCGCGCGAGCGGATGCCCCGGCGTGGCGACGACGACGCAGCGGCAGCGCAGGAACGGCACCGTCGCGATCGTTGCGGCGCGCTCGAGCCCGGGGTGGGGGCCGAGCGCGATGTCGGCCCGGCGGTGCTCGAGCAGGTCGGCGAAGCCGGCGCCCGGCACGGCGTCGACGGCGATCTCGAGGTCGTCGTCGCGCGCGCCGAAGGCGTCCAGCAGCGGCCCGACGTGCTCGGCGACGACGCCGGTCGCAGCGACCTCGATCCGGCGCGGCTGATCCGGCGTGTCGCGCACCGAGCGGCGCGCCTGCTCGGCGAGGCCGAGGATCTCGCTCGCGAGCGCTGCCAGCCGGCGGCCGCCGGGCGTCAGCGCGATCCCGCGGCCGGAGCGCACGAAAAGCTCGTCGCCGAACTCGCGGCGCAGCGCGCCGACGGCGACGGAGATGGCCGGGTCGGTCACCTCCAGTTCGGCCGCCGCGGCTCGGACCGATCCGAGCCGGGCCACCAGCACGAACGACTGCAGCTGGGCGAGTGTCATAAGCGATCACTTAACCCCGGTTGAACAGTCACCTTAGACGCGCAAAGGTAGGAACGGAAGAAGAGAGGAGGACCCCTGTGCAAGTTCCGTCGCCGTTCGAGTACGAGCGCGCCACGAGCGTCGAGCAAGCGCTCGACCTGCTGGCACGGCTGGGGCCGGAGGCGCGCCTGCTGGCCGGAGGCCACTCGCTCCTGCCGATGATGAAGCTGCGGCTCGCGACACCCGAGCACCTGATCGACATCGACGCGCTCGCAGGCGAGCTGGGCTACGTGCGCGAGCAGGACGGCGAGGTGCGGATCGGCGCGATGACCCGCCACCGCGAGCTGCTGGAGTCCGAGCTGCTGGCGGACCGCCTCGCGATCTTCCGCGACGCCGAGCGCGTGATCGCCGACCCGGTCGTGCGCAATCGCGGCACGATCGGCGGCGCGCTGTGCCAGGCGGATCCGGCCGAGGACCTGGCGGCCGTCTGCGCGGCGGTCGGCGCGCGCGTCGTGATCCGCGGCCGCGACGGCGAGCGGCTGCTCGACATGCACGAGTTCCACCGCGGCCCATACGAGACCGCGGTCGGCGACGCAGAGATGGTGACCGAGATCCGCGTGCCGCTGCGCGACCACGCCGGCAGCGCGTACGAGAAGGTCGAGCGGCGCGTCGGCGACTGGGCGGTGGCGGCGGCCGCCGCGGCCGTGCAGCTCGACGGCGGCTCGATCGCGCAGGCCGGGATCGCGCTGACGGCGGTCGGCGCGGACGTCACCTCGCGCGAGGCGGAGGAGGCGCTCGCCGGCCGCCAGCCGTCAGAGGACCTGTTCGCCGAGGCGGGCCGGCTCGCCGCCGCGGCGTCCTCGCCGGTGACCGACCAGCGCGGGTCAGCCGAGTACAAGCGGCATGCCGCCGGCGAGCTGACCCGACGGGCGCTGCGGCGGGCGACCGCGCGGGCGCTGCGAGAGGAGGCGTGATGCAGGTCACCGTGTCGGTCAACGGCGAGGAGCACGTGCGCGAGATCGAGCCGCGGCTGCTGCTCGTCCATTTGCTGCGCGACGAGCTGGGGCTCACGGGCACCCACTGGGGCTGCGACACCTCCAACTGCGGCACGTGCGTCGTGCTGGTCGACGGCGAGCCGGTCAAGTCCTGCACCATGCTGGCGGCGACCGCCGCCGGCCATGAGATCACGACCGTCGAGGGGCTCGAACGCGACGGGCAGCTCGATCCCGTGCAGCAGGGCTTCCACGAGCAGCACGGCCTGCAGTGCGGCTTCTGCACGCCGGGGATGATGCTGACCGCGCGGGCGCTGCTCGATCGCAGGGCGGGCGGGGATCCGATCACCGACCAGGAGATCCGCGAGGCGATCTCCGGTCAGATCTGCCGCTGCACCGGCTATTCGACGATCGTCCGCTCGATCCGCTGGGCGGCCGAGCATCCGGCCGGCCAGGCGGCGGAGGAGGTCTCGCCATGAGCGTCACCGAGGAAGCGGCGGTCGGCTTCGGCCGGCTGCGGCGCAAGGAGGACGCGCGCTTCATCCGCGGGCAGGGCAGATTCGTCGACGACCTGAGACTGCCGGGGATGCTGCACGGCGGGATCCTGCGCAGCCCGGTCGCGCACGCGCGGATCGTCTCGATCGACGTCTCCGCCGCGCTCCAGCACCCGAAGGTCCACGCCGTCATCACCGGCAGAGAGCTCGAAGCGCTCGGGCTCGCGTGGATGCCGACGCTGTCGGCCGACACGCAGGCGGTGCTGGCGACCGACAAGGTCCGCTTCCAGGGGCAGGAGGTCGCGTTCGTGATCGCCGACGACCGCTACGCGGCGCGCGATGCGCTCGAGCTGATCGATGTCGAGTACGACGTCCTCCCGGCGGTCGTCAACGCGCGCAGAGCGCTCGACCCCGACGCGCCGGTGATCCGCGACGACCAGGAGGGGAGGACCGACAACCACATCTTCGACTGGGAGTCGGGCGACCGAGCCGCGACCGACGCCGTCTTCGCGCGCGCCGACGTGGTCGTCGCGCAGGACATGCTGTACCCCCGCGTGCACCCGGCGCCGATGGAGACGTGCGGCGCCGTCGCCGACATGGACGCTGTCAACGGAAAGCTGACGATCTGGTGCACGACGCAGGCGCCGCACGCCCACCGCACGCTGTACGCGCTCGTCGCCAGATTGCCCGAGCACAAGATCCGCGTCATCTCGCCGGACATCGGCGGCGGATTCGGCAACAAGGTCGGCATCTACCCCGGCTACGTCTGTGCCGTCGTCGGCTCAATCGTCACCGGCAGACCTGTGAAGTGGGTCGAGGACCGTTCCGAGAACCTGATGTCGACCTCTTTCGCGCGTGACTACGTCATGCACGGCGAGATCGCGGCGACCAGAGATGGCACGATCCTCGGCGTGCGGGTCGACGTGATCGCGGACCACGGCGCCTTCAACTCGACGGCGCAGCCGAGCAAGTTCCCGGCCGGCTTCTTCCACGTCTTCACCGGCTCCTACGACCTCGCGGCCGCTCACTGCGCCGTGCACGGCGTCTACTCGAACAAGGCGCCGGGCGGCGTCGCCTACGCCTGCTCGTTCCGCGTGACCGAGGCGGTCTACCTCGTCGAGCGGATGGTCGACCTGCTCGCGCGCGAGCTGGACGCCGACCCGGCCGAGCTGCGGCTGAAGAACCTGATCCGCCCAGAGCAGTTCCCATACCAGTCCAAGACCGGTTGGGTCTACGACTCGGGCGAGTACGAGCGCGCGCTGCGCAAGGCGCTCGAGATCGCCGGCTACGACGAGCTGCGGCGCGAGCAGGCGCAGAAGCGCGAGCGGGGCGAGCTGATGGGGATCGGGCTCGGCTTCTTCACCGAGGCCGTCGGCGCGGGGCCGCGCAAGCACATGGACATCGTCGGCCTCGGGATGGCCGACGCAGCCGAGCTGCGCGTCCATCCGACCGGCAAGGCGCAGCTGGGGATCAGCTGCCAGACGCAGGGCCAGGGCCACGAGACGACATTCGCGCAGATCGTCTCGCAGGAGCTTGGGATCCCCTCGGCCGACATCGAGGTCGTTCACGGCGACACCGACCTGACACCGTTCGGCCTCGGCACCTATGGGTCGCGCTCGACGCCGGTCAGCGGCGCGGCGGCCGCGGTCGTCGCGCGCAATGTGCGCGACAAGGCGCGCCTGATCGCCTCGGCGATGTTGGAGGTCGCGCCCGAGGACCTCGAATGGGAGCCCGGCCGCTGGTTCGTCAGAGGCGATCCCGAGCAGGGCGCGACGATCGCCGAGATCGCGATGGCGACGGTCGGCTCGCTCGAGCTGCCCGAAGGAGTCGAGGGCACGCTCGACTCCGAGACCGTCTACGACCCGCCGAACCTGACGTTCCCGTTCGGCGCCTACGTCTGCGTCGTCGACGTCGACCCGGGGACGGCGGTCGTGAGAGTGCGGCGCTTCGTCGCGGTCGACGACTGCGGCACGCGCATCAACCCGATGATCATCGAGGGTCAGGTGCATGGCGGGCTCGCCGACGGCGTCGGGATGGCGCTGATGGAGCTGATCGCCTTCGACGAGGACGGCAACTGCCTCGGCGGATCACTGATGGACTACCTGATCCCGACCGCGCTGGAGGTGCCCGACTGGGAGACCGACTTCACCGTCACGCCGTCGCCGCACCATCCAATCGGCGCGAAGGGGGTCGGCGAGTCGGCGACCGTCGGCTCGCCGCCGACGATCGTCAACGCCATCGTCGATGCGCTGAAGCCGTACGACGTGCGCCACATCGACATGCCGTGCACGCCGTCGCGCGTGTGGGAGGCGATGGAGGGGCGAGCGGAGCCGCCGCAATGATCGCCGGGTCGCTCGCCCGCGCCGCACAGCGCATGCGCGCCGGCGGCGAGCCGTTCGTCCACGCGACCGTCGTGCGCGCGCAGCACCCGACGAGCGTGCATGCCGGCGACGCCGCGCTCGTGCACGCCGACGGGACGATCGAGGGCTTCGTCGGCGGCCACTGCGCGCAGGCGTCCGTGCGGCTGCACGCCGCGCGCGTGTTGGAGACGGGCGAGCCGCTGCTGCTGCGGATCGTGCCCGAGGCGGTCGCCGACGTGGAGGAGTCGATCGGCGGCATCGTCGTGGAGCACAACCACTGCCTCTCGGGCGGCGCCTTCGAGATCTTCCTGGAGCCGTGGCGGCCCGCGCCGCGGATGGTCGTCGTCGGCGACGCGCCGACGGCGCGGGCGCTCGCCGAGCTGGCGCGCGCGGCGGGGTGGGAAGCGGCGCTCGTGGCCGCCGACGCCGTCGCGCGGCCACAGCCCCGCGACGAGGCGTTCGTCGTCGCCTCGCACGGCGAGGGCGAGGAGCGCGCGCTGTGCACGGCGCTGACGGAGGGCGTGCCGTACGTCGGGCTCGTCGCGAGCCGCCGGCGCGGCGAGGCTGTGCGTGCCGCGCTCGACGTCCCGGACGAGCTGCGGGCGCGCCTGCACGTTCCGGCCGGCCTGGCGATCGGCGCGCGGACGCCGGGCGAGGTCGCGATCGCGATCCTCGCGCAGCTGATCGCCGAGCGGCAGGTGTATCCCGGCGCGGCGGAGCCGGAGGTGGCAGGTGCAGAGCGGTAGAGCCCGCCTCGCCGGGCTCGTGCTCGCGGCCGGCGGATCGAGCCGGCTCGGGCGACCCAAGCAGCTGCTGCCGTACGGCGGCGCGACGCTGCTCGACCACGCGCTCGCGACCGCCCGCGCGTGCCGCTTCGATCAGCTGATCTGCGTGCTCGGCGGCGCGGTCGACGCGGTCCGCGCGACGGTCGACCTCGGCGGCGTCGAGGTCGTCGAGAACCGCGCGTTCGGCACCGGCTGCTCCTCGTCGATCGCGGCCGCGCTCGGTGCGGTCGACGAGGGCTGCGAGCTGCTCGTGCTGCTGCTCGGCGACCAGCCGGGCGTGACGCCCGCGACCGTCGCCGCGCTGCTGGCCGGTCGCGACGACGCTCCGCTCAGCGCGTGCCGCTACGACGACGGCCGCGGCCACCCGCTCGCGTTCGCGCGCGAGACGTTCGGCGAGCTGGCCACGCTGCACGGCGACAAGGCCGTCTGGAAGCTGCTCGACCGACGCGCGCCGGAGGTCGTCGACGTGCCGGTCCCCGGCAGGGTTCCGCTCGACGTCGACACGTGGAGAGACTACGCCGACGTCCTGCTCGCCCAGCGCACCCGGGTCGCGTCGTGAGCGGCGCCGCGCACCGCGGCGCCGAGGACACCGTCCGCGCCGCCGTGCCGGACGTCGAGACGCTCCTCGCGCGCCTCGACGCAGTCGACTACCTCGCCGACGAGGGGCTCGCGACCGCGCTCTTCTTCGCGCTGCGGATGCCGCAGCCGCTGCTGCTGGAGGGTGAGGCGGGCGTCGGGAAGACCGAGGCCGCGAAGGCGCTCGCGGCGCTGCTGCGGACGCCCCTGATCCGGCTGCAGTGCTACGAAGGGATCGACGCCGCGGAGGCGCTCTACGAGTGGAACTACCCGCGTCAGCTGCTGCGGATCCGGCTCGCGGAGAGCGAGGGCGAGGCGGTCTCGGAGGAGCGCCTGTTCTCGGAGGACTACCTGATCCGCCGCCCGCTGCTGCAGGCGATCGTGCACCCTGGGCCACTGCCCGCCGTGTTGCTGATCGACGAGCTCGACCGCGCCGACGACGACTTCGAGGCGTTCCTGCTCGAGCTGCTCGCCGAGGCGACGATCACGATCCCCGAGCTGGGCACGGTCCGCGCGACCCACCCGCCGGCAGTGGTCCTCACCTCCAACCGCACACGCGACCTGCACGACGCGCTCAAGCGGCGCTGCCTCTATCACTGGATCGACTACCCGAGCGCGGAGCGCGAGGTCGAGATCGTCCGCCGCCGCGTGCCCGAGGCCGCGCGCGAGCTGGCAGTCGACGTCGCCACGGCGGTCCGCCGCCTGCGCGGCGGCGAGCTGCAGAAGCCGCCCGGGATCGCCGAGGCGATCGACTGGGTCGCCGCGCTGCGGCTACTCGGCGTGATGCGGCTCGACCCGGTCGCCGCCGAGCGGACGCTGGGAGCGGTCCTGAAGTACCGCGAGGATCAGCAGCTCGTGCGCGAACGCGGCCTTGACCGGCTCGCCGCGGGCGCGGCCGATGAGTGAGCGCGTCGACCTGCCGGCGTTCGCAGCCGCGTTCGGCCGGGCGGTCCACGACGCCGGGATCCCGTCGCCGCCCGAGCGGGCGGTCCGCTTTGCGCAGGCGCTCGCGCTCGCGCCGCCGGCGCGCCGCGGCAGCCTCTACTGGACCGCGCGCACCGTCTTCGTCTCCTCGCGCGAGCAGCTCGAGACGTTCGACCGCGTCTTCGCGCGGGTGTTCGGCGGGATCGCGGACCCGGCGCAGGCGCGCGGCGATCCGAACGCGCCGCCGCCGCCCGGCGCCCAGGCCGGGCCGCGACCGGCGCGCACGCAGGCCGCGCTGCCAGAGGCCCCGCCTGAGGGTGGCGCGGCGCCGCGTTCCTCCTTCGGCGACCTGCGTGAGCCGCGCCGCGACGGCGACGACGCCGAGCGGCGCGAGCGCAACGTGCAGCTCGCCGCCGCGAGCGCCGAGGAGCGGCTCGCCGAGCGCGACTTCGGGCAGCTGACGCCCGACGAGCTGCGCGCGCTGTGGCGGCTGATGCGCGAGCTGGCGCTGGCGCCGCCCCTCCGTCGCTCGCGCCGCGCCCGCCGCGACCGTCACGGCGGGCGGCTCGACGTGCGTGCGACGCTGCGCGCGAGCCGCCGGACCGGTGGCGACCCCGCCCGCCGGATCATGCGCAGACGGGTGCTGCGCCGCCGCCGGCTGGTGCTGCTGTGCGACATCTCCGGCTCGATGGAGCCGTACTCGCGCGCCTTCCTGCAGTTCTTGCACGCCGCGGTCGGCGGGACCGACGCGGAGGCGTTCGTCTTCGCGACGCGACTGACCCGGCTGACGCGCGCGCTCCAGGGCCGCCAGCCGGAGCTTGCGATCGAGCGCGCGACGGCGGTGGCGCACGACTGGGCCGGCGGGACGCGGATCGGCGAGACGCTACGGCGCTTCAACGACAGCTATGGCCGGCGCGGGATGGCGCGCGGCGCCGTCGTCGTGATCGTCTCTGACGGCTGGGAACGCGGCGACCCCGCGCTCGTCGCCGAGCAGATGGAGCGGCTGCACCGGCTCGCGCACCGCGTCGTGTGGGTCAACCCGCACAAGGCGAGCCGTGACTTCGCACCGCTCGCGGGCGGGATGGCGGCGGCGCTGCCGTGGTGTGACGCCTTCGTCAGCGGGCACAACCTGAGTGCGCTCTCGGCGGTGGCCGAGGCGATCTCGACCTCTCGGAGGAGCACGCGATGAAGTTCGAGAACGCGTTCGCAGTCCAGGCCCCGATCGAGGAGGTTTGGGCCACGCTGCTGGACGTCGAGCGCGTCGCCCCCTGCATGCCGGGCGCGCAGGTCCTGGAGCGCGTCGGCGACGACGCGTACAGAGTCGCCGTCAAAGTGCGGGTCGGTCCGATCTCGATGACGTACAGAGGCGAGCTGCAGGTCGTCGAGCGCGACGACACCGCGCACGTCGCGGCGATGCGCGTGAAAGCGAAGGAGGCGCGCGGCCAGGGCACCGCGGACGCGACCGTGCGGACGGCGTTGGTGGAGCAGCCGGACGGCACGCACGCCACGATCGAAACGGATGTGCTGCTCGCCGGCAAGGTCGCGGCTATGGGCCGGGGCGTGGTCACCGACGTCTCGGCGCGGCTGGTCGAGACGTTCGCCGGCAACCTCGCGGCGATGCTCGAGGGGGCGGCTGCTGCCGAGGAGCCGGCGGCGGCGGTGACAGAGCCGGGCGGAGCCGCGCGGCGGGCGGAGCGCGCCGCGGGTGCCGAGCCGGCGGTCGAGGAGAGCCTGCCGATCGGCAAGCTCGCCGCCGGCGCGATCGCCGCGCGCCTCCGCGATCCGGTGACGCTGCTGGCCGCGGCGGGGGCGCTCGCGCTGATCGGCCTGGGAATCGCGTTCGCAATCAGGAAGGGGAGGTGAGATGAGATGACCGACGTGCTCGACACCGTGGCGACGTGGACCCGTCGCGGCGATCGCGTCGCGCTGGCGACCGTCGTCGCGACGAAGCGCTCCGCGCCGCAGCCGATTGGGACGAAGATGGCCGTCAACGATCGCGGCGAGCTCGTCGGCGCGGTCTCCGGCGGCTGCGTGGAGGGCGCCGTCGTCGAGGTCGCGGAGGCGATCCTCGCGGGCGGGCCGCCGCGGGTGCTGCACTACGGCATCGCCGATTCGGATGCCTGGGACGTCGGGCTGCCGTGCGGCGGCGAGATCTCGATCTGGGCGGAGGACCACGGAGCCTCGCCGCTGCAGGCCGACTTCACCGACCTGGCTCGCGCGGGCGAGCGGGTGGCGATCGTGACCGTCGTCGCGGGCGTCCCGCGGCCGGGCGCGAAGCTGCTCGTGGGCGTCGACGGCGAGCTCGGCGGCACGCTCGGCGGCAGCGCCCTCGACGCCGCCGGGCTTGCGCTCGCGCGCGACGCGCTGTGGTCGGAGCGCGGCGGGCTGCACGCCCACGAGGGCGTGTCGCTGTTCGTCGACGTCTCGGCGCCGCCGCCGCGTCTGCTGATCGTCGGCGCCGTCGACTTCGCCGCCCAGCTGTCGGCGGTCGCGGCCCTCGCCGGCTGGCGGGTGTTCGTCGTCGATCCCCGCGGCCGCTTCGCGACGCCGGAGCGGTTCCCCGCCGCGGAGCGCGTGATCGCCGCCTGGCCCCAGGCCGCGTTCGCCGAGCTGGCTCCGATCGATCCCGCGACGGCGGTCGCGGTCCTCACGCACGACCCCAAGCTCGACGACGCGGCGCTGATCGCCGCGCTCGCCTCGCCCACAGGCTATATCGGCGCGATGGGCAGCCGGCGCGCGCAGGCGAGACGGCGAGAGCGGCTGCTGCGGGCCGGCGTCGAGGAGGCGGCGCTCGAGCGGATCGCCGCACCGATCGGCCTCGACCTCGGCGCGCTCACCGCCGCCGAGACGGGGCTGTCGATCATGAGCGAGATCGTCGCGCTGCGTCACGGCCGCGAAGGTGGCCGGCTCGCGCACGCCGGAGGCCGCATCCACGACGCGGTCACGGCGTGAGCGACCGGCATGGGGTGCGGGCTCTAGACTCCGCACCCCATGCCGATGACCTCTGACGAGATCCGCGAGACGTTCCTGTCGTTCTTCCAGCAGCGCGAGCACCTGCGGCTGCAGTCCGCGCCGCTGGTGCCGACCGCGCACGATCCGTCGGTGCTGCTGACGACCGCGGGCATGCACCCGCTGAAGCCCTACTTCCAGGGCGTCGAGCAGCCTCCGGCGACGCGGCTCACCAGCTGTCAGAAGTGCTTCCGCGCGACCGACATCGAGAACGTCGGCAACACGCTCCGGCACCTCACCTGCTTCGAGATGCTCGGGAACTTCTCGATCGGCGACTACTTCAAGGAAGAGGTCATCGCGTTCGCGTGGGAGCTGTCGACGCAGGGCTTCGGGCTCGACCCGGAGAGAATCTGGGTGACCGTCTTCGGCGGCGACGAGGAGCTGGGCCTCGGCGCCGACGAGGAGGCGATCGAGCTGTGGCAGAAGGTCGGCGTCCCGCGCGAGCGGATCGTCGAGTGCTCGCGTGAGGACAACTTCTGGCAGGCCGGTCCGACCGGTCCCTGCGGTCCCTGCTCGGAGCTGTACCTCGACCGCGGCCTCGACTTCGGCGCGCCCGACGACCTGCCGGCCGGCGAGAACGAGCGCTTCCTCGAGTTCTGGAACCTCGTCTTCATGCAGTACGACCAGAACCCGGTCAACACGCTCGCGCCGCTGCCGAGCAAGAACATCGACACCGGGCTCGGGCTCAACCGCTTCGCCGCGATGCTGCAGGGCAAGGAGTCGGTCTTCGAGACCGACCAGTTCTGGCCGCTGATCGAGCTCGGGCAGGAGCTGTCCGGCCGCAGCTACGGCCAGGACGAGGCGACGACGCGCGCGCTGCGGATCCTCGCCGACCACTCGCGCGCGATGACGTTCCTCGTCGCCGACGGGGTCGTCCCCTCCAACGAGGACCGCGGCTACATCCTGCGCCGCGTGATGCGCCGCGCGATCCAGCACGGCCGCCGGATCGGCATCGAGCCCGGCTTCCTGCCGAAGTTCGCCGCGCGCGTCGAGCAGATCATGGGCGCCGCCTACCCCGAGATCGTCGAGCACAGCGACGCGATCCGGAAGTGGCTCGTCGCCGAGGAGGAGAGCTTCGGCCGCACGCTGGAGCAGGGCACGAAGCTGCTCGACGAGCTGATCGCGCAGGCCAAGCGCGAGGGCGAGGAGGGCCTCGGCGCCGAGGACGTCTTCCGTCTCCACGACACGTACGGCTTCCCGATCGACATCACGCGCGAGATCGCCGCCGAGCACGACCTCGGCGTCGACGAGCCGGGCTTCGAGCAGCTGATGGACCAGCAGCGCGCGCGGGCGCGCGCCGGCGCCGGCGGCAAGGGCGCCACCGGCGACGGACTGCGCGAGCGGGCCCAGGAGCTGGCCGGCGGCGCCGCCTTCCAGAGCGAGTTCACCGGCTACGCGACGACCGCGCAGGAGACGACCGTCGGCGCGCTGGAGGCCGAGGACGACGGCCGCGTGCTCGTGAAGCTGGTCGAGTCGCCGTTCTACGCCGCCGGCGGCGGCCAGGTGTCGGACTCCGGCTGGGTCGAGTGCGCCGACGGCGACTGCAGAGCCGAGGTGCTCGACGTGCTGCGCGTCGCCGGCGGAGCCGACCAGGTCGTCGTCGTGCGACCGGAGCGCGGCGCGCTGAAGCCGGGCGAGCACGTCCACGCCGTCGTCGACCGCCAGGCGCGCCACGCGACCGAGGCCAACCACACCGCCACGCACCTGCTGCACGCGGCGCTGCGCAGACGGCTCGGCGGCCACGTCCGCCAGGCTGGCTCCGCGGTCCAGCCCGACAAGCTGCGGTTCGACTTCACGCACGGGCAGGCGCTCTCGCCCGACGAGCTGCGCGACGTCGAGGACGAGGTCAACGAGTGGGTCCTCGCCAATTTCCCCGTGCGCGCGCTGACGACGACGCTCGACGAGGCCAAGCGGCTCGGCGCGATGGCGCTGTTCGGCGAGAAGTACGGCGATGTCGTGCGGATGGTCGAGGTCGGCGACGGCTCCTTCTCGCGTGAGCTGTGCGGCGGCACGCACGTCCGCTCGACCGCAGAGATCGGCCTCTTCCGCGTCACCGCGGAGACGTCCAGCGCCGCCAACGTGCGCCGTATCGAGGCGATCACGGGTCCGGCCGCGGTGCGGCTGCTGCGCGAGCACGACGGCGCGCTGCGCGACGCCGCGACCGCACTGCGCGCGACGCCCGAGCAGGTCCCGGCCGAGGTCGACAAGCTGCGGGTTCGGGTCAAGGAGTTGGAGAAGGCGGCCAAGCAGGGCGCCGGCGCCGGCAACGGCGCACTCGACGTCGACGCGCTGGTGGCGGGCGCGACCGAGCACGGCGGCGGCGCGCGCGTCGTCGCGGCGGCGATCGAGCTGCCCGACCCGAAGGCGCTGCCGGACGTCGCGGATCGGCTCAAGGGCAAGCTCGGCGACGCCGCGATCGTCCTCGGCACGGTCTCCGACGGCAGAGTCCACCTCGTCGCGAGCGTCGCCCCGGCGCTCGTCGAGCGGGGCGTGAAGGCAGGCGCGATCGTGAAGGTCGCGGCAGAGGTGACGGGCGGCGGCGGAGGCGGTCGCGACACGATGGCGCGTGCGGGAGGCCGCGACCCAGAGAAGCTGTCCGAGGCGATCGACGCCGCCCGGACCGCGATCGAGGCTGCCCTCCAGGGCTGATGCAGGCCTCGAGGTACCACGAGGGACCGCCGGAAGGCGGCTCGCTACTCTGATGCGCGTGCTCGCGCTCGACTATGGCAGCGCTCGCTGCGGCTGCGCGCTGAGCGACCCGACCGGCACGCTCGCGACGCCGATCGCGCACGTGGAGCGTCCCGGGACCCGCAAGGGCATGGCGCGCCTCGTCGCGCTGGTCCGCGATCGCGAGGTCGACAGGGTCGTCGTCGGCCTGCCGCTCGGCCTCTCCGGCGCGGACACCGCGCAGACCGCGGAGGTGCGCGCGTTCGCGCAGAGACTTGGCGAGGCGCTCGGGGAGCAGATCCCGATCGACCTCTACGACGAGCGCTTCACGACCGTCATCGCAGAGCGCGTCGGCGGTCGCGAGAGCGAGGACTCGCGTGCCGCCGCAGTCCTGCTCGAAGGCTGGCTGGTGCGGCACGGAGGAGGAGACGGATGAGCCGACGCGGTGGAGATCGCACGCCTGAGGAGCGCGAGCGCGCACGTCGCGAGCGCGAGCGGCGCCGCTACGAGCGCGCCGGCGAGCCCGTGCCCGAGCACCTGCTCGAGCCCGAGGAGCGCGCGGCCGCCGCGCCGCCTGAGCCGGTCGCACCGGAGCCTGAGCCGTTCGAAGCGGAGCCTGAGCCGTTCGAAGCGGAGCCCGATCCGGTCGACGCGGAGCCGTTCGCACACGAGCCGGCGCCGGTCGAGCCGGAGCCCGTCGCCTACGAGCCGCCGCCGGTCGAGCCCGTCGGTCCGGAGCCGGCCGCCTATGAGCCGCCGCTCGAGCCGGTCGAGCCGGAGCCGGCCGCGCCCGTCGAGCCGCCCGCGGCGGAGCGGGGACAGTCGCACGATCCCCAGGAGACGGTCCAGTGGGACGTCAGCCAGGCGTGGGCCGACGAGCACCCGCCGCACGCCGACGTCGCCGCTCCCGCGGCCGCAGCGCACGCGACCCAGGCGCACGATCACGAGCACGCCGCCGCGGTCGAGCAGCCGCCGCAGGCCGAGCCGCCGCCCGCGCACGACCCGCAGGCGACCCAGGCGCACGACGTGCAGGCCGACTGGGGCGCGGAGTGGACCGACGAGCACGCGGCTGTCGAGCAGCCGTCGGAGGAGCATGAGGCGCCACTCGGCACCAAGCGCATCAGCGGCAAGGACAGGATGCACCTGCCGCACATCCACCGGCCGACGCGCGGCGAGCGGACCGGGAAGGGTCGCGGCGTGCGCGTGAAGCGGCCGGGGGAGACGTTCGGCGGCGGCCCGCGCACGCGGCGCAGCGTCGGCGGGCGGATCTTCGCAGGCTTGTTCGTGCTGCTCGGGATCGCGCTCGTGTGGTTCCTCGTCTCGCTGTTCCAGCCGTTCGGCGGCGGGGGCGACGGCAGCGGCAGAGTCGCCGTCACGATCCCGGAGGGCGCGAGCGCCGGTGACATCGGCAAGCTGCTGGCTAACAGAGGCGTCGTCGACTCCGGCTTCTTCTTCGGCCTGCGGGCGACCGTCTCCGGCGAGCGCAGCAACCTCAAGTCCGGCAGATACACGCTCAGAGAGGACATGAGCTACGGCGCGGCGCTCGACGCGCTGACGTCTGAGCCGGAGGTCAGAAGAGTCGCGACCGTCAGCGTCTCGATACCGGAGGGCCGCAGCCGTCGCGAGACGGCGAGAATCGCCAGGCAGTCCGGCCTCAGGGGCGACTACTTCACCGCCTCGCGCAGATCGCGCCAGCTCGACCCGCGCAGATACGGCGCGCCGGCCGGCGCGACGCTGGAGGGCTTCCTGTTTCCGGCGACATACGAGCTGAGACGCGGCGCGAGAGTCCAGCGGCTCGTCGACGACCAGCTGAGAGCGTTCAAGCAGAACTTCGCCGGGATCAACCTCAGATTCGCCAGAAGCAAGCAGCTGACCGCCTACGACGTGCTGACGATCGCCTCGATGGTCGAGCGCGAGGTCAGCGTCGCGAGAGAGCGGCCGCTCGTCGCCGCCGTGATCTACAACCGCCTGCGCGACTCGATCCCGCTTGGGATCGACGCGACGCTGCGGTTCGAGCAGAACGACTGGGTCAACCCGCTGCGCCAGTCGGTGCTCGACGCCGACACGCCGTACAACACCCGCCGCAAGCTCGGCCTGCCGCCCGGGCCGATCGGCAGCCCCGGCCTCGCGTCGATCAGAGCGGCGGCGAACCCGGCCAGAAGCGACGCGCTCTACTACGTCGTCAGACCGGGGACGTGCGGCGAGCACGCGTTCGCGCCGTCCTACGAGCAGCACCTGCAGAACGTCCAGCGCTACGAGCAGGCGCGGCAGGCCGCCGGCGGGAGATCGCCGACGAGATGCTGACGCGCAATGTGTAGCACGCGCTGCGGCGTGCTCGGCTGGCCGGTGCGGCACAGCCGCTCGCCGGGGATGCACGAGGCCGCGTACGCCGCGCTCGGGCTCGACGGCTGGCAGTACCAGCTGCTGCCGGTCCCGCCGGAGCTGTTCGACGAGACCGTGCGGGCGCTGCCCGGCGCCGGCTTCACCGGCGCGAACGTGACGATCCCGCACAAGCACGCCGCGCTGGCGCTCGCCGACGACGCGACCGCGAGCGCACGCGCGATCGGCGCCGCGAACACGCTCACGTTCGGCGCCGACGGCCGGATCCACGCCGACAACACCGACGCGCCCGGGATCGTCGACGCCCTGCCGGCACCGCCGGCCGGGCAGACGGCCCTCGTGCTCGGCGCGGGCGGCACGGCGCGCGCTGCGGTCTGGGCGCTTTGCGATGCCGGCGCGGCGGATGTGATGGTCTGGAACCGGACGCGCGAGCGCGCCGAGCAGCTGACCGCCGAGCTGGGCGGCCGCGTCGTGGAGGAGGCGGTCGCGGCGGACCTGGTGCTCAACACGACGTCGGTCGGGCTCGACGGCGCGGCCGACCCGTTCGCGCACCTCCCGCTCGACGCCGGCGACCTCGGTCGCTACGGCTGCCTGGTCGAGCTGGTCTACGGCGCGAGACCGACGGCGCTCGCCGCCGCGGCCCGGACCGCCGGCGTCGCGGTCGTCGACGGGCTGGAGATCCTCGTCCGCCAGGGCGCGCGCAGCTTCGAGCGTTGGACGGGCCGCGCGGCGCCCGTCGACGTCATGCGGGCTGCGGCGCGCGGCTGATCGAGAACTCGGCGGGCGCGTTGCGGTTCAGCTCCAGGCTCGCACGCTCGCCGTCGTAGTCGGGCAGCAGCGTCGCGGCGGCGGCGCTCGGGTGCGGATCGTCCTGCGGCAGCGGCAGCGCGGGGTGGAGGATCAGATGCGCGCGGACGTCGGCGGGCAGCTCGCTCCAGGCAGGCGCGAACGACAGCAGGATCCCGTCGCGGCGGACGTCGCTCGCGTTCGCGTGGGTGCCGTGCAGCAGCCGGTAGTCGAGCACGATCGCGTCGCCCGCCCGCAGCTGCGGCGTCAGCTGACCGGGCAGATCGCTCATCGCCGCGTGGTCGGGCGGCAGCGCGCGGGTCGAGTCATCGTGCGCCTCCGGCAGCAGCGCGTGCAGCGGGACGCTGCGGCAGTGCGAGCCGGGCAGGACGCGCAGCGCGCCGTTGGCCGCGTCGGTGTCGGTCAGATACGTCAGCAGCGCGACCTGCGGCGCGGGGGCGCGGAAGCTGACGGGATTGTTCCAGCACCACCAGTCCTGGTGCCACCAGAGCGCCGGGCTGCGCGCCTCCTTCGTGCTGACGTAGCCGGAGATCCAGCGCAGATCCTCGGCGCCGAGCGCGTCGCGCAGCGCGCGCACGCGGCGCGGCTCGTCGAGCGCGAGCCGGACGGCGCGGTCGTTCCAGCGCAGCGGCACGAGCATGTTGTGGGGCCGCTCGCAGGCGAGCCCGGACGGCGCGTCGAGCACCGCCGCGACCTCGCCGCGGAGCGTCGCGACCTCGCCGCCGGAGAAGAAGCCGGGGAGGAGGACGAAGCCGTCGTCGGCGAACGTGCTCATCCCGCCGCCCGTTCGCGTCCGCGGTCGTGCGTCGCGCCGCGCTCGTGCCCGGCAGCGCGCTCGCGGCCGTCGCCGCGCGCGGGCAGCGCCCCCTCCGCCTCGTCCAGCGCGCGCTCGGCGATCGCGATCTCGGCGACGACGCGGTCGCGCTCGACGCGATCCGCCGCCGAGCCGGGGGCGTGCGACTGCTCCGAGAGCCGCGCGTGCAGGCGCTCCAGTCGTGCACGCAGGTTGGCGGGCGCGTCGAAGTCGAGCTCGTAGACGCCCGAGCGGCTCGTGCGGCGGACGACGGGTGAGCGTGAGATCTGCGTCAGGAAGACGGCGAGCGGATCCTTGCCCGCGACGTGATGGCCGGCCGTCTCCAGCTCGTGGAACCAGGTCTTGTAGTGGATCGGCTCGGCGCCGCCCGGGCGTGCCAGCAGCACGTCGATCGCCGCCTGGCGGATCGCCGCCCCCTTGAGCCCATCGCCGCTCTCCACGCCGCGGGCCGGCAGCGGATGGACGTTGGCCGCTTCAGGCACGAGCCGGTCGATCAGCTCCAGCCGCTCCTCGACGTCGGAGAGCTGCTCCTCTATCGCCGCGAGCTGCGCGGCGGTCGCGTCGCGCCGCCGCGTCAGCTTGTCGCGCTCGCGCAGCAACGCCATGCGCTCGGCGCCGGCTGCGCGGGTGAGACGGGACGAGGTGGAGCGGGACGGCATCGCCGACATTCCTACCGCGTCGGCCGCGGAGAGGCGACGAGACCCTGTGCACAACTCCTACATCTGCCGCCGATACGCCACGACATGTGTGCGCTGCCACGCCAACTCGTGTGCACAACTGTGTGGAGAACTCGCGCTTTCCCCGCAAAGTGCGGGCATATCACGGCGACGAGGAGTGTTGACAAGCGATACGCCCCGTGGCGACCCCTCGTTCCGTCCGGCACGCGCGCCATCCTGCTCGTCCTACGTTGCCGCATGAAGGAGCGCTACATCTCATGCTGTATGAACAGGACGGTCCGTTCCCGCGCGATCGCAGCGGCGATTCGCCGCTCGACCCGCGTCAGCTGCTCGCCGACATCTCGGCGCTCATCGAGGCGGGGCTGGTCGTCCCCGTGCGCGATCGCGACGGGCAGGTGCGCATGACACCGGCCGAGCCGCTGGAGGTGGAGCGTCCCGCCTCCTGACGGCCCGGCGCGGCGGCTGCGGGCCTGCCGGCCGCCGGCTGTCCGGCCACGTTCAGCCGACGGTCAGCGTGCCCTCCATCCCTTGCTGGCGATGGCCATCGACCGGGCAGTAGAAGGTGTAGGTGCCCGGTCTCAAGTTCGCGCTGACGTCGGTGACGGCGCCCGGCTCGATCGTGGCGCTTTCTCTCTCGACGCCGTTGCCCTCGATCTCGACGGCGTGCGGCAGCTGGTTGCCCGACGGGTTGTCGAGCGCGATCGTCACGTCGCCCGCTCTCGCGGTCAGCGTTCTTCTGCTCCACGAGAGGCCGCCTCTCTCCTCGGCGACGATCGCGAGCCGCGTCGTCGCCGACCCTGCGGGCGTGGTCGCCGGTGCGGTCGCCCCGCCTGCCGCGCCCGTCGCGGTCGTCGCGGTCGTCGCGGAGCTGCCGCCGTCGTCGTCGCCGCAGGCGGTGAGCGTGCCGGCGGCGACGAGCAGCGCGACCGCCAGTGCGCTCCAGCGGCGAGTGGGCGAGACGTGCAGGGCCATGGCGTCCTCCGTCGTCGAATCGTCGTGCTCTGCCCGCTCTGACCCCGGCGGACCGGAATCCTTCCCGCGCCGCCGCGACTCCGCTAGACTTCCAACGCAACCGGAAGTTCTGCGAACCTAGGTGACGATGAGCGCATTGGCCGACACACCCAAGCGTGGCGCCCTCCGCCACAAGGCGGAGCACGTGCGCGAGCTGATCGGCCCGGTGCGCGTCGCGCCCGTCCACGAGCAGACTGGCGCGGCGCGCGAGTGGCGACGGCGCTCCTACGCTGCGCTGGAAGACGCGATCCTCGATCTCTCGAGCGCGCTGCCGCAGGGAACCGAGGACTACGACGCGCGCAAGCTGTTCGAGTTCCTCGTCGGGCTGCGCCGCGCGATAGACGCCGATCCCGAGATGACCGACGCGCGCGGCGAGGTCGAGCTGCACACGCTGATGATGCGCGACGTGCTGCAGCGGATCGAGCGGCGGCTCCTTCACGACGAGCTGGACGACCCGCGCGCCGCCGCCGACTTCGTCTTCGCGACGCTCGAGCGGATCCCCGCGGGAGACCTCGCGCGCCTGCTCGCCGTCTCGACCAAGACTGTCGGCGCCTGGAAGGCGGGCAGACCGGTCACGCGCAACGGCGAGCGCGTCGTCGTGCTCGCGCAGCTGCTCAGCTATCTGCGCGCCTCGCTGACGCCGGTCGGGATCGTGATGTGGTTCGACGCCGAGCGCGACCAGCTCGATGGCCGCACGCCGTTGGAGCTGCTCGACCGCTCGGTCGCGAGCGCGCGCGAGCCGCTCGTCTCACTCGCCCGGGGAGCGCGTGGCCAGCTGGCAGGCTGACCCCGCGCGGGTCGCCGGGGAGTGGCACTGCTTTCGGCTCGTCGCGCCCGACTGGCCGCCGCTCTACCACGCCGCGGGCGAGCCGGCCCCGTCGCAGCGCTCGGCGCGCTGGCACCGGCTCGGCGAGGGGATGGCGCAGTACCTGGCGCTCGAGCCGATGGGCGCGTGGGCGGAGCTGGTCCGCTTCGAGCGGATCCGCGACGCCGAGCGCGCCGCGCAGTACCGGCGCCGGCTGTGGATCGTCTTCGTGCGCGAGCGCGAGATCGCCGACCTCTCCACGTTCGACCAGTGGGAGGCGTGCGGCCTCGACCCGCGCGACGCCGTCGGCGACCACGCCGCCTGCCAGCAGATCGCCGACGACCTCCGCGCCGCCGGCTACCGCGGCGTCCTGTCGCCGTCGGCCGCGCTCGCCGGCGCGACCAACCTGACGCTCTTCGGCGCCCGCTACGAGAAGGTGCTGCTCGGCGGCCTGGAGACCTGGTCCAACCCGAACCCCGACCTGCGGCTCCCGTGCAGCCTCGCCGCCGAGGGCACCCCGCCGGACGTCCTGATCGGCGAGACGATCCTCGCCGACATGCCGCACGAGGCCTACCGCTCCTGGCTCCGCGCGAGAGGCCGCCGCCCGCCACGCGGCGTGCCGTGACGAACCGGCACGCTGCGCGGCGACCTTCGCTCAGTGGCCGGAGTGGCCGCCGGTCTCGGTCTCGGTCTCGGTCTCGGGGCCGGCGTCCGGGCCGGTCTCGCCGTCGGGGACGATCTCGCCGAGCTGCGTGCGCATCGCGTCGATCTCGCCCTGCTGGGCGTCGACGATCTCCTGCGCGAGCGCGCGCAGCTCGCGGTCGCCGCCCTTCGCCAGCTCGACCTGCGCCATCGCGATCGCACCCTCGTGGTGCGGGATCATCAGCTCGACGAACGCGCGGTCGAAGTCGTCAGCCTCTCTCAGCATCGAGAGGTCGTGGTTCATGCCCATCTCGGCGTCGGAGAGGCCGAGCGTCCCTCTGCGGACGCCGGCCTCGGCGAGCCGTCTGTCGGCTCTGCGCAGCACGACGATCTCCGCACGCTGGGTGCGCACGACGTCGCCGGCGAGGTTGCGCACGAACACGCCCTCGGCGCGCGTACGGGCAAGCTGCGCCATCGCGATCGCGCCCTCGTGGTGGGGGACCATCATCGTCGCGAACGCGCGGTCGACGCCGTTCGCTCTGTCGGGCGGGGTCGTGTCGGCGGACGTCGCGGGACCGGTCGCTGCCGGCGTGCCGGCAGCGGTGGTCGCCTCATCGCCACCGCTGTCGCCGCAGCCGGCGACGAACGCGAGCACGGCGAGGAGCGCGAGCGCGGGCAACAGCCGCGCGAGCGGGATTCTCTGCATCGGAACTGCTCCTTCGTACGTTGTGGGTCGATCGGACGAACGGTCCGGTCAACACCGCATGACGCAGAGGAAGGAGAACCCCGCACGAGCGCGCGGAGGCCGTGGCGCCGGGGCCGAGCACTCAGCGACGCCGGTCGCGGACAGCACGAGCGGCGCCAGCCGCCGCCGCGGCGCAAGCAGCACGAGCGCGGCGGTCGCGAGGGCGATGCCGACCGCGGTCAGGACGCCGAGGCACAGCTCGGCGACAGGGCTCATCGCGCCGTCGTGGTGGCCGCCCATGCCGGCGCTCATCACCGGCCCGACGTGGTGCACGGCGATCGCGCCGGCGACCGCGAACACGGCCAGCAGGGCGAGCAGCCGGCGGCGCCGGCCGCGGGTCAGGGAATGGATGCGCGGAAGCCGCACGAACCGCAGGCTAGCGATCCGCGCGGCTCCGCTCGGCGACAAGCGCCTACTTCACCACCTGCGTGAACGCGACGGTCTGCACGCGGCCGCCGACCTGGTACTGCAGGAACAGGCGGTAGCGGCCGGCGGTCGGGAAGACCGTGTCGAACTCGACGCCGTCGCCGCTGGGGTGGACGTGGAGGAAGGCGAGATCGCCCTCGCGCAACGCGACGAGGTGACCGCTCGCGCCGAGGTACGGCTCGACGTCGACGCGCTTCCCGTCGCGCGTGATCGCGAAGCGCAGCGTGGCCGCCGCGCCGGCGCTCGCGCTCTGGGTCGCGTGCTCGGCCTCCGCGTCCCGTCCGCTGACGCGCTCCAGCTCGACGCGGTCGCCGCCGTCGCTCGTCGCGACGGGCGCGGGAGCGGGCAGATCGACCAGCTCGGCCGCGCCGTCGACGCGCAGGTCGCTCGTGAGCGTGCGCGCGCCGCCGGCGCTGGAGAAGTCGGCGAAGAGGCGGTAGCCGCCGGGCTCGGACAACGTGATCGGCGTGCTCCAGGTGCCGTCGCCGGCCAGCTCGGGGTGGAGATGCTGGAAGCCGGTCAGGTCGCTGCGGACGACGATCAGGTGCATCTGCCGCTCGTGCGAGACGTCGTAGTCGCGCACGGTCTCGCCGTCGGAGCGCTCGATCCGGAACGCGAGGCGCTCCTGCTGACCGAGGGTCAGCTCGGACTCGGCGACCGCGACGCGGAGGTCTTCCTGCGCGACCGCGTCGCCGTGGTGGGCGGCATGACCGTGGTGTGCGGTGTGATCGGTGACGTGTGCGGTGCTCATGACGGTGACCTCTCGGCGTATACGGAGTGGGGGTATCTTCTGTCGATCAACGTTAGCAAATACCCCCATGGGGTAAAAGGGTCGACATGGACCACGCCGATCACGCGACGCACGGGCCGTCCGGGTCCGAGCTGAACAAGCTCGCGTTCAGCGCCACCGTCCACTGCCTCACCGGCTGCGCGATCGGCGAGGTGCTCGGGATGGTGATCGGGACCGCGCTGGGCTTCAGCGACCTCGGGACGATCGCGCTCGCGGTCGTCCTCGCCTTCTTCTTCGGCTACACGCTCACGAGCCTGCCGCTGCTCCGCTCGGGGATGGCGCTCGCCGCCGTGATCCCGATCGCGCTCGCGGCGGACACGATCTCGATCGCCGTGATGGAGGTCGTCGACAACGCGATCATGCTCGTGGTCCCCGGCGCGATGGACGCCGGCGTCGGCGACCTGCTCTTCTGGGGCGCCCTCGCGGGCGCGCTGCTGATCGCCGGAGCGGTCGCCTATCCGGTCAACCGCTGGCTGCTGACGCGCGGCAGAGGCCACGCGGTCGTGCACCAGCACCATCAGCACTGACGCGGCGGGGCTGTGCCCGGACGCCCGCTCCCCGCCCCGCTCTCATCAGGACACGGCGAAACGCCCGGGCTCAGGCCTCACTTGTGACGCCAGATCACGGAGCCTCCCTGCCTTGGCTCCCGAGCCCTTCTCCCAAAGGGCCCATCCCAATGCTCAACACTATCCGACCATTCACCGGTTGAACAACGGCGCGTCAGCGCACTGCCAACCCGTGAGTAGGTTGGCTAGTCTGGGACCGCCGTGAACGCGCCACGTCGCAACGTCGAGTTGAAGGCCCACGACCGCGATCCCGCTCGCACCCTGGCGGTCTGCCAGCGGCTCGCGGACGCCGTCGACCACGGCGTGCTGTGGCAGCGGGACACGTACTTCCACGTTCCGAACGGACGCCTGAAGCTGCGTGAGGAGCGGCCGGGCGGGGCGACGCTGATCCAGTATCAGCGGCCCGACGACGCGGACGCGAAGCTGAGCGCGTACCGGCTGATCGGCGTCGCGGACGCCGCGGCGTGCCGCGCCGGTCTCGACGCGGCGCTGGGGACTCGGGTCGTGGTCGAGAAGGAGCGCCGGCTGTTCCTCTGGCGCCAGGTGCGGATCCACCTCGACCACGTCGACGGGCTCGGCGCGTTCGTCGAGTTCGAGGCGGTCGCGCCCGCGTCCTCCGATCTGGCGGAGGAGCACCGGCTGGTCGCGGAGCTGCGGGACGCGCTCGGGATCGGACGCGACGATCTCGTCGCGGTGGGCTACGCCGACGCCTTGGCAGCCCCGAAGCGGGACGTCAGGTGAGCGTGACGCCGGCCACGAGCATGACCGCGCGCACGTAGCTCGTCGCGCTGGCCGGTCGCTGCTCGGGCTCCTTCTCGAGCGCGCGGGCGATCGCGCCGGCGGCGGCGTCGGAGACGTCGCTCGCCCGAAAACGACGTGCTTCGTCGTGCCGGGGACGGCGCGCGAGGAGGCGAGACCGTCTGCGAGGATGCCGCGGTGCGCGCGCCCTCTCACGTGTCGGATGCCGGTCGCGTCCGCTCTCTTCCGGTCACCGACTCGGCGCTGCTGATCGCGGTCGCCGCGCTGTGCGCGGCCGGCGCGGAGCTCGCGCTGATGCGTCAGGCGCAGGTGCATTGGGCCGCCGCGCTGTTCCCGGCCGGTGCGCTCGTCTACGTGGCGGCCGGACTGATCGCCTGGACGCGCCGCCCGAGCAGCCGGCTCGGCTTCCTCCTCGTGGTCGGGGGCGGGGTCCTGCTCCTCAGCGGATTGGTGAACACCGGTGTGGAGGCGCTCGTGGCGGTCGGCCAGATCACACGCATCCTGGGGATCGCCGTGATCATCCACCTGCTGATCGGCTTTCCGACCGGCCGGTTGCACGCGCCCGCCGCGCGGCTCGTCGTGGCGGGCGGCTACGTCGTCTGCCTGATCTTCGAGCTGCCGATCCGGCTGTTCTCGCCGGACGGCCCGCTCTCGGTCGCCGACCGTCCCGAGGTCGTCAGCGCGGCGATCGACGTGCTGCGCGTTGCCGGGGCGCTCCTGGTGCTGGCCACCGCGGCGCTCCTCGTCGCCCGGCTGCGCCGGGCGACGCCCGAGCAGCGCCGCGTGCTCGCTCCGCTCTCGGGCTATGGGATCTTCGCGCTGCTGATCGTCCAATGGGGCAGCGAGGTCTCGCGCTGGCTGTTCGACGGCGGCGGCCTCACGCTTTCGATCGTCCAGCTGACCGTGATCGCGCTCGTCCCCGTCGCGTTCGCGGTCGCGGCCTCGCGCGGGGGCTTCGCCCGCACCGCCGACATCGCCGAGCTCGGAAGCTGGCTCGGCGCCGAGGAGAGCGCGCGGCCCGCGCTGCGCCAAGCGCTCGCCGACACGCTCGGCGACCAGTCGCTGCGGCTCCTGTTCCGCCTGCCCGGGGACGACGGCCTCGTCGACGACCGCGGCGTGCCGGTGTCGCGCCCGGGCCCGAACGGGCCGCGCGGCCTGGTCGAGATCGAGCTGGCCGGCGAGCCGGTCGGCGCGATCGTCTACGACGCCGTCCTGCTCGACCGGCCCGCCGACGTCCGCGAGGCGGGCCGCGTGATCTCCCTCGCGCTCGACCGCGAGCGACTGGTCGTCGAGCTGCGCGCCTCGCGCAGCCGGCTCGTCGCCGCGGCGGACGACGAACGCCGCCGGATCGCCCGCGACCTCCACGACGGTCTGCAGTCGCGTCTCGTCTTCCTCGCCGTGCAGGCCGGCACCGGCGCTGATGCCGGGACCGTCCGCGCCGGGATCGAGGCGGCGATCGACGAGCTGCGGGACCTCGTCGAGGGCGTGATGCCGACGCAGCTCACCGAGCGCGGTCTGCCGGCCGCGGTCGAGGATCTCGCAGACCGCCTGCCGACGCCGATCGCGCTGCACGTCGCGGGCTTCGAGCGGCGGCTCGCGCCCGACGTCGAGACGGCGGCGTACTTCATCGTCTCGGAGGCGATCGTCAACGCCGTCAAGCACGCGGACGGGACGGCGCTCGCCGTCTCGCTCGAACGCTCGAACGGGACGCTGGCGATCGAGGTCGCCGACGGCGGCGTCGGCGGCGCGCGGGCTGGCGGCGGGAACGGCATGCGCGGGATGGACGACCGCGTCGCGGCGCTCGGCGGCCGGCTCGCGATCGACAGCGCTGGCGGCGGCACGCGCGTGAAGGCGGTGATTCCGTGCGTGTCGTGATCGGCGAAGACCAGGTCCTGATGCGAGAGGGTCTGCAGCTCGTGCTCCAGCGCGCGGGCTTCACGATCGCCGGCGCCGCCGGCGATGCGCCCGGGCTGCTGCGGCTCGTCCGCGAGCAGCGGCCCGACCTCGTCGTCGCCGACATCCGGATGCCGCCGGGCCACGCCGACGACGGGCTGCGGGCCGCGCTCCAGCTGCGCGTCGAGCGGCCGGAGCTGCCGGTGATCGTCCTCTCCCAGCACGTCAAGCGCCGCTATGCGACCGAGCTGCTCGAAGCCGGCTCACGCGGCGTCGGCTACCTGCTCAAGCAGCGCATCGCCGATGTCGACACGTTCGTCGGCGACCTGCGCCGGGTGATGAACGGAGAGACGGTGGTCGACCCGGTGGTGGTCGCCGCGATGCTCGACCGGCCGCGCGCCGACGACCTCGTCGGCGGCCTCACCGGCCGCCAGCGCGAGGTTCTCGCACTGATGGCCGAGGGCCGCAGCAATGCGGCGATCGCCGACGCGCTCGTGATCGCCGAGAAGTCCGTCGCGCGGCACACGTCCCACATCTACGAGCAGCTGGGAATCGACCAGAGCGAGCAGGATCACCGGCGCGTGCTCGCCGTCGTTCGCTACCTCGCGCGCTGATGCGGCGGTGAAGATCCGGTCGCGGAGGGCTACGCGGACGCCCGATCGGGGAAGGACCCCGGGACGAAGCCACCTGGAGGACCCGCTGCATGATCGTGACCGACGCCGTCCGCTCCTATCTCGCCGAGACCCGACCCGACCCCGACGCCCTGCTCGCCGAGATGCAGGAGCGCGGTGCGCGCGACAAGGTCCCGATCCTCGATCCGCAGGCCGCGACGCTGCTGCACGTGCTCGCGCGAGCGATCGGCGCGCGGCGCATCGTCGAGGTCGGGACGGCGATCGGCGTCTCGACGCTGCACCTGGCGCGAGCGCTCCCCGACGACGGCGAGCTGATCTCGTTCGAGATCGACCGCGAGCGGCACACGGCGGCGCAGAGCTACTTCTCGCGCGCGCGGCTGGCCGCGAAGGTCGACCTGCGGCTGCAGGACGCGGCGGAGGGGATCGCCGAGCTGACGGGCCCGTTCGACCTCGCGTTCCTCGACGGCCTGAAGGCCGAGTACACCGGCCACCTCGACCTGATCGTGCCGCTGATGCGGCCGGGCGGCCTGATCGCGGTCGACAACGTGCTGATGTCCGGCGCGGTCGCGGAGGGGAGGCCGATCGACGGCTGGAGCGGCGATCGTGTCGCGACGGCGCGAGCGTTCAACGACCATCTGCTGTCGCATCCGGACCTGCTCGGGACGATCACCCCGGTCGGCGACGGGATCGCGCTCGCCGTCCGCCGCTGAGCGCGCGGCGGGGCCACGGTCGAGGCACGGCGCCCCGCGACGCGCTAGCCTCGCCCGTCGATGGCTGACGATGAGAGAGTCCCCGACACGCAGTGCCGCCCCTGCAGGGGGACCGGCAGAGTGATCTCCGGCCTCGGCGGGACGCCGAGAGAGGTCACGTGCCCGTGGTGCGGCGGCAGCGGCGAGTTCGACCCTGAGCGCAACGCTCAGGAAGCCGGCGTCACGTTGCGCGCCGCCGCGGCCTGAGCGCGCGACGCTCGTCGGCGGCCAGCCGCCCGGTCAGCCCGTTCGCTCCGGGCGCTCGCGCGCCCAGTAGAGCGCGCGCTGCTCCAGGTCGACGACGTAGCTCGCCTTCCCGTGCATGTAGGCGAGGCGGTCGAGCGGCCGCCGCGCGACGAGCCCGCGCTTGAGCGCCGCGTAGGCGTCGGCCTCGTCGGGATGGGCGCGCAGGTAGTCGCGCACGGCGAGGTGGCGTTCCTCGTGAGCGCTGCCCGCGCGGCAGACGTGGAGATGGAAGGCGCGCGGATGCTGTGGCGGTTTCGCGAACAGGCGCGCGTCGTCGTCGCCTGAGGCGGCCGCGGCCGGAAGGAAGACGTACCCGAGCCGGGCGAGCGGACCGGCGTAGTGGTCGAACGGCTGGAGCGCGCCGACCGAGACCTGCAGGTCGACGATCGGCTTCGATGCGAGTCCGCTGACGGCGGTCGAGCCGACGTGCTCGATCCGGTCCGCGACGGCGCCGAGCGCGGCGCGGAGCCGCGCGGCCTCACGCTCGAAGCGAACGGCCCAGGAGCGGTCGGGCGGGAGGATGCGGACGGCAGGATCGAACCGCTCCTCGAAGCTCGGGTGACGTGGGGGCGCGTGCACCTGGTGCAATCCCTATCCGATCGGCGCGGTTCAAGCAATGGGCGTCCGTTCGCACGATGACCTCTCATCCGCGCCGGCCGTCCCGCCGATCTGCCGGTAGATGGGGGATCGGAGCGGCCGGGAGGCGAGCGGACAGGGCGGTGGATCGGGGCGTTCACGCGGCAGCGTGGCGCGTGCGCGCGGCGGAATGGCGCGGGTGCGCGGCGATCTCGCCCACGTCCGACGCCACGCGCCGCTGGCCGTTGCGCTGTGGGCGCTTCTCGCCGGCGGGGTCGTGCTGACCGCCGCGAGCCCGCGCGACGTCGCGCTGGGGCTGGTGCTGACGGCGCTGCTGGTGCCGATCGCGCTGATCGACGTCGCCGTGCGGCTGATCCCGAACTGGGCGACCGCGGCCGGGGCGTTCGCCGCGGTGGCGCTCGGCCTGGCGACGGACCCGGCCGCCGTCGGCGACCAGCTGCTCGCGGGCGCCGCCGCCGCCGCGCTGCTGCTGCTCGCCGCCCTCGCGCGTCCCGGCGACATGGGGATGGGAGACGTGAAGCTCGCCGGGATGCTCGGCCTCTTCCTCGGCGCCGAGGTCGCCGTCGCCCTGCTGGCCGGCTTCGTCGCGGCCGCGCTCGCCGGCCTCGTCCTGCTGATCCGCCACGGCGCCGCCGGAGCCCGCCGCGCGACGCTCCCGCTCGGCCCGTTCCTCGCGCTCGGCGCCGCCGTCGCCCTCTACGCAGGCGCCCCACTGCTCGACGCCTACCTCACAGGGCTGGGCTGAGCACCGGCTCTCCCCGCGGTCGTCCTGGTTTGTGGTCGTAGAGCGACAGCAAGGCAGGACGACCTCGGGGCTTGCGTGCGTCGCGTGTCCGCGCACCACTCGCCAGCCGCCCACGCTCCTCTCGCCTGCTTGTCAGACCAGCAGGCAAACAGGTAACGTTCGCGACATGGCGTTCCATGAAGTCGTCCGCAGCCCGGCGTACGAGCAGGTCGCGCACCAGCTGCGCGAAGCGATCCTCGACGGCGTGCTGGGACCGGGGGATGAGCTTCCCGCCGAGCGCGAGCTGTGCGCGCAGTTCGGCGTCAGCCGCACGACCGTGCGCGAGGCGCTGCGCGCGCTGCAGGCGCAGGGGCTCGCCGTCGCCGCGGGGCCGACCGCGCCGCTGCGCGTCGCCGCCGCCGAGACGCTTTCGCTCGGGCCGCTGCGCACGAGTCTCGTCCACCTGCTCCGGCTCGGCCGCGTGCCGCTCGACGACCTCGTCGAGGTCCGCTGCGCACTGGAGGCGGCCGCCGTCGCGGGCGCGGCGGCGCGGCGCGACCCGGCGCAGCTCGCCGAGGCGCGCGCCGCGCTGGACGCGATGCGCGCCGTCGGCAGCGAGCATGCCCACGACGCTGCACCCGTCGGCGGCGAGCACACCCGCGACGCTGCACACGCCCGCGACGCGCGCATCGGCGTCGCCGCACCCGCCCGCGGCGAGCACGCCCACGCCGCCGCACGCGACGGCAGCGCTCCCCCCGGCGACGTGGTCGATCGCTTCGAGGCGGCTGACGTGCGCTTCCACCTCGCGCTCGTCGCCGCGTCCGGCAACGAGGCGATCCAGCTGATGATGCTCGCCGTCCGCGACTCGATCTCCGCCCATCTCCACGACGCGCTGCGGGCGCTGCCGGAGCCCCGCCGGGCGATCGATCGCCTCGTCCGCCAGCACGAGGCGATCCTCGCCGCCGTCGAGGCCGGCGACGTGCGCGACGCCGAGCACCTGCTGCGCGACCACGTGATGGGCTTCTACCGAGGGATCTCCGCATGACCACCGCCGCCACCGATCGCCTGCTCGACGACCTCGCCGGATCCGGACCGGGGTCCGGACAGGGTTCGGGAACCGGACCGGGGTCCGGAACGAGCGCGGGCGCACGCACGAGCGCAGGCGACGTCGTCGTCGACCCGGAGGTGCTCGCTTCCTACCGTCACGACCAGGCTGCGCCCGGCCTCGTCCCCGCCGGCACGCCCGTCGCCGTCGTCCGCCCGCGCACGACCGCGGAGGTCCAGCACGCCGTCCGCACCGCTGCGCGCCACGGCGTCGCGGTCGTCCCGCGCGGCGCCGGCTCAGGGCTCTCCGGCGGCGCGAACGCGATCGACGGCTGCCTCGTCCTCTCGCTCGAGCGGATGACCGACGTCGTCGAGCTGGACGGCCCCTCGCTGCTCGCGACCGTCCAGCCCGGCCTCGTCAACGCCCAGCTCGGCGAGGCGGCCCGCCGCGAGGGCCTGCACTACGCGCCCGATCCCGCGAGCTACGAGTTCTCCACGATCGGCGGCAACATCGCAACCAACGCCGGCGGGCTCTGCTGCGTCAAGTACGGCGTCACGCGCGACGCGCTGCTCGGCCTGGAGGTCGTGCTCGCCGACGGTCGCGCGGTCCGCATCGGCCGCCGCGCTCGCAAGGGCGTCGCCGGCTACGACCTCGCATCGCTCATCTGCGGCTCGGAGGGAACGCTCGGGATCGTCACCGAGGCGACGATGCGGCTGATCCCGCCGCCGCGCTCGGCCGCCACGCTCGCCGCCAGCTTCCCGACGCTCGGCAGCGCCGGCGAGGCGATCGCGAAGATCACGCGCAGCGCGACGCCGTCGGTGCTGGAGCTGATGGACCGCACGACGATCCAGGCGGTCGAGAAGATGGCTCCGCAGGGCCTCGACGAGGACGTCGACGTGCTCGTCTTCGCACGTTCGGACCTCGGCGGCGCCAGCGCGCTCAGAGACGTCGACCAGATGGCGAGATGGTGCGAGGAGGCCGGCGCGACGCTCGCGATCACGACCGACGAGGAGGCCGAGGGCCGGATGCTGATGGCCGCCCGCCGGCTCGCGTACACGGCACTGGAGCACCAGGGTGCGACGCTGCTCGACGACGTCGGCGTCCCACTCGGCAAGATCCCCGCGCTGCTGGAGGGGATCGAGACGATCGCGGCCAGACACGACGTCCTGATCGGCACGTTCGGCCACGCCGGCGACGGCAACATGCACCCGACGATCGTCTACGACCAGCACGACCCCGACGCGGTCGCGCGCACGCGTCAGGCGTTCGCCGCGCTCGTCAGACTCGCGCTCGCGCTCGGCGGCACCGTCACCGGCGAGCACGGCGTCGGCCTGCTCAAGCGCGACTTCCTCGCCGACGAGCTGGGGGAGGCGCACGAGCTGCACCGCGCGATCAAGCACGCGCTCGACCCCGCCGGCCTCTTCAACCCCGGCAAGGGGATCTGAGCCCGCGCCGCCAGCGCCGCTGACCGCCACCGCGGCGCCCTCTTCCCAACCCGCCAACTAACCTGTACGGCCCTATGGCGCTCCGTCTCATCACCGCCGGCGAGTCGCACGGTCCCGGCCTCACATGCATCGTCGAAGGACTTCCCGCCGGCCTCGAGCTCGAGCAGGACGCGATCAACCGCGACATGGCACGCCGCCAGCTCGGCCACGGCCGCGGCGGGCGGATGAAGATCGAGAGAGATCGCGCTGACGTGACGGCCGGCGTCCGCCACGGCCGCACGATGGGCGGACCCGTCGCGCTCCAGATCCCGAACAGGGACTACGGCAACTGGGAAGAGCGGATGAACCCCTGGCCGGTCGAGAGATCGATCCCCGAGGTCCATCTCCCGCGCCCCGGCCACGCCGACCTCGTCGGCACGTGGAAGTACCGCACCGGCGACGTCCGCAACGTGTTGGAGCGCGCAAGCGCGCGTGAGACGGCCGCCCGCGTCGCCGGCGGCGCGCTCGCGAAGGCGTTCCTGAAGGCGGTCGGCGTCGAGGTCCGCTCGCACGTCACGCAGATCACCAAGGTCAGAGCGCCCGCCCGCACCACCGCGCTGACCGTCGAGGACTTCGAGGGCGTCGACGAGTCGCCGGTCCGCTGCCTCGATGCCGAGGCGAGCAGAGCGATGGTCGGCGAGATCAACGTCCTGCGCAAGCAGAACGAGTCGCTGGGCGGCACCTTCGAGGTGATCGCCTTCGGCCTCGTCCCGGGCCTCGGCTCCCACATCTCGTGGGAGGAGCGCCTCGACGGCCGGATCGCGATGGCGATGATGTCGATCCAGGCGATGAAGGGCGTCGGCATCGGCGACGGCTTCGACGTCGCCGGCGTGCCCGGCTCGCAGGCGCACGACGAGATCTTCTACGACGAGGAACGCGGCTATTTCCGCGAGACGAACCACTCCGGCGGCCTCGAAGGCGGCATGACGACGGGCGAGCCGCTCGTCGTGAGGGTCGCGATGAAACCGATCCCGACGCTGACCAAGCCGCTCCGCTCCGTCGACATCGACACGAAGGAGCCGGCGCAGGCGCTGCGCGAGCGGACCGACTCCTGCACCGTCCCGGCTGCCGGCGTCGTCGGCGAGGCGATGCTCGCGCACGTACTCGCCGACGCGTACCGCACGAAGTTCGGCGGCGACCACATCGACGACGTGCGCGAAGCCGTCCGCGCCTACGAGGAGCGGATCGGATGGCGCCGCTGACCAGCGAGCCGCAGGAGCTGACGTTGCCCGAGCGCTCCGCGCTCGTCTTCGTCGGCTTCATGGGCGCAGGCAAGACGACGGCCGCACGCCGGCTCGCGAAGCGCTTCGGCGTCGACGTCACGGACGCCGACGCGCAGATAGCCGAGCACCTCGGCATGCCGATCGACCGCTGCTTCGCCGAGCAGGGCGAGGCGGCGTTCCGCGCGCTGGAGGAGCAGCTCGTCGGCGACCTGCTCGAGCAGGCCCGTGGCGGCGTCTTCTCGCTCGGCGGCGGCGCGCTGCAGTCCACCCGCATCCGCGACGCGCTCAGACGCCACACGACGATCCTGCTCGACGTCGACGTGAACGTCGCGTGGGAGCGTGCCGCCGGTCGCGGCCGCCCGCTCGCGCGCGACCCGCAGGAGTTCCGCGACCTCTACATCCGCCGGCGCCCGATGTACATGGCCGCCGCCGACGTCGTCGTGCCGGCCGACCGCCGAGACCGCATCGACGACGCGCTGCCGTCGATCCTGGCGCTCGCCGGCGCGCGGGCGGGCGGGATGGACAGCCGCCTGCTGTGGGCGACGAGCGCGTCCGGCGACTACCCCGTCTTCGTCGGCCGCGACCTGCTCGGCGCGTCGCTCTCGCCGGTGCGCGGGAACGGCTTCCTCGTCACCGACGACCAGGTCGGCCCGCGGTACGCGCAGCGGCTGGGCGACGCGATCGCGGCGACGATCACGATCCCCGCGGGGGAGACGAACAAGACGCTGCAGACGGCGGAGACCGCCTGGGTCGCGCTCGGCGAGCACGGCATGACGCAGAGCGACCACCTCGTCGCGCTCGGCGGCGGCGTCGTCGGCGACCTCGCCGGATTCGTCGCCGCGACCTACCAGCGCGGCGTCCCGATCGTGCAGATCCCGACGACGCTCGTCGCGCAGGTCGACTCCGCCTTCGGCGGCAAGACCGGCGTCGACCTGCCGAGCGCGAAGAACTACGTCGGCGCCTACCACCAGCCGTCGTCGGTCGTCGTCGACGTCGAGACGCTGAAGACGCTGCCGCGCGAGGAGGCCGCCGCCGGCTACGCCGAGGTCGTCAAGACGGCGCTGATCGCCGGCGGGCACCTGTGGGAGCGCGTCCGCACGGGCGACCTACCGGACGCGGACATGATCTTCGAGTGCGCGCGCACGAAGCTCGCGGTCGTCGCACTCGACGAGCGCGACGGCGGCGTGCGGCAGGTGCTGAACCTCGGCCACACGGTCGGCCACGCGATCGAGACCGTCACCAGATACGCCACGTACCGCCACGGCGAGGCCGTCGGCCTCGGCCTGCTCGCGGCGCTGCGCCTCTCCGGCCAGGACACGCTGCGCGACGAGGTCGCCGTGCTGCTCGCCGCCCAGGGGCTGCCGACGCAGCTGGACGCCGCCGTCGTCGACCTCGACGCGGTCGTCGCCGCGACCGCGCGCGACAAGAAGCGGCGCAGTGGAGCGCCCGTGCCATTCGTGCTGCTCGACGGGCCCGGAGCGGCGCGCCCCGGCTGCCAGGTCGCGGACGGCGAGCTGCGCGCCGCCGTCCAGGAGCTGGCGGCGTCGGGGAGCGCGACGACATGAGAAGCCGCAACCGCGTGCTCGTCCTGCACGGCGTCAACCTCGACCAGCTCGGGCGCCGGCCCGCCGCCCACTACGGGACCGTGACGCTCGACAGACTCGAGCGCGGCATCTCCGAGCACGCGGCCGAGCTGGGCCTGCGCGTCCAGTTCTTCCAGAGCAACCACGAGGGCGCGTTCGTCGAGCGCCTCCACCGCGCCGACGACATGGCCGACGCGCTGATCCTCAACCCGGGCGCGTGGACGCACTACTCGTGGGCGATCCGCGACGCGCTCGAGATCGCGGGGCTGCCGGCCGTCGAGGTCCACCTCTCCGACGTCAACGCGCGCGAGGAGTGGCGGCGCGTGTCGGTGATCCGCGAGCTGTGCATCGCGACGGTCGCCGGGAAGGGGCCGGACGGGTACCGCGACGCGCTCGAACGGGTACGAGAGGCATTGGTGTCGAACGAGGCGAGAGAGGACGAAGGCAGATGAGCACCACCGCCGCCGGGGCCGCCGCGCGTGCCGACCGCATCTCCGCGGCGCTGCCCGAGCGCGAGCTGGACGCGCTGCTGATCACCGACCTCGTCAACGTCCGCTACCTGACCGGCTACACCGGCTCCAACGGGCTCGCGGTCGTCGGAGCCGGCGACACGCGCCGCTTCGTGACCGACTTCCGCTACGTCACGCAGGCGCAGGAGCAGGTGCACGGGTTCGAGCGCGTGATCGGCGAGACCGACCTGCTCGGGGAGGTCGAGGGCGCGCTGCCGCAGGGCGACGTGCGGCTCGGCTACGAGGACCAGCACGTCTCGGTCCGCACGCGGGAGCGGCTGCGCGAGCTGCTGCCCGAGCGCGTCGAGCTGGTCGCGGCCGGTGGGATCGTCGAGGACCTGCGGCTGGTGAAGGACGCGAGCGAGATCGAGCGGATCCGCGCCGCGGCGATCCTCGCCGACAGCGCGCTGACGCGCGTGCTGCAGGACGGCCTCGTCGGACGCGTCGAGCGCGAGGTCGCGCTCGCGCTCGAGTACGAGCTGCGCCGCCTCGGCGCGCAGCGCCCGAGCTTCGACACGATCGTCGCGCACGCCGGCCACGGGGCGCTGCCGCACGCGACCCCGCGCGACGTGCCGATCGCGTCCGGCAGCCTCGTCGTGATCGACTGGGGCGCCGAGCTGGACGGCTACTGCTCGGACTGCACGCGCACGTTCGCGGCGGGCGAGCCGAGCGACCACGCACGCGAGATCTACGAGCTGGTCGCACGGGCGCAGCTCGCGGGCCTGGCGGCGGTCGGCCCGGGCGTGCTCGCGAGAGACGCCGACGCCGCCGCGCGCGACGTGATCGCCGCGGCCGGCCACGGCGACGAGTTCGGCCACAGCCTCGGCCATGGGGTCGGCGTCGAGATCCACGAGGCGCCTCGCCTCTCCAGAACGTCGAGAGCGACGCTCGCGCCGGGCAACGTCGTGACCGTCGAGCCCGGCGTCTACCTGCCGGGAGAGCTGGGCGTGCGGATCGAGGACCTCGTCGTCGTCACCGACGACGGCCACGACGTCCTCAACACGCTGCCGAAGGATCTGACGGTTCTCTAGGCGTCCGCGCGCGGCGTGACGCCGGCGGCGCCCGCCGCCGCCGGGGCGCCCGGCGCCGTCGGCGGCACGTCGCCGGAGCCGCCGCTGCCCAGCTCGCGCGACTCGCGCGGCAGCAGTCCGAGCAGCAGGACCGACGCGGCGAGCACGCCGCCGACGGCCATCACCTCGGTCGCCCCGACGTGCTCCGCGAGCACGCCGACGAGCACGTAGCCGATCGGGAGCAGCGCGAGCGAGCCGAGCCAGTCGTAGGAGGTCACGCGCGACAGGGCGTGCGGGGGGATCCGCTGCGCGAGCGCCGTCTGCCACCAGACGCCGAACAGCGCGACGCCGATCCCGGTGAGCGCGCCGATCGGCAGCGCGACGGCGAGCGGGATCCCGATCGCGAACGCCGTCAGCAGCAGGCAGAACGGCAACACGAGCAGGATCCCGGCGACGAGCGGCCGCCGCGGACGCCAGCGCAGCGCGAGCAGCGAGCCGAGCGCCGTGCCGAAGCCGACGCTCGCTGCCAGCCAGCCGTACAACGCCGCGTCGCCGTACTGCTGCTCGGCGACGGTCGGGCCGAGCACGACGTACGGCGCGAACGCGCCCAGCAACTGGAAGGAGAAGACGGAGATCGTGACCCACACCCAGGTGCGGGAGCGGACCTCCTCGAAGCCCTCGCGCAGCTCGCGCCGCCACGGCGCCCGCGGCGCCGGCTTGCCGCGCTCGCGCGGGCGCACGAGCGTCAGCAGCGCGGCGCTGACGAAGAAGGTCGCCGCGTCGACGCCGAACGCGGCGCCGGTCCCGACCGTCAGCACGAGCGCGGTCGCGATCGCTGGCCCGGCGAACTCCGCGATCGTCTGCGTCAGGTTGTTGAGCGCGTTCGCCTCCTGGATCAGCTCCTCCGGCACCGTCTGCGGGACGAGGCCGCTGAAGGCGGGGCGGAAGAACGCCTCCGCCATGCCGAACAGCGCCTCGATCGCGATCAGATGCCAGATCGTCACGACGTCGGTGAGGATCAGGACCGCGAGCAGCGCGTGCAGCCCGCCGCGGATCAGGTCGGTCGAGAACATGATCCGATGGCGGGGGAGGCGGTCGGCCCAGACACCGCCGAGCAGGACGAACGAGACGTGCGCGAGCGTGTAGGCGCCGAGCACGAGGCCGAGATCGGTCGTCGAGCCGGTTCGCTCGGTCACGAGCAGCGCGAGCGCGACGAGCACGATCCGGTCGCCGGTCGTGGAGATCGTCTGGCTCAGGAACAGCCAGCGGAAGTCCCGGTGACTCCACAGCAGCGAAAAGCGGGCCATCGTTCTCGTTCGGCGTCCGTCAGCGACAGCGTGCGTAGCGGCGCGACGCGACCTTCGCACCGCGCTCGCCCGCGAGCTGGATGTGGACCGTGACGGTGAACCTGCCCCGTGGGAGGCGGTCGATCACGACCGGTCTGGCGAGCTGGCGCCCGCTGAGCCGCTTGCCTCCGCGCGCGCGGGGTCCGCCGACCACGACGCGCGCCGAGCGGATGCGTCTGCCGCGCACCGGCGATCTGAGTCTGAAGCGGAGCGTCGAGGTGCGGATGCAGCGTCTGTTCGGCGGGAGGCCGATGAGAGCGGCCGGTGACTGCCCCGCGCCTTCCGCTCTTCCCACGGGCGCCGCGCCCGGGCGACCGCCGACGCTCGGCGGAGCTCTCGTGCCCGCGCCGACGCCGGCGCCCGTGCCGCCGCCGGTCCCGCCTTCGCCTGTTCCGCCTCCGCCTCCTCCGCCGCCACCCGCCGACCCGGCTGGCACCACGAGCAGCGTCAGCGACCGCGGCGGCAGCGCGAGCGTGGTCGGCTGACCTTCGGCGGCGAGCGCGACGTCGGCGCCGCGGGCGAGCGTCGGCGCCGCGCGCGACCAACTCCACGACTGCACCGCAGCGCCGCCGGCCCCGCCGCGTCCGCTCACGGTGAGCGGGCTCGACTGCGGCTGGCTCGACTTGTTCACGAGGAGGACCGTCAGCGCGCCGTCGCCGCTGCGCTGCGCGGCGTAGACCGCGACCCGGGCCTGGTCGTCGCTGACCGACCGGACCCACGTGTCGCCGAAGCGGCCGCCGGCGCCGTCGTAGTTGCGGTAGACGCGGAAGGCGTCGCGTTCGACGCTCGCGGGACCGGGCGGATCCCAGCGCGCCGCGAGACCGACGCGCTCGCGCGCGAAGATGCCGAGCGTGTCGGCTTGGATCAGCGTGCTGAGGAACGGGTCGGAGACCGACAGGTCGTACTCGCTCAGCGCCAGCTTCGTCCCGGGGTAGTGCTGGTCGACCCACGCCCGCATGCGCGGAAGCAGTTGGATCGGCTGGCCGATCCAACTCGGGTCGACGTAGGTCGGGTCCCACAGCGAGCGCGTGACGTCGGTCGTCTCGTCGCCCTGGCGGTAGTAGTGCAGGTCGAGGTAGTCGAGCAGCCGCTCGCCGCGGACCTCGCCGGCGGCGCGCATCCCGTCGAGGAACCACGCCGCCATCGCGACGCCGGCGGGCTTTGCGGGATCGGGTCTGCCCGCCTCCTCCGCCGCGCTCTTGAAGTAGTTCGGCCAACCCCACTCGGAGAAGCCGAGCACCTGGGCGCCGGGGTCGCCGTCCTTGACAGCCGCGGCGAGCGCGATCGACCTGCTCAGCAGCTCGGCCGAGGTCGTCGGCGCGGGGTGGACGTCACGATGGGTCTCGTCCCACAGGCCGGGCTCGTTGCCGAGGCCGTAGAAGCGGACCGCGCCGGCGCCGTAGCGTGCGCGGATGTCGGCGATCCAGGCGGCGGACAGCCGCTCGTCGGAGGGCTCGTTCGCGAGCGCGGGGTTGGCCGTCAGCGGGTTTCTGGCAGTGTCGCGGCCGTTCCCGCAGACGCCGTTCCACCTGTCAAACGACTCCTGTGACGGGAAGTCTCCGATCGGGTAGCTGCACGGCAGCGGCTGCGAGTACGCCGCCTGCTTCGCCACCCAGCCGACCATCGGCAGTGTCAGCAGCGTCTGGGCGCCGGTCGCCTGGTCGCCGTCGATGATCCGCCGGTACGCCTGCGCGGGCTCGGCGGGGGGAGCGGAGCAGCCAGGCCAGCAGCCGGCGACGTTCTCGAAGTACCAGTCGTTCGCCGTGTTCCACGTGTCGATCCGCCAGTTGTAGCGATCGGCGTGGTTCCCTCCCCAGCGGTTCAGCGGCAGTGCCAGCTCTCTCGCCACCGCGGGATCGGCGAAGCTCATGCCATAGATCTCTGGTGCGATCGGGTGGCGGTCGGCGGTCGCGTCGACCGTGAGCGCGGGGCCCGTCGCGGCTGCGGCGGAGAGCGGTGGAAGCAGCGCAAACGCCGCTGCGACGGGCAAAAGCAGGCGTCGTAGGGGCGGGCGGCTGAGCGCGCGCAGCCACGGAGAACTGGTCGGCGACACGCTGCGCATGCGCTGACCGTACTTGATGTCCTGATTGGTGGTGAGCAGTTGCGTGGTCGGCATCCCGCGCCGCGGCGGGGGATCTCAGCCGCGCCTGGTCGCCGTCGCAGGAGCGCGCGGGCGGGGCGTCCGGCGAGCGGGAGCGGGGTGGGCCGCGCGCACCGCTCCCAGCAGCGCCGCCATCAGCACCGCGGCGAGTCCGGCGACCGCGACGCAGGCGCCAGCGAAGGCGGCGTTGACGGCCGTCCAATCGATCGCCCCGGCGCGGCCGGCGGCGACGATCGCGAGCGTGGAGGCGTAGCCGGCGGCAAGCAGCACGCCGCCGATCACGAGGTAGCTGCGCGCGACCGCGGGCCGCGGCCAGGCGGCGGCACCGCCGCGCCGGCGCTCCAGCACGAGGTCGAGCAGCGCCGCGAGCGCCGCCCATGTGCCGACGACGAAGTACGCGCCTGCGACGTCGCTCGGGCGATGCCAGCCGGCGGCGATCACCGCGATCCCGACCGCGGCCGCGTACGCGACCGCGAGCACCGACACGAGCCGCCGCGCCCGCGGCGGGGCGACGAGCGTCGCGGCGACGCCGACCGCGAAGGCGATCGTCGCGTGGCCGCTGGGGAAGCTGTTGGCGTAGAGCCGCCCGTCGATCAGCAGGTCCGGCCGTTCCAGCACGCGCTTCAGCAGCTGGGTGGTGAGGACCGAGCCGCCGATCGCGGTCCCGGCGACGAGCGCGAGCGCGACCCGGCGCCGGACGAGCGCCTGCACGACGAGCGCGGCGATCGCGACCGCGAGCGTGCCGACGCTGATCGTCGTCAGCAGCTGCTGCGCCGCGTCGTGCGCGGTCGCGGACGCGATCGCGCGGCCGTCGAAGGCGCCCTGGTCGACGCGCTGCCCACGATGGGTGCGCACGAGCACCGCGTACGTCGCCGCCACGGCGCCGGCGCACCCGACCGCGAGGCCGAGCAGGGGGAGGGGACGCAGGCGGGCCACCCGGCTCAGACTACGCGCGCCCGCCGTCGCTCACGCGCCCGCCCCGTTCACGCACCATCCACCGGCTGCCCTCCGCCCGCCGCGCCGCGCCCCGCGCCCCGCCGCTCACGCACCATCCACCGGCTGGCCTCCGCCCGCCGCGCCGCGCCCCGCGCCCGGCCGCTCACGCACCCCCATCGCGCCCGCCCCCGTCAGCCGCGCGGCGGCGCGTCTCGTACCGCTCCACGAGGACCGACAGCGGCACGCCGAGACCGCCGGCGACCCGCACCATCGTGCGCAGCGTCGGTTCGACCTCCGCCCGCTCGACGGCGCCGAGATAGCCCTCGTGCACGAGCGTCGCGCGGCCCAGCTCGCTCAACGACATGCCGCGGCGCCCGCGCAGCTCCCGTACCGCTCGCCCGAACGCCAGCCGGTCGGCCGTCGTGATCGTGATGACGCCGTGCTCCATGCGAACAGATGTTCGCCGGGGGTGCGGACGGAACCGCGTCGCCCACCGCTCACCCGCCCCGGGTGAAGCGCCATCACCCGGTAGGGCGCCAGCGTCCCGCCCACGCACGCCGAACGCCGAACCAGCGCAGTCAGGAGCCCGAATGAGCAGTCAGAGCAACGGAGTGAGCCTGCCGAAGCCCGACCAGGTGTACAGCGGCCCGCTCGCGTTCGACGTCCGCGAGCTGCCGGAGAGACTGCCGGCGATCGAGGCCAAGCGCCCGCCAAGAGGCGCGCCGAACGTGCTGATCATGCTGCTCGACGACGTCGGCTTCGGTGCCTCCAGCACGTTCGGCGGGCCGATCCACACGCCGACCGCGGAGCGGCTCGCGGGCAGCGGCCTGCGCTACAGCCGCTTCCACACGACCTCGCTCTGCTCGCCGACGCGCGCGGCGCTGCTGTCCGGGCGCAACCACCACGCGGTCGGCATGGGCCACATCACCGAGACGGCGACGCCGGCGCCCGGCTACCGCTCGACCCGCCCCAACTCCGCGACGCCGCTGGCGGAGATCCTGCGCCAGAACGGCTACAACACCGCGCAGTTCGGCAAGTGCCACGAGGTTCCCGTGTGGGAGTCGGGACCGACCGGGCCGTTCGACCACTGGCCGGTCAACAGCGGCTTCGAGCGCTTCTTCGGCTTCATCGGCGGCGAGACGAACCAGTTCACGCCGGCGCTCGTGGACGGCACCAGCACGGTCGAGCCGCCCGACGATCCCGACTATCACCTGATGACCGACCTCGCCGACCGCACGATCGCGTACGTCCGCGAGCAGCAGTCGCTGACACCCGACAAGCCGTTCTTCGCCTACCTCGCGCCCGGCGCGACCCACACGCCCCATCACGTCCCCAGAGCGTGGATCCACAAGTACAAGGGGCAGTTCGACGACGGCTGGGACGCGCTGCGGGAACGCTCGATCGCCCGCCAGCGAGAGCTGGGCGTCGTCGCCGCCGACTGCGAGCTGACGAGACGGCCCGACGGGATCGCCGCGTGGGCCGACGTGCCGGCGGAATGGAGACCGATCCTCTCCCGCCAGATGGAGGTCTACGCCGCGTTCCTCGAGTACGCCGACACCGAGTGCGGCCGCGTGCTCGACGCGCTGGAGGAGCTGGGGGTGCTCGACGACACGCTCGTGCTGTACATCATCGGCGACAACGGGGCCTCGGCCGAGGGCGGGCTCAACGGCGCGTACATGATCACGACCGCGTCCAACGGCGGCGGCGAGTACGAGACGCCGCAGTTCTGGCAGGAGCACCTGTCCGAGGTCGGCGGCCCGAGAGCGTACAACCACTATTCGGTGGCCTGGGCGCATGCGCTGTGCGCGCCGTACCAGTGGACCAAGCAGGTCGCCTCGCACTACGGCGGGACGCGCAACGGCACGATCGTCCACTGGCCGGCGCGGATCAGAGCGAGCGGCGAGGTGCGCACGCAGTGGCACCACGTGATCGACGTCGCGCCGACGATCCTCGAGCTGGCCGGGATCGCCGAGCCCGACACCGTCAACGGCGTCACGCAGGTGCCGATGCAGGGCGTCTCGTTCGCCTACTCGTTCGACGACGCCGACGCGGACGAGCGCCATCACACGCAGTACTTCGAGCTGATGGGCAACCGCGGGATCTACCACCGCGGCTGGACCGCCGTCACGAAGCACCGCACGCCGTGGGACGTCGTCTCCAGACCGCACCCGTTCGACGCCGACGTGTGGGAGCTGTACGACACGACGAGCGACTGGAGCCAGGCGAGAGACCTCTCCGCCGAGCAGCCGGCGAAGCTCGCCGAGCTGCAGCAGCTGTTCCTGATCGAGGCGGTGCGGCACAACGTGCTGCCGCTCGACGATCGCGCGGCGGAGCGGATGAACCCCGAGATCGCCGGCCGTCCGACGCTCGTCACCGGCGACCGCCTGCGGCTCTACCCGGGGATGAAGCGGCTCGGCGAGAACGTCGCGATCAACGTCAAGAACCGCTCCTACTCCGTCACCGCCGAGGTCGAGGTCGAGACGGACGGCAGCGCGAGCGGCGCGCTCGTCGCGCAGGGCGGCCGGACCGGCGGCTGGGCGCTGCTCGTGACCGACGGCGGCAGACTCGCCTACCACTACAACTACTGCGGCCTCAGACGGGCGACGATCGAGTCGAGCGCGCCGATCGCGGCCGGGAGGCACCAGCTGCGGGCCGAGTTCGGCTACGACGGCGGTGGGATCGGCCGCGGCGGCAGCGTCACGCTGTTCGTCGACGGGAGCGCGGTCGGGGAGGGGAGGGTGGAGCGCACGCACCCGCTCTACTTCTCCTTCGACGAAGGGCTCGACGTCGGCCTCGACAGCGGGATGCCGGTGTTCGAGGGCTACGCGGCGCCGAGAGGCCGCTTCGGCGGCGGATCGATCCTGTGGGCGCAGATCGACCTCGGCGGCGACGATCACAACCACCTCGTCCCGCCGGAGGCGCACCTGCAGGCTGCTTTGATCCACCAATGAGCATGGTCGAGCTGGACGGCGGCAGCTTCCGGATGGGCTCTGAGGAGTTCTATCCGGAGGAGCGCCCGGTGCGCGAGGTCGCGGTCGGTGGCTTCGCGATCGACCCGCGGCTCGTGACGGTGCGGGAGTTCCGCCGCTTCGCCGACGAGACGGGCTACGTGACGCTGGCGGAGAAGCCGCCGGATCCGGCGATGTACCCCGGCGCCGACCCCGAGCTGCTGGTGCCGGGGTCGCTCGTCTTCCGCAAACCGCGCGAGCGTGTCTCGCTCGACCACTGGCGGCGCTGGTGGGCGTGGGTGCCGGGAGCGGACTGGCGCCATCCCGGCGGACCGGGCACGAGCACCCGCGGCCGGGACCGCCACCCCGTCGTCCACATCGCGCACGAGGACGCGGTCGCGTACGCGGCGTGGGCCGGCAAGGCGCTGCCGACGGAGGCCGAGTGGGAGTACGCCGCGCGCGGCGGGCTCGACGGCGCCCGCTTCGCATGGGGCGACGACGAGCGCCCCGGCGGGCGGCTGATGGCCAACCACTGGCAGGGCGAGTTCCCGTGGCAAAACCTGAAGGCGAAGGGCTGGGAGGGAACGTCGCCTGTCGCGACCTTCCCGCCGAACGGCTACGACCTCTACGACATGGCGGGGAACGTGTGGGAGTGGACGGCCGACCTCTTCACGCCGGCCGCGCCGACGCCCGCCGCCGCGCCGGCCGCGCCCGCCGCCTGCTGCGCACCCGCTCCCGCTCGCGGGCAGGAGCCCGGCGCCCACATCCCCAGGCGCGTGATCAAGGGCGGCTCGCACCTCTGCGCGCCGAACTACTGCCTCCGCTACCGCCCCGCGGCCCGTCAGGGCGAGGCGATCGACACCTCGACGAGCCACATCGGCTTCCGCTGCGTCAGGCGGTGATCCCCGGCGCCGAGCACCCGGCGCGCCCCCGACGCCAGTTTCACCGACCCGCCGCGCGGCTAGACTCGCCCGCGATTCGCCGTCGACACGCCGAGGTCCAGATGCGCCACCGCAGCGCCGTCCCCGCTCGCAGCGCGATCGCCGTCGTGGCGGCCGCGCTGGCGGTCGCGAGCAGCTCCACCACGACCGCCTCTGCTGGGACGGTGAGCGTCGAGGGCGGCGTCGCACGGTTCGTCGACGGCAGCGGGGTGGACGACTTGATCCACCTCGGCGTGGGCAGCGACGACAGCGGCGCGGCGTGGTTCTTCACCACCGACGTCGCCGATCCGCGACCGGTCGCCGGCGCCGGCTGCCAGCTCACGCTCGGCCTCGGTGAGTGCGCGTTCGGCGGCGCGCCGCCCGCGAGCGTGCTGGTCGACGTCGCCGGCGGGAACGACGACGTCCGCTACACGTCCACGGTCAGAGCGCCGACGCGCGTGCGGATCGCCGGCGGACCGGGGAACGACACCCTGCGCGCGTACGAGACGCGCGGCGAGCTCGACGGCGGCGACGGCGACGACACGCTGCGCCCCGACGACCACTACTCGGTCTCGCAGCTGCCGCCGGGACCGACGCCGGGCGGCACGGTCCGCGGCGGCGCGGGGACGGACACGGTCGAGTACGACGCGACGGCCGAGCGCTTCGCGATCTCGCTCGACGGCCGCGCGAACGACGGCCGTGGCGGCGAGGGCGACAACGTCCTGCCGGACGTCGAGAACGTGACGGGCGGCGACGAGGGCAACGTCATCTCCGGCAGCGACGCGGCGAACGTGCTCCAGGGCGGTGGCGGGGAGGACCGGCTGACCGGTGGCCGCGGGCGCGACACGCTCGCGGGCCGCGGCGGGAACGACACCCTCGACGCGCTCGACGGCGCCGGCGGCGACCGGCTCGACTGCAGCGACGGCGCCGACGTCGCCTACGCGGACGCCGGTGACGTGCTCGCCGCGGGCACCTGCGAGCGGGTCACCTGGGCGCCGGCGGTCGCCGCCGGCAGGCTGCGCCACGCCGACGGCGCGATCCCCGTCCCACTGGCGTGCCCGGCGACCTCCGCCGCAGCCTGCCGCGGGACGGTTCTGCTGCGCAGCGCCGGACGGAGTCCGGCGACGCTCGCCTCAGGCAGCTACGCCGTGCGGCGCGGCGCGCGTGCAAGCATCCTTCTCACGCCGACGCGCGCCGGCCGCGCTGCGCTCAGAAGCGGCCGCACCGTCGCCGCGGAGGCCGTCGTCCGCCCGCGTGGGACGCAGCCGTCGGCGGGCCGCAGCGTGACCATCCGGGGGTGAGGCGGGAACGCCGCAACCGCGAGCGATGAGTTCGCGGCGGCGGCGCAGTCGTAACCAGCATGCTGATCATCGCCGGCCACCTCATCGTCGATCCCGCCGACCGCGACGCCTACGTCGCGGAGTGCGCGCAGGTCGTCGCGCAGGCCCGCAGCGCGCCGGGCTGCCTCGACTTCGCACTCACCGCCGACACGCTCGACCCGGCGCGCGTCAACGTCTACGAGCGCTGGGAGTCCGACGCGGAGCTGGAGGCGTTTCGCGGCGCGGGCCCGGACGACGACGGGCTCGCCGCGCGAATCCTCGGTGCCGATGTCAGCAAGCACCGCGTCTCCGCGACCGAGGCGCCGTGAGGCGCGCTCGGCCGCGTCGGGCGGTCGCTCACGTCGTCACGCCAACGGGAAGCGCACCTCGGCCCGCGACAGGTACTCGGCGGTGTTGACGAGATCACGCGTCACCGTGACGTCGTTGTTGGACGCCTCTCCGAGCCGCGCTCGCCAGTAGTCCAGCTCTCTGCCGGCGGTGAATCTCCGGCCCAGGTACGCCTCGGCCAACGCGTTGGCGCGCCGGGTGCGGGAGTCGGGTGACTGGTAGATCTCCCGCGCGACGACCTCCCGGCCGACCGCGCCCGTGCGGCCGACCCAGAACGAAAGGTCGCCCGCCGAGGGCGTCGCGCCCAGCAGGCGCAGGTACAGCGCGGTGACGAACCCTCTGTCGGTGCTCCCGGCGTTGGCGAAGAACTCGCCGCTGGAGAGCAGCGACGCGTAGAGGTCCGTCGATGTGTCGGTGCCGTCGATGATCCGGCCGGCGCGGGAGTCCCGGGCCGCTCTCGCCGGGGCCCGGCTGAGCGTGATCTGGTACGCCTCGTCGACCAGGTTCCCGACGTAGTCCCCGTCACGGGCAAGCTGGGCGATCATCCGCGACCGGCAGTGGCCCTTGGCGGCGATCTCCGTCGTCCAGTAGTCGGCCTCGGCTCTCGCCGGCGTGCGGCGCGGCATGTCCTCATACGACGCCCGCACGAAGCTGCGCGTCGTCGCCTCGCCGAGCTCGGGGCATGGCGTCGGCGCGTCGGCGAGGTCGAGGTTGATCATGCGCGGCCGGTAGTCGGGCGCGTAGCGGCCCGGAGAGGTTCCGGGCGTCGGGGCCCAGCACGTCGTGGAGTAGCTCCACAGGCTCTCGGCCGGGTCGCTCTGGTCGTGGGGGTGGACCGAGTAGACGATCCGGGTTCCGCCGCTGCCGCACGCCTGGCCGGACTCGGGCGGCGCGTAGGCGTTGCCGCCGACGGTGACGACGCCCCACGGGGTGGCGCTCGACGCCCAGCGGAACGCTCTGTCGAACACGCTGCTGCTGGCGAGCGAGACTATCTCGCTGCCGTTGACCGTCGGGTGCAGCATGTGCGGGACGTGGCTCCCCGATGAGCTGAGCAGCGCGCCGGCCGCGTCCTGCGACATCGACCAGGTGCCGGCGGAGGGCTGGTAGTAGCGCCAGCTCGACAGGCTGGCGAGCGACGCCTGGGGCGCTCTCGCGAGCAGCGTTCTGTGCGCCAGTCCGTCCTGCACGGCGCCGTAGACGTACCAGTCGCCGTTCCAGGAGAGGATGCCCTCGCCCCAGGTCGCCCCGTGGCTCCCGATCGGGAGCCGTGCGACGGACGGCGTCGCGTCGAGGTTCGACACCGGGACCGAGATCACGACGTTGGCGACGAGCGGGAAGTCTCTTCTCGGCGGGACCGGCTTCACCCGCTCCTGAGCGAGGAAGCGGATCGTCGAGCCGTCCTTGACGCCGTTGGTCAGCCAGTAGAAGTTGGCGGGGTCGGCGGGCTTGAACTGCGCGGTCTCGCCGGGGCCGATGTACGTGTTGGTCGTGTTGCCGTTCGAGTTCCAGACGACGACCGCGTTGTTGACCAGCTTCGAGTTCAGCGGACGCTCGCGATCGGGCTCGAGCGGGCCGAGATAGGCGTCGTTGAACATCAGCAGCGTCTTGCCGCCGCCGAGCGGGATGCTGGCGCCGTTGTCGGCGCTGTTGACCTCGCCGGTGGTGGCGGTGTCGGCGTGGTCGTCGAGGATCGACTGCACCGTCGCGGCGTCGCAGCCGCTCATCGCGCCCGCGAGCGCGAACAGCGCGACGCCGAGCCCCAGCCGCCGCGCCCTCGTCCGTCGTCGCATGCGCTTCTCCTGTGGCGTGGTCATCGGGTCTGGGCGGTCCGCAGGTACTCGGGCAGCTTCGCCAGCGCGATCGCCATGGCGACGTCGTTGCCGTCGTTCGTCGCGAGCACGGTGCGCCAGTACTCCTGCTCCAGTCTGTTGAAGCTGCGCCCGAGGTACCGGTCGCCGAGCGCGGCGGCGCGGCGGACGCGGCTCTCGGCCGACTGGAAGATCGCGCGGCCGACGGTGCCGTTGCTGGAGCCGCCCAGCTCGCCGACCCAGTAGTCGCGCTCCGCTCTCGACGCCGTGCGATCGAGCACGCGGTCATACACCCGGTCGACGAAGCCGCTCGCGTCGGTGCCGGCGGAGAGCTCTCTGCTGGCCAGGAGGCCCTGTGCGAGGTCGGCGACCGTCGTGCTCTGCGCCTCGACGCCCGGCCGCCAGTAGATCAGGTCGTCTCTGCTCGCAGCCCGGCCGAGCAGCTGTCTGTAGAGGCCGTCGATCACCTCGGTGCTGAATCCGTCGTCCTTCGTCAGCTGGCCGAAGAACGGCGTCGCGCGGTAGCCGCTTCTGGCGAGCTGGCCGCTCCAGTAGTCGAGGTCAGCTTGCGCCACTCTCGCGATGCCGAGGAAGTCCGCGTAGGCGGCCTTGATCAGCTTCTCGCTGACGACGGCGCTCGGCGCCGGCCAGCCGACGGGATCGGAGCACTGCCGCGCGGCGCGCGTGATCAGCGCCTCGTACTGGTCCGAGCCGGCGTCGTTCGGGTGGACGTTGTTGAACCACCACTCGGGGCGCGAGATCGACAGCGCGTGCCAGTCGGCCAGCACGAAGCGCGAGCTGCTCGCGGCCTTCGTCCGCATCCACGCCGCGGCGGCGTCGAGGTTGGCGCGAACGGCGAGGGAGGCCGGGCCGTACTGGGCGTTGGGATCCCCGGGACCGGTCTTGTAACCGGGCGTGACGACGACGATGCAGTCGACGCCGGCGCCCGCGACGTCGACGACCTGGCCGTAGCGCCACTCGTCCCACGTCGTCCAGCCGCCGTGCCAGGTCGGGCTCGCGTTGTTGACGCCCTGGGCGATGATCAGGCGGTCGGGCGTCTCGTCGCGGCCGAGGACCCGGTCGATCGGGAACAGCGGGTTCGCCTGCGTCAGCACCGAGCCGTCGACCGAGTAGTCCCACAGCGGCCCGTCGGTCACGAGCGGAATCACCGGCGTTCCCTGGCTGATCACGATCTTGGCGTCGAGCCAGCGTGCGTCTAGGAAGTTGACGGTCGAGTCGGCGACGATCGCCGTGAGGCGATGGAGCGCCGGTCTGTAGTCGGTGATCGGGACGAGATACGGGTTCTCGTTCGGTCTCGGCGGAGAGACCTGCCACTCACCGTCATAGGCGTCGTGGACCGCCGGGTTGCGATCCGGAAGCGGCTCCGCGACCGGGTACGGCTCAGCCGCCGCGGCGGCGCCCGCTGCGAGCAGCGCAACGACGCCCGCGAGCGCCATCGATCGTCCGACTGCTGACCCTCGCCGCTGCGCGCGCATGCTCCCCCTCGTCCCCGTTTGACCGGAAACTATCCGAACAAGCGACGCGCGCGCAACCGCCCACTTCACCTCGAGCGATCACTGCTGCGATCGCTTCGGCACCAGGATCTGCGCGAGGGCTCCGCTCTGGAAGCGTTCCTCTGCGACGACGTCCAGCTTCAGGTGCTCTTCCAGATCCGCGAATGGGCTGTGTCCCGCGCCGATCGCAATCGGGACCGTCGTGAGCTGGTACTCGTCGACGAGGCCCAGGCGGGTCAGCGACGTGGCGAAGTCGGGGCCGCCGTGGACCAGGATCGTCCCTTCGTCGTCCCGAGCCTTCAACTCCGCGATCTCCGCGCCCAGGTCACCTCCGAAGATCTCGACCGGTCCCCATTCCGCCTTCTCCAGGGTGTGAGAGAAGACAGCCTTCGGCTTCTCGTTCATCGCGGTTGCGATCGGCCCGTCGGACGCGGCCCAGTACGGGCCCATGATCTCGTAGCTGCGGCGGCCCATCGCGTGGACTCCGGCCTCCTCGAGCGCGCGGCGGTTCCACTCGCCCGAGTCGTCGCCGAACCACTCGAACATCCATCCATGCGTGCCGTCGGGGCTGGTGGCAAAACCGTCGAGGGACAAGACCATTTTGAGAACTACTTTCCTATCGCTCATGTCGGTAGAGACCTACCCCACGAGGGAAATTCATCGCCCTCGGTGGATTCGGGTGGGAGATCGACGGCGACGATCCCGCGAGCCCCGCTGACCCGCGATCCGCTCGCCGCCCTACAATCCCCAGCCGGATGATTTCTACGAACCAGCTGAAGAACGGCAATCACATCGAGGTCGACGGCACGATCTTCAAGGTCGTCGAGTTCCAGCACGTCAAGCCCGGCAAGGGCCCGGCGTTCGTGCGGACGAAGCTCCGCCGCACCACCGACGGCAACGTGATCGACAAGACGTTCCGCGCTGGGGAGAAGTTCCGCTCCGTGCGCACCGAGGTGCGCAAGATGCAGTTCCTCTACTCCGACGACGCGGACGCGCACTTCATGGACGTCGAGAGCTTCGAGCAGACGGCGATCCCGACGGGCCTGCTGAGAGAGGCGCTGCAGTGGACGCGCGCGAGCGACGAGGTCGACCTGCTGTCGATCGACGGCGTCCCCGCCGACATCCAGCTGCCGAGCGCCGTCGACCTGGAGGTCACCGAGACCGAGCCCGGTCTGCGCGGCGACACCGCCTCCGGCGGCGGCACGAAGCCGGCGACGCTGGAGACCGGGGCCAAGATCCAGGTGCCGCTGTTCGTCAACATCGGCGACAAGGTGCGGGTCGACACGCGCTCCGGCGACTACGTGTCCCGCGCGTAGCGCCGTCGTGGCTCGACGAAGCGATCAGCGACGCGAAGCGGTGTTCGCGCTGTACCAGCATGACCTGACCGGCCGTCCGCTCGAACAGACGCTGCCGAAGGACGCCGCGAACTTCACGCGTGCGCTCGCCCAGGCGGCGCTCGCCCGCCAGGCCGAGTTCGACGCCCTCATCAGCCGCCACGCCGAGGGCTGGACGCTGCAGCGGATCGCCCCGCTGGAGCGCTCGATCCTGCGCGTCAGCCTGCTGGAGATGCTGCACCCCGGCGACGTGCCGGCCGAGCGCCCGATCCCGCCCGAGGGCGCGATCGACGAGGCGATCGAGACGGCGAAGGCGTACTGCGGCGCCGACGCACCCGGTTTCGTCAACGGCGTGCTGGCCGCGATCCTGCGCGCCGAGCGCCCGGCAGTCGGCAACCGCGAGCGCAAGGACGGGGCGGCATGACGGGGATCGACCAGCTCGAGTACTTCTCGCGTCAGCTGGAGGACGCCGCCGCGCAGCTGCGCGGCGGCGAGCTGGAGCCCGAGCAGGCTGCGCGCCTGGTCGAGGAGTGCGCGCGCCTCGCGGGCGACGCCGCCAACGAGCTCGACCGCCGCGTCCGCAACGCCGCCGACCCGCCCGCACCGGGCCAGACGACGCTGCCGACCGACCGCGCATGACCGCCGACGCCTACCCCGACGACCTCCGCCGCCAGGTGGAGGAGTACCTCGCCGCGATCAGATTCGTCGCGGCCGAGACCGCCGGCGCGGACGGCCTCGAAGAGGCGATGCGCTACTCGCTGCTCGCCGGCGGCAAGCGGATCCGGCCCGTGCTGGCGCTCGCGACCGCGCGGGCGATCGAGCGCGACCCGGCCGAGGCGCTGCCGATCGCGGCGGCGCTGGAGCTGATCCACACGTACTCGCTGATCCACGACGACCTGCCCGCGATGGACGACGACGACCTGCGCCGCGGGAGGCCGACCTGCCACAAGGCGTTCGGCGAGAACGTCGCGATCCTCGCCGGCGACGGCCTCTACGCCGAGGCGTTCCGGCACGTGCTCGAACGGCAGGCGGGGGAGCCCGCGGCGATCCTCGCCGCCGTGCGCGAGTTGGCGTCCGCGACGGGCGTGAACGGCATGGTCGGCGGGCAGTACCTCGACGTGACCGATTCCGCGCCGCGCGACGCGGCGGGCCTGCGCCACCTGCACTCGCTCAAGACGGGCAGGCTGATCGGCGCCTCGATCATGTGCCCGCTGCTGCTCGCTCCCGACCAGCCACGTGCGACAATCGACTCCTTCCGCAGTTTCGCGAGCGAGCTTGGAGTGCTCTTCCAGATCGTGGACGACATCCTCGACGTCGTCGGCACCGACGACGCGCTGGGCAAGACGCAGGGCAGCGACGAGCGCCTCGGCAAGCGCACGTACGTGAGCGAGTTCGGTCTCGACCGCGCACGCGAGCTGGCCGCCGAGTCGCACCGGAACGCCCGCGCCGCGCTCAACGCCGCCGCACCGGGCGGCGCCGGGGAGCTGGCGCAGATCACCGACTTCATCTACACGCGAACGTCATGAGCGAACCGATCCTCCCGCACATCGAGCGTCCCCAGGACCTCCACGAGCTGTCCGACGAGCAGCTGCAGCAGCTGGCGCAGGAGGTGCGCGAGCACATCATCGACACGGTCGGGGAGATCGGCGGCCACTTCGGCGCCAACCTCGGCACGTGCGAGCTGGCGGTCGCGCTGCACTCGCTGCTCGACTCGCCGCGCGACAAGATCCTCTGGGACGTCGGCCACCAGGCGTACCCGCACAAGGTCCTCACCGGCCGCCGCGACCAGCTCGCCACGATCCGCAAGTACGGCGGCCTGACGCCGTTCTGCGCGATCGAGGAATCCGAGCACGACATCATGGGCGCCGGCCACGCCTCGACCTCGATCGGCTACGCGGTCGGGCTGAAGGAGGCGATGCGCCACGGTCAGGGCGAGGACGGCGCGGTCGTCGCCGTCATCGGCGATGGCGCGATGACCGGCGGCGTCGCCTTCGAGGCGGTCCACCAGGCCGGCGGGCTCGGCACGCCGATGGTCGTCGTGCTCAACGACAACGGGATGTCGATCTCGCCGAACGTCGGCGCGCTGTCGCGCTACTTCAACCGCGTGCGGCTGAACCCGAAGCTGTGGAAGGCGCGCGAGGGCGTCGAGGACGGCCTGACGAAGCTGCCGGCCGGCATCGGCGAGCGCTTCGCCCACCTCGGCCCGCAGCTGAAGGAGTCGATCAAGGCGTTCTGGGCGCCCGGCATGCTGTGGGAGGAGCTCGACTGGGCCTACATGGGCGTCGTCGACGGCCATGACGTGCACGCGCTGCGCGAGGCGCTGAGAGAGGCGATAGCGGCCGAGCGGCCGGTCGTCGTCCATGTCTCGACAGTCAAGGGCAAGGGCTTCGCGCCGGCCGAGGACGGCGGCCTGGAGGGCATGGAGAAGTGGCATGCCGCCAAGCCGAACTCGATCGCCAACGGCGCCCCCGCGCCGTCGAAGCCGGCTCCCGCCAACGGCGCGGCGAAGCCGAAGCCGCCGCAGTACACGGCCGTCTTCGGCAACGCGCTCGTGGAGGAGTGCCGCCGCGACGAGCGCGTCGTCGGCATCACCGCCGCGATGAACTCGGGCACCGGCCTGAACATCCTCCAGAAGGAGCTGCCGGAGCGCTACTTCGACGTCGGCATCGCCGAGCAGCAGGCGATCCTGTTCGCCGCGGGGCTCGCGCTGCAGGGCTGCAAGCCCGTCGCGGCGATCTACTCGACCTTCCTCCAGCGCGCGTTCGACCAGATCGTCCACGACGTCGCCCTGCAGAGACTGAACGTCGTCTTCGCGATGGACCGCGCCGGACTCGTCGGCGACGACGGCCCGACGCACCACGGCGTCTTCGACATCGCCTACCTGCGCCCGCTCCCGCACATGGTCCTGATGGCGCCGCGCGACGAGGCGCAGCTCGTGCACATGCTGCACACCGCGCTCGTCTACGACGACGGCCCGGTCGCGCTGCGCTACCCGCGCGGCGAGGCGCTCGGGACCCCGCTGCCGTCCGCGCCGCAGACGATCGAGATCGGCAGCGGTGAGATCCTGCGCGAGGGCGACGGCAAGGTCGCGCTGCTCGGGTATGGCTCCGGCGTCGCGAAGGCGTCCGAGGCGGCCGACCTGCTCGCCGAGCACGGGATCGCCGCGACGGTCGCCGACGCGCGCTTCGCGAAGCCGATCGACGCCGGCCTCGTCGCGCAGCTGCAGGCCGAGCACGAGCTGCTCGTGACGGTCGAGGAGGGCGTCCTCGCGGGCGGCTTCGGCTCCGCCGTGTGGGAGACGCTGTCCGACAGCGGCATCGCCTCGCGGATCCTCCGCGTCGGCCTGCCGGACCGCTTCGTCACGCACGGCGCCCCGGCGCTGCTGCACGAAGAGGTCGGCTTCACCGGCGCGGCGATCGCCGAGCGCGTGCTGTCGGCCGTCGGCTCCAGACCGCGCGCGACGGCGTAGCGCCTCGCTGCCGGCGCCAGCCGGCGAGAGATCCCCGCTAGCGGATGCGGTAGTCCGCGTTCTTGATCAGCTCCAGCGCGTAGTCGAGCCAGAAGGTGCCGGTCGGCGGCGCACCGGTCGAGGTGCCGCAGTTGCCGGCTGAGCGGCCGGGGTTGCCGATCCAGAAGACGCCGTCGAGTCGCGGGTACTGCGGCGGCACGTCCCACGTCGGTCTCGGACCGAGGCCGCGCCCTCTCGGGTTGCAGCGGATCGAGTTGCCGAAGCGGACGCGATGTCTCGGGCGCAGCGCGCCCTTGCCGTTGACGGCCGTGTTGACGACGTAGTGTTTGCCGCCCGTGGCGCGCGAGAGCCCGTTCGCGTAGCGGATCTCCTTCGTCGTGCGGTTGTGGTGGGTCGAGTTCGTGAAGAAGCCCTGGATCTTGTGGACGCCGACCTTGCGCAGCAGCGACCCGATGAAGCGCGGGTTGTGCGCGTCGCTGGCGCCGGCGTCGACGTAGACGACCGCGTGCGGCAGCCGCGCGAGCGAGTCGATCGCCGAGCGCATCTCCTCGATCCGCGTCTGCAGCCCCTTCCCGGACAGGCACGGCGCCGTGATCAGCGCGTCGATCTCGTAGAAGACGACGACTCTCTGGTTGCCGATCCCCTGCGCGAGGTTCTGGTACCAGCGCTTGTAGCTCTCGGCCTCGCGCCGCGAGTCGCCGACGCGGTGGCATCTGATGTGGCGCAGGCGGTACGTCGCCAGCAGCGGGATCGCGCCCGCGTCGTCGTGGAACGCCTGCGCGAGGTACTTCGCGACGACGTAGCCCGGGCGGTCGTTCCAGCTGCCGAAGCGCTTCGCCTCGGGCTGGTCGGCGATCGTCGCGAGCATGCCGGCGGCCTGCGGCTGGGAGCCGCTGATCTTGCGCGCGTAGGCGCCCGCGATCGTCTGGCCCGGGTTGACGTAGAAGCGGGCGCCGTGCAGCGGGTTGCCGCCGGGCGGGGGCGGCGGGTCGAGCGCGAGCGGGTTGACCGGGTCGCGCGGCTCGGTCGAGATCGCGTCGTCGTCCTCGATCGTCAGGATCGCGCGGTCGGGCTCGGCGACTCTCTCGGGGTACGTGCCGAAGATGCCGACGGCGATCGTCTCGGGCCCTTCGACGAGCGGGTCGTCGACGATCGGCACCGTGAACGAGCCCTCCGTCTGCCCGCGTGCGAGGTCGACGCGGCCCTTGACCGGCTTGTAGTCCTGGAACTGCTGGGCGCTTCTGTGCCATGCGCCGAACCGCACCTGGCCTCTTCTTGCCGCCTCGCTGCGGACGAAGGTGATGACGGCGCCGCCGTCGCCCTCCTTCACGGTGAACGAGGTCGACGTGAGGCTCACGGTTCCCGCCGCGAAGGCGGCCGGGGGCGCGGCGAGCAGCGCCGCGACGAGCGCCGCGGCGGCTGCGATCAGGCACGACAAGACGGGGTGCTGCGCGATTCGGGACATCGGCTCGACGGCTCCCAAGGCGTCGGGGTCCCGCATCACGGTACCCGCCGTGGCGCGCGCCTATCGGCCGATGTCCGCGCCCGTTCCATCGCCTCGCAGCGATGGAACGGTCTGCGCAGGAATTGGTGCTTTCAGCGGATGCGGAAGTCGGCGTGTCTGATCAGCTGGAGCGCGTACTCCAGCCAGAAGGCGCCGGTCGGCGGGATTCTGGCGAAGAACGCTCTGCCGCAGCCGCCGGCGGAGCGGCCGGGGTTGCCGATCCAGAAGAGGCCGTCGAGGCTGCGGTACTGCGGCGGCACGGCGGACGTCGGCTTGGGGCCGAGGCCGCGTCCGGGAGCGTTGCAGCGGTAGGAGTTCCCCTCCTTGACGCGGTCTCTCGGGACGAGCGGGCCCTGGCCGTTGCTCGACGTGTTGACGACGAAGCGCGGTCTGCCGCCGAGCAGGCGGACCAGCAGGCGGCCGTAGGCGATCTCGCGCCGCGTCGTGTTCTGGTGCGTGGCGTTCGTGAAGAAGCCCTCGATCTTGTGGACGCCGACGCGTCTCAGCAGCCAGGCTATGTACCGCGGCTGGTGCGCCAGGCCGCTGCCGGCGTCGACGTAGACGACCGCGTGGGGGAGCTTCGAAAGCACGTCGATCGCATAGCGGACCTCCTCGGTGCGGCGGTTCAGGCCGGCACGCGAGAGGCATCTGGTCGTGATCAGCGCGTCGATCTCGTAGAAGAGGACGATCCGCTGGTTGCCGACGCCCGCGGCGAACTCGTCGTACCAGCGCTTGTACGACTCGGCGTCGGCGGCGGAGTCGCTGACGCCGCCGCACTCGAGGTGCTTGAGACGGTAGGTCGCGACCAGCGGCACCGCGCCGGGGTCCTCGGTCTGGACGCGCTGGAGGTAGGTCGCGAGCTCGTGGCGCGGGTTCTTCGTCCACGTGCCGAAGCGCTTCGTCTCAGGCTGCTCGGCGATCACGCGCAGCTGGGAGGCCGCGCCCGGATTCGTCCGGCGGTATCTCTTGATCGCCATCTGCGCCAGGCCCCACTCCTCGTCGACGAAGAAGCGCGCGCCCTGGAGCGGGTTGCCGTTCGTCGGCGCGACGTCGAGGCCGAGCGGGTTGAGCGGGTCGCGCTCGGCGCCGACGGCGTCGTTGTCGACGATCGTCAGGATGCCGCGGTTGGGCTCGCCGAGCCGCATCGGATGCGGGCCGTAGATCCCGACCTTCACCGTCTCGGACGCCTCGACGATCGTGTCGTCGACGATCGGGATCCGGAACGACGCCTCGCGCTGGCCCGGGGCGAACTCGATCCGGCCCTGGACGGGCTTCCAGTCCTGGTTCGCCTCGGCGCTGCGGTCGTAGTACGCGTCGTAGCGGACCTGGCCGGCACCGCCGGCATCGTCGCGCACGACCGTGATGACGGCATCGCCGTCACCTTCGTTCACGGTGAATTGGCTGGAGGTGAGCTGCACGCTGCCGCGCGCGGACGCCGCGGCGGGAGCGAGTGCCAGCGCGGCGAGCGCGAGCAGCACGAGACGGAGCAGAGGCTGGGGCATGGGCAACCGGGAGCGGGAGGGGACGGGACGTGCTGCCCCCGCTTGATCGGTCGCGCGCATGCGCGCCTGAGCGTCCGCGTCCGCGGACGGACGAATGGACGAATTGACAGGCCCGCTCAGCGTGCGCTGTAGCGCGTGCCGGCGTTCAGCGCCAGCTGAGCGAGCCCGAGGCCGGCGAGGAAGATCGCCGCGGTGCCCGAGCCGGCGAGCGCGAGCGGGAGCGCGACGACGATCGCACCGAACGCGAGTCCGTAGTCGAAGCTCTGGTGAGCCGAGACGCGCTGCGGCTGGGTCGCGTCGAGCGCGAGGCCGATCGCGAGCACGCCGACGACGACCGAGACGACGGCCCCGGCGGGGGTGAAGCCGAGCGCGAACGGCGCCACCAGCGCGAGCACGCCGGCGAGCAGCTCGATCGCGCCGTGGGCGGAGAGGGAGATGGGTCGAAGTACGAGCATCGTGCGGCCATGATGCGCCAGTTGAACGCCGACGTATGTGAGACGGATCACATGCAGGAACCCCTGCAAACACGCGGTTGGCACGCCGGGTGACGGCGCTGCTGCAGGGCCGGAGCGCCCGCCCCGGTAGCGTTTCCGCGCGGTGACGACGAAGATGCGACTCGACACGCTGCTCGCGGAGCGAGGCGTCTTCGCCTCACGTTCGCGTGCGGCCGCGTCCGTGCTCGCCGGCGAGGTGCTGCTCGGAAGCGACCGCCGCCGTGCCGAGAAGCCCGGCCAGCTGGTCCCCGCCGACGTCGAGGTCGACGTCGCCGAAGCGCCCGACTTCGTCTCGCGCGGCGGACGCAAGCTCGCCAACGCGCTCGACGCGATCGGGCTCGACGTCGCCGGTCGCCGCGCGCTCGACGTCGGCGCTTCGACGGGCGGCTTCACCGACTGCCTGCTCCAGCGCGGCGCCGCGCACGTCGTCGCGCTCGACGTCGCCTACGGCGAGCTGCACTGGAAGATCCGCAACGACGAGCGCGTGACGGTGCTGGAGCGCGCCAACGCCCGCCGCGTCGAGCGCGAGCAGCTGCCGTACGCGCCGGACCTGCTCGTCGCCGACGTCTCGTTCATCTCGTTGACCAAGGTCCTGCCGGCGGTGTTGGCGACGATGGACGAGCGCTTCGACGGCCTCGTGATGGTCAAGCCGCAGTTCGAGGTCGGGCGTGAGCGCGTCGGCAAGGGCGGTGTCGTGCGCGACGCCGCCGACCGCCGTGCCGCGCTCGTCGCGGTCGGCGAGGCGGCGCACGCGCTCGGCGCATCCGTGCTCGGCTTCGTGTCGTCAGGCCTGCCCGGCCCGAAGGGCAACAGGGAGACGTTCGTGCGGCTCGCCGAAGGCGGTCGCGCGGGCGCGCTCGACGAGCTGGACTCCGCGGCCCGGGAGGTCGAGGCGGAACCCGCGGCCAGAGGCCTTGGTTCCGTCGGAAGAACTCGCCCGGAGGCTCGTTCTTCCGGGCTGGAGGAGAACGATGAGTAGACGCCGCGTCGCGACGGTCTTCACGCACCGCCGGCCGACCGAGACGAGCGCCGCGCTCGGCGAGCTGGTCGCGGCCGCGCGCTCGGCCGGCTACACGCTGCGCTTCTCGCCCGAGGAGACGGTCAAGCACGGGCTGCGGGCCGAGCCGGGGATCGAGATCGACGCGCCGCCCGCGGCAGAGGCCGACCTCTGCGTCGTGCTCGGCGGCGACGGCACGATCCTGCACGGGCTGCGGACGTACGCGCGCAGCGGCGTGCCGGTCTTCGGCGTCAACTTCGGCGAGGTCGGCTTCCTCGCGACGGTCGACCCCGACGACGTCGCCAGCGGCCTGCGGCAGGCGTTCCGCGGCGACTACGAGGTGCTGTCGCTGCCCGGGATCGAGGCGCAGACCGGCGGCGGCGAGTGGCTCGCGATGAACGACGTCTCCTTCCACCGCCAGCAGGGACTGCGCGTCGCCGACCTCGCGGTCGAGGTCGGCGAGGAGGAGGTCGGGCGCGTCCGCTGCGACGGGCTCGTCGTCGCGACCCCGGCCGGCTCGACCGGCTACAACCTCGCCAACGGCGGGCCGGTGATGGCGTGGGGCGTGGAGGGCCTCGCGGTCTCCTACATCGCGCCGCACTCGCTGACCGCCCGCGCGCTCGTCGTCGCGCCGAACGACCCGATCACGATCCGCAACCGCTCCAGAGAGGAGCCGGTCGACGTCAGCGTCGACGGCCGCCCGGTCTGCGAGCTGCCGCCCGGCGGGGCGCTGTCGGCGCGTTTCAGCGACGACGTCGGCACGCTCGCGCAGGCGCACGGCGCGAGCTTCTATCACCGCCTGCGCGAGAAGTTCGGGCGCCTGGCGTCGGGCGCCTGAGCGGCGACGGCCGCGGGGGCGTGCGCGGCGCGCACGCGCCGCGTCGAACAGGCGTTCGCTTTTTCCGTCTGGCGCGGCTGGTTCACTGCGCGCATGCTTCACGAGCTGCGGGTCGAGAACCTCCTCCTGATCGAACGCGCCGAGCTGCGGCTCGGGCCCGGCCTCAACGTGCTGACGGGCGAGACCGGCGCGGGCAAGACGATGCTCGCGCACGCGCTCGACCTGCTGCTCGGCGGCAAGGCCCGCAGCGGGATCGTGCGGCCGGGAGCGTCTGAGGCGTACGTCGAGGGCATCTTCGCGTTCCCGCAGCGGCTGCGGCAGGCGCTCGGCGACCGCCTGCCGGACGACGCCGAGGAGCTGGTGCTCGCGCGGCGCGTGTGGCCGGACGGCCGCACCCGCGCTTACCTCAACGGCCGCTCCGCGACGGTCGGGGAGCTGCGCGAGATCGGCGGCGAGCTGCTCGCCTTCTACGGCCAGCACGAGCACCGCAGGCTGATGCTCGCCTCCGCCCAGCTGGAGATCCTCGACGGCTTCTGCGGCCCGCAGCAGCGCGAACGGCGGCAGCGCGCCGCAGCCGCCCACGCGGAGCTGCGCGCGCTGACGAAGCGCGCCGAGGAGCTGGGCGCGATCGGCGGGGCGCGCGAGCGCGAGCTGGACCTGCTCGAGTACGAGCTGCGCGAGATCGAGGAGGTCGACCCGAGCGAGGCGGAGCAGGCCGAGCTGACGGGCGAGCGCGAGCGGCTGCGCCACCTGGAGGGGCTGCGCGGCGCGGCGGTCGCCGGGGCGGAGGCGATCATGCCCGAGAGCGGGGAGGCCGGCGCGAGCACGCTGCTCGCGGCCGCGGTGTCGTCGCTCGACGCGATCGACGGCGTCGATCCGGCGCTCGACGAGCTGGCCGAGCGCTACCGCGCGCTCGTGCTGGAGGCCGATGACCTCGCGACCGAGCTGCGCAAGTACGAGCAGTCGGTCGAGGGCGAGCCGGGCCGGCTCGACGAGGTGGAGGAGCGGCTGACGGCGCTGGGGCGGCTGGAGCGCAAGCACGGCGGCACGATCGCCGCGGTGCTGGCACATGCGGCCGAGTGCCGCGCGCGGCGCGACGAGCTGACCGGCGCCGAGGCGGCGCTGGAGCAGACGCGGGCCGAGCTGGACGCCGCCCGCGAGCGGCTGCTGGCGGTCTCGGGCGAGCTGCGCGCCGCCCGCGAGGAGGCCGCGCCCGGCCTCTCGGAGGCGGTCCGGGAACGGCTCGCCGAGCTGGCGATGGCCGGCGCCTCGTTCGAGGTCTCGCTGTCGCCGAGAGAGGAGCCCGGCGCGAGCGGCAACGACGTCGTCGAGCTGCTGATCGCGGCCAACCCGGGCGTGCCCGCGGGGCCGCTGAGAGACGTCGCCTCCGGCGGCGAGACCTCGCGCGTGATGCTCGCGCTGCTCGGCGTCGCCAACGCCGACGTCGAGGACGGCGCCGGCCTGCTCGTCTTCGACGAGATCGACGCCGGCATCGGCGGCCACACCGCGCGCGCCGTCGGCTCCCAGCTGCGCTCGCTCGCCGCCGGCCGCCAGGTGCTCTGCATCACCCACCTGCCGCAGGTGGCGGCCCACGCCGAGCGCCACTTCCGGATCGAGAAGGACGGGACGAGCAAGACGGCGGTGACGACGGTCACCGACCTGCGCAGAGACGCCGTCCTCGGCGAGCTGGTCCGCATGCTCGGCGCCGACGAGACCGACAGAGCGGCCCGCCGGCACGCCAGAGAGCTGCTGCGAGCGGCCTGACGGATGGCGATCGCCGGAGCGCTGCTCGCGACGACCGCGGCCGGCCCGTCAGGCCGGCCCCGTAGAATGGTCGTTTCCGTGGCCGTCTCTCATCCCACCGCGACGCAGAACGGCGCGGCCGTGCATGAAGTCTCCGGCATCGCCCGGATCGGCAAGCGCACCAAGCATCTCGTCAAGAGACTGCGTCCGGGCGACATCGCGATCATCGACCATCGCGATCTCGACCGCGTCTCGGGTGAAGATCTCGTTGCGTGCGGGATCGCCGGCGTCGTCAACTGCTCGCCGTCGTCGAGCGGACGCTACCCGAACATGGGACCGCTGCTCGTCGTGCAGGCCGGGATCACGCTGATCGACGCGCCCGGCGCCGACCTGATGCAGACCCTCCACGACGGCGACCCGATCGTGCTCAGAGGCGGCCAGGTCTGGCGCCGCGACGAGCTGATGGCCGAGGGAGAGCTGCAGGAGCCCGAGCGCGTGCAGGCGCTGACCGCCAAGCGCCGTCGCGAGATCGGCGAGGCGCTGGAGGCGTTCGCCGCCAACACGGTGCAGTACATGATCGAGGAGCGGGACCTGCTCTCCGGCAAGCTGGAGCTGCCGAAGTTCGACACGCAGTTCCGCGACCGGCCGGTCCTGATCGTCGTGCGCGGCGTCGACCACAAGCGCGACATCAAGGCGCTGCGCGCCTACATCCGCGACGTCAAGCCGGTCCTCGTCGGCGTCGACGGCGGCGCCGACGCGATCATCGACGAGGGCTTCAAGCCGGACATGATCGTCGGCGACATGGACTCGGCGACCGAGAGAACGCTCCGCAGCGGCGCCGAGCTGGTCGTCCACGCCTACTCCGACGGCCGCGCCCCCGGCCGCAACTACCTCGAATCGCTCGGGCTCGGCTACAAGATCGTCCCCGCGCCCGGGACCAGCCAGGACATCGCGATGCTGATCGCCGCCGAGAAGGGCGCTGAGCTGATCGTCTCCGTCGGCTCCCACTTCAACCTCGTCGAGTTCCTCGACAAGAACCGCCAGGGGATGGCGTCGACCTTCCTGACCCGTCTGCGCGTGGGCGAGATCCTCGTCGACGCGAAGGGCGTGAGCCGCCTGTACAGGCCGCAGCCGGGGCTCGCGCCGGTCCTGCTGCTGGCGGCGACGGGCGTCGTCGCGCTGATCGTCGTCATCCTGCTCACTCCGGCCCTGCACGACGTCGCCGACCTGCTGTGGCTCAAGCTCCAAGTGCTGCTCGGCATCGACGCCTAGCCGGCACCCGCCTTCCCGCCGCCTCCTCCGGACCCCACACATGCTCAGCTTCCGCTACCACGCCCTGTCGCTCGTCGCCGTCTTCCTCGCGCTCGTGATCGGCCTGCTGCTCGGCGTCGCCGTCGGCGACCGCGGGCTCGTCTCCAGCGCCGAGAGAAGAGTGCGCGACTCGCTGCGCAAGGACGTGCGCGAGGCGCAGCAGGAGCGTGACGCCGCGCGCGAGGAGGTCGACGACCGCCGCGTCTTCGAGGAGGACGCCTATCCCGCGATGGTCGACAACCGCCTCACCGGGATGAGAATCGCCCTGATCGAGCTGGGCGGCGCCTCGGACCGAATGTGGGACCTCACGCGCGACGCGCTGCAGGGCTCCGGCGGCAGACTGTCGTCGGTCTCGGTCATCAGGGAGCCGCTCAACCTCGAGGCGATCGCGAAGGCGTCGAGAGGGACGCGCTACGAGAGACTCGCCGAGGACCCGTCGCTGGTCCACGCGTTCGGCACGCGCATGGGGATCCAGTTCACGCAGGGGGGAGAGCTGCTGCCGAGAGTCCGCGGCGAGCTGCTCGACCAGGGCAGCGGGACGTTGGAGGGCGCCGACGCGGTCGTGATCGTGCGCGACGAGCGCGAGCTCGACGACCCCGCCGAGGCGAGAGCGATCGAGGAGTTCGAGAACGGCCTGATGCGCGGCCTGCGGGTCGACGGGATCCCCGTCGTCGGCGTCGAGACGACCGACGCGGACCCGTCGCAGATCGGCTGGTTCAAGGAGCACGACCTCTCCAGCGTCGACGACCTCGACGATCCCCTCGGCAGAGCCGCGCTGGTCTTCGCGCTCGCCGGCGAGCGCGGCCACTTCGGCGTCAAATCGACAGCGGACGGCGGCAGACTGCCGCCAGTCCTGTAGCACGAGCGCCACCGCGCCCGTCGTCCGGCTCGCCCGCTACCTTCCCTCCACGTGGAAGCACTTCCGACCCTCGTCGCGCTTGCGGCGGCGATCCTCTTGACGCCGCCGATCCTGCGGCACCTGACCGAGGAAGGGCTGACCCGCGAGAACTACCGCAGAGCGCTGCTGCCGTTCCCCGGCGGCATCGCGATCGTCGCCGCCGCGGTCGTCGCGCTCGCCCCGCTGGCGGCGCTGCAGCAGCTCGCCGACGCCGACGTCTTCCGCCCGGAGATCGGCCTCGTCGTGACGTACGCGCTCGGCGTCGCGCTGCTCGGCCTGATCGACGATCTGCTCGCCGGGCGCTCACGCGGCTGGCGCGGCCACGGCAAGGCCGTCATCGGCGGCGGCTTCAGCACCGGCGCGCTGAAGGCGGTCGGCTCGCTCGGACTCGCGCTGTTCGTGCTCTCCGGCCAGGGCTACGGCAACGGCCAGTACCTGCTCGCCGTCGCGCTGCTCGTGCTCACCACCAACCTCTTCAACCTGCTCGACCTGCGGCCCGGCCGCTCCGCGAAGGGCTTCGTCCTGCTTGCGGCGGCGCTGACGCTCGGCGCGTGGGATCTCGAGCCGCTGGAGACGATCGGCCTGTTCGCCGCGCCCGTCGTCGTCGCCGGCTTCTACGACCTGCGCGAGCGCGCCATGTTGGGCGACACGGGCGCCAACCTGATCGGCGGACTCGCCGGTCTGTGGTTGATTCTGACGCTCGGGACCCTCGGGCAGGCGATCGCGCTCGCTGTCGTCCTCGCGCTGACCGTCTACGGCGAATTCCGCTCGCTCTCCGCGGCGATCGAGCGAACCCCCATCCTGCGTCATCTAGACTCTATCGGAAGGACCCCGCATGCCTGACGTCCCGACCAGCGGCTCGACTCGCTTCATCTTCGTGACCGGGGGCGTCGTGTCCTCGCTCGGCAAGGGGATCGCGGCCGCCTCGATCGGACGTCTGCTGGTCGCACGCGGGTTCACCGTCCAGCTGCAGAAGCTGGATCCGTACATCAACGTCGACCCCGGCACGATGTCGCCGTACCAGCACGGCGAGGTCTTCGTGACCGAGGACGGCGCCGAGACGGACCTCGACCTCGGCCACTACGAGCGCTTCACCGACGCGAACACGCGCCGCGGCTCGAACGTGACCTCGGGCGGCATCTACAACTCGGTGATCCGGCGCGAGCGCCGCGGCGACTACCTCGGCGGCACCGTCCAGGTGATCCCGCACATCACCGACGAGATCAAGCAGCGCGTCAAGCTGATGGCCGACGCGAGCGACGTCGACTTCGTCATCACCGAGATCGGCGGCACCGTCGGCGACATCGAGTCGCTGCCGTTCCTGGAGGCGATCCGCCAGTTCCCGTCCGACGTCGGCCGGCGCAACTGCATGTACATCCACCTCACGCTCGTGCCGTACATCGGCCACGCGGGTGAGCTGAAGACGAAGCCGACGCAGCACTCCGTCAACGAGCTGCGCCGCATCGGCATCGGCGCCGACATGCTGCTGTGCCGCTCGGAGTCGTTGCTGAGCAAGGAGATCCGCAAGAAGATCGCGCTCTTCGCCGGCCTGCCGGTCGAGGCGATCGGCTCCGCCGTCGACGTCGACCACATCTACCGCGTGCCGCTCGTCTACCGCGAGCAGGGGATCGACGACTTCGTCCTCGACCACTTCCGCATCGACGACGCCCCGGCCCCGGACCTCGGCGGCTGGGAGCAGATGACGGCGCGCGCGGTCGGCGCCAGACAGCGCGTCAGAATCGCGCTCGTCGGCAAGTACATCAAGCTCGAGGACGCCTACCTGTCCGTCGTCGAGTCGCTGCGCCACGCCGGCATCGAGCACGGCACGCAGATCGACGTCGACTGGATCGACTCCGAGCAGCTGGAGACCGAGGACGCGCGCAAGCGCTTCCGCGAGGCCGACGGCGTGCTCGTGCCCGGCGGCTTCGGCGGCCGCGGCATCGAGGGCAAGATCTGCGCCGCGCAGGTCGCACGCGAGGACGGCATCCCGTACCTCGGCATCTGCCTCGGGATGCAGGTCGCCGTCGCCGAGTTCGCCCGCCACGTCGCCGGCATGCCGGGCGCCAACTCGACCGAGTTCGACCCCGAGACGCCGTACCCGGTGATCGACCTGCTGCCCGAGCAGAAGGAGATCTCCGACCTCGGCGGCACGATGCGGCTCGGCGCCGACCCGGTCAAGCTGCACGAGGACACCCGCGTCCGCGAGCTGTACGGCGAGGCGGTCATCTACGAGCGCCACCGCCATCGCTACGAGGTCAACAACCACCTCCGCCGCCGCCTGGAGAGCGCCGGCCTCGTCTGCGGCGGGACCTCGCCCGACGACCAGCTCGTCGAGTCGGTCGAGCTGCCCGAGGCCCAGCATCCGTTCTTCGTCGCCTCGCAGTACCACCCCGAGTTCAAGTCGCGCCCGCAGAGGCCCGCGCCGCTGTTCCGCGGCTTCGTGCGCGCCGCGCTCGACCGCGCCGTCCGGCGCGGCACCGCCGACGGCACTGCCGGCGAAGCGACCGCCGACGCGTCGGCGGAGCAGCGATCGGGCATTCCCACCGCGTGAGGCCGCGGGTCCAGGCTGAGGAGTCCGAGCGCGTCCGGCTCGGCGAGCTGTTCGCCGAGCTGTGCGCGATCGAGAGCCCGTTCGGCCACGAGCGCGCATGCGCCGACCGCGTCGCCGCGGAGCTGCGCGGGCTCGGCCTGACGGTCGAGGAGGACGGCGCCGGCGCGCTGCTCGGCGCGACCGCGGGGAACCTGCTTGCGCGCGTGCCATCGCGCGCCGAGATCGCCGGGGCACCGGAGGCACCGTCGGTCCTGCTCTGCGCCCACCTCGACACCGTCCCGCTGACCGACAGGGTCGAGCCGGTCCTGGTCGACGAGGGCTGGGAGAACGCGCACGCGGCGATCCTCGGCGCCGACAACAAGGCGGCGGTCGCGGTGATGCTGGCGGTCGCGCGGCGGCTCGTCGCCGCGCCGGCGGAGATCGCCGTCGAGCTGCTGTTCACGGTCTGCGAGGAGAACGCGCTCGCGGGCGCGAAGGTGTTCGATGTCAGCCGGCTGCGCAGCGCGTTCGGCTACGTCTTCGACCACGCGACGCCGATCGGCGAGGTGATCGTCGCCTCGCCGACCTATCACCGCATCGTCGCGGACTTCCGCGGCGTCGAGGCGCATGCCGGCATCAAGCCGGAGGAGGGGCGCAGCGCGATCCTCGCTGCGGCGCGCGCGGTCTCCGCGATGCCGCTCGGGCGCCTCGACGACGAGACGACCGCGAACGTCGGCCTCGTCTCCGGCGGCTCGGGCGTCAACGTCGTGCCGGGCGCCTGCCGGATCGAGGCGGAGGCGCGCTCGCTCGACGAGACGAAGGTCGAGGCGGTCGTGGCGGAGATCGTCGATCACCTGCACGACGGCGCCAACGCCGCCGAGTGCGACGTCGACGTGACGGTCGAGTGCCTCTTCCGCGGCTACCGGCTGAAGCCGTCCGCCGCGCACGTCGCCGCCGCCGAGTCCGCGCTGCACGCCTGCGGCTACGTCCCCAAGCGGATCGCCAGCGGTGGCGGATCGGACGCGAACGCGTTCATCGCCGCCGGCTTCCCGTGCGTGAACCTCGCGAACGGGACCGAGCGCGCCCACCAGCCGGATGAGCGCGTCTCCGTCGTGGCGCTGGAGGGGATGCTCGACGTGGCGCTGACGCTCGTCGCCGAGAGCGCCGAGGTCCTGTGCTGAAGCTGCGGCGCGGGACCGTCGTCGTCGCCGACCCGGTGCGCGACGACGAGCAGTGGCAGCGGCTGTCGGTCGACGTCGCGGGCGAGCAGCGCCCGGCGGTGGTCGACGTCGCGCTGCTCGGCTCGTGCACGTTCGGCGACGAGGTCGTCGTCAACGTCGAGGCGCGCGATCTCGCGCTCGGCTCGGGCGGCTTCGACGTCGTCCACGTCAACCTGACGCGCGGTCTGTCGGGCGAGGGCGTGCCGGGCGCACACGTGATGAAGCTGAACTACAGCTCGCTCCAGCACGCCGTCCTGCCGGTCGAGGGCGAGCGGCTCGCCGTCCCGCTCGGCCGGCCGGTCGCGGTCTTCCCGCTCCACGGCCACCTCGCGCCGCTCGCGTGGGCGCTCGCGCAGGCGCGGCCCGGCGCGCGCGTCGGCTACGTGCAGACCGCGGGCGGCGCGCTCCCCGGCGGGATGTCGTCGACCGTGCTGGAGCTGCGCCGGCTGGGCCTGCTGGCCGACCATGTCACTGCCGGCCCGGCCTACGGCGGCGAGCGCGAGGCGATCACGACCGCGGGCGCGATCCACGACGGCCTGGCGGAGCAGGGCTGGGACGCGGCGCTCGTCGGGCCTGGCCCGGGGATCCTCGGCTCCGGCTCGGCGCTCGGCCACGGCGGCATCGTCGCGATGGACTCCGCGCACGCCGCGCTGGCGCTGAGATGCGCGACGGTTCTCGTGGCGCGGATGTCGGCTGGCGACCCGCGCCCGCGCCACCAGGGCCTCTCGCACCACACCCGCACGGTGCTCGACCTGCTGCTCGCGCCGGTCACGCTGCCGGTCGAGATGGGCGCGACTGACCCGGCGTTCGCCGCTGCCCGCGCGCGCGGCCACGTCGTGCACGAGGTCGCGGTCGACGTCGAGGGCTACCGCGCGAGCGGCCTGCCGGCCCGCACGATGGGGCGCGGGATCGACGAGGACCGCCCGTTCTTCGCCGCCGCGCTGGCGGCCGGCACGACCGTCGGAGGACTGGTGAGATGACGCAGGGGTTCGAGCAGATCGGCTCGGAGTCGATCTGGAACGGCTACGTCGTCGAGGTGAGGGTGGAGAGATTCCGCCACGCCGACGGCGCGGTCGTCGAGCGCGACAACGTGCACCATCCGGGCGCGGTCGGGATCGTCGCGATCGACGACGCGCACGTCTGGCTCGTGCGCCAGCCGCGCGAGATCTGCGGCACGTTCCTGCTGGAGGTCCCGGCCGGCAAGCTCGACGTCGTCGGCGAGCCGCCGCTGGAGACAGCCAGGCGCGAGCTGGCGGAGGAGATCGGCAAGGCCGCCGACACGTGGGAGCCGCTGCACGGCTTCTTCACCAGCTGCGGCTTCAGCGACGAGCGCCTGGAGCTGTTCCTCGCGACCGGCCTGCGCGACGTCCCGCGGCCGGAGGTCGAGGAGGACGAGCGGATCGAGATCCTCCCGTGGCCGCTGGACCGCCTCGACGACGCGATCGCGCAGTGCGAGGACGCCAAGACGCTGGTGGGTCTGATGCTGCTGCAGCGCCGGCTGTCGTCCTGATCACGGCCCCGACCGCCTGGGCGGATCGTTGCGGGCGGGAGGAGCCCGCAGCGCAGGGCAGAAGCAGGCAGACGATGACGACGACCCCGACGCTCGCCCCGCTGCGCACCGGGTCCTTCGAGGACCTCGTGCTCGACTTCATCGCGTACCTCGAGCTGGAGCGCGGCCTCAGCCGCAACACGCTCGAGGCGTACCGCTCCGACCTGTTGCAGTACGGCGCCTATCTCGACCGCGCCGGCAAGGACGCGCTGCGCGTCGAGCACGGCGACCTCGCCGCGTTCGTCGGAGCGCTCGCGGCGGGCGGCGACGGGCGCGCGCCCGCGGCCGCGACGACGGTCCAGCGCAAGGTCGCCTGCCTGCGCTCGTTCTACCGTCACCTGCGCCGCGAGGAGATCCTCGACCGCGACCCGACCGCGGAGCTGAAGGGGCCGCCGCGCGGCAAGAAGCTGCCGAAGGTGCTCTCTCGCGACGAGGTCCAGCATCTGCTGTCGCAGCCGAGAGGGACCGGCCCGGCGGCGCTGCGCGACCGCGCGCTGCTGGAGCTGATGTACGCCTGCGGGCTGCGCGCGTCGGAGGCCGTCGACATGCAGCTCGACGAGCTCGACGTCGACGACGGGATCCTGCGCGCGAACGGCAAGGGCAACAAGGAGCGGCTCGTCCCGATCGGCTCCAAGGCACTCGACGCGCTGCGCCACTACCTCACGCGCGGCCGCCCGCAGATGGTCGGGCTGCGCGAGGAGAAGCGCGTCTTCGTCAACCAGCGCGGCCACGGGCTCACGCGGCAGGGGCTGTACAAGATCGTCCAGCGCCACGCGCGCACCGCCGGCCTCGGCGACAAGATGAGCCCGCACACGCTGCGGCACACCTTCGCGACGCATCTGCTCGCGGGCGGCTGCGACCTGCGATCGTTGCAGGAGATGCTGGGACACGCCGACATCGCGACGACGCAGATCTACACGCACCTCTCCGCCGAGCGCCTGCGTGACGTCTACTTCGACGCCCATCCGCGAGCGCAGCTCGGTTCCGACGACGTTTGATGCGCGCCAGACGGGCCGTCGTCGTCGTGCTCGACGCCGTCGGCGCGGGCGCGCTGCCTGACGCCGCCGACTACGGCGACGCGGGCACGAACACGCTCGGCCATCTCGCGGAGCTGACGGGCGGCCTGGAGCTGCCGAACCTCCAGCGGCTCGGCCTCGGCTCGATCCTGCCGCTGACGGGCGTCGCGCCGGCCGCCGCGCCGGTCCTGCATGGGCGGCTGCACCCGCTCGGCCCCGGCAAGGACTCGACGACCGGCCACTGGGAGCTGATGGGCGTCGTCGCGAGATCGCCGCGGCCGACGTACCCGGACGGCTTCCCACCCGAGGTGATCGAGACGATCGAGCGCGCGAGCGGGCGGAAGGTCGTCTGCAACGCGCCGAACGACGGCCTCAGCGCGATCGAGGAGCACGGGGAGGAGGCGCTGCGCGACGGCGCGCTGATCGTCTACACCTCGCAGGACTCGGTCCTCCAGATCGCTGCGCACGTGAACGCGCTGTCCGTGCAGGACCTCCACCGGCTGTGCGCGCGCGTGCGCAAGCTGATGATCGGCGAGCACGCCGTCGGGCGTGTCATCGCGCGGCCGTTCGCCGGTGTCCCGGGCGCGTTCGAGCGGACGCGCGACCGGCATGACTTCGCGCTCCCGCCGCAGAGCCGCAGCCACCTCGACGAGCTGCGTGAGGCGGGCGTCGCGACGCACGCCGTCGGCAAGGTCGGCCAGCTGTTCGGCGGCCGCGGCTTCGACCACGCGCACGCGGGCGCGACGAACGCCGAGGCGATCGACGCGACCGGCGCGCTGCTGCGCGAGCTCGACGCAGGCTTCGTCTTCACGAACCTGATCGAGACCGACCAGGTCTACGGCCACCGCAAGGACGCCGACGGCTTCCACCACGCGCTGCGAGAGATCGACACGGCCGTCGCCGGCTGGGAGGCGCTGCTGGGACCCGGCGACCTGCTCGTGCTGACCGCCGACCACGGCTGCGACCCGGCCCATCCCGGCACCGACCACACGCGCGAGCACGCGCCCCTGCTCGCGCTCTTCGACGGCCACGGCGGACGCCGCCACGACGGCCCGCTGGCGGATGTCGGCGCGAGCGTGCTGCGCTGGCTCGCCGCCCGCGACGCTCCCGCGCTGCCCGGCACGCCGTTCGTCTGAGGCCGCTCAGCCCAGCGCGTCGCCGTGCGCGGCGAGGACCCGCTTCGGCGCGCGGATCCGCCATGCGTCGAGCAGCAGCTCGCGCAGCTCCTGCGCGTCGACCTCGGGCAGCCGCACGAGCACCATCGGGTAGCCGTCGTAGTGCGGCGTCGTGAAGAACTTCCGCGGCTCCGAGGCGATCAGCGCCTCCTTGTCCGCGACGTCGTCGCACCAGACGACGAGCACACCCTCCTCGCGCATCCGCGCGAACAGTCTGTCCTTCACGCGGAAGCCGGGCGTCCCGTAGGACGGGCGCTCGGTCGTCTCCGGCAGTGCCAGCGCGATCCGTCGCACGTCGTCCTCTGTCGTCATGTCCGAGTGTCTACCACGGCGCCACCAGGGATACTCCGCTTCATGGTCTGGAGATGGCTGCGCCACCACGTGACCGAGGGTCACGCCGGAAACGTCGTGTACGGCTCGATCGTCGTGCTGGCGCTCGTGCTCGTGCTCGACCACGAGGGAGCGTCCGCGAGAACGGCGATCGTCTCGATCGCCGGCGCCGTGATCGTCGTCGCGATCGCGGAGGCGTACGCGGAGGTGCTGCAGGTGATGATCACCGGCCATCGCGAGCTGCGCGGCTCCGACCGGGTCGACATCGCCGCCGGCATCGCGGTCCACGGCGTCGCGGCGATCATGCCGATCGTCTTCTTCGTGCTCGCCGCGCTCGACGCGATGAAGCTCGAGACGGCGTACACGACCGCGAGATGGTTCGGCGTCTGCGTGCTCGGCCTGTACGCCTTCGGCGCCTACCGCGCGGCAGGCGTGACGGTCACCCGCAGCCTCATCGCCGGCGGCGTGCTGACGCTGATCGGCGTCGTGCTCGTGATGCTGAAGTCGCTCGTCGGTCACTGAGGCGCGCGCCGGACCGCGCGCGCCGGACCCGATATCTTCGAGCGCCGCATGCCCGAGCTGCCCGAAGTCGAGACCGTCCGCCGCCAGCTCGAGCCCCGCCTGGTCGGCCGCACGCTCGTCGCGTACGCCGTGCGCGACGCCCGCTGGACCGAGCCGCGCTCCCCCAACGAGGTCGTCGCGCCGCTCGTCGGTCGCCGGATCGAGGGGTTCCATCGCCGCGGCAAGTACCTGATCTGGGAGGCGGAGGACGAGCTGTTCCTGCTGATCCACCTGCGGATGACGGGGAACCTGCTCTACGACGCGCCAGAGGGGACCCTCTACACGCGCGCGCACTTCGGCTTCGACGACGGCCACGACCTGCGCTTCGTCGACCCGCGCCGCTTCGGCACCGGCTGGCTGCTCGCCGGCCAGTCGGAGCTGGACGCCTACCTCGACGCGCGGCTCGGCGTCGAGCCATTCTCCGACGGGTTCACGGCCGAGCACCTGAGACGGCTGGCGAGAGGGTCGCGCGCGCCGATCAAGGCGTTCCTGCTCGACCAGAAGCGGATCGCCGGCATCGGCAACATCTACGCGGACGAGGCGCTGTTCCGCTCGCGCATCCACCCGCTGCGCCAAGCCGGCAGAGTCACGACCGCCCAGTGGGAGCTGCTGCGCGACGCGGTCGTCGACGCGCTCTCCGCGGGGATCGACGCGAGAGGCGCGTCGATCGACGACTTCCGCGACCTCGACGGCGCGCGCGGCTCGTTCCAGGACCGCTTCCTGATCCACCGCCGCGCCGACGACGGCTGCCTCGAATGCGGCGGCCCGATCCGCAAGATCCTCGCCGCCGGGCGCGGGACATACGTCTGCGAGCACTGCCAGCCGCGACCGCGCGGGGCGAGAATCGTCCCGATGACGCGGTAGCGGGAGCGACCGCCGACGCGATGGCAGCCGACCGCGCCCTGATCGACGCCGTCCGCGCCGAGCTGGCGACACGCGGCGACGCCGCGAAGGCGCCCGAGATGCAGCGCTACATGAAGTCGGCGCTGCCGTTCTACGGCGTTTCGAGCCCCGCGCGAAAGGAGGTCGCCCGCGTCGTGATCCCCGCGCACCCGCTCCCCGACGCCGGCGCCTGGCGCGACACGGTGCTGGCGCTCTGGAGCGAGGCGGAGCATCGCGAGGAGCGCTACATCGCGCTCGCGCTCGTGGGGGACCGCCGCTACCGCACCCATCGCACGATCGCCGCGCTGCCGCTGTACGAGGAGCTGGTCGTGACGGGCGCCTGGTGGGACCTCGTCGACGAGGTCGCGGGGCGCCTGCTCGGCGAGCTGTTGAAGAGAGACCACGACGCGCTCGCGCCGGTCCTGCGCGCATGGTCGCGCGACGCCGACCTGTGGAAGCGCCGCGCCGCGCTCGTCGCGCAGGTGAACCTCAGAGGCGACATCGACCTCGCGTTGCTGCACGACGTGATCGAGCCAAACCTGCGCGACGGGGACTTCTTCATGCGCAAGGGGATCGGCTGGGCGCTGCGCTCCTACGCGAAGGTCGATCCCGACGAGGTCGTGCGGTACTGCGAGCAGCACGCCGACGAGCTGAGCCCGCTCAGCAGACGCGAGGCGCTGCGCAACGTCGCGGGCCTGCGCGACTGACGCCGCCCCGTCCGCCGTACGCCGCGCCACACCCGCGGCACCGGCCGGGACCGCTGCTACCGTCGAGCAGATGGAGGCGAGCGGCTTCACCCTCTTCGACACGGCGATCGGCTGCTGCGGGATCGCCTGGGGCCCCGCCGGGCTGACCGACGTCCAGCTGCCGGAGTCGTCGAGAGCCGCGACGCGCGCGCGGCTGCTCCGCCAGCTCCCGCCGGCAGCGCGTGAGCACGCCCCGTCCGAGCTGCCGCCGGAGATCGCCGACGCGGTCGCGCGTATCGTCGCGCTGCTCGCCGGCGCCGACGACGACCTCGCCGACGTCGCCGTCGACATGGAGCGCGTCCCGCCGTTCCACCGCAGGGTCTACGACCTCGCGCGGACGATCCCGCCCGGCGCGACGCTCACGTACGGCGAGGTCGCCGACCGCATCGGCGCCGATCGCGGCGCCGCACGCGCCGTCGGCCAGGCGCTCGGAGCCAACCCGGTGCCGATCGTCGTCCCGTGCCACCGCGTCACCGCCGCGGGCGGCAAGACGGGCGGCTTCTCCGCCGGCGGCGGCGTCAGCACCAAGCTGCGGATGCTCGACATCGAGCGCGCCCACGCCGCCGCACACGGTGCTCCGACGCTCTTCTAGCTAGTAGAATGCGGCTCCCGCGCGGCATCAGCTGACCGGCGGCGGCCACCGTGGTCGCCGCCTCCAAATCAAGGGGGAAGACGATGTCGAGACGCCTTCGCGGGCTGCTCGCCGCACTCGTCGCATGCGCGGGGCTGTTGTTCGCTGCGTCGACGGCCGCAGCGCTCACGATGTCGCCGTCAGGCGCGTACGTCGCCTCGTCCGGCACGACCACGCTCACCTTCGCCGGCACCAGACAGACGCTGACGTGCACCGGCTCCAGCTTCGGCGTCACGTTCGACAGAGACGGAACGGGCATCTCGCCGAGAGGCAGCGGGAGATGGACCGGGTGCTCGAACGGCCTGCTCGGTTCGGCCTCCGTCACCCAGACCGGCGAGTGGGACTTCGGTCCTCAGCTAACGACGGTTGGCAGAGACACGCTAATAGGGTGGCAGGACGTGCTACCGGGAAGCGCGATAACGATAACCGCCGGTGCCTGCACGATCGTGGTGCAAGGCGTGAAGCTCTACGGCGCCCTCGTGCCCGGCGGGCTACCCATATCGTTCAGCAGAGACGTGCTGGCGACCCTATTGAGCAGAATCACCGTGTCGCAGGCGATAGGTTGCAGCCCGTTCGTCACGACGGTCGGGCTATCGGCGACGTACTCCGCCTCGTACACGCTCGACAGAGGCTTCACCTGGAGCTAGCGGCGAGCGCGCTACGATTGTGAATCCCGCAAAGCCCGACCGGGTATTGGGAGAACACCACCACTCCCTCACGAGGAAGCGAGACGCTCCTTTCCATGCGCCCATCACGCCGTCACGTCATCGCGCTGCTCGCCGCGGCCGCACTGCCGCTGACCCTCGCCGCATGCGGCTCCGACGACGACGCTGACTCGGGCAGCACCGCGACGACGGGCGCGACGACGGCGGCGAACGCGTGCGAGAAGGCGAACCTTCAGCTCCTCGAGGACGGGCAGCTGACCGTCGCGACCGACAAGCCCGCGTACCCGCCGTACTTCGAGGACGACGACCCGTCCAACGGCAGAGGCTTCGAGAGCGCCGTCGCGTTCGCGATCGCCAGACAGCTCGGCTTCGCCAGAGACGAGGTCAAGTGGGTGATAGAGCCGTTCAACTCCTCCTACGCGCCCGGTCCCAAGCGCTTCGACTTCGACGTGAACCAGATCTCGATCACGCCGCAGCGCGAGAGAGCGGTCGACTTCTCGGCGCCGTACTACACCGCCCCGCAGGCGGTCGTCGCGCTGAAGGACTCCGACGCCGCGAGAGCGACGAGCCTCGATCAGCTCAAAGACGTCCAGCTCGGCGTGCAGATCGGCACGACCAGCCTCGACGCGGCCGACGCGCAGATCGACCCGTCCAAGCAGCCGAAGGTCTTCAACGACTCCAACGACGTCGTGCGCGCGCTCAAGCAGGGCCAGGTCGACGCCGTCGTGGTCGATCTCCCGACCGCGTTCTACCTGACCGCCGCGCAGGTGCCGGAAGCCGCGATCGTCGGCCAGTTCGAGGCGCCGGGCGGCGACGCCTGGGGCGCGCTGCTGGCAAGAGACTCGTCGCTGACCGCGTGCGTCTCTGACGCGATCGAGACGCTGAGAGCGGACGGCACGCTCGACAGACTCGAGCAGCGCTGGATGGGCGAGGCGGCCGGCGCGCCCGCGCTGCAGTGAGCGACCGCCGCGCTGTCCGCGCCGCCGCCCGCCGGCGGCGCGACCGGCGCGGCCTGCTGATCGCGACCGCCTCCTCGGTCGTCGTGATCGGCGGGCTCGCCGTGCTGGTCGGGACGAGCCCCGGCTGGCCCGACGTGCGCGAGACGTTCTTCTCGTGGGAGGCGTTCAAGACGAGCTTCCCCGACGTGCTGAGAGGGTTCTGGCTCGACGTCAAGCTGTTCCTGATCGTCGAGGCGATCGTGCTCGTGCTCGGCCTCGCGATCGCGCTCGGCCGCACGACGCAGGCGCCGGCGCTGTTTCCCGTCCGCCTGCTGCTGGCGGTCTACACCGACGTGCTGCGCGGCATCCCGACGATCCTGCTCGTCTACCTCGTCGGCTTCGGGATCCCGGCGCTCGCGCTCAACGGGCTGCCGACCGACCCGGTCGTGCTCGGCGGCGCCGCGCTCGTGCTGACCTACTCCGCCTACGTCGCCGAGGTGTACCGCGCGGGGCTCGACTCCGTCCACCCGAGCCAGCGCGCGGCGGCACTCGCGGTCGGCCTCAACCGCGTCCAGGCGCTCCGCTTCGTCGTCCTGCCGCAGGCGGTCAGACGCGTGATCCCACCGCTGCTGAACGACTTCATCTCGTTGCAGAAGGACGTCGCGCTGATCTCGGTGCTCGGTCCGCTGGAGGCGTTCCGCGTCGCGCAGATCGAGGCGTCGTCGAACTTCAACTACACGCCGCTGATCGCAGCGGCGCTGCTCTACATCTGCGTCACCGTGCCGCTCGCGCGCTTCGTCGACCGGATGCAGAAGCGCAGACGGCGAGCCCAGGCCGCAGAGGCGGTGACCGCGTGAGCGCGGCGAGACCGGTGATCGAGCTGCAGGGGCTGACGAAGGCGTACGGCGAGACGCCGGTCCTGCGCGGGATCGACCTGACCGTCAGCGAGCACGAGGCGGTCGCGCTGATCGGCGCCTCGGGCTCGGGCAAGTCGACGCTGCTGCGCTGCATCGACCTGCTCGATGAGATCGACGACGGCGACGTGCTGATCGACGGCGAGGTCGTGACCGACCCGAGCGTCACGCCGCACGGCGTGCGCAAGCGGCTGGGGATGGTCTTCCAGGCGTTCAACCTCTTCCCGCACCTGACGGTGCTGGAGAACGTGACGCTCGCGCCGCGGCGCGCGCACGGCGTCCCGCGCGCGGAGGCGGAGGAGCGGGCGCGCGAGCTGCTCGCCCGCTTCGGGCTCGCCGGCCGCGAGGACGCCTACCCGGACCGGCTCTCCGGCGGGCAGCAGCAGCGCGTCGCGATCGTCCGCGCGCTGGCGCCCAACCCGCGCGCGCTGCTGCTCGACGAGGTCACCAGCGCGCTCGACCCCGAGCTGGTGGGGGAGGTGCTTGAGGCGGTCCGCGAGCTGAAGGCGGACGGCATCACGATGCTCATCACGACGCACGAGATGGGCTTCGCGCGCGAGGTCGCTGACGAGGTCTGCTTCCTGCACGAGGGGCTGATCGTCGAGCGCGGCGCCCCGGAGCGGATCTTCACGGCGCCCGAGCACCCGGAGACGCGCCGCTTCCTCAGACGGCTGCTGGAGGCGAAGCGGGTCTAGGCCTAGCCGGTGACGCGCGGCGGGAGTGCGACGACGCGCATCCGCGCCCTCGTCGTGACCGGGGAGCGGACGAGCCCTCTGGCGGCCGCGCCCAGCCGCAGCGCCGCGGGCCGGCCCGCGCGCGCGTGCAGCGTCAGCGTCACGTACGTGTGTCTGGGCAATCTCGACGTGATGCGGCAGATCGTCGGGCCGTTCTCGCCACCCACGGTGAGCCCGCGCGGGAGCCGGACGCAGGTTCTGACGCGCAGCGCCCCGACCCGCGAGGGGTTGCCGGTCCGCACGAGGATCGTCACGCGCTGCCCCGTCCGCACGCGCCGCGGCGCGATGATCCGGATCGCCAGCGGCTGCAGCTTTCTGACGAGCGTGACGAGCGCTCTTCTGACCGCCGGCTTGACGGCGAGCGTCGGGACCGGGACGGGCACGGGTCCGGGGCCTGGTCCGGGACCTGCGAACGGCGCCGGCGTGGCGGTCGCGAAGTTCGGGTTGAGGCCCGCCACGTCGGCCGTGCGGACGTTGAAGTGGAGCTTGACCGCCGATCTCGGCGGTATGACGAATCTGCCCTCCCACGTCAGCACGCGACCGTCGATCGACGGGTCCTCGGTCGTCAGGAACGTCGCGCTGCGCGGCTGGTAGACGTACTCACGCGGCAGGCGGTCGATCACCTCGGAGAGGGGGATCGCCGTGGTGGTCGGGTTGGAGACCGTTATCCAGTAGCCGTTGAGCGAGCCGGCCTCGTCGAACGGGTCGTCGGTTATCTTCGAGACGTCGAACGTCGGCACAGGCGGCGGCGGTCTGACGTCGATCGGCGCGCCGTCTTCCGCCGGGACGACCGTCACGTCGACGCCCTCGCCGATGACGCTGTTGCGATAGGTGCCTTCTCTGTCGGGGACCCGGATCGTGTAGTGCAGCGTGAAGACGTCCTCGGCCGGGACGGTGAAGGGACCGTTCCAGGTGATCGATCCGTCGGCGTTTCTGACCGGGTCGTTCGTCGTGTCGCCCGTCGTCGAGTTGGCGAGGTACGTCGAGCCCGCCGGGATCAGGTCGGTCAGCGAGGTGAGCTGGACGTCGCGGATGTTCGAGTTGACGACGGTCACCGTGTAGCCGACGGCGTCGCCGGCGCCGACCTCGGCGCGGTCGGCCGCCTTGCGGATCACGAGCGGGACGGTCCCGGCCGGCGAGAACGTGATGATGCTGGAGATTCTCAGGCTCGCGCCGGGCTCCAGCGTGCGGACCCAGCTGAGGCCGGCGCCGTTGTCGATCCGCTCGTCGCAGCGGCAGGTGTTGTCGAAGACGCTCTGATCGCGCAGTCTCTGCCACACGTCGTAGTAAGTGCCGTGGTAGAAGGTCGAGCCGACGGTGACGGGGAGGAACTGCTCGATGCGGGTGCCCTTCGAGCCGTCGCCATTGGCCGCCAGGCAGCTGATCGCGTCGCCGTCGACGCGGCCGTAGCCGTAGTCGCTGTTGCCGAGGTAGCAGTCGCCGGCGCGGTAGAACGTGATCAGTCTCGGCGCGTCCGAGGTGTTCTGGATCGTCGCGTCGGTACGGAACGACTCCTCGCCGAGCACGTAGCGGTCGACCTGCGAGATCGCGAGCGGGCCGCCGGTGACGCCCGTCGAGACGAGGAACGGGTCGGCGGTCGTCCCACTGCCAGAGACGGCCGACTGACTGACCGGCGTCCACGCCGTGTGCATCCCGTCGCCCGGGTAGAAGCCGGCGGGCACCGTGTCGGGTCCGTAGAGCGTGCCGTCGGTGGCGACGAACGACCCGCACGCGGTGGTGCCGTAGAACTCGGGGAAGCTGTCGAGCTGGTGGTTGACGTAGCAGTTGAGGTCGGGCGTTATCCCGACCGTCGTCAACGGCCCCGCGCTTGTGATCTCCGCCGCGCGTGCGCCGCCGGCGGTCACGGCCGCGGCGATCGCGACCATGGTGAGCAGCTTCCCCCACTGCATCCGCATGTCGGATGGATACGCTCGTGGAGCGAACTTGAAACAGCGCGGCCACAGCGTTGTGCCACGTTCAGTAGGAAATGTGCGCATTGGGCGCGTTCGCGCGCCCTTTGGAGCCGGTCGGCGGCTGCGCCGTCGCGGCGGCTACGCCGTCGCGAGCAGCGCGCTCAGTTCGCCGCTGCGGTCGGCCGCGGCGAGCTGGTCGTAGCCGCCGAGCGGCTGCGATCCGACGAGGATCTGCGGAAACGTCATCATCCCGGTCAGCTCGACGAGCTTCGCCCGTCCGTCGGGGTCACGTGCGAGATTGATCTCCTCGAACGCCAGCTCGCGCTTCTCGAGCAGCTGCTTCGCACGGACGCAGTAGGGGCAGAAATCTGTGGTGTAGAGCGTGATCTTGGCCATTACTTCATTCAATATAGCGACTGTCGTCGAAGTGTCGGACAATCCGCGGATGGCGCGCTGATGGCTTCCCGTTCGCTGCGCACCGAGGCGATCGTGCTGCGCTCCATACGCTTCGGCGAGGCCGACCGGATCCTCCACCTCTACACGCCCGACCACGGCCGCGTCGGCGCGATCGCGAAGGGCGCGCGCAAGACGCGCAGCCGCTTCGGTGCGCGGCTCGAGCCGTTCTTCCACCTGAGAGTGAACCTCCACCTCAGCCGCGGCGACCTCCACACCGTCACGAGCGCCGACACGATCGATCCGCACGGACCGCTGCGCGAGCGCGCCTGCTCGCTCGACGCCGCCTCGCGCGCGTGCGACGCGGTCACGCGCCTGTTCGAGACCGACGACCCCAGCCCCGCGGTCTTCCACCTGCTCGCGAACGAGCTGCGGCTGCTCGACGGCGACGAGCGCCATTCGGGACAGGCCGCGCAGCTCGCCTTCCGGTTGAAGCTGCTCGTCGCGGGCGGCTTCACGCCGCAGCTCGCCTCGTGCGCGTCGTGCGGGGAGAGCGACCACCTCAGCGGCTTCTCGGGCTCGGCGGGCGGCGTCGTCTGCAGCGCCTGCGAGGCGTCCGCCTTTCCGCTCTCGGAGGAGGCGTACACGTTCCTCGTCGAGGCGCTCGGGCGGCCGCTCGCGGATGCGCCGGACGCGAGCCTGCGGGCGCTGCGCCAGGCCGAGCGCGCGATCACGGAGACGGCGGAGCACCACGCGCACGTCCACTTGCGCTCGCTCGCCCGGCAGCCGCGCGGAGCGCCCATGACCTGACTCCGGAATGGAGTCTGCATTCCGAATTCTTTTCCGTACAGTCCGCGAATGACCGAGACCTCAGCTCCTGACAGCACCGCCTTCGTCTACGACTTCGCCGACGGGTCGCGTGAAATGCGCGATCTGCTGGGTGGAAAGGGCGCCAACGTCGCTGAAATGACGCGGCTGCTCGGAGCGGATCGAGTACCGGCGGGCTTCACGATCACGACCGAGGCGTGCGTCGCCTACATGCAGGCGGACCGCACCGAGCCGGACGGGCTGAAGCGCCAGGTCGCCGAAGCGCTCGCGCGCTTGGAGGAGCACGTCGGCAAGCGGCTCGGCGACACAGGCGACCCGCTGCTGGTCTCGGTCCGCTCGGGCGCGCGCGAGTCCATGCCGGGGATGATGGACACGGTCCTCAACCTCGGTCTCAACGACAGCTCCGTCGAGGGTCTTGCGCGCAAGACCGGCAACGCGCGCTTCGCGTGGGACTCCTACCGCCGTTTCGTGCAGATGTTCGGCAACGTCGTCCGCGGCGTCCCTGGTGAGCGGCTGGAGGCGACGATCAGGGAGCTGAAGGGAGAGCAGGGCGTGACGCTCGACACCGAGCTGGACGTCAACGCCCTGCGCACGCTGACCGACCGCTTCAAAGCCCTCTTCCGCGAGCACACCGGGGAGGAGTTCCCGCAGGAGCCGGGCGAGCAGCTGCGGCAGTCGATCCGCGCGGTCTTCGACTCGTGGATGGGCGAGCGCGCGATCCACTACCGCCGCATCAACCGCATCCCCGACGACTGGGGCACGGCCGTCAACGTGCAGCAGATGGTCTTCGGCAACAAGGGCGACACGTCGGGCTCCGGCGTCGCGTTCAGCCGCGACGAGGTCACGGGCGCGCCCGAGCCGTCCGGCGACTTCCTCCAGAACGCGCAGGGCGAGGACGTCGTCTCGGGCGTCCGCAACACGCGCGACATCGCCGAGCTGGCCGACGTGATGCCGCGCGCACATGCGCAGCTGCTGGAGATCCTCAGAACGCTCGAAGCCCACTACGGCGACATGCAGGACACGGAGTTCACCGTCGAGGAGGGGCAGCTCTACATGCTCCAGACGCGCAACGCGAAGCGGCCTGCCCAGGCGGCCGTGCGCTTCGCCGTCGACGCGGTGGAGGAGGGACTGCTGAGCAAGGACCGCGCGCTGCTGACGATCGACGTCGACACGCTCGACGCGCTGCTGCACCCGACGTTCGACCCGAAGGCCGAGGTCCACCAGCTCGCGCGCGGCGTCGCCGCCTCGCCGGGCGCCGCCAAGGGCGAGGTCGTCTTCACCGCCGACGCCGCCGTCGCGGCCGCCGCCGAAGGGCGCGCGGTCGTGCTCGTGCGTCCCTTCACCGAGGCCGAAGACGTCGCCGGCTTCCACGCCGCGAAGGGGATCCTCACCAGCGAGGGCGGCAAGGCGTCGCACGCCGCGCTCGTCGCGCGCGGGATGGGGCGGCCGTGCGTCTGCGGCGCGAGCACGCTGGAGATCGACGTCGAGGCGGGCGAGATCCACGCGCCCGGCGGTGTGGTCATACGCGCCGGAGAGCTGATCGCGATCAACGGCTCGACCGGCCTGATCACGACCGAGGACGTCCCGCTCGTCGAGGCCGAGTGGAGCGAGCAGTTCGAGACCGTGCTGACGTGGGCCGACGAGCTGCGCACGCTCGGCGTCCGCGCGAACGCCGACACGCCCGAGGACGCCAGACGCGCACGCGAGTTCGGCGCGGAGGGGATCGGCCTCTGCCGCACCGAGCACATGTTCATGGCGGCCGACCGCCAGCCGAAGATGCGGGCGATGATCATGGCCGACGGGGAGGAGGACCGCCGCGCCGCGCTCGCCGAGCTGCTGCCGCTGCAGCAGGAGGACTTCGAGGGCCTGTTCGAGGCGATGGCCGGCGTGCCGGTGACGATCCGCCTGCTCGACCCGCCGCTGCACGAGTTCCTGCCGCAGCGCCACGAGATCGAGCAGGAGCTGGACGAGCTGCGCGAGGCGGGCGCGGCCTCCGGCGGCGCCGGAGGCGGCAAGGTCGACGAGCTGCATCGCACGCTCGTGCGCGTGAAGGCGCTGGAGGAGGTCAACCCGATGCTCGGCACGCGCGGCTGCCGGCTGGGGATCCTCTACCCCGAGATCTACGAGATGCAGGCGGTCGCGATCTTCGCGGCGTGGCGCGCGGTGCACGAGCGAACCGGCAAGGCGCCGCTGCTGGAGGTGATGATCCCGCTCGTCGACTACGAGACCGAGCTGGAGGTCATGCGCAAGCTCGTCATCGACGCGGCCGTCGAGCGCGGGCTGACGGCGGGGGAGGACTTCCTCGTCGGCACGATGATCGAGCTGCCGCGCGCGTGCTTCCAGGCCGACAACATCGCCCACCACGCCGACTTCTTCTCGTTCGGCACCAACGACCTCACGCAGACCGCGCTCGGCTTCTCGCGCGACGACGTCGAGTCGAAGTTCATGGGCGTCTACCTCGAGCGCAAGATCATCGACCGCTCCCCGTTCGAGACGCTCGACACGCCCGGCGTGGGGCAGATGGTGCGGATGGCGGCGTGGCTCGGCCGCAAGACGAAGAACGACCTCAAGCTCGGCGTCTGCGGCGAGCACGGCGGCGACCCCGACTCGATCGACTTCTTCCACCACTCCGGCATCGACTACGTCTCCTGCTCGCCGTTCCGCGTCCCGATCGCGCGCGTGGCGGCGGCCCGCGCCGCGGCTGCGGAGCGCCTGGCGCAGGGGTAGCCGTGCGACAATCAAGGGTGCGATGCCGACCGCCTCCCGCACTCATCCGACCGGTCCCGTCGCCGAGGCGTTCGAGGCGCGCATCCGCGAGCAGGAGGAGCGGGCGCTGTCGCCGCGCGCGACGCGCTCGTATCCGGCGGAGCGGGAGCGGCCCGCCGCCGACTGCGGGCTGCGGACGCCGTTCCAGCGCGACCGCGACCGGATCGTCCACTGCAAGGCGTTCCGCCGCCTGAAGCACAAGACACAGGTGTTCGTGGCGCCCGAGGGCGACCACTACCGCACGCGCCTCACGCACACGCTGGAGGTGACGCAGATCTCGCGCACGGTCGCGCGCGCGCTCGGGCTCAACGAGGACCTGACCGAGGCGATAGGGCTCGGCCACGACCTCGGCCACCCGCCGTTCGGCCACATCGGCGAGGACGTGATCGACCGCTGCCTGCGGCAGCGCTTCGGTCGCCGTTTCCGCCACCACGAGCACTCGCTGCGCGTCGTCGAGCGGCTCGAGCGCGACGGCGTCGGCCTCAACCTCACCGCGCCGGTCCGCGACGGCATCCTCTGCCACTCCGGGCGCGCGCCGCAGCCGCGCACGCTGGAGGGAGGGATCGTGCGACTGCTCGACCGCGTCGCCTACATCAACCACGACATCGACGACGCGATCCGCGCCGGCGTGCTCGACGAGCGCGACCTGCCGCCGGAGCCGATCGCGGTGCTCGGCGGCACCGGCCCGCAGCGGATCGACGCGCTCGTGCACGACGTCGTCGAGCACTCCGCCCGAGCCGGCGACGCGATCGTGCAGGGCGAGACCGCGGGCGCGGCGATGGCGGAGCTGCGGACGTTCATGTTCGAGCGCGTCTACCTCGGACCCGCCGCGCGCGCCGAGCACGGGAAGATAGAGCGCGTGCTGCGCACCCTCTTCGACCACTACGCCGAGCAGCCGGACGAGATCCCGGTGCTGCTGCCGCCTGCCGACGCCGACCTCGCCGAGCGCGTCACCGACTACCTCGCAGGGATGACCGACCGCTATTGCATCCGGCAGTTCGAGGCGCTCACCGTGCCGAGCGCGTTCAACCCGTGAGCCGCTACACCGCCGACTCCAAGGATCGCGTCGTCGACGCGGTCGACATGATCTCGCTCGTCTCGGGCAAGACCGAGCTGCGGCGCGCGGGCGTCAACTCGTACTTCGGCCGCTGCCCGTTCCACGAGGAGCGGACCGGCTCGTTCCACGTCCGCCCCGAGGAGAAGCACTACCACTGCTTCGGCTGCCAGGAGTCGGGCGACCCGTTCGACTTCGTCATGAACACCGAGGGCCTCGACTTCAGAGGCGCGCTGGAGACGCTCGCCGAGCGCTTCGGCGTGACGCTGGAGGTCGAAGACGAGGACCCGCTCGCGAAGGCGCGCCGCGAGCGCCGCGACCGGCTCCACGACCTGCTCGACCGCGCCGCGGCCTACTACGCGCGCTACCTGTGGGAATCGGCCGAGGCGGCCGGCGCGCGCGATTACCTTGCGCGCCGCGGGCTGACCGAGGAGACGCTCAGAACGTACCGCGTCGGCTACGCGCCGAGCGCGTGGGACAAGATGCTGCTCGGCTCGCGTCAGGCCGGCTTCAGCGAGGAGGAGCTGCTGGCGACGGGCCTGGCGCAGAGAAGCAAGCAGCGGCGCGGGTCGCTCTACGACCGCTTCCGCGAGCGGATCATGTTCCCGCTCGCGAACGCGCGCGGGAAGGTCGTCGGCTTCGGCGCGCGCGCGATGCGCGACAACCAGCCGCCGAAGTACCTCAACACGAGCGAGGGCGAGGTCTTCCACAAGGGCAGCCAGCTGTTCGGCATCGACATCGCGCGGAGAGCGGCCGCACGCGCCGGCTCGATCGTGCTCGCGGAGGGCTACACCGACGTCCTGGCGCTCCACCAGGCCGGCGTGCAGAACGCCGTCGGCGTGATGGGGACCTCGTTGACGGAGGAGCAGGCGAGAGAGCTGGAGCGGACCGCGCGGACGCTGCTGCTCGCGCTCGACGCCGACCGCGCCGGCCAGGAGGCGATGGTGCGCGCCTCCCGGATCGCCGCCGGGCGCAGACTGGAGCTGCGCGTCGTCGGGCTGCCGGAGGGGAAGGACCCGGCCGACCTGATCCAGGAGGAGGGACCGGACGCCGTGCGCGAGCGGGTCGCGAGATCGGTCCCGTTCGTCGCCTTCCACGTCGACAAGATCCTGACCGGCTCCGACCTCGGCGACGCGGAGGCGAAGGACCGCGCGATCGCCGAGCTGCGGCCGGTGCTCGGTCCGGTGCCGCCGAGCGTGCTGCGCGAGGAGCTGATCCGGCGGATCGCCGGGCGGCTCGACCTCTCCGACCAGCTCGCCGCGACGCTGCTGGAGCAGAGCGCGGAGGAGACGGCGTCGCAGCAGGCGCAGTTCGCGCAGCAGGCCGGCCAGCAGGCGGCGGCCGCCGCCGACTCGTACGACCCTGGCCCGGCGCCCCCGTCCTACGACGACGGGCCGGGAGTGGACGACGAGAGCGCCTACTACGCCGCGATGGCGGACATGCCGCCGGCCGCCCCCGCCGCACCGCCGCGCGCGGTGCTCGACCGCCGCGCCCGCACCGAGCGGACGTTCCTCGCGTTGTGCGTCGCGCTCCCGCGCGAGGGCGCCGCGGCGCTGGCGCAGCTCGACCCGCAGACGCACCTGACGAGCGACATAGCCCGCCGCGCCGCCGCCCACCTCGCTGCCGCCGGGCGCCTGGAGGGGCCGATGGACGGCCTGCCGGCAGACGACCCGGACCTGGAGCAGTACGTCTTCGACCTCGTCAGACGGGCGAGCGCGGGCAGCGGCGCAGTCTCCGCCAGCCTCGAGCACGCCCGCCTGATGATCGAGCTGGCCCACCTCGAACGCGGCATCGCCGCGGCCCGCGCCGCCGGCTCGGGCGGCGTCACCGAGCTCAAGCGCGAGGAGGGCCGGGTCCGCGGCGAGCTGCGCAGACTCGGCGAGCAGATCCAGTCGAGCGGCTGACCGGCCCGCCTCGCGCCGTTGCGCCTACGGCGTGTAGTCCCTCGGCTTCAGCGCCACGATCGACGCGCCCCACGAGGTGTCCGCGCTGGGGAACGCGCCCGCCTGTGCTGCGACGCTGCCTCTTCTGGCGGCGACCTTGTCCGCGAGCATCGGGCCGTTCGCGGTGAAGCCGGCGGGCCATGCGCTCGCGAACCAGCCCCAGAAGTCGTAGGCGTTCCAGACCAGCAGCGAGTCGTCCAGCGCCGTCGTGATCGCCGGCGAGGTCGGCGTCAGCGTCGGGGTGCCGCTCACCTGTGTCGCGTGCGTGTCGACCGGCGTCACGTCGTCGGCGCCGCGGTACGCACCGAGGCCGTACGTCCAGCCGGTCGATGCGCCGCCCCATTGGAGCAGCGGCGCCGGTGTCGATCCGGCTCTGTACGTCGTCGCGTAGAGCAGCCAGGTGCCGACGTCCCCCGTCGTCACGTGAGAGGAGAGCTTCGTCCAGCCGGTCGGGGTGACCGCGGTGGCGGCGCGGTCGCCGGTCAGTATGACCTGCATCACGAGCGCGTCGCCGTCGGTGAGTCCGGGCGGCAGCTTCGTCTGGCCGGAGGTCCCGTTCTCGATCGCCTCGGTGTGGCCGACCTGCTCCCAGCCGTCGGGCTCGTCGAACGGCTGGTACTTCGCCTCGCCGACGTAGAGGGTCGACAGCGTCTGCGTGTAGTTGCCGACGCCGAACGTCCAGCCCGTCCCGCCTCTCGCGAACGTGCCGACCGGGTACTCGGAGTCGAGCGCGGTGTCGAATGCGGTGCCGTCGACGGAGAAGTCGATTCTGACGCCCTCGTGGACGTCGGCTCTGATCTCGAACCACTGGTCGCGCGGCACCTGCATGAAGACGACCTGCCGCGTCCATCTGTTGTCCCAGTAGTTCAGGAACAGCACGGGACGGTCGTCGCTGCCGCTCGGTCTCGGCCCGATCCATCTCGCTCCGCCGACGCTGAGCGCCCATCTGGCGCCGCCCATGTTGACCCACCACGTCGGGTCCGAGCTGCCGCCGACGTTCTCCTTCCACTGGAAGATGTTCGTCGCGCCGGCGGACGGCGGGATCCCGTACGAGGACGGGACGTAGTACGAGGCGCGGTAGGAGCCCGACACGTCGGCCGGAGAGACGCCGTTCGGCGACCACGTCTTGTAGACCTTCGCGTGCAGTCTGGCGGGGTCCGCAACCTGGAAGCGGCCGACCCGCTCGAAGCCGGTTCTCCAGCGCGGGATTCTCTCGTCGTCGGCTCTCGGCGTCGAGATCAGGCCGTACGAGGTGTCGCCCGCGCCCCACCAGCTCCAGCCGATGAAGTCGTTGGAGGCGAAGCGATCGGACCATGGGAGCATGCCGGCTCTCATGGGATCGGCGCTGCTTGCTGAAGGCAGCAGCGCAAGGACGAGCACGGCGACGAGCGCCGCCAGCGACCGTGATGACACGAGTTCCCCCTGGTAGAGATTTCGGCCGAGTCTACGCGCGATCCTGGCGCGTCGCCACTCAATCGGAGACGAGCAGCCGCGCGCCCAGCTCCGCTGTCGCGAGTCCGAGCAGCTCGCGGTTGCGCGCGTGCCAGGCGCCGCTGTCGAGATCCGTGCGCAGCGCGGCGACGGCGCGGCGCTCGACCACCGGTCCGACGCCCGCCCACACGGACGTCGCGCGGCGAACGTCCTCGCGCAGGTACGCCTCAGGGCGGCGCCAGTGGGCGTGGAAGAAGCCGTCGGCGCAGTCCCACGGGATCTCGACCGGCTCTGCCCGCGCGCCGAGCGCCGCCATTCGCTCGGTGAGGCTGGAGCGTCCGGACAGCGACGCCGTGAGCTCCGGCAGGTATTCGCGCACGAGCCAGAAGCGCGGGATCTGTGCGTACTCCCACTGGAACACGACGACGCGCCGCGCCACCCGCCGCAGCTCACGCAGCCCGGCGAGCGGGTCGCGCCAGTGGTGGTCGGAGAGGATCGCCGTCGCGGCGTCGAACGCGCCGTCGGCGAACGGCAGCGACTCCGCACTCGCGGCGACGCATGGCGCGGCCTCCGGCGGTCGCTGCGCGCGCATCACCGCCGACGGCTCCACGGCCGTGACGGCGCGGTCGGGCGGCTCGTACGAGCCCGTCCCCGCGCCGACGTTGAGGACCGTCTCCGCATCCCCGAGCGCCGCCCAGATGCGCGCCGCGATCCGCGGCTCCGTCCTCCGCCCGACCGCGTAGCCGGCGCCGATGCGGTCGTAGAGGTCGCCGGCGTCCATGTCGTTTACGACGAAAGCCCCGCGTGTGCAGGGCTTTCTCGTACTCCCCGGGTTGGACTCGAACCAACAACCCTTCGGTTAACAGCCGAATGCTCTGCCAATTGAGCTACCGGGGAACGCGCGCTGGGCATGGTAGCGGGCTTCGGTGTCGTGCGCTTCGGAGACCCGTGCGCCGATCAGCCGGCCGGGCCGGCCAGCAGCTGCGTCATCGCCAGCTCGCGATAGAGCGCGTCGTGCTCGACCAGCTCGGCGTGCGTACCGGCGGCGCGGACGCGGCCGGCGTCGAGCACGACGATCTGGTCGGCCGCGACGACCGTCGAGAGGCGGTGGGCGATCACGAGCACCGTGCAGCGCCGGGCGGCGCGCGCGATCGTGTCACGCAGCGCCATCTCGTTGCGCGCGTCGAGCTGGGAGGTCGCCTCGTCGAGCAGCAGGATCCGCGGCCGGCGCAGGAGCGCGCGGGCGATCGCGATCCGCTGGCGCTCGCCGCCCGACAGGCTCGTGCCGCGGCTGGCGATCTCGCTGTCGAGCCCTTCCGGCAGCTGCGCGACCAGCTCCTCCAGCCGCGTCTCGGCGACGACCTCGGCCAGCTCGGCGCCGCTCGCGCCGGGCGCGCCGTAGAGCAGGTTGTCGCGCAGCGTCCCGGCGAGCACGGGCGCGTCCTGCTCGACCGACCCGATGCTGCGCCGCAGCGTTCCACGCGGGATCGTCGAGATGTCGCGCCCGCCGAGCAGGACCGCGCCGCCGGTCGGCTCGTAGAAGCGCTGCAGCAGCGCGAACAGGGTCGTCTTGCCCGCGCCGGACGGCCCGACGAGCGCCGTCTGCCCGCCCTCCGGGACGCTGAACGAGACGTCGTGCAGCACCGGCGCGCGCTCGTCCCCGTAGGCGAACGCGACACGCGCAAACGAGATCAGCGGGACGCCGGGCGCCGGGCCTGCCGCGATCGCCGACTCCAGCACGCTGTCGGCCGGCGTCTCGACGTCGTCCTCGACGGGCAGCTCCTCGGTCGCGTCGAGCCGCGCGAGCGCGCCGAGCCCGGCCTGCAGCTCGATCCCCGCCTGCACCAGGCCCGAGACCGGCTCGGCGAGGTAGAAGAGGTAGAGCAGGAACGCGACCAGCGCCGCGACGTCCATCGCGCCGTCGGCGACGCGCGCGCCGCCGACGCCGAGCACGGCGAGGAACGAGACCTGGATCGCCAGCCCGGTCGCGACCCCCAGCACCGCCTGGTGGCGCGCCAGCTCCAGTCCGGCGCCGTAGGAGCGCCTCGCGGCGTCCTCGATCGCGGCCGTCTCGCGCGCCTCGGCGCCGCTCGCCTTCACCGTCCGCACAGCCGCGAGCGAGCGTTCGAGCACCGAGCCGATCTCGCCGACGGCGGCCTGGCCGCGTTCGGTCGCACGGCTGATGCGGGGGAGCAGCACGAGCACGCCGAACGCGATCGTCCCCAGCACGCCGAGCGTGACGAGCAGCAGGACCCAGTCGACGACGGCCATCAGCACGATCGCGCCGAGCAGGCCGACCGCGCCGTTGACGAGCTGCACGACGCCGTTGGAGGCGGCCGCGCGCAGCAGCGTCGTGTCCGACGTCATCCGCGTTATCAGGTCGCCGGGCGACTGGCGGTCGATCGCCGGCACGCGCAGCCGCAGCATCCGCGCCGCGAGCCCGAGCCGCGCGCGCAGCACGATCCGCTCCGCGGTCCGTTCGAGCAGCAGCAGGTAGGTGCCGGTCAGCAGCGCGCCGACGACGACCAGCGCGCTCAGCACGACGATCGGCGTCAGCACCGACTCGCGCTCCTGCAGCGCCTCGATCACGCTCTGCGCCGCGAGCGGCTGCGCGAGCGCCGCGCCGCTGCCGAGCAGTCCGAGCAGCGCGCCCGCTGCGAGCACGCGGCGGTGCGGTCGTACGTGCGGCCCGAGCGCGCGCCAGGAGACGGCGGAGGCGGTTGCGGACATGCGGCCAGGATCGCCGACGCCTGCCTGGTTGTCCGTGCGGATAACCCCCCGGATACAATCGGACGCGTCCGCTACCGGCTGAGGGGGCCCGCGCGTGGGGACGAAGACGAGCTTCCCGGCACTCAAGCCCGCACAGCTGATGGCGGTGCTGCAACGCGAGCCGCTGGCGTACGAGATCGTCCGCCAGCGCGGCTCGCACCGGCGGCTGCGTTCGCGCAACGGCCACCCGGACATCGGCTTCTCGTTCCACGGCGGCATCACCCTCCCGCCCGGTCTCGTGCGGAAGGTGCTTGTGGGAGACGTCGGACTCAGCGAAGATGTCGCAAGGAGCCTGCTCTGATGAGAACCGCACAGCTGATCTACCACGACGAGCCCGAGGGCTGGTGGGCGGCGTCGCCCGACCTGCCCGGCTACTCCGCGGTCGGAGAGTCGTTCGAGGACGTCCGCCGTCTCGCTCGCGAGGGCGCGCCGTGGTACGCCGAGGAGGAGTTGGACTTGCATCATCTCGTGCCGGGCCCGCGTTCCTGGTGGACGTCCCCGAGCGTCGGGCAGCGCGCCCGGCTGCAACTGGCCGCACCGGGCCCCAACCCGGGCTTCTCGATCCGCATCAGCGGACTGCCGAGAGCGGCCTGACGTGGAGGCCGACCTCCTCCTCTGCGACCACGCGGAGGCGATCAACGGGAAGCTCTACATCATGGGCGCGGCGTGGAACCTGCTGCAGGCGCCCGAGCAGGCGATCACGATCGCGCTGGCGATCGTCGTCAAGGTCGCCTGGGACGAGGCGGACACGTCGCACGAGCTGATCGCCGAGCTGCTCGACGCCGACGGCGAGCGAATCGTCATGAACGGCGAGCCGGTCGCGCCGAGCGGGCGCTTCGAGCTGGGGCGGCCGACCGGCGTCAAGCCCGGCTCGACGCTCAACATGCCGCTCGCGTTCAACCTCAGCGGCCTCGTGCTCGGCGTCGGCCAGTACGAGTGGCGGCTGACGATCGACGGCGACCCCGTCGCGCGAGCGCCGTTCGCCGTCGTCGACCCGGTCGCGGCGGTGTAGCCGATGAAGCTCTACGTCTGCTGGGGGACGTTCGAGGTCCCGGTCGTGCGCGCGCACCCGTGCAAGGTCGCTCATGACGCGCTGCTCGCCGCAGGCCACGAGCCGGAGGTCGTCAAGGCCTACAGCTTCGGCCCCGTGCCGGAGGCGCTCCAGACCGCGGCGCGCAAGGAGGTCAAGCGCCTCACCGGGCAGTCGTGGGTGCCGGTGCTCGTGACCGACGACGGCGAGGCGATCCACGAGTCGAAGGCGATCGTGGCGTGGGCGGCGACGAACCCCGCGAGTTCCGCGTCGCCCGCCTGACCCGCTAACGCTCGCCGCGCGCGAGCTGCTCGACGAGATCGGCCGCCCGCTCGGCTGCGTCGTGCGCGCGGCTCCACGCCGCCAGCTCCGCGGCGTGCCGCGTCAGGGCCGGATCGCCGAGCGCCCGTTGGACCGCGAGCCGCACGCCGAGCGGCGTCGTGAAGCGCCACGGCAGCCGCACGCCGGCACCGGCCCAGTCGAGCCGGGCGGCGTTCTCGCCCATGTCACCGGCGACCGGGCAGGCGACGACCGCCGCGCCCGACGCCAGCGCGCGCACCATCGTGCCGTGGCCGACGTGGCACAGTACGAGTGCGCAGCGCGGCATCGTGCGCGAGTAGGAGACCCACTCGACGAGCCGCGTGTTGGCCGGGACCGGGACCGGCTCCGGCAGCGGCCGCCGGTTCCACGTCGCCAGCACGCGGATCGGCAGGTCGCCGAGGCCCGCGAGCGCGGCGCGCAGCAGTCTGTGGTCTCTGTCCTGCGCCGTCGACGGCGCGACCAGCACGAGCGGCTGCTCGCCCGGCGGCGGCTCGACGTCGGCGGTCGGCGGCTCCCACAGCAGCGGCCCGACGACGTGCGTGTGCGCCGGCCACGCGCGCGGATACTCCAGCTGCGGGTAGGTCGCGACGAGGCAGAGGCGGTCGCTGAGCCCGCCGTGGACGCGCTCCACCGGCGCCAGGCCGAGCTGCGCGCGCGTCTCGTTCAGCTCCCGCTGCCCGTAGCGCAGCCCCTTCTCCACGAGCGGGTCGAGCTGCCGCCACATCCGCCGCCCCAGCGCCGTCCGCGGCCAGCGCGCGCCGAACGAGTACGGCGGTGCGCCGGGCGGCGGGGCGGGGTGGACGTGGGGGACGAGCGTCGCGACCGGGACGTTCTCCAGCTCGCCGGCGAGCGCCGGCGCGAGCGTCAGGATGTCCGCCACGACCGCGTGCGGACGGGCGGCGGCGACCGCCGGCCGCGTCTCCGAGACCGCGCGCACGACCGCCTCGTACATCGTCATCGGCCGTTCCTGCGTCGGGAAGACGGGGTACTCGGGCGCCGGCACGAACCGCATCCCCGCTGCCTCGACGTGCTCCCGCCAGCGCGACCACGTCTCCATCGTCACGTCGTGCCCGCGGCGTGCCAGCGCGGTCCCCAGGGCCAGCATCGGGAACGCGTGGCCGGGGTCTCCGAACGCGCCCAGAAAGAGGCGCAGCGAGGGCTCTCGCGTGACTCCGGGAAGCGGTGCAGGAACTATGGAGCTTTGATGAGGTTTAATGACGTTCGGCACGGATGACCGGTGAAGACCACGGGGGCCCATGGACAGAGTGGCCACTGAACGGCCGCGAGAATACGAGGACGTGAGATCGGCTGGAGCACCAGCCGGTCCGTCGGCGCCTGCGGACGCCCCGCTGCCGCGTGCCGCACGGCCGCGCGGGACGCTCGTGACGGCTGCCGGCGTCGTCTGCGTGCTCGCCGTGATGGCGCTCGTCGCAATCGCGCTGCTCGACGCGCCGACCGCGGTCCGCGGTGCCGGCGCCGCGGTCGCCGCCGCGGCCGGCCTCGGCGCCGGGGCCGTGCTGGCGCGCGTCCTCTCCGGGCTGCGCGACGAGCACGCGGCGCTCGCGCTGCGCGAGGCCGACGCGCTGCGGATGGCGGAGCTGGACGAGCTGACGGGACTGGGCAACTACCGCATGTTCTCGCGTCAGCTCGCCGCGGAGGTCGCCCGCTCGCGCCGCTACGACGACCCGTTCTCGCTCGTGCTGATGGATCTCGACGGCTTCAAGGCGATCAACGACGAGCTCGGCCACCTCGCCGGCGACGATGCGCTGCGCCACGTCGCCGCCGCGCTGCGCGAGACGCTCCGCGAGGAGGACGTCTGCTGCCGGCAGGGCGGCGACGAGTTCGCCGTCGTCGCCGTGCGCGCCGGGGAGGAGGAGGCGGCCGAGCTGAGCGAGCGGCTGACGCGCGCGATCGAGCAGATCCCGTTCGGCGTCAACGGCGAGCGGCGCCTCGGCGCCTCCGCCGGCTGGGCGACGTTCGGGCGTCCGGCGCGCAGCGCCGACGAGCTGATCCTGCGCGCCGACTCCGCGCTGCGCGAGGCCAAGCGGGCGACCGACGGCACCGCCGTCGACCAGCCGCGGGCGGCCGGCAGCCGCCGGCAGGCGGGCCGGCTCGGCCGCAGCGAGACGGCACGGCTCGCGCTGCTGTCCGGCCTCGCCCGCGCGCTCGCCGGCGCCCGCGACGAGCGTACGCTCGCGGAGACGACCGTCGCGTTCCTGACCGGCGCCTTCGACACGGTCGGCTCGGCCGCGCTGTCGGTCTGGCCGCACGCCGACGCGACCGCCGCGGCGGGTCTGGAGCCGCGCCTGGTCGCGCTCGGCTCGGGCGGCGAGCCGCCCCAGGCCGGCGCCGCGCTGGCCGGCCGCGCCACCGTCCGCCGCGCGCTCGCCGCCGCCGGTCCCGCCGTCGTCGACGACGACGGTTGCGCAGCGTGGATCGACGGCACCGCCGTCCGCAGCGAGCTGGCGGTCGCGGTCCCGGACGGCGCCACGACGTGGGGCTGCCTGCTGATCGCATGCGACCGCCCGCGTGCGTACGGGATCGTCGAGCGGGCGCTGGCGGAGGCGATCGCGCAGCAGCTCGGGCGCGCGCTCGCCTGCCGCCGGCTGCTCGACAAGCTCAGCGTCTCCGGCTTCGGCGAGCTGTACAGGCTCGCCGCCGACGCCGACGGCGCGACGCGCCACGCGCCGGCGGCCGGTGAGCCGCTGGAGGAGGCCGAGCAGTGGCGGCTCGCCGACCTCGCCTGGCAGGCCGGGCGCGCGCTCGCGCTCGACGACGAGGAGCGCAGGTCGCTCTACCTCGCCGCGCTCTTCCACAACGTCGGCACCGTCGGCGTGCCGGCCGCGCTGCTCGCCCACCCGGGCGAGCTGCACGACGAGGAGCGCGCGATCCTGCGCGAGCACCCGCTGATCGGCGAGCGGATGCTGCGCGCGCTGCCGCTGCTGCGCGACGCCGCGCCGATCGTCCGCCACGAGCACGAGCGCTGGGACGGCGCCGGCTACCCGGACGGGCTCGCCGGCGACGAGATCCCGCTCGAGGCCCGGATCCTGCTCGCCTGTGACGTCTTCGTCTCGATGACCTCGCCGCGGCCGTGGCGGCCGGCGCGCTCGCTCGACGCGGCGCGCGCCGAGCTGCGCCGCGTCGCCGGCGCGCAGCTGGACCCCGACGTCGTCGACACGCTGCTGGAGCTGCTCGACGACGGCGAGGCGTTCGACGACGGTGACGGCGACGGCGAGCGCAGCGCGCAGCCCGCCGGGGTCTGACGCCGCTACGCCGCCAGCTCCGCGACGAGCCGCAGCTGCCGCAGCCGCTCGTCCGCCGTCCACGCCATCGGCGAGACCATCAGCGTGCCGACGCCGGCGTCGCGGAAGACCTCGATCCGCTCGCGCACGACGTCCTTCGGTCCGCACAGCGAGACGAGGTCGATCAGCTCGGCCGGGAGCGCCGCGCACGCCTCCTCGCGCTTGCCGTCGAGGTAGAGGTCCTGCACCTCGCGCGCCGCATCCTCGAACCCGTAGCGCTGGACGAGCTTGTTGTAGAAGTTCGCTCTGCGCGAGCCCATCCCGCCGACGTAGAGCGCGAGGTACGGGCGCATCGCGTCGCGGGCCGTCTCGACGTCGTCGGTGATGTAGACGGTCACCGTCGGGGCGATGTCGAAGCCGTCGAGCGTTCTCCCGGCGCGTGCCGCGCCCTCCTCCAGCGGGCCGCGGAGCTCCGCGACGTGCTCGGGCGAGAACAGCGTCGGGATCCAGCCGTCGGCGATCTCGCCCGCGAGCGCGGTGTTCTTCGGCCCGATCGCGGCGAGGTAGACCGGGATCCGCTCCTGCACCGGCGCGATCGTCAGCTTCAGCGCCTTGCCCGGCCCGTCCGGCAGCGGCAGCTCCAGCGTCTCGCCTCTGAACTCGACGCGCTCGCGCGCCAGCGCCATCCGCACGACGGCGACGTACTCGCGCGTGCGCTGGAGCATTCTCCCGTAGCGCTGGCCGTGCCAGCCCTCGGCGACCTGCGGGCCGGACGCGCCGATGCCGAGCAGCATCCGCCCGTCGGACAGCTGGTCGATCGTCGCGGCCGTCATCGCCGTCATCGCGGCGCTGCGGCCCGGCATCTGCAGGATCGCGGAGCCGAGCTTGATTCTGGTGGTGGCGGCGGCGAGCCATGCGAGCACGGTCGGGGCGTCGGAGCCGTACGCCTCCGCGACCCACAGCGAGTCGTAGCCGAGCCGCTCGGCCTCCTGCACGATCGCGAGCTGGTCCTGCGAGCTGAGGCCGAGGCCCCAGTAGCCGACGTGGACGCCGAGTCTCATCACAGCTCGTCCCCGGGGCGCTCGAAGATGATCTCGGGCACGATGCACGCGGGCGAGAGCTTCAGCAGCATCCGCACCGCCCCGCTGATGTCCTCGGGCTGGATCATGTCGGTCGGCTGGACGTGGCCCTTGACGAAGTCGGTCATCGCGGTGTCGACGAAAGCGGGGCAGAGCGCGGTCGACTTGATCCCGTCGTTCGCCAGCTCCTTGTTCATCGCCTGCGTGAAGCCGACGACGGCGGCCTTCGTCGCCGAGTAGACCGACAGCCACGCCTGGCCGCGCTTGCCGGAGATCGAGGAGGTGTTGACGACGAGCGCGTTGCGGTGCTCGCTGCCGGCGGCGCGCAGCAGCGCGGCGCACTCGCGGTAGAAGAGGACGACCGCGCGCAGGTTCACGTCCAGCTGCATGTCGAGCCGCTTGGTCTCGATGTCGGCGACGGCGGCGCCGACACCGACGCCGGCGTTGTTGACGAGCACGTCGAGACGGCCGAAGCGGTCCCGGTGGGCGGCGACGACGGCCTTGACGGCGTCCTCCTCGGACAGCGGCCCGGCGACGTCCTGCACGTCATAGCCGGCCGCGCGAAGCTCCTCCGCGACGGCCGCCAGCTTCTCCGGGCGGCGGGCGGCGAGCGTCAGGCCATAGCCCTCCTCGCCGAGCATGCGGGCGATCGCCAGCCCGATGCCGCTCGATGCCCCGGTCACGATCGCCGCTCGCTGCGCCATCTCCACCCACCTCGTCTCGAACAGGTGCGGGCGCCCAGCGGAGCCCGCCGCGAGGTATCCAATCACTCGCCGCGCGCCGACTCGCCACTTGCGGCGGACCTCTACGCTTCGGGCGATGTCCGAGCGCACGCCCGAGCTGACGATCCTGGCGGTGCTCGTCGCGCTCGTCGCGGGGATCCTGCTGCTGGGCGGAAGAGGCGGTGCAGGCGGTGGCGCTGCCGCTTCCACGACCGAGGTCGTCTCGCCGCAGCGGCTCGCGCGCGTCGAGCGGCGGGTCGAGGAGCTGCGGGGATTGAGATTCCTGACACCTGTCAAGGTCGAGGTGCTCTCGCCCGACGAGGTCCGCGCGATCGGCGTCAGAGAGTCCCGCGAGGCGACGCCGAGAGCCGAGACCGCGGCGCGTGAGGAGCTGATGAAGCTGCTCGGGCTGATCGACGCAGACGTCTCGCTCGACTCCGTCACCAGCTCGATCTACGGCGAGCAGGTGGCGGGCTTCTACGACCCCAGAAGCGGGCGGCTCGCGCTCGTCGAGGGTGCTGGCGTCGACGACGTCACGCTCGCGCACGAATTGACGCATGCGCTGGAGGACCAGCACTACGACCTCGACCGGCTCGGCGAGCCGGGCAGGGGCGACAGGATGGACGACGACGCCGCAGCCGGCGAGAGCGGCCTCGTCGAGGGGACCGCGACCGCGCTGATGATGCGCTATCTCCAGCGCTACCCGGAAGCGCTCACGCTCGGCGACGCGTTCGGCCAGCTCTTGAGCGCGTCGGGCGGGAGAGCGCTGCCGCCGTACGTGATGAGATCGCTTCTGTTCCCCTACCAGCAGGGCGAGCGATTCGTCGACGGCCTGCTCGCGACGAGCGGCGACTGGAGACTGGTCGACAACGCGCTGCGCTACCGGCCGCCGGTCTCGACCGCCGAGCTGTACGACGTCGACCGCTGGCTCAAGGTGGAGCGGCCCGAGCCGGTCGCGCTGCCCGCCGCCGCGGCGTTCGGCCCGGGCTGGAGACGGGTGCTGACGTCGACCTTCGGCGAGTTCGACCTGCGCGAGCTGCTGCTCGCCGCCGACGTCCCGCGTGCCGCCGCCGAGCAGCTCGCCGGCGGCTGGACGGGCGGCCGCTACGCGCTGTGGCGGCGCGGTCCGCTGGCCGCGGACGGCTGCGCCGCGCCGTGCGCCGAGCGGGACGCGTTCGTGCTCGGACTGCGGCTCGACTCGCCCGTCGCGGCCCGCGCCGTCGCCGCCCCGCTGCGGACGTGGGCGCGCAGACTCGCGCAGGAGCGCGGGACCGGCGCCGCCGTGCAGAGCCGTGGCGACGCGCTGCGCCTCACGCTCGCGCCCGGCGACGCGCTCGCGGCGCGCCTCGCGCGCTAGCTCCGCCGGAGCCGCGGTCGATTGCTGGTGCAGGAGACCAGCAATCGACCGCGGCTCTACGGACAGCGCGGCTGGTCGGCGTCGGCGACGGCGCGGAACTCCGCCAGCACGGGGGCGTGGGCGAGGATGAACTGGTCGGGTTGGTCGCCGGCGATGCGCCGGCCGGCAGCGAACGCGATGTACGGCGGCGCGCCGGTCGCGCGGTCGGCGGGGCAGGCGCGCAGCTGCGCGACGGCGGCGTCGACCTCTGCCGGCGACAGCTTGCGCTCCGGCCCCGAGTCGGCCAGCGGGCGCACGAACAGGCGCGGGTCGCCGGGCGCGAGCAGCAGCGACCCGACCTGGAGCGCGCCGAGCAGCAGCGCGATCCCGGCGACTGCCGTCAGCGCCGCAGAGCCGGCACGCACGGCCGCGACGACGCCCGCGGCCGCGAGACACACCAGCAGCGGCTCGACCACGACGAGGAACGTCAGGTAGCTGCCGGTCTTGAACAGCGTCAGGAACAGCAGCAGCGCGCCGGCGCTGCCCGCCGCGAGCGTGCGCAGCAGGTCGTCGTCCAGCAGCCAGGCGCGCAGCGGCACCACGAGCACCGCGCACGCGAGCAGCGGCAGCAGGTTCCAGGCCCCCTGCGCCCACAGGCCGGCGACGTAGCTCACGGCTGCGGTCCCGCTCTCGCGCTGCGCCCGCACCGCGCCGTCGAGCAACCCGTCGCCGTAGAGCAGCAGCGACAGCAGTCCGAGCACGACAGCCGCCGCGGCGAACGCGGCGATCCCGCGGACGCGGTCGCCGCGCAGCCGCACGCCGAGCAGCAGCGCGAGCGCGGGCAGGCCGAACGCCAGCTTGAACGCGGTCGCGAGCGCCGCGAGCACGCCGGCCAGCACGACCGTGCGCGCGCGGCTCGCCGCCAGCGCGGCACCGAGCAGCAGCGGCGCCGCGAACGTCTCCGGCAGCAGCTGCGCGTGCTCGCGCAGCATCCACGGCGAGACGAGCACGACGAGCGCCGCGAGCACCGCGGCGGCGCGTTGGCCGGTGAGCCGCCAGACGACGGCGAGCACGAGCGCCGAGGTCACCAGCTCGACGGCGGCCATCGCGATCCGCAACGCCGTCAGCGTGTCGCTGATGCTCAACACGAGCGCGCCCGCGAGGTAGAGCGGCGGCGGCTGCGCGGCTGCGACGTCGCCGTAGAGGTCGCGGCCGTCGGCGACGAGCCGCGCCGTCAGCGCGTAGACGCCGTCGGAGTACTCCCAGTAGCCGTCGTCCTGCCACAGCGCGAGCGCGACGAGCAGCACGACGGCCGCAACCGCCCACGCGACGATCGCGGGCGCGCCGAGCGCGTCAGGCCGGCGCTCCCGCCTGCTGGCGATGACGGACACGGCGGGGGAGGATAGATCGCGCGCCGGGCGGCGCGGGCCAGCGCCGGTCAGCCGGCCCGCTCGGGCTCGACGCCGACCGCGTTGAGCGTCCCCGCCAGCATCGCGTAGTGGCCGGCGAGCATGCACAGCTCGATCCGCTGGCGCTCCTCGTAGCGCTCGGCGAGCGCCGCCCACGTCGGCGCGCTCAGCGTCCGCTCGCGCACCAGCTCGTCCGCTGCGCGCAGCAGCAGCCGCTCGCGGTCGTCCCAGCCCGCGGCGTCCGGCCCGTCGCCGACGCGTGCGACCTGCTCCGCGGTCAGCCCGGCGCGCTGCCCGAGCGCGACGTGCTGGTGCCATTCGTAGTCGCTCCCGCACAGCACGGCGACGCGCAGGATCACCAGCTCCGCGTCCGTGCGCGAGAGCGTCCCGAACGGCATCAGCCGCGCGGCGAAGCGCAGCCACGGGCGGAACAGGCGGCGGTGGCGCGCGAGCGTCGTGAAGACGTGCGGCGCGTCGACGCCGCCGCCACGCGCGGCGAGCGCGCAGACGAGCGCGTTGAGCGGGCCGATCTCGCGGCGGCCGCCCGGCGGGACGCGCGGCGGCGTGGCGCGCAGCGGCGTGCCGGGGAACGGGATCGGGACGGGCGCCGCGCCGCCTCGGCCGACGCGCGCCGCGAGCAGGCCGCGCAGCGTCGCGCCGTGCCCGCCCGCGCCAGCGGTCTCCTTCACCACGTCGCCGCCTCAGCCCGGCGCGCCACGCCGTCGCCGCCACTCATCGCCGCCACAGCCCGACGCGCCACGCCGTCGCCGCCGCTCATCGCCGCGGCTGCTCCGTCGTCAGCGGCGCGTCCTCGGCTCGGGCGATCGCGAGCACCTCGTCGAGGTCGCGCTGGGCGCCGGCGTCGACGACGTGCTGCACGAGCATCCGCGGCGCCAGCATCGCGCCGACCCAGCGCGGCGCGACGACCCGTCGCGAGCGCCGCTCGATCCCGCGCACGATCGCGTCGACGGCGGTCTCCAGCGGCGCCACGCGCGTGAACGGGCCGCCGCGTCTGGAGACGCGCGCGGCCGCCTCGGTGCCGAACCCACGCCGCGTCATGTCGGTGTCGATCTCGGCGAAGTAGCCGACGCCGACGCGCGCGCCGGACGACTTCAGCTCGATCCGCAGCGTGTTGCCGAGCGCTTCGACGCCCGCCTTCGACGCGCTGTAGGCGCCGAGCAGCGGCAGGTGCAGCGCCGCCGCGAGCGACGCGATCGCCAGCGCGTAGCCGGAGCCATGCGCGATGTGGGGCGCCGTCGCGCGCAGCGTGTAGTAGACGCCGAGCAGGTTGACCTGGACGGTCCGCTCGAAGATCTCCGGGTCGCCGCCGAGCAGCGGCACCTGCGCCGCGATCCCGGCGTTTGCCATCACGACGTCGAGCCCGCTGAGCTGCGCGGCCAGCCCGGTGACGGCGGCATCGACCTGCGCGCGGTCTGCGACGTCGCAGACCTGCCACGGCGCGCCGCCGCAGCGCGCGGCGACCTGCTCCAGCAGCTCCGGCTCCAGCCCCGCGAGCGCGACGCGAGCACCGCGCGCGTGCAGCCGCTCGGCGACCGCCGCGCCGATCCCGCGCGCCGCGCCGGTGATCAGGACGCGTCTGCCTGCGAGCGAAGCCGGGGTGGAGGCCATGCGCGTGAGCCTAGCCCGGCCGCCGACCGCGAGCGCCGGCACGCACTCGCGCCAGCCGCGCCCGCCGCCGGCTCGCCCGCCGCGGGCCGCCGATGCCCGCCGATGAGTTTCGCGCCGCCGGCCCGTCTTCAGACCACACGAGCCGAACGGGATCACGGGAGCACACGATGACGAACGCATTGCAGACAGACAGCACCGCCGCCCGCGGCTCGCGCACGCGCCGCCGGCCCGGCGTCGCCGGCGCGGTGCGGCAGCTGCGCCGGACCTTCCACGGCCCGGTCCACCTGCCCGGCAGCGACGCCTACGACGCCGCGCGGACCAACTGGAGCGGGACGGTCGTCGCGCACCCCGCGATCGTCGCCGAGGCAGCCGGCGCCGCCGACGTCCGCGCCGCCCTGCAAGCCGCTCGCGACCACGGGCTCGCGTTCGCGGTGCAGGGCACCGGGCACGGCACGGCCGTCCCCGCCGACGGCGCGCTGCTCGTCAAGACCGGCCGCATGGACGCGGTCTCGATCGACCCCGAGTGGGAGATCGCCCGCGTCGGCGCGGGCGCCCGCTGGGCGGACGTGATCGCGGCGGCCGCGCCGTACGGCCTCGCGCCGACAGCGGGCGACACGCCGTCGGTCGGCGTCGCCGGCTTCACGCTCGGCGGCGGCGTCGGCTGGCTCGCGCGCAAGTACGGCCTCGCGGCCGACAACCTGCTGCGCGCCGAGGCCGTCACCGCAGCCGGCCGGCTCGTCGCGGCGAGCGCGACCCGCAACAGCGACCTCTTCTGGGCGCTGCGCGGCGGCGGCGCGAACTTCGGCGCGGTCACGGCGCTCGAGCTGCGACTCCACCGCCTGCCGCGCGTCCACGCCGGCGTCACGTACTTCCCGCTCGAGCGCGCCGCGGCGACATTGGCGAACTACCGCACGTGGGCGCTCACCCAGCCGCGCGAGCTGACGACCGCGATCGTGCTGTCGAGAGCGTCGCCGCAGTCCGGCATCGCCGGACCGGTGATGGAGCTGCGCGCGCTCTACGCCGGCGACGCCCGCGACGCCGAGCGCGCGCTCCGCAGCCTCCACGCGGTCACCGGCGAACCGGTCGCCGGCGGCTACACCACGGCGCCGTACGGAGGCGCCGCGGTCGGCGGGACCGCACCGCGCGGCTTCGAGCTGCTGGACGACCTGCCGGACGCCGCGATCGCCGCCGCCGTCGAGCTGGTCGGCGGCGATCGCGCTCCGGCGAAGGCGATCGAGTTCAGATGCTGGGACGGCGCGATCGCCGACGCCGGTCCGGACGCCGGGCCGGCCGGGCACCGCCACGTTCCCTTCTCGGTCAAGGTCGACGGTCCGCCGGAGGCCGTCGCGCCGCTCGCGGCCCACGCGACCGGCGGCTCGTTCCTCAACTTCCTCCAGGATCAGACGCGCACCCGCGACGCGTACACGCCGGAGAACTGGGAGCGCCTGGCCCAGCTCAAGCGCGCGCTCGATCCCAGCGGCCTCTTCGGCCTCACGCACGCGATCCCCGCGCGCTGACGGCAGCACGGCGCCGCGCCGAGCCGGGCGCGGAAGGTGTGCCACGGGTCGCGTCGGGCAATCATCTGAAGAGGCTTCGGCGCTGCCGAAGCGCTACCCCGACAAGGTGAGAAGTGACATGTCCGTCGCTTCGCTGAAGCAGATCCTCGACCCCGCGTTCGAGGAGCGGTACGGCGTCGCAGCGATCAACGTCGTCGACGATCTCAGCCTCCGCGCCGTGCTCGCCGCCGCGACGGCGCTCGAATCGCCGCTGATCGTCCAGACCTCGCTCAAGACGGTGAAGTCGATCGGCGCACCAGTGCTCGCCGCGCTGTTCCGCGCCCGCGCCGAGGAGGTCCCGATCCCCGTCGCGATGCACCTCGACCACTGCCCGGAGCGCGAGTGGATCACGACCTGCCTGCGCAACGGCTGGAACTCGGTGCTGTTCGACGGCTCCCACCTCGACGTGGAGGAGAACCGCCGGCAGACGGCGGAGGTCGTCGAGGAGGCCGACGGCTTCGACGTGCAGGTCGAGGGCGAGATCGAGACCGTCCGCGGCGTCGAGGACGGCGTCGGCAGCGACGACGGCGGGGACATCCACCCGATCGAGATCTCGGACGGCTTCATCGCCGACACCGGCGTCTACGCGTTCGCGCCGGCGATCGGGACCGCGCACGGCCTCTACGCCGCCGCGCCGCACCTGATGCCGGAGCGGGTGACGGAGCTGGTCGGGCGCCGGCCGATCCCGATGGTGCTGCACGGCGGGACCGGCCTCGCGCAGGCCCAGTTCGAGGATCTGATCGCGCGCGGCTGCGCGAAGGTCAACATCTCGACGGCGCTGAAGATCGCCTACCTCGACGCGACGCGCGAGTACGTCGCCGCGAACCCCGGCAAGAGCGATCCGCCGTCGCTGTTCAAGCACGTCGGCGCAGCGGTCCAGCAGATGGCCGAAGACCACATCCGCATGTTCGGCTCGGCGGGGAAGGCCGCTCCTGTGCAGACACGATGAGGGCGTTGGTGTTCGACTGCGACGGGGTCCTCGCCGACACCGAGCGGTACGGGCACCTGCCGGCGTTCAACGCCACCTTCGCCGCGTTCGGGCTGCCGGTCGAGTGGTCGCCGGAGGAGTACGGCGAGAAGCTGCGGATCGGCGGCGGCAAGGAGCGGATGGCGACGCTGTTCGCCGATCCCGAGCTGGTGCGCGCACAGGGCCTGCCGACCGACCCCGGCGCCCAGCGCGAGCTGCTGCAGGAGTGGCACCGCCACAAGACCGCCGTCTACAAGCAGATCGTGCAGTCCGGGCAGCTGCCGCCGCGGCCCGGCATCGCACGCGTCGTCGGCGAGGCGCTGGCGGCCGGCTGGTCACTGGCGGTCGCCTCGACGTCGGCCGAGGAGGCGGTCCGCGCCGTGCTCGAACACGCCGTCGGCGCCGAGCAGGCGCGGCGGTTCGTCGTCGTCGCCGGCGACGACGTGCCGCGCAAGAAGCCGGACCCGGCCGTCTACACGCTGGCCGTCGAGCAGCTCGGCGCCCGCCCGCAGGACGCGCTCGCCGTCGAGGACTCGCGCAACGGGCTGCTGGCCGCCGTCGGCGCCGGACTCCGCTGCGTCGTGACGGTCAGCGGCTACACCGCGGAGGAGGACATGAGCGAGGCGGCGCTCGTGCTCACCAGTCTCGGCGACCCTGGCGAGCCGGCGGAGGTGCTCGCCAACCGCAGCGCCGCCCGACCCGGCGCGACGATCGAACTGGAGGATCTCGAGGCATGTCTGTGACGTCACTGGACGAAGCGCAGCGCGTGGTGCGAATCGTCGCCGAGACGGCGATGGCGAACGAGACCTACTTCGGAGAGCTCGACGCGGTCGTCGGCGACGGCGACTTCGGCTACTCGCTCGCGCGCGGGTTCGGCAAGCTGCTGGAGGACTGGGACACGCTGGAGTACGACGACGTCGCGGGCCTGCTGCGCCGCTGCGCGATGGTCATCTCCGGCCGCGTCGGCGGCGCCTCGGGCCCGATCTGGGGCACGGCGTTCCTGCGTGCCGGGGCCTCGCTGAAGGACACGCCGGACCCGCGTGGGGAGGACGTCGTCGCGGCGCTGCGGTCGTCGATCGAGGGGATCAAGCAGCGCGGCGGCTCGGACCTGGGGGACAAGACGCTGATCGACGCGCTCGTCCCCGCCGTCGACCGGCTGGAGCAGGAGCTGACTGCCGGCGCCGGCACGCAGGCGGCGCTGGCCGCCAGCGCGCAGACCGCGCGCAGCGCGGCGGAGGGGACCAGAGGGATGCTCGCCAGACGCGGGCGGGCGGCGTACGCGGGGGAGCGCTCGCGCCCGTCGGTGGATGCCGGGGCTGTGGCCGTCGCAGTGATGTTCGAAGCCGTCAGCGAGGCGTGGAGTGCCACGAGCGACTGACACCACAACGTCCGAGGAGACACCGTGAAGAAGTTCGTGAACGATCCACAGCAGTTCGTGCCGGAGATGCTGAAGGGCATCGCACTGGCCAATCCGGACACGCTCAGATACGTGCCGGAGTACAACCTGATCATGCGCAGCGACGCGCCGCGCGACGACAAGGTCTCGATCGTGCAGGGCTCGGGCTCCGGCCACGAGCCGGCACACGCGATGGCGGTCGGGCCGGGGATGCTCGACGCGGCCTGTCCCGGCGACGTCTTCTCGGCGCCACCGTCGGACTACGTCTACGAGACGACGAAGCTGCTGCGCTCCGAGATGGGCGTGCTGCACATCATCAACAACTACACCGGCGACCGCATGGCGTTCGACATGGGCCGCGAGCTGGCCGAGGCCGAGGGCATCCAGGTCGGCACGGTCGTCGTCGACGACGACGTCGCCGTGACCGACTCGACGTACACCGTCGGCCGCCGCGGCGTGGCGGGCAACTTCTTCGTCATCAAGGCGCTCGGCGCGTCCAGCGAGCGCGGCGCGGAGCTGGACGACCTCGTCGCGCTCGGCAGACGCGTCAACGACGTGACGCGCTCGATGGGGATCGCGCTGACGTCGTGCACGCCGCCCGCGAAGGGCTCGCCGCTGTTCGACCTCGGCGAGGACGAGATCGAGGTCGGCGTCGGCATCCACGGCGAGCCGGGCCGGCGCCGCGAGCCGATGAAGGCGGCCGACGAGCTGGTCGACGAGATGCTCGAGGCGATCCTCGGCGACCTCCCGTACGCCTCCGGCGACGAGGTGGCGCTGATGGTCAACGGCCTCGGCGGGACGCCGATCTCGGAGCTGTACGTGCTCTACGCCCACGCCCACGAGGCGCTCGCCGAGCGCGGAATCGACGTCGGCCGCTCCTACGTCGGCGAGTACTGCACGTCGCTCGACATGGCCGGCGCGTCGTTGACGCTGGTGCGGCTCGACGAGGAGCTGAAGGAGCTGCTGACCGCGCCCGCGCAGATCGCGGCGCACACTTTCTGAGCAGGACGCTGCCGGCCATGGCATGCTCTGCGCGACATGGCCGGCAGCTCACGATCATGGCGCCTCCTGGGTCCAGCTGTTCGCAGCAGCGACTTCGGCTCGCTGCACGAGACGCTGCTGATCACCGCCGTCACGACGGTCCTGTTCATCCGCACCCAGCTGTGGCTGACCAACTACCCGCAGCTCGGCGGCCACGGCCTCCACATCGCGCACCTGCTGTGGGGCGGCATGTTCATGCTCGTCGCGATCGCGCTGCTGCTGACGTTCCTCGGCCGTCCGGTCCGGCAGCGCGCGGCGATCGTCGGCGGCGTCGGGTTCGGCTTCTTCATCGACGAGCTCGGCAAGTTCATCACGTCTGACAACAACTACTTCTACAAGCCCGCCGCGGCGCTGATCTACCTGATCTTCGTCGTGCTGTTCGTGCTCGCGCGCTGGGCGCAGCGCAGCAGCGGCCTGACGCGCGACGAGCGCATCGCCAACGCGATCGACCTGCTCGGCGAGGCGAGCGGGCAGCGGCTCGACGAGCGCCGCCGGGCGGAGGCGCTGGCCCTGCTCGACGGCGTCGAGGACGACGACCCGATGGTCGCGCCGCTGCGATCACTGCTGATCGCCTCCGCGAGCACGGAGCGGCGCCCGCCGTCGTTCTTCGAGCGCGCGGCGGCGGCCGTCCGCGCCGCCGAGGAGCGGCTGACGGCGAGCCCGCACTTCCCGACCGTGCTGTGCACCGTCTTCGCGGTCTGGGCGCTGATCTCGTTCCTGACGGCGGCGGAGCTGGCGCTGTCGCTGCTGCTCGAGCTCGGCGGCGCCCATCCTGGCTTCGTCGGAGACGGCGTCGACAACCTGCGGTTCGTCAACGTCGCGAGCATCGCCGCGAGCCTGGTGGCGGCGGTCCTGGTCGCGCATGGGATCGTGCGCGAGCGCGCCGGCGATCGCAACGGAGCGATCACGGCGTTCCAGCGCGCGCTGCTGATCTCGATCCTGGTGGTCCAGGTCTTCTCGTTCTACGAGTCCCAGTTCGGCGCGGTCTTCGGCCTGGCGGTCGACCTGCTCCTGCTGCTCGGCGTCCGGCGGCTCGGCGGCTCCTCCGAACGCACCGCCTACGCGGCGGGCGTTCTACCGAGCGCGAACCTCAGCGCGTCCGGGTAACGGGGGAGGAGCCCGAACGTCGCGGTCCCCGGCACGACCGTGACGGGCGCGCCGCCCATCAGCGCGGCCAGCCGGCGGCTGTGGGCGGTCGGGTGGATCGTGTCCTCAGCTCCGCTCCAGAGGGCCGCGGGGACCCTGATCGCGGCAGGGTCGACGCCCCACGGCGCGGACAGCAGGCGGACCTCGTCAGCGAAGCCGTCGGGACGCGCGAGGATCTCGGCGGTCGCGCGGACGTGCAGCGCCCACAGCGCGGGATCCGCCAGCTCGCGCGCGTCCGCGGAGGGGATCCCCTTGACGAACCTTCTCGCCGCGCGCTCCGGGTTGCGACGGGCGCCGCGCGAGGACGCGCGCAGGCCGAGGCGCAGGAGCCACGGGGCGCGCCGGGCGAGCGTGAGCGCCGTCCGCAGCTGTCTGCCGGTCTCGGCGAACGTCGCGGGATCGTCGAGCGGGGCGACGGCACCGAGGAACGCGAGACCGGACGTCCGCGGTGCGAGCGCGGCGCCGACCGCGAGCGCGAACGGCGTGCCGCCGGACTGCGCGAGCACGCCGGCACGCTCGACGCCGAGCGCGTCGAGCAACGCGGCGTGATCGGCCGGCCAGTCGGTGAGCGCGCGCTGGGGCGCCGGGGTCGATCCGCCGGCGCCGGGCCGGTCCGGCGCGACGAGCCGGATCCCGAGCGCGATCGCGGCGGGCGCCGCGGCGCGGGCGAGGCCACGCGAGCAGGGACCGTCGAGCACGACGACGGTCGGGCCCGCGTCCGCGCCGAGCGTCGCGTACGTCAACGTCCGTCCGTCGGCGAGCGTGAGGTCGCCGTCGCGCTCGCCGGTCGGGGCGCCGGTGACGGCCTTGGCTGACATGACGTGCATCGGGCACCTCGCTTCGGGTCTGTGACGGCGGTCTGCGACGGCGGCTTGTGACGGCGTGTCGCAAGCCCAAGTGTGGCAGAGTTGCGACGCGATGTCACAAACGTCTCCCCGCGCGGCGCGCGTCCCGGAGGACGAGGCGCGCCGGCGCATCCTCGAAGCGGCGCGCGCCCTCCTGCTGACGCGCCCGTTCGCCGACCTCTCGGTCGGTGCCGTGATGCGCGAGGCGGGTCTCGCGCGCACGGTCTTCTGGCGCCACTACCCCGACCTGCCGCAGATGGCCGCCGACCTGCTGCCCGACGCCGACGCGCCGCTGATCGACCGCATCACCGCGATCGGCGACGCCCCGCCCGCCGAGCTGGTGCGCGCGATCGTCGAAGGGCTCGTCGAGACCTATGCCGCCCACGGCCCGCTGCTGCAAGCGATCGACGACGCCGCCCGCCACGACGCGGCGGTCGCGCAGCATCTCGACAGCGCGCTCGTCGGTCCGCGGCAGCTGCTCGCCCGGCTCGTCGCCGACGCGCCGCACCCGCCGCCCGACCCGGCCGAGACCGCGCGCCTGCTGATGGCCACCCACCGCGCCTACCTGCTCGACACGTTCGGCAGCGGCCGCCCCCGGCGCGGCGCGCGACGCCACGCCACCGAGGCGCTGCTCGCGCTGTGGGAGCGCCTGCTCGCCTGAGCGGTCACACCCGGCTCAGCCGGCGCCGGTGACGCGACCTTGCACGCAGGGCGAGCGCGAGCAGCGCCAACAGGCCGACCGCCAGGGCGACCGCGAGATAGGGCGGCGAGGATCCCTTGGTGCCGGGGAATGTGACGGTGGCGTGCGCTCGGCGCTCCAGCAGCCCGCTGCGGAGGACGACCTGCGCGGCCCACGGCCCGTCGGGCAGCTGTCTGTCCAAGGTGATCACGACGGGCTCGCTGTCGGCGATCGCGAGCGTGGTGCCGAGGTCGGCGGCGAACGGACCGGCGCTCAGCCCGCCGGGGCCGGCGCGGAGGCGGAGCGTCCCGTTCATGTCGAGGGCTCGGCCGCCGGTGTTGCGGACACGCGCGACGATCTGCGGTCGGCCGTCGTCCGACCGTTCCGCGGTCAACGAGTCGATCGCGAAGTCGGCGGCCGGGGGTCCGCCGGGACCGACGGAGACGTACATGCGGATGCCGACGCGGCTGACCTCCGTGATGCCGCCGTGTCTGCTGGCCGTCGTGCGCGCTTCGGCCCATATGACCGCATACCGCTCTCCCGGGGCGGCGTCGCGCGGGACGGAGATCGTCACAGTCGCGACCGCACGCGCTCCGGCGGCGATCTCGGTCGAGGACGGCCGGACCGACGTCCACGTCGACAGCTCGTTGCGGGTCCGGCCCACCGCCCCGGAGAACGAGCCCCTCGCGATGCTCGCGGCAGCCGCGTAGCCGCCGACGCGCACGGCCGAACGCGTCGTGTTGGACACAAGCATCCGCCGCTGGACGACCGCTCCCGGTGCGAGGTGGTCGACAACGTACAGCCGTGCGCGGGGGTCGTCGCGCACGATCGCGGGAACGTCGAGCAGCCGCAGGCCGATGCTGCCGCCGCCGGCGCGGGGAGGCGCGGCGGCGGACGCCGTCACGGCCCCGCCGGCGAGCGACGTGACCACGACGGCGAGCGCCAGCGCCGCCCGTGCGAGCTTGCCTTCGCGCTTACAGGACTGAGTGGGTGATCGTCGCGGAATAGACCCCGGCCGCCTTCCCTCCGCCGACGGTGACGTTGATCGTCGGGTTCCACGTCGCCGAGTTGTCGCCCGTGATCCCAGTCGCCGTGACCGCGGGAACCACTCCGGTGAGGTCGGGCGGATCGTTCGCCGTGAACGTCGCGGTGCCGACCTTCGTGATCGTGCCGGCGGTGTAGCCGACCGCTGCCGCGCCTATCGTCGGGCCGGCCGGCGGCGTGAAGGCGGTGGAGATGACGCTGGCGACCCAGCCCGAGCCCGCGGCGGCGCTGCGCGCGTCGTTGACCTGCACCGACCCCAGCGGTCCGCTGATCACCCCGCCGGAGACCGTGTTGGCCCTCGTGCCGAGGTTGCCGGCGGCGGTCGGGACGGTGATCGACAGCGAGCCGCCGGTGACCGTGACGGTGGCCGAGGTGGGCGCCGCCAAGGCGGGGGTCGCGATCCCGAGCAGCAGCGCCCCGGTGACGGCGGCAGAGATGAGTGTGCAACGAGGTCTCATGATCATCTTTCACACGTCGTTGTGGTGCATCGTCAGCTGATCCGCACCGTGGCCGCGTCGCGCGCGACGAGTCCGGCCGGCGAAATGGCTTGCACGTTGAGCTTGTAGGTCCCCCTGCGAGCGGGCTTGGCCCTGACCTTGCCGTTCCAGGTGAGCCGGCCGCGACCGGCGTCGCGCCGCGTGGTGCTCAGCTTGGCGACGACGCTTCTGCTGCGCAGCACGGTGAGCGTCACCTTGGCGGGCCCGCTCAAGACGAACGGCACCTGCACGCGCCTGCCACGGATGGACTTGAAGCTGGCCGCTGACAGCGAGACGGTCAGGAAGGGGGCTGCTCTCGGCGTGCCGGTCCCGCCGGGCGTGCCAGTCCCGCCGGGCGTGCCAGTCCCGCCGGGCGAGCCGGTCCCGCCGGGCGAGCCGGTCGAACCGTTCCCGCCCGAGCCCACAGGCGGGTCGACGGCGATCGTGAGCGCCTGCCTGGCGCTCCCGACGTTGCCGGCCGGATCCGGAGCCGAGGCGAGGATCGGCCACGTGCCCGCGCCGACGAAGGCCGCGGTCGCGTTCCACGCGCCGTTGGCCTGCACGAGCGTCGTCATCGTCTGGCCCGCGATCGACACCGTGACGACCGTGCCGGGCGCAGCACCGGAGGTCCCCGCGATCGTCGGATCGACGTCGTTCGTCGTCGCCGTCGCGCCGCCGGTGATCGCGACGAACGGCGACACCGTGTCGACCGTCAGGGTCTGGGTGAAGCCGGCCGGGTTCCCGGCCGCGTCGGAGACCGCCATGACGACGCGGTGGGGACCGTTGGAGAGCGCGGCCGCGGTCAGCGACCAGGTCCCTCCGGCCTGGACCAGCCCGGTCAGCGTCTGGTCGGCGAGCGTCACGGTCACGGCCGTGCCGGGCGCCACGTCCGCGGTACCGGAGATGTCCGGTGTCGCGTCGTCGGTCAGCGCAGTCGCTCCACCGTCGATCGTCGCCGCGGGTGCGGTCGTGTCGACGGTCAGCGCCTGGCTGTCGGTGCCCTCGTTGCCGGCGAGGTCGGTGACGGCGGCGGTGACGGTACGGGTGCCGTCGGTCAGCGCGGCCGGGGTCACGTTCCACGTTCCTCCCGGCTGCACGAGCGTGCTCAGGGTCTGCGTGTCGGCGGTCACGTGGACGACCGTGCCGGGCGCGGCGTCGCTTGCGCCGGCGATCGTCGGAGTCGGATCGTTCGTCGTCGTGGACGCGCCGCCGTCGATGGTCACGACGGGCAGCACGGTGTCGACGGTGAGCTGCTGGGTCGCGGTCCCCGGGTTCCCGGCCCCGTCTCTGACCGAGGCGGTGACCGGGTAGGTGCCGTTCGCCAGGATCGCCGAGGTCACCGACCACGCGCCGTCGGACGGAACGGCGGTGAGTGCCTGCCCCGCGATCGTCACGGTGACGAGTCTCGGTGCGACGACGTCGGTCGTCCCGCTGATCGTCGGTGTGGTGTCGGTCGTGGTCGCGCTGGCCCCACCGGCGATCGTGACGACGGGCGGGCCGCTGTAGAACTCGTTGGCGTCGAGCGAGACCGCGCCGGTGAGCGCCAGTGCGCGGCCGTTGACCTCCGTGCCGGCGCCGATCGCGAGCGCGTCGAGCGCCATCGCCGTTCCGGCGAACTTGGCGTTCGCGCCGATCCCGGCGGCGCCGTTGACCTGCCAGAAGATGCGTGACGCCCTCGCCCCGCCGGTCAGCGTGACCTGGGCTCTGGCCGCCATCGTGAGCGCCCCGCCGACCTTGAAGACGAAGACGGCGTCGGGGTCGCCGCCGGCGTCGAGTCTCACCGTTCCGGTGTTCGCCACGGCGGCCGCTGTGGAGTGCAGGCCGGGCGCGAGCGTCAGGCCGGCGAGGTCGCCCGCGAGCGCGGTGCCGCCCGTCCGTCTGGCGACGTCGTCATAGGCCGCGACGAGATCGGCGTGGGCCTGGGCGGCAGCCGCGTTGCCGACGCGGGTCGTGCCCGTGACGACGCCGGGAGGGAAGCCGGTCGGCTGCGCGTCCGCCTTCACGCCGAGGTCGCCGCGCAGCGTCGTGTGCGGAGCGCCGACGGCGTTGACGGTGTTGCCGACCGAGGCGCCGCTCAAGACCGCGTAGGTCGATGCCTGACCGAGGTCGACCATCGGCGTCGAGGCGGCGACGGCGGACGCGACGACCGGCCCGAAGCCGCTGGCCAGCAGGCCGCCGGCGAGCGCTCCGAGGACGAGGACCTTCGCGCGGCGTGACGATCGAGGACCGGACATGAAAGAGCACCCTCCAGACGGGGGCTGTCCGAGCCCGGCGGTTGACGTGCTGTCACGCGGTGCAACGGCGGGTCGCGGCGTGGACGTTGACCGAATCGCACCTTCTGGACATGTTTCCGGTCTAGTGGCGCGGTCAGGCGGTCCGATGGGCCGGCAGCGCGGGCGGCTTGGTACGCCGAAGGGCGACCGCAGCGCGAGTCGAGAGCGTGCTGAGCGTGTCGTCGTCGGCGAGCTCCGCGAGACCGACGCTGACGGAGGCCTCGGGACGGCGCGTCCTGAGGGCGCGTTGGATTTCCGCCGCGTGGGCCGAGGCGGTCGCGCGCGTCACGTCGGAGAGCGCACACACGAACCCGCCGCCGCAGCGCGCGGTGACGTCGTAGGAGCGCAACGTCGAGGTGATCGCCCGCGCGACGTCGTGCAGGAGCGCGTCGCCGGCGGCGTGTCCCTGGCGTTCGTTGACGAGCCCGAGCGCGTCGACGTCGACGATCGCGAGGATCATGGGTCGTCCGGTCCGGCGCGAGCGGTCGATCTCGTGCGCGATCGCCAGCTCGCCCGCGGCTCGTCGGAGGACGCCGGTGAGGTCGTCCAGGCTGCCCGAGCGGCGGTCGACGGCGGCTGCCTCACGGTCGGTCGCCGCGGCCGCGCGGTCGCTGGCTGCGGCGACGCGGTCGCTGCCGGCCTGCTGCTGGCCAGACTGGGCGGCACGGTCGCGGGCGGTGGCGGCGAGATCGCGCTCGTGGGCCGCCTCGTCCCGCCGGTCCGCCGTCGCGCCACGCTGTGCGGTCGTCCGCAGGCGGACTGCCGCGATCGAATCGCGCTCGCGGTTGGCCGCGAGGCGCTCGAGCCGTGACGCCTCGTGCGCGATCTCGGCCAACGTCCCGTCGGGCGCACGCGAACGCTCCCAGTCGGCCGCGGCCTGGTCCCGGTCCGAAGCGCGCTGATCTCGGTCGGCGAGCGCCTGATCGGCGTCGGCCTCCATCTGATCGGCCCGCGACGCCGCTTGGTCGGCGTCCGCCTGCTGCTGATCCAGGTCTGCCGCCGACTGGTCGACATCAGCGCGTCGACCGCCAGGGTGGGCGTCGTCCATGGAGTCACTCCTTCCGTGAAGCACCTGCGAAGGAGCGGATGACGGCCAATTGCATGCCGGCGAGGGGGAAGTGCCGGCACGCGCGCTGTCATCCGCTCCCGTTCGCTTGGGGGGAAGTTGTGGTGCGGCGAGTCGCCGCAGCCTCTTGAGCGTAGCGCGTCTCGGATATTGCGCTTTAACCTGGTAAATTATTGTCCCCGGTTGGCTTCGTGCTCTTCTCGCTGTCCGGGACGACGTTTCAGTCGGAGGGGCAGAGAGGCGGTCGGCAATGGCCACCGCAACAAGCAGCGCTCACCCGCACGGGTTTCGCACCGATCGCCCGGACGCGCAGCGGCGCCGATGAGCCGCCTGATGCGGCGCCCAGCGCGCCTGATCACGCTCAGCGGCTTGGTCATCGTCGTGCTGCTCGCGGTCAGCGTCGGCGTGACGGTGCAGCGCTTCGACGCCGCCGCCGACAGCTACCATCGCGTCGTCGACCACGCGCGCGAGCTGGTGGTGCTCGGCAACATGCGGCAGAACCTGCTCGACCGGACGGAGTCGACGCTGCAGGCCGTCGCAAGCAGTCGGCCGGCCGACCGCGCTGACGTCGCGCAGCTTGTGCAGGCATTCGACGCCGACGTCGCACGCATGCGGGCCCTCGAGCGCCTCGTCGCCGACGACGCAGCCGCCGCCGCCACGAACGCCGCGACGTTGACCCAGCTGGGCGAGCTGAACCGCAGAGCCGAGGCCTTCCAGAGCCAAGCCCGCGGCGACGTGGCCGCGCCGATCGACACGCAGCAGTTCCTTGCTGCGACGACGGCGATCAAGACGTCGCTCGAGGGCCTCGCGGCACGCGTCGCGGCGGAGCTGCCGGAGCTCGACGATAGCGCTCACAGCGACGCGCGCGAAGCCCGCGCGGTCGCGATCGGCGGGGCGATCGCCGTGGCGCTCGTGACGGCGCTGCTGCTGGCCTTCGTCGTGCGCTTGATACGCCGGCTGCTCGACGGCATGCGCTCCAGCGCCGACACGCTCACGCAGGCGACGCTCGACATGCGCGGCGCCGCGCAGGAGTCCGCAGCCGCGCTCGCGGAGCAGTCGGCGGCGGTGGCGGAGGTCGCGGTCACAGCCGACGAGCTGAGCACGACCGCCGGCTCGATGGCGTCCGGTTCGCAGGCGATGGCGAGCGCGACGCAGCAGACGACGGCGACGATGGACGACCTGCGCGGGCAGGTCGGAACGATCGCCGACCGCTCGTTGGAGCTGGGCCGCTCGAGCCAGGAGATCGGCGAGATCCTGACGCTGCTCAACGAGATCGCCGAACGCACCGACCTGTTGGCGCTGAACGCGGCGATCGAGGCCGCTCGCGCCGGCGAAGCCGGCCGCGGCTTCGCGGTCGTGGCGGGCGAGATCCGCAAGCTGGCCGAACGCTCGGGCCGCTCGACGGAGTCGATCCGCGAGATCATCGCGCGCGTCCAGGACGGGACCAACGCGACCATCCTTGCGACCGAGCGTGGCACGCACCAAGCGGAGGAGATCACCGAGCTGATGCACAGCTCGAGCGTCGACGTGGACGAGAGCCTGCGCGCGTCCGAGCAGCAGCGCGCCGCGACCGAGCAGCTGGCGATGGCGCTCGGCGGGATCCGCGGCGCCGTCGAGCAGCTCGCCGCGGAGCAGGACGCGCGGCTGGAGACGACCGAGCGCGTCGAGCGGCTCGTCGGCACGCTCGGGACGCTGCTCGAGCGCAACGGCGTCGCGCCGCGCGCAGCGCCCCGGGTCGTGCCGGTGGCGCCCGTCGTGCCGTCGTGACCGCCTGCGTGCGCGTCCTGCTCGGGCGCGAGCGCTACGGCGTGCCGGTCGAGCGCGTGCGCGAGGTCGCCGAGCTGGGCGACGTCGTCGCGGTCCCCGGCGCCGGTCCGCACGTTGCCGGCATCCGGCATCTGCACGGCGAGCTGCTGCCAGTCATCCGCCTCGACGGCCTGCTTCGCGCGCCCGCCGCGGCCCGGCGGAGGATCGTCGTCGTGGAGGACGGCGCACGGCGCGCCGGGCTCGCCGTCGACGCCGCCGAGGAGGTCGAGGAGCTGCCCACGCCCGATCGCCCCGGCGGCGCGTTGACGCTCGGCGCCGTCTTGCACGACGACCACCTGATCGGCCTGCTCAACGTGCCGGCGCTGCTCGACGCCGTCACCGCCACGGTGGCGTGATGGACGAGCGCCTGCTGGAGATCTTCCGCGACGAGGCGCTGGAGCGCGTCGACCGGATGAGCACCGTCCTGCTGGCTGCCGAGACCGGTGCCGGGGACGGGCACTCCGTGGCCGACCTGTTTCGCGACGCGCACTCGATCAAGGGCAGCGCCAGCATCCTGGGGCACGTGGAGCTCGGCGGGCTGGCCGGGATCATGGAGGAGATCCTCGCGCCCGCACGCGACCGAGGCGTGCTGCCGCCGCGCGTGGTGCCGGCGCTGCTCGGCGGCGTCGACGCGATCCGCGCAGCCGTCGCGGGTGACCTCGCCACGATCGAGCCTGCATCGGTCGCGCTGCGCGCAGCGGCCGCGAGCGACGGGCCGCCCGTCGCACGTCCCACCGCACCTCCCACCGTGCCTGGCGACGAGCCGCCCGTCGGGCGCCCTCAGCGCATGCTGCGGGTGCGAGCGGAAAACGTCGACCAACTGCTCGACGCGGTCGGCGAGACGGCGCTGCACGGCCGCCGGCTCGAGCACCTCGTCGGCACGCGCACCGCGGACGAGTCGGTCCACCAGGAACTGGAGCGTGGCGAGACGCTCGTCGGCGAGCTGCAGGATGCGGTCCTCGGCCTGCGCATGCTGCCGTTGGAGACGATCGTCGGCGGCCTGCCGCGGGCGGTCCGGGACATCGCGAGCGAGGCCCGTCGCGAGGTGCGGTTGGTGCTGGAGGGAACCGAGACGCCGTTGGACCGCTCGATCCTCGACGGGATCGGCGACCTGCTCGTCCACCTGCTGCGCAACGCCGTCTCGCACGGGATCGAGCCGCCGGAGGAGCGCGAGACGCTCGGCAAGCCTCGCACCGGGACGATCCGGATCCGAGCCGAGCAGCGCGGCGACCGCGTCGCCGTCACCTGCGCAGACGACGGCCGCGGCGTGACGCGCGAGCTGCTGGAGCGCTCCCGCAAGCACGGCTCCCTGATCGACCTGCTGGCGCAACCGGGCTTCTCGACCCAGGCCGAGGTCTCCGATCTGGCCGGTCGCGGGGTCGGCCTCGACGCTGTCAAGCACCACGTCGAGCGCATCGGCGGGGAGCTCGAGGCGACCAGCGAGCCGGGTGCCGGGACGGCCATGACGCTGCTGCTGCCGCTGACGCTCGCGGTCGTCACGCTCCTGCTCGTGGAGCGCGGCGGCCAGCCGTTCGGGCTGCCGCTGACGAGCGTCGAGCAAGCGGTCCGCGGCGAGCGCACCCACGCGCTGCACGGGTGCCGGTCGCTCGAGCTGGACGGCACGACCGTGCCGCTGGTCGACCTCGCCGACGCCCTCGGGAGCACGGCACCGGCGCTCGCGCACACCGCTCCCGTCGTGGTCGTCGCCAGCGGCGGCCAGCGCATCGCGATCGCCTGCGATCGCCTGCTCGGAGACCGCGAGTCCGTCGTCAAGAGCCTCGGACCGCTCCTCGCGCCGATCCGCGGCTACCTCGGCGCGACGATCCTCCCCGACGGCGGGATCGCGCTGCTGCTCGACCCTGCCCATCTCGTGCGCGCCGGCGAAGCCGCCGCAGCTCCGCCGCGCACCGTGGCGGCCCCGGAGCGACCGCCGCCGAAGGTGCTCGTCGTCGACGACCAGTTGACCGTGCGCGAGCTCGAGCGAACGATCCTGGAGGCCGCGGGCTACCGCGTCTGCACCGCGGAGGACGGCTTCGCCGCGCTCGCGACGCTCGAGCGCGAGGCCGACGTCGAATGCGTCGTCAGCGACGTCGAGATGCCTGGGATGGGGGGGCTGGCGCTGCTGGAGGCGATCCGGGCGCAGCCCGGCCACGCGACGCTGCCGGTCGTGATCGTCACCTCCCGCGACGACGAGCAGGCGCTCGCGCGCGGCGCCGACGCCGGCGCCGACGCATGGGTCGTCAAGTCGCAGTTCGACCAGCAGGCGCTGCTGGACACCGTCGGCCGGCTCGTCGGCCAGCGATGAGCGGCGATCCGATCCGCATCGCGATCTGCGATGACTCGCGCAGCTATACGGAGGCGCTCCGCAGCTTCCTCGAAGCCGACCAGACGCTGCGCGTCGTCGCGGTCGCGCACTCCGCGGAGGAGCTGATCGCCGAGCTGCCCCGCTCGCGCCCCGACCTCGTGACGCTCGACCTCGAGCTGCCGGGGATCGACGGCGTCGAGGCGATCCGGCGGATCATGGCGACCCGGCCGGTGCCGATCGTGGTGCTCAGCACGCAGGCCGAGAGCGGCGGCGGCACGCTCGCCGCGGCGATCGCCGCCGGGGCGCTCGACGCCGTCGCGAAGAGCCAACTGCGGCTGGACCGTCGCAGCGGCCCGCAGGCGATCCAGTTGCGCCGTCGCCTTGCGCGGCAGGCGGGACCGAGCGCCGCGCCGACGCCCGTCGCCGCGCCCGCAAGCCCCCGCAGCGCTGCGCCACGGCGCCCTCCCGGGGGCGGCGTCCCGAAGGCCGGCGTTGCGACGGTCGTAGGGGTGGCCGCCTCTGCCGGCGGCCCGTCGGCGCTGGCCGAAGTGCTCGGAGCGCTGCCGGCGGACTACTCGCTTCCCGTGCTCGTCGTCCAGCACATGTCGCGCGGGTTCACCGCCGGCCTGGTCGACTGGCTCGACGCCACGGTCCCGCCACCGGTTCGCCTGGCACGCGACGGCGAGCCGGCGGGCCGCGGCGTGGCGGTCGCGCCCGACGGCGCCCATCTGCGGGTCGGCGCCGACGGGCGCCTGCAGCTCGACGCGCGGGCCGATGGCAGCGCCCATCGCCCGTCCGCCGACATGCTGCTGCTCTCGTTGGCGCGCAGCGCCCGTCGCGGAGCGGTCGCGGTCGTGCTGACCGGGATGGGGCGCGACGGAGCGGCCGGCGTCTCCGCCGTCTGCGAGGCCGGCGGCGCAGCGATCGCCGAACGGGCGGACCGCGCGCTCCTGTCGGGGATGCCGGCGGCTGCGGCGGAGGGCGGCGCGACGCCGCTCGAGCTGAACCGCATCGGTCCCGTGCTCGCGCTCCTGTCGGCAGGGGCGCCGCGATGAGCGACGACCTGCGCGTGCTCGCCGGGATGGTGCAAGGTGCCAGCGGCATCGTGCTGAGCGACGTGCAGCTGACCTCTCTCGGCGCGGCGCTGCGCCGCGTCGACCCGCGGCTGGCGGCGACGGAGCTGCTGCACGACGGCGACACCGCGCGGCAGGCGCGCCGGCTCGCCCGGCTCGTCGACGAGGTCACCGTCAACGAGACGTTCTTCCTGCGTCACGAGGACGAGCTGGAGGAGATCGACTGGGCGGCGGCGGCAACCCGCGCGACGTCCGCCGGCAGGCGCGCGGTGCGCGTCTGGAGCGCCGGCTGCTCGACGGGCGAGGAGCCCTACTCGCTCGCGCTGCTGGCGGCGGAGGCGCTGCACTCGGAGCATCCTCCCGTCGGCGTCCTCGGCAGCGACATCTCGCCGACGGCGCTCGGCGCCGCCCAGCGCGCCGTCTACGGCCCCCGCGCCGTGCGGCTGCTCGACGCCGGGCGACGCTCCCGCTGGTGCGTCGCCGACCGCGGCGGCCTGCGCGTCGGCGATCGGCTGCGCGCGCTCGTCCGCTTCATGCCGCACAACCTCGTCACCGAGCCTTCGCCGCCGGAGGGCGAGCAGCCATTCGACGTGATCGTCTGCCGCAACGTCCTGATCTACTTCGACGCTCCCACCGTCGCGCGCGTGACCGCCGGATTTCAGGCCGCGCTCGCGCCCGGAGGCCAGTTGCTGCTCGGCACCGCCGACCGGCTCGGGAGCGCGCCCCCGCCAGCCAGCCCACCGACCCCGCCGGCGCCACCCGGCCCGCGGGCGGGACCTGGCCCGCGGACGCCGGCCGGCCCCCAGCCGAGCCCCCGCATCGACGGCACACCCGACCCGGTCGAGGCGGCGGCGCAAGCGGCCTTTGAGTCCGGCCTGCGGCTGCTCAGCGACGGCGACGCAGCGAGCGGCGTGCAGGCGCTGCGGCGCGCGCTCTACCTCGCTCCCGGCTTGGCCGTCGCCGCGCTGCAGCTCGGGCGCGGCCACGAGGCGCTCGGCGATGAGGCGGCAGCCCGGCGCGCATACGGGCAGGCGCTTGCCCTCGCGGAGCAGGCGGCGAGCCCGGAGGCGCGCCTCTACAACCGCGTCGGTGCGGCCGACGTCGTCGCCGCCTCGCGCGCGCGGCTGACGGCACTCGCACGCGTTTGACCCGCAGCCGCGCCCGCGCCGTTCACGCGTCGGTGCCGGTCGTCAGCGCACGCGTCAGCTCGTGCATCAGGAACGGGACGCTGACCGGTTTCGCGATGCGCGCGAAGAGCCCGTCCGCCGCGTCGCCTGCGTGCGGTGCTGGACCGGAGTCCAGGACGACCACCCGCGAAGACGACAGCACACCGTCTGTCCCAAGCCGCTGGAGCACCGCAGCGCCCTCTCGCGCCGCCGGATCGAGATCGAGCACGACGACCCGCGGGTGCAGCTCCGGGGAACCTCCGGCGAGCACGTCGAGGGCTTCGTCGTCATGCCGGATCCAGCGTGTCTGGTGCCCACGTGCCGCGAACGCGTTCAGCAGGATCTCGCCGAGCGGCTCGTCGGCCTCCAGCAGCACGATGTCCGGTGCGCGGGCGGCGGCGGACGCGGCAGCGCCAGCCGGAAGGACGCGCGAGCGGCCGGCTTCCTTCGCGCGGTAGAGCGCGGCGTCGGCGGCGCGGTGCAGCGCGGTGATGCTCTCGCCGTCGACGCCGCGCTGCGCGACGCCGGCGCTGAAGGAGACCGTGAACGGTTCGCCGTCGTCCGCCGCGAACGGCACCGAGGTGAACTCGGCGAGCAGGTCGAGCAGCCGCTGCTGCGCGTCCTCGCGCGTCATGCCGTACATCCCGACGACGAACTCCTCGCCGCCCCAGCGGCCGATCACGTCCTCGCCGCGGAAGGCCTGTCGCAGCACGTCTCCCATCCGCTGCAGGACGGCGTCGCCGAGCGCGTGGCCGTAGCGATCGTTGACCGCCTTGAACTCGTCGAGGTCGATGATCGCGAGCGTCAGCGCCTCGCCGAAGCGGTGGGCGAGCTGCACGAGCCGCTCGAGCTTCTGCGTCGAGCTGCTGCGGTTCGCGACGCCCGTCAGCGCGTCGGTCTCGGCCAGCATCCGGTGCAGCGCGAAACGTTCGAGCCGGTTGCGGATCCGCGCCAGCAGCTCGGCGGGGACGATCGGCTTCGTCAGGTAGTCATCGGCGCCGGCGGCGAAGACGCGATGGATGGTCGCAGCGTCGCTGTGCCCGGTCAGGAACAGGATCGGCACCGTCGCCCAGCGGTGGTCGTTGCGCAGCACGCCGCAGAGGTCGAGGCCGGTCGTGCCCGGCATGTCGACATCGAGCATCACGATGTCGGGCCGCGATCGTTCGAGCTCCTCCCAGACGCACAGCGGATCGTCGACCGCGACGACCTCGATGCCATGCGGAGCGAGCAGCGTCGAGATGGTGTCGAGCACGAGACGGTCATCGTCGATCGCGAGCAGCGTGACGACCTCGCTGCGCGTCCGCTCGATCAGCTGCACCGCGTGGTCGAGGACCTGCTGGATCGGGAGCGACTTCGCCGCGAAGCCGCGGCCGCCGCGCCGCGCGACCTCGACGCGGTCGACGAACGTGTCCCGCACTGTCAGGACGAGCACCGGCACCGGGTCGGGCTCGGCGGCCAGCTCGGCGAGCAGCTCGTACGCGTCCGCGGTGCCGTCGGCGAACGTGAGGTCCAGCAGGACGAGGTCGGGACGCTCCAGCAGGGCGAGCGCGCGCCCACCTGCCGGCGATGACGCGGTGCGCGCGCGGAGCCCGCGGGCGACGGCCTCGGCGGCGAGCCGGTCGGCGATCACGCGATCGTCGTCGATCACGAGGATCAGCGACGGCGCGCCCACCAGCGGCGGCGGCTCGGGCGGCTCCGCCTCAGCGACCGCCGGCGACCCCTGCAGGGTCTCGCGCAGCTCCGCCACCAGCTCCGCCGCGTGCCATGCGGCCGTGGAGGTGAGCGGCGGCGACACCGTCAGCAGCCGCTCCAGCTCGTGAGCGTTCCCGGTCGCGGAGCCGAAGCCGAACGTCCCGACCGATCCCGCCAGCTTGTGCGCTTCTGCGGCGCCCTGCGCTCGCAGTGGGGCGTCGTCGACGCCGCGGATCGAGGAGAGGACCGCGCGCTCGACGACTGCGACCTGTTCGAAGATCGTCGCGCGATGGCGCGCCCACGCCTCCGCGAGCAGCGGCTCGAGCGGCGGCGGGCCGCTCATCTGGTCCAGCCCAGCGCATCGGAGATCTCGCCTGCGAGCAGGGCGACGGAGAAGGGCTTGGGCAGCGTCGCGGCGGCGCCGAGTGCGACGAGGCCTTCGAGCACCGCAGGCTCGTCGTGCCCGGTCAGGAAGACGACGGGGATGTGCGTCGTCGCGTCATCGCGGCGCAGCGCCGCGAGCGTCGCCGGTCCGTCCATCTCCGGCATCTCGACGTCGAGCAGGACGGCATCGGGCTGCCGGGCGGTGGCTGCCGAGACGGCCTCGGCGCCGGACCCGACACTCGTCGCCTCCCAGCCAGCGCCTTCGAGCGCGATGATCGCCATCTCGCGCATCACGTCGGAGTCGTCGATGATCAGGATCCTGCGTTCAGTCAGCAGAGTGATTCACTCCTCAGGCGATCGTGATCGGGACGCCGGGCGTCATGCGTGTCGCGAGCCAAGTCACGGCGCTCGTGGCCAGGCGGATGCAGCCGTGCGAGACAGCCGTTCCGAGCTGTCCGCCGACGTTGTCGAGTCCGTGGAGGGCGATCTGACCCGGCCCGCCGGCGAACTCCTGCAGGACGTTCGAGCGGGCGCTGGTCGCGAGCGCGAACGGGGCGCCGGCGGCGTCGCCCGGCAGGCGCACGTTCTCCTCGACGAAGTAGGCGCCGCGAGGGGTGGGGGTCGAGCGCTTGCCGACGATCGCACTGAACGTGCGCAGTCGTCGCCCGCCGCCGTAGACGGTCACGCGCCGCGCGCCCACGTCGACGACGATGTGCCACGCGGTGGTCGAGAGCCGCACGTGCGCGGCGCGGATCCAGCCCGACCGCGGCGGTGTCAGCGCCAACGTGCGCCCGGGGAGTCGCACGCGCAACCAGCCGCGGCCGCGCCGGTCGCTGGTCTGACCGATCACCGGCAGCGCCGTGCGCACCCGGGTGATCGGTCGTCTGGAGCCGACGCGCGCGACCAGCCGGCCGTCGGCGGTCGGGCGGTCCCGCGCGTCGTGCGCCGTCGGCAGGGCGGCGACCAGCTGGCGGGGCGCGACCCGCGCGGCGGCGGTCGCCTGCGCCGCTGCAGCGCCGGCGACCAGCGCCGGCAGGCAGACGAGGGTCGCGACGCCGCGGAGCATCAGCCGGTGAATCCGCCGGGGGTGCGCGGCGGCCGCGACGGAGGGGTCGACGGCCGCTGGGGGGCGGCAACGGGACGTCGGGCCGCGGCGCATGCGCGCATGCGCATCCTGCGCGTCACGGCGGGTGTGCCGTCGTTGAACGTGACGCGTGCCTTCAGCGTCGAGATGCCGTCGCCCGGCTCGATCATCGCGGCGAATGGGGCGCGTCTCGCGGTCGTGACGACCAGTCTGTCGACCGTGAACACGACGCGCCGGATCGAGCGGCCGGTCACGAGGGCGCGGAAGGTGCGTTGAACGCAGCGGGTCGTGCCGTATCTGGCGACTCTGCTCGGGGTGGTGGTGAGGGCGCCTCTCCCGTTCGGAGCGGCGTTGGTGCCGTTGCCGCCGCCCGGTCCGCCGCCCTGTGTGCCGCCGCCTCCGCCGGTGCCGCCACCGCCGGAGCCACCGCCGCCTCCTCCGGGAGTGCCTCCGCCGGGAGTGCCTCCGCCGGTCGCGCAGCGCGCTGCGGTGATCGTGTCGTTGATCAACGTCACCGCGCCGTTACGGGCGAGCGCACGCCCGTGCAGCGTGACGCCGTCGGTCAGCGTGATCGACGTCAGCGCCAGGATGTTCCCGGCGAAGACGGATGTCGTGCCGAGCGTCGCGGAGCTGCCGACCTGCCAGAAGACGTTGCACGGCTGCGCGCCGTTGACGAGGCTCACGTGGCTGCCCGATCCGGTGATCAGCGTCGAGCCGGCCTGGAAGACGAACACGGCGCTGGGGTCGCCCTGCGCGTCGAGCGTGAGCTGGCCGGTCAACGCGAGCGCCGAGGCGGACCTGTAGACGCCGGGCGTGAGCGTGTGGCCGGTGAGGTCGGCGGGCACGGCCGCGGGCGGCGTGCGCCCGGCGGCGTCGTCGTAGGCTGTCGTGAGATCGGACTGCGCCTGGCCCGCGACCGCGTCGGCCGCGTGGATCGTCCCGTTGACGGTCCCAGGCGGGAAGCCGATCACCGCGGTTCCCGGACTGACGCCGAGGTTGCCGTTGATCGTCGACGGGCCGATATTGGTCACCGTCGAGCCGGAGAGGACCGCGAAGCTGTCAGCCGTTCCGAGACCGACCGGCGGCTGGGCGGCGAGCGCGGCGCTCGTGAGCGACGTCAGCACAACCAGCAGCGCGACGGCGAACGCTCCGGCGACGCGACGTGCCGACAGCGAGATGCCTGCGAAGGGGTCGCAGGTGGTGCGTGGTGCGGTGGCCATGGCCGACCGCCTCTCTGCTCCTCTCACGAAGTTGGCGCCGAGGGAGCGAGAAGAGCAAGGAGACTCACCAAACGCGTCCGTCAACGTAACATGCGTTTGCTGAATGCTCTAAATAATTGTCTCAATTGGCGCACGCAAGTGCGATCTGCGTTGCACGGCGGATGAGATAGCAACGTTCGTCCAGTTTGCGACGCAGAACTCACGCCCAGACGGGCGATTAGCGGCGTCCGGCGTGGCGGGGCGTGCGCCAAGTGTCCAAATCGCACACGATCCACCGGAAATCGACACATAGTGAGCTAAGCTTCACCAATGGAGATCGGTGGGTGGGAGGCGCAGGCGACGGTGGCCGGCGGGTTGGACGAGCTGCTGCGGCTCGGCCAGGTGCGCACGGCCTTTCAGCCGATCGTGGACCTCGAGACAGGCCGTCTGTTCGGGTTCGAGGCGCTGTCGCGCGGCCCGGAGGGGAGCGATCTCGAGCAGCCCGACCGGTTGTTCGCCGCCGCGCGCGCGGACGATCGCCTCGCTGCGCTCGACTCGCTCTGCCAGGTCACGGCGCTGGCGAGCGCCGAGGCGCACGCGATCCAATCGCCGCTGACGTTGTTCGTCAACGTCGAGCCGGACTCCGCCTGCTTCGGATCGCTGCCGCATGTCGGGCGCGGCGTGCGCGGCATCATCGAGCTCACTGAGCGCACGCTCACCAGCCGGCTGGCGGAGCTGCTCCCGGCCGTTCGCTCGGCACGCGAGCGGGGGTGGGGGATCGCGCTCGACGACATCGGCGCCGACACCCGCTCGCTCGCGCTGATGCCGTTGCTGCGCCCGGACGTGATCAAGCTCGACCTGCGGCTCGTGCAGACACAGCCGACGCCCGAGATCGCCGCGATCGCGGGCGCCGTCGGCGCCCAGGCCGAACGCACCGGCGCGACCGTCCTCGCCGAGGGCATCGAGACCGAGGAACAGGCGCAGTACGCCCGCGCGCTGGGCGCGACGCTCGGCCAGGGGTACCTGTTCGGCCGGCCGACGTCCGTGCCGAAGCGCACCCAGAGCACGGAGGTCCCGGTGCCGATCCACACCACCGCGCTGCCGTACACCTGGCGCACGCCGTTCGAGCTGGCCAGCTCGCGCTGCAGGATTCGCCACGGGACGATCGGACTGCTCGCGTCGATCAGCCGCGAGCTCGAGCGCCAGGCGGTCCGCAATCGCCGCTCGTCGCTGCTGATCAGCAGCTTCCCCGGCGTCGACCGCTGGATGACGCAGATGAACGAGGTCTACGCGGACCTGGCGAGAGAGCTCGCGTTCGCCGCGGTGCTCGCGGTCGGCGTGCCGCCCGAGCCGTTCCCCGGCGTCAAGGGCGTCAACATCCACGAGGGCGACCCGGTCAGCGGCACGTGGAACGTCATCGTCGTCAGCGCCCACTCCGCGTCGATGGTGGTCGCCAAGGAGCGTCCCCGCGACGGCGCCGCCGAGCAGGAGTTCGACTTCATCGTGAGCTACGACCGCGACCTGATCGTCGAGTGCGCGCAGGCACTGATGCTCCGCATCGCGCGCCTGTCGCGTCCGCGCGCCAGTGACGCGATGGTGCTCGCTTAGTAGAAGAAAGTAGAGTAATGTGGAACTTGTGAGCGGTCGACCCGCTCACTCGTCGCTCCAGACCCCGGTGGCGTTGCTGGTCAACGGACTCTGAGCTTTGGGAGCGGCATGAGAGCCGATCACGGGTACCACCTCTTCTCTGCAGACGTGCGGCTCGGGACGGGCGGGCACGTCGTGACGCTCGCAGGCGAGCTGGACCTGGCGGGCGTGACGGCCCTCGACACCTGCATCGCCCGGCTTTCTCCGCGTGCCGACGAGCTGGTGCTCGACTTCGGAGAACTGCGGTTCATCGATGCCAATGGCCTGCACGCGATCGCCAGTGCCGCAGGGCGAGTGGCGGCCGGCGGCGGCTCGCTGACGATCAGCTCTCCGCGGCCCGCGTGCCGCCGGCTGCTCGACCTCGTCGGGTTCGACCGAATCGTGGCGGTTCGGCCATGAGTCTCCTCAGCCTCAACCGGCGGGGCACATCCACCGCCAGCTCTGAGCGCGTCGCGCAGTCCGTCGCCGACGCCGCTCGGCGCGTGCGGGCCGTCGGAACGGCCTTCGACCGGCACGCGAGCGTCCTCCGCCGGCTCGCGCTGTTCGTCGCCGAGGACGCGCGGATCGCCGACGACGCCGTCGCCGGAGCCTTCGTCTCCCTGGCGTTTGGTCCCGACGACGTCGAGCCTGCGCGGGAGAACCTTCTCGCCGCGTTGGCCGGAGAGGTCTACGTCCGCTGCGTCCGGGCGCGCGTGCCGTTCGAGCGGCACGCGCGCCCAGCGGGCGGGCGTGCCGACGCCGACACCGGTTCGGCGCGGGCGGCCCGAGCGACGTTCGCGCTGCTGCCCCGCGAGCAGCGTGACCTGCTCGTCCTGATCCTGTTCGGCGGACACACGCGCCGTCAGGCGGCTCGTCGCGTCGGCTTGAGCGACGACGCCGCGGCAACGTCGATCAAGGCTGCGCTGCGCGCCCTGCGCCCGCCGCAGCGATCGCGCTGATCAGCGCTCGGACGTCGACGAGCCCGGCTCGGCGACGGTGAGCGAGGCGTCGAGACGCCCGTCGATCACGTCGCGCGCGACGGCGCTGAGCCGAAGGTTGTGCGTCCGCGCGTGAGCGCGCAGCCGCGCGAACGCTACGTCCACGCCGACCTGGGCGCGTTCGGCCAACACGCCCTTCGCCTGCTCGATCATCACCCGGCTCCGGAGCGCGCCCTGCAGCTGCTCGACGACCCCGCGCGCCTCGCGCACCGCGCGCTCCTGCAGCAGCGCGATCGCGGCGACGTCGGCCATTCCCTGGCCGAGCGGGACGTCGCGCTCGGTCAGCCGCCCGGCGTCGGCACGGAACAGGTTCAGCGCCCCGATCGTCTCGCCGCGCACCCGCATCGGGACCGCCTGCACGGAGCGGAACCCCTTCTCGACGGCGGCCGGCGCGAACCGCGGCCAGCGATCGGCCGCGGCGCGGAGGTCCTCGCTGAACATCGCCCGGCCGTGCTGGTAGCACTCGAAGCAGGGACCCTCGTCGTTCTGGGTCTCCAGCAGCTCCAGCGCCTCCGAGCGCTCGCTCGAGGACGCCATCACCCGCAGCGTTCCCGCGGCATCCGCCAGCAGCAGTCCGGCCTCGGCGCAGTCGAGCAGCTCCACGCAGCGTTCGGTCAGCCGGTGCAGGAACTCCAGCACGTCGAAATCGTCGACCATCGTGTCGGCCAGCTCGACGAACGTCTCCACGATCCGCTGCTCTCGTGTCATGCCCCGGTCCCTGTCCCGTTGGCCCCTGCCACCGACGGCGACAGTATCAAGCGACGACGTCCACGCCCGCGCGTCACGCCGGGCCCTCCAGTCGCAGCCGGCGCTCGACGACCTCGCGGGCGACCACCCGCAGGTCCAGCCCCTCCGCGAACGCGTGACCGCGCAGACGCACGAACGCCTCGTCGAGGGAGACGTCCAGCTGTGCGGAGACCATCCCCGTCGCCTGATGGACCTCCGCCCAGTGCGGCGGCGCCTTCGCCAGCAGCTCGTGGAGTCCGTCGGCCGGGGCTCCCGCCTGGAGGCCGAGGACGGTGTGGACGGCGACGTCGGCGAGCACCAGGCCGTCGACCAGCTCGTCGGCGGTCAACGCTCCCGCGCGATCGCGGTAGAGCACGAGCACGCCGACGCGGATCGCCCCGACGTGCAGCGGCAGCGCGAAGACCGCCCGGATCCCTGCTGTCACTCCGGCTGGGCCGAACGCCGGCCAGCGCACCGGAACCGGGTCGGCCAGCTCCGGCTCCATGACAGGCGCGCTGCTCTCCCACGCGTCGACGCACGGACCCTCGCCGAGCATCAGCTGCAGCTCCTGCACTGCCGCGATCCCGGGGTCGGACACGCCCGCCGTCCCACGCAGCTGGCCGTCGACCATCAGCGAGAGCCCGGCTCCGCTGAGCGAGAGCAGCGCGACCGCCGCCGCGCAGATCCGGTCGACGGGCGAGGCCGCGTCGTCGGCCCCGGCCTCCGCCATCGCCCGCAGCACGGCGCTCAGTCGACCGGTCGGCACGCCCGCAACACTACCCCTGCAGGCTCCGGCGGCCGCCGGTGTACGACTCAGCGGCGGGAGCGGGTCGGCGAAGGGATGAGCGCGCCGCCGGCGCTGACGAGAGCGAACGCAAGCAGCCGGGCGATGTCGAGCTGCCCGTCGCGCCGTGAGACGTGCGGCGCTCAGACTGCCGTCGAGCTGAGCAGCGGACTGGGGCGCAGAACGTGGCGCCGGCCCCAGGCCGCCGCCGCGGCGTGGTCTAGCAGCAGCGGCACCAGCTGCTCGATCGGCACCGGTCGGACGCCGAGCCCTGCGGCGCGCGCGAACTCGAAGCGCGCCCAGACGTCGACGTAGGGGGCGTAGATGCCGATCTGCTCCGCCGCCGCCGGGACGCACGGCGTCATCGGCCGGCCGGCATGGGCGTAGGCCAGGCGCGCGAACTCCTCCATCGTCGGCGCCAGCCTGCCGCTCACGGCCTGCACGACGCCGGCGATCGATGGGTCGTCGAGCAGTCCGCAGACGGCGTCCACGACGTGGTCGACCGGGACGAGGTCGAGGATCGCGTCGGCCGGCGCCGGCACGACCTCCAGGACGCCGGTGACGAGCGCGCGCAACGGCACGTAGACGACGTTGAAGGAGCTGGTCCAGCCCGTGCGCGAGTCGCCGACGACGATGCTGGGGCGCACGATCGCCGCGCCCTCCAGGCGCTCGACGACGCGCTCGGCGCGGTGTTTGGTCCGCTCATAGGTGTTCCGGAACGCGGGCTCCTCGACGGGACCGGCCTCGCGCGCAAGGCCGCGCGCGCGGCCGTGGACGTACGCGGTCGAGACGTGCACGAAGCGGCCCGCGGCGCCGCGCGTGCGCGCGTGCTCGGCCAGCTCGACCATCCGCTCGGTACCGTCGACGTTGATCGCGTGGGCGTTGTCGAGCGCGAGGTCGAAGCGCACCGACGCGGCGCAGTGGACGACGGCGCCGGCCCGCGCGGCGAGCGCGTCGTAGGCCTCCGGCGCGAGGCCGAGCCGCGCGCGCTCGACGTCCGCCGCCAGCACCTCCACGTCCGCGACGACGTCCGCGTCGCCCCACGTGCGCAGGGCGAGCTGCTCCAGCCGCCGGCGCGCCCCGGCGTCGTCGTCGGCGCGCACGAGCGCGGCGACGGGGGCGCCGCGCGCGAGCAGCCGTTCGAGCACCAGCGAGCCGACGAACCCCGTGGCGCCGGTCAGCACCGTGACGTCATCTGCGCGAGCCATGGGGGATCAGTATCCGGGAATGCCGCCGCGGAGCGCGGTCCCCTATCGTCGTCCGCCGGACAACGAGGCGAAGGACATGTGATGGCTGCGATGAAGTGGTGGGGCTGGGGCCTCGAAGGCGTCGAGTTCACGCACGCGGACAAGCCCGAGCTGGCGCCGTTCATCGAGCAGAGGATCGGCCTCGACGTCGCGCGCCCGATCGCGCCGCCAGCCCGCTTCGACGACCTCGACGTGCCGGCGCCGACGCTGCCGCACGGGCTGCGCGCCGCGCTCGAGTCCGCCGTCGGCGCCGAACACGTCAGCGTCGACCCGCTCGACCGCGTCGTGCACGCGCGCGGCAAGTCGATCCGCGACCTCGTCCGCCAGCGCCGCGGCGACCTGCCGCGCGTCCCCGACGCCGTCGTGCGCCCCGCCGGCGAGGACGAGGTCACCGCCGTCCTGCGCGCGGCGCTGGACGCCGACGCCGTCGTGATCCCCTTCGGCGGAGGCACCTCGATCTCCGGCTCGCTGGAGGCGCCCGCGGACGAGCGCCGCCCGGTCCTCTCGGTCGACCTCGGGCGCCTCGACAAGGTGCTCGAGATCGACGAGCACTCGCGCCTGGCGCGCGTCCAGGCCGGCGTCTTCGGCCCGCACCTGGAGGAGCAGCTGAGAGCGCGCGGCTACACGTTCGGGCACTTCCCCGACTCGTTCACGCACTCGACGCTCGGCGGCTGGATCGCGACGCGCTCCTCCGGCATGCAGTCCGACCGCTACGGCGACGTGGCGGACCTGACGAGAGGCCTGCGCGTCGTCACGCCCGCCGGCACGCTCGTGACGCAGCCGGTGCCAGCGACCTCGACCGGCCCGAGCGTCCGCGAGATGGTGCTCGGCAGCGAGGGGCGGCTGGGGATCGTCACGGAGGCGACGGTGCAGGTGCGGCGGCTGCCGCAGGAGCGCAGAATCCTCGGCTACCTGTTCCCGACGTTCGGCGCCGGCCTCGCCGCGATGCGCGAGATCGCCGCGAGCGAGTGCTCGGTCTCCGTGACGCGCGTCTCCGACGCGCCCGAGACGCAGTTCTCGTTCGCCACACGCAAGCGCTCGACGCCGGTCGACAAGCTCAAGTCGAAGGCGCTGACGACGTTCCTGACGCGCCGGCTCGGCTTCCGCCTGGACGAGATGTGCCTCTCGTTCATCGGCTACGAGGGCAGCACGGGCCACGTCGCGGAGCAGCGCAGAGCGGTCGGCAGGATCGTCAAGCGCCACGGCGGGCTCTGCATCGGGTCGAGCCCCGGCGCGCTGTACGACCAGAAGAAGTTCGACACGCCCTACATCCGCGACTTCCTGCTCGACCGCGGCGTCGCCGCCGACGTCTCCGAGACGGCGATGCCGTGGAGCCGGCTGACGCCCGTCTACGACGCGGTGACGGCCGCCGGGCACGCCGCCTTCGCCCGGCTCGGCGTGCGCGGCTACCTGATGTGCCACCTGTCGCACAGCTACCACGGCGGCGCCTGCCTCTACTTCACGTTCGCGTTCGAGCCAGCGCCCGGAAGCGACATGCTGGCCGAGTACGACGTCGTCAAGACCGCGATCCAGCAGGCGTTCGTCGACAACGGCGCGACGCTCTCGCACCACCATGCCGTCGGCACCGAGCACGCGCGCTGGCTGGAGCAGGACCTCTCGGCCCCGGGCGTCGCGATGATCGAGGCGCTCTTCGCCGGGACCGACCCGGGCCGCAACCTGAACCCGGGGAAGATCGTCTGATGGCGGGCGCGAGCTCCGACCGCGCCGACCTCGACCAGCCCTGGGCGCGGGCGCTGCCGGCGCGGGCCGCTCGCGAGCTGATCGTCTGCGGCCTCTTCAACGCGATCATCCGCGCCTACGCACGCACGGAGGTGACGGGCCGCGAGCAGCTGCGCCGGCTCGACGGCCCCGCGATCTTCGTCGCCAACCACTGCAGCCACGCCGACACGCCGGTGCTGCTGCGCGCGCTCCCGCGCCGCCTGCGGCGGCGCACGGCGGTCGCCGCCGCGGCCGACTACTTCTACACCGGCCGGCTGCTCGCGAGCGCGGTCTCGCTCGCGTTCTGCACCGTCCCGCTCGAACGGCGCGCCGGCGGCAGGGGGATCGGCAGCACCGCCGCCCTGGAGCCGCTGATCGACGCCCGCTGGAGCCTCGTCGTCTTCGCCGAGGGGACACGCTCGCGCGACGGCCGCGTCGGGCCGCTGCTCGCGGGCGCGGCGGCGCTGGCCGTCGAGCACGGCCTGCCGCTCGTCCCGGTCCACATCGCCGGCACCCATGCCGCGATGCCGGCCGGCCGCCGCTGGATGACGCGGCCGGCCGGCCGCCGCCTCGCGCGCCACGCGCTGCGCGTCAGCTTCGGCGGGCCGCTCCGCGTCGCGCCGGGCGAGGACCGCTTCGAGGTGATGGAGCGCGTGCGCCTCTTCATGGAGGAGTGCGGGGCGCAGACGACGCCCGACCCGAAACTGGCGGCGCGGCGGGCGGCCGCTGCGGCCGCCGCCGAGACGGCGCGCGTCGCACAGGGGCGGTCGGCCTGATGGCGCGCATCTTCCTGACCGGGGGCGGCGGCTACATCGGCGGCGCGCTGGCGAGCGCGCTGCGCGCCCGCGGCGACGAGGTCGTCGGCCTGGCCCGCAGCGACGCCGCCGCGCGGGCGCTCGCGGCGCGCGACGTGGAGGTCGTGCGTGGCGACGTGCTGGACGCCGCCGCGCTCGCGCGCGGGATGGCCGACTGCGAGCTGGCCTACCACGTCGCGGGCGTCAACTCGCACTGCCCAAAGGACCCCGCGCGGCTGACGCGCGTGAACGTCGTGGGGACCGAGACCGTCGTGCGCGCTGCCGCGCGCGCGGGGATCAGGCGCGTCGTCTTCACCTCGTCGGCCGCGTCGGTCGGCGAGGCGCAGGGCACGGTCGGCACCGAGGAATCGCCGCACCGCGGGTCCTACCTGTCGCTCTACGACCGCTCCAAGCACGACGCCGAGCGCGTCGCCTTCGCCGTCGGCGCGGAGACCGGGGTGGAGGTGCTGGCGCTGAACCCGTCCTCGGTCCAGGGCCCGCCGCGCAAGGGCGGCAACGGCGCGATCATCATCGCCTACCTCAACGGTCGCCTGCGCGCGTTCGTGGAGACACACGTCAGCGTCGTCGACGTGCAGGACGTCGTCGCCGCCCACCTGCTCGCGGCCGCGGGCGGCAGCGCGGGCGAGCGCTACATCCTCAACGGCGCGACGCTCCCCTCCGCCGAGGCGCTCGCGCTCGTCTCCGAGCTGGCGGGGATAGAGGACCGCGTGCCGATGGTGCCGCCGTGGCTGGCGCGCGGCGCCGCGACGCTGGTCGAGTCCACGCTGCGCCTGCGCGGCCGCACCTCGCCGATCTGCCGCGCACGCGTCGACACGATCCTGCACGGGCATCGCTATGACGGCTCGCGCGCGGAGCGCGAGCTGGGCCTGCGCTACACGCCGGTCGCCGAGACGTTCCGCCGCACGATCGCGTGGGCGGTCGAGGAGGGGCTCGTGACGCGGCCGCTGCCGGGGGTTCATCCCGCCGGCTCGCCGCCGTGGGCGACGAGGCCGTAGACGATCAGGGGGTCGATGCGCTGGCCGCCGAGCCGGCCGACGCTCCCCGATCGCCCCGAGACGGCCATGCGGCACCTCGACGCGATCGTGGAGCTTGTGTAGGGCGTCTCGGCGTCGCCTACGCGGCGGCGAGGGCGTCAGAGTCGCCGCCGTCGAACCCACGCATGTACTCGTCCATCAGGTCGGGCTCAGGCAGCCCATCTGGTGAGCCACCCGGAGGCCCTTGTGCTTCCGGATCGCGTCGCCCCCCGGTTGCGACAGGAGCGAATCCAGCGGACCTTCGAGAGATTGCCCACCGCACCGGGGAAAGGCCGGTACGACGGGCGATTCGCGAGATGGCCCAGCGAGGACTCGAACCTCGGACCAACGGATTATGAGTCCGCTGCTCTAACCAACTGAGCTACTGGGCCGTGCTAGATGCGACGCTACCAGAGCGTGGGCGCGCCGGGTGCCTCAACCGTCGGATTCGTCGTGCTCGGCGGCGCGCTCGGACTCCTTGCGCGCCTCGTTCTCCCGCACCGCTCTCTCGGCGGCTCTGTGCCCGACGAACGGGACGAGCGCGCAGTAGACGAGCTGGGGGAGCATCTCGATCAGCTCCTCGGCCGAGTCGCGCAGCAGGCGGGTGTAGATGATCTCGTAGATCCCGCCGACGACTATGTCGGCCGCCAGCTCCGGAACCACGACGCCTCTCGGCGCCTGCTCGCGGCCGGGCTGGAGGAAGTCGACGAAGACGCGCATCGCCGCGTCGCGACGGCCGCGCGCCTCGGTACCGGCGGCGACGACCTCGACGATGCACATGCGTGCGAACGCCGGCTCGGCGACGAGGTAGTTGACGAACGCCTCCAGCCCATCGTGGACGCGGTGGGTCCAGTCGTCGCCGGCATGCTCGTAGGCGTGGCCGACGCCCGCGAGCATCTGCTCGACGACCGTGTCGTACGCCGCGAGGAAGCACTCCTCCTTGTCGGTGAAGTGCTCGTAGAAGGTCCGGCGCGACAGCCGCGCCCGCGCGATGATGTCCGCGACGGTCGTCGTCGCGTAGCCCTGCTCGGCGACCGCCTCGGCGACCGCGAGCAGCATCCGCTCCCGCTGGTTGTGGACGACGAAGCGGCGCGGAAGCCCGTGCCGTCCGCGTGGAAGGCGCTGCGGCGAGCGATCGGAGGCGGCGGGCACCTCGCGACCATAGACGCGCTCAGAAAACATCCTTGTCCCCGTCCGATCGACCTTGTTCCGGCGCGACTTTCAGCAGGGGGTCGGTCTCGATTCCGAGCGTGCGCGCCGTCTCGACCCGCACCGCGCCGGCGCGCACGGCGCCGACGAACGGCGCCAGCCAGACGTACAAGACGTCCGGCAGCAGGGAGGGGAGCGTCGCCGTCTCGCGGTTGAGGATGCGCGCGTAGATCACCTCGTAGATCCCGCCGACGAGGACTTCGGTGAGAACGGGCGGGACGTCGGTGCCGCCGTCCGCGTCGCCGTGCCCGCCTTCGAGGACGCTGCCGAACGAGCGCATCGCGGCGTCGCGCCGCGCGAGCGCGCGCGGGCCCGCGGCGAGCACCTCGACGACGCACAGCCAGGCCAGCTCCGGCTCCGCGGCGGCGAACCCGAGGAACGCGGCGAAGCCCGCCTCCAGCGCGGCCTGGCGACTGGTCGCCGACGCCGTCGCCTCGCGCACGCGTGCCATCACCTGCTCGACCGTCGCGTCGTACGCCGCGAGGAAGCAGTCCTCCTTGTTGGCGAAGTGCTCGTAGAAGCTGTTGCGCGAGACGCCCGCGGCCGCGACGACCTTGCTGACGGACGTCGCGCGGTAGCCCTCCTCGCTGACGACCTCCGCCATCGCGGCGATCAGCCTGACGCGGCGCGAGCGCACGGCGAACGCCGCGCCTGCATGCGACGCGCTCGGAAGCGGCTCGATCTGCGATCCCACGCCGCGACAGTAGCCGGTGCGAGCCCCGTTGACAACAGAAGACGGAGACGTTTATAGTTTTTGGTGCGTGGACGGCACGGGGCCGCGCAAATACGATGGAGACGGCGCGCCGACGCGCTGTCGCAGCCGACATGGCGTTCGCCGCGGCGGAGCCGTGCAGGCGGGCAGAAGCTCGACGGTTCTCGTTCGAGCCCATGTCCGCCCGCAGGGTTCCCTCCCCCGGGAACACCCCGGCGCGAGGCAACGTGCCAGCCTCGCGCTCGACGCGGCCGGGGCGTGCGGATGGGATCCGCCCCGGCCGCGTCACCCTTTCGGGCACGCGCCGGGCGACGCTCTGCTCGCCAGCTGCCGCACGCGCCGGTCGCCGCACGCGCGGCGGGGCTCGGCGGGGCGGAGAGGGGCAGGACGGAGGACGGTGCGCGCGACCCGCACCGTCGTCTCCGTCTCAGCAGCTCCTCAGACTTGCGCCACCGCCCGGGCGGGGCGGGGATCGCCGATCGCCCGCTCGCCGATCTGGCTGTGCAGGTCCGTCCGGCGCAGCATCCCGATCAACCGGCCTTCGTCGGTCACCGGGGCGCTGTCGAGGTCACCCTCGATCATCGTCGTCCATGCGTCGTAGATCGGCGCATTCGCGTCCACCACGGACACGTGGTCAGCCAGCAGTCCGATGCGTATCGAGTCCGGATCACGCCGTTCGGCGACGATGCGGACGACATCACGCTCGAACAGCATGCCGACGACGTTGCGGTCATCGCCGCAGATCGGGAGTGCAGCAACCCCGAACTCGGCGAGCTTTCTCGCGCCTTCGAGCACTGTCTCGTACTCGCTGACGCACTCACCGATACCGGTGACGAACTCCCGTGCCGTCTTGCACATCTGCTCCTCCTGTGTTGCGCCCCCCCATTGCACTTTCACGAGCTCGGCGATGGGCACAGCACGGCTCGCGCGAAGGTCCCCTGCTTCGCACGGGTGCCACACCGCCAATGGCGGAATGGTTGGTAGACGCGACCTCCTCAGGATTCGACGCGGATGGGATCCGTTCAGCTTCCCAGCCCGCACGCCGCCGTTCAAGTGGCAACCGTCGCGAACGACGTTGACGGCGACCGTCTCAGCCGCTATTCGGGCTGCTTGCTGAAGATCTGGACCTCGGAGATCGCTCCGTGGTCCGCACCGGCCGGCAGGCCCGTGACCCACAGCAGGACATAGCGGTACTCGGCGCCGGTCGACAGCTCGATCGTCGATCTGCCCGCGAGCGTCTTGTCAGCGACATGCGCCCAGCCCGACGAGGTGATCGAGCGCGGCGGGCCGTTTCTGGCCGCGTAGACCTCGACGCTCACGCCGGGCGTCGGAGAGGTCACGACGAGCTTGGTCAGTCTCTCGGCCGACGCGAGGTCGACGTAGACGCCGAGCTGCGGGTTCGTCGCCGGGTCGTCGTATCTCGGCGTCTTCCACGCCGTCGAGGACGAGCCATCGACGACGGCGCCGGCGTCGCCGAGATCCTCGCCCGTGGCCGACGGCGGGTAGACGACCGCGACCGCGCCGAGCGCGATGTTCGTCTCGACCAGTCTCGGCTTCGGCTGTCTCGTTCTTCTGTCTCTGTTCGACGGCTCGTCGGTGACGCTGCCGTCGCCGTTGTCGACCTCGCCGGCGTTGTCGTCGGGCGGCGGCGGGTTCGGCGTCGAGGTGTCGACGTCGTCGGTCACGTCCGGCACGTCGTTCGACGGCGGCGTGCCGCCTCCGCTGCCGCCGCTCGTGTCAGGCAGTCTCGGCGTCTCTCTGCCGGCTGGCGGCGCGACGGGAGTCTCGGTGACCGGCGGCGTCGCCGTCTCGGGCACCGCCGGGGTCGTCGCGGCGGGCGGCGGCTGCTGCGCGACCGTCGTCGCCGGCGGCGGCGGCTTCTTGCCGTCCTGCAGCAGCGTGTAGCCGCCGGCGGACGCGGCGCCGACGAGCACCGTCAGCGTGGTCGCGATCCCGACGGCGGGGCGCAGGCCCGACCGCTTCGACCGCTGCGGCAGCTCGGCGCCGCATTCCAGGCACCAGCGCTGGTCGGACTGAGCGGGGGCAGAGCAGCTGGGGCAGGCGCGCTCGTGCGACGAGGACTCCATCGCCCACACGGTACCCGATCGCCGACACGGCCTCGCCGGCAGCGGCGGGGCGCGCCCGCGGTCGCGCGCCCTGTGCGCCGAGGGCGCCCGCGGCGGTCGCGCGCCCTCGGCGCACGCGCGCCCGAGCGCGCGATAAGCTCCTGCACGTGCTCACCTTTGCGATCTCCATTGCCGCCGAGTTCACGATCGGCCTGCTCATCACGTTCCTCGGGATCGGCGTCGTCGCCAACGTCCTGATCGGCTACGCGCTCGTGCTGACCGCGGGCGAGCGTGCGCAGAACGCCGAAGTGCGCAACGGGCGCCTCGACAGCTGACGCTGCGGCCCGACGCTGGGCCGCGTTGACGCCAGGCCAGCTCGACGCCGAGCGGCCGAGCCCCGCTCAGAAGGGCAGCGAGCCGGCGACGTCAGCGAGCCGCGGCGCTTGCGCATCGCGCTCGGAGACGACCGGCTCCACGTCACTCGGCCAGACGATCCCGACGGCCGGGTCGTCGTATGCGATCCCCGCCTCGGTCGCCGGGTCGTAGTAGCTCGAGCACTTGTACACGACGTCGGCGACCTCGCTGGTCACGCAGAAGCCGTGCGCGAAGCCGATTGGCACGAACAGCTGCCGCATCGACTCGTCGTCGAGCTCGAACGCCTCCCACTCGCCGAACGTCGACGACGCTCTGCGCAGGTCGACGACGACGTCGACGATCGCTCCGCGCGCGCAGCGCACGAGCTTCGCCTGGCCGGGAGTCATCTGGAAGTGCATCCCGCGCAGCGTGCCGCGCCGTGAGCGCGAGTGGTTGTCCTGCGCGAACGCGACATCGACGCCGGCGGCACTCCAGGCGTCCTCGCGAAACGTCTCGGCGAAGAAGCCGCGATGGTCGCCGAACACCTGCGGCTCGAGCAGCACAGGTCCGGAGATCCTGGTCGGAATGACGCGCATCGGCCGGGCAGCTTAGTCGCTCGCCGACACTGATGTGCAGGAGAGCCCCGGGGTGCGTCGAAACCTTCGCTGCCTATGAAGCGAGCCACCGCAACGACTCCCACTGCGCCGCCGCCGCCGCACGGCCATCAGGCGCTCTCCGATTACATCACCGCCCGTTTCGACGAGTTCTCGCGCTCCCAGAAGGACGTCGCGCAGTACATCGTCGACCACCTCGACGAGGCCGCCTTCCAGACGGCCGAGGAGCTGGCCCGGCGCGCGTCCACGTCGTCGAGCACGGTCGTCCGCTTCTCGCAGGCGCTCGGCTTCGAGGGCTTCCCCGAGCTGCAGCAGGCGGCGCGCGACGAGTACCGGCGGCGGCCTGCCGGCGGCGCCGACGCGGCGCCGAACGCGGTCGCTGCGGCGCCGCTGTTCTCGCTCGACCAGACCGAGTACGAAACGGCGCTGGCGACCGACCACGTCAACGTCGAGGAGACCGCGCGCAAGCTCTCGCGCAGCGACGTCGAGGCGGCGATCGAGGCGATCGCCACCGCGGACAAGGTGCTGATCGCCGGCACCGACCAGATGGCGTTCTTCGCCAGCTACCTGCGCCACCTGCTGTCGCTGCTCGACATCCGTGCGGAGGTCGTCGCGAGCCCGTCGCAGGAAGCGCTCGGACGGCTGTCGCGGATCGACGAGTCGACGCTCGTGATCGGCCTCTCCGCGGGGCGGCCGCATCCGCTGATCGCCCGCACGATGAAGCTCGCGCGCCATCGCAGATCGCCCACGATCGCGATCACCGACGCGACCCTCTCCGAGGTCGCGCGACTCGCCCGCACGCGGCTCTACTACTCCTCCAACAGCCCTGCCTACGTGCGTTCGCACACGGCGCTGCTGTCGTTGATCCAGGCGCTGGCGTACGGCGTCTACTCGCGCGATGCGCAGCAGTACGACATGCGCATCAAGGCGTACCGCCTCAAGTAGCCCGCCGCGCCGCCGCGCTCACCGCTCGGCGACGTAGAGCCCTTGGAGCGCGCGGCCGAGCCGGCCGCGCGAGTCGAACAGGACGCTCTCGCTGAGTCCCGCGCCCGCCTCGCCGAGGCGCGTCGAGGCGTCGAGGCCGACCCACTCGCCCTCCGGCAGCCGCTCGACGTAGACGGTCAGGTCGGGGTTGATGAAGAGGTGCGTCGTCCACGGCACGGCCGAGCTGATGCCGTTGCCGAAGTCCGCCGCGGCGGCGACCCGCTGGAGCGGCGTCGGCTGCTCGCCGGCGACCAGCGGCGCACGCAGGCGGAACCACGCCGTCGCGGGACCGACCGCGTCGAACTGCCCGCGCGAAAAGCGGATCTCCATCCCTTCGCGCGCGAACATCGCCGGCCCCTCGCGGAACGTCTCCATCACGACCGGCTCGCTCTCCTGCGGCGGCAGGGGAGAGGCGATCCCCGGCTCGAACGCGGGCGCGGCGACCTCCGCGCGGCGGACGCGCAGCGCGACCGCGCGGCAGACGACCTCCTCGCCGGCGCTCAGCTGCGCCTCGACGAGCTGCACGCGCCCGCCACGGCGCGCGATGCGGGTCGCGACGGTCAAGGGCGTCAGCGGGACAGGCCGTATGAACTCGTAGGTCAGCCGCACGACGGCCATCGGGACGTCGCTCTCGACGCGTTCGAGCGCGCCGGCGAGCAGGCCCGCGGGCGCGCCGCCGTGCTGGGCGCCGGGATCCCACGGGCCGCGCGACAGCTCGGTCGGCTGGAAGCGGCCGGGCCCGTCGGGGATGAAGACAGCCTCGGGAGTGGTCACGCCGGGCGATGCTAGTGGCCCCCGTCGCGGACCGGCGCGGCATGCCGCCGTCATGCTCCATCGCGGTGTGTCACGCGGGCGATCGTTGGACGCGGGCGGACTGCCGTGGGGCGAAGGCCGCAGCTATATTCCGTCGCATGCGCGACGAAGCAACTTTCACCGTCAAGGCCGGACTCGCCGAGATGCTCAAGGGCGGCGTCATCATGGACGTCGTCACTGCCGAGGAGGCGAAGATCGCCGAGGCCGCCGGCGCCTGCGCCGTGATGGCGCTCGAGCGCGTACCGGCCGACATCCGACGCGACGGCGGCGTCGCGCGCATGTCCGATCCCGAGATGATCAAGGGCATCCAGGAGGCCGTCACGATCCCCGTGATGGCGAAGGCGCGGATCGGCCACTTCGCCGAGGCGCAGGTGCTCGAGTCGCTCGAGATCGACTACATCGACGAGTCCGAGGTGCTGACGCCGGCGGACGAGGCGAACCACATCGACAAGTGGGCGTTCAAGGTCCCGTTCGTGTGCGGCGCGACGAACCTCGGCGAGGCGCTGCGGCGGATCGCCGAAGGCGCGGCGATGATCCGCTCCAAGGGCGAGGCCGGCACCGGCGACATCGTCGAGGCCGTCCGCCACATGCGCAAGATCAAGGGCGAGATCAAGCGCCTCCAGGGCCTCGACGACGCCGAGCTGGCGACCGCCGCGAAGGAGCTGCAGTCGCCGCTGGACCTCGTCCGCACGGTCGCGCAGAACGGCAAGCTCCCCGTCGTCCTCTTCTGCGCGGGCGGGATCGCGACCCCGGCCGACGCCTCGCTGATGATGCAGCTCGGCGCCGAGGGCACGTTCGTCGGCTCCGGCATCTTCAAGTCCGAGAACCCCGAGCACCGCGCCCGCGCGATCGTCGAGGCGACGACCCACTTCGCCGACGCCGAGCGCGTCGCGGCCGCCTCGACCGGCCTCGGCAAGGCGATGTTCAGCCTCGAGACCTCCAAGCTCGAGTCCGAGCAGCTCCTCTCCCAGCGCGGCTGGTAGGCGCTTGCTGACCGTCGGCGTCCTGGCGCTCCAGGGCGACTTCGCGGCCCACGCGCGGATGCTGGCCGAGCTGGGCGCACAGCCGCGCGAGGTCCGCGTCCCCGCGGACCTCGCCGGCCTCGACGGGCTGGTCATCCCCGGCGGCGAGTCGACGACGATGACGCTCGGAATCGAGCGCGAGGGTCTCGCCGAGCCGTTGCGCGAGCTGGCGCGCGGCGGGACGCCGGTCTTCGGCACCTGCGCGGGTCTGATCATGCTCGACCGCGCTCACCTCGGCATCATGGACGTGCTCGCGACCCGCAACGCGTTCGGCCGCCAGGTCCACTCGTTCGAGGAGGACCTGACGATCGCCGGCGTCGAGGGACCATCGGTGCGCGCGGTCTTCATCCGCGCGCCGTGGGTCGCCGAGCTGGGCGACAGCGTCGAGGTGCTCGCCGCGGTCGACGGCCATCCCGTCGCCGTCCAGCAGGACCACCTGCTCGCGATCTCGTTCCACCCGGAGCTGAGCGGCGAGCCACGCCTGCACGAGCGCTTCCTCGCGCTGGTGGAATCGGCGCGCAGCGCGAGAACGAGCCGCTAGATCGGCTGGCGGTCGCGGTCGCGCGCGTACCGCCGGAACGCCTGCTCGAACGAGTCCCAGTCCCAGTCCAGCGGCGGCGGCTTCGGTCCGCGGCCGCCTCCGCCGCCTCCTCCGCCGCTGTCGTCCTCGTCGGTTCCGGGGGAGTCGCCGCGCCCGAGCCAACCGGCCGCGCAGATCAGCTCGCTGGCGACGGCGAGCGCGAGCACGCCCGCGAGCATCGAGCCGGCCGTCAGCGCGATCGCGGCGATCACGTAGCAGGCGAGGCCGATCGCCAGCATGCCGCCGCGCACGCGCAGGTCGACCTGACGGGAGGGCGGCGGCGCCAGATAGGCGAGCAGCAGAGACCCGATCAGCAGCGTTGCAAGCGACAGCTTCACGGCCGTGGCCATGTGCAATGTGTACCCGTTCCGCCGACGCCGTGCACGAACTACCGTCTGATTCTGACGTGATTCACGCGACCAGCCCGTGCCGCACGGTGTTCTCCGTGACCACCCGCGGCTCGGCGAAATGCCGCAGGTAGTCGGGCCCTCCGGCCTTCGCGCCGGTGCCCGAGAGACGGTTGCCGCCGAACGGCTGGCGCCCGACCATCGCGCCCGTCGTGGCACGGTTGACATAGAGGTTCCCGACCGGCGAGATGGCCGCGACGGCCGCGACCGTCGCCGGATCGCGGCAGAAGAGGGCGCCCGTGAGCGCGTATGGCAGCGCGTCGACGAGCGCGCAGGCGTGCCCCACGTCGCGAACGGCCTCGACCGTCAGCAGCGGGCCGAACAGCTCGTCGCGCAGCAGCGGCGAGTCGGGCGGCAGGTCGGTCGCGACGGCCGGCGCGCAGAACCAGCCGGCGGCGGGCAGCGGCCCGGCGTGGCGCACGAGCAGCCGGCCCTCCGCCTCCGCGCGCGCGGAGGCGCGCTCGATCCGCTCCTGCGCCGCCCGCTCGATCAGCGGGCCGACCTCGGTCTCCAGCAGCTGCGGCTGGCCGACCGACAGCACCGCGACCGCGCCCGCGAGCCGCTGGCACAGCGTCTCGGCGACCGCCTCGTGGACGAGCACCCGCGCCGCCGCCGAGCACTTCTGCCCGGCGTAGTGGAAGGCCGAGGCGACGATCGCCGGAACCGCCTCGTCGAGGTCAGCGTCGGCATCGACGATCACGCAGTTCTTCCCGCCCAGCTCGGCGACGAGCCGCTTGAGCGCGTGCTGGCCGGGCGCCGGCTCGGCCGCGGCCCGCTGGATCTCCAGGCCGACCGCGAGCGAGCCGGTGAACGCGATCGTCGCGACGCGCGGATCGCGCACGAGCGCGGCGCCGACCTCGCCGGCTCCCGGCAGCAGCGCGAGCGCGTCGGGCGGGACGCCCGCCGCGTGCAGCGCCGCGACGACCGCGGCCGCGCACGCCGGCGACTGCTCGGCGGGCTTGACGACCGCCGCGTTGCCGGTCGCCAGCGCGGCCGCGGTCATGCCGGTGACGATCGCGAGCGGGAAGTTCCACGGCGCGATCACCGCGACGACGCCTCGCGGGGCGTAGCGCAGGGCGTTGCGCTCCCCGGGCGGCTGCAGCAGCGCGGCGCCCGCGTCGAGGGCGACGGCACCGCGTGCGTAGTACTCGAGGAAGTCGATCGCCTCGCAGACGTCGGCGTCGGCCTCCGGCCACGGCTTGCCGCACTCGCGCAGCGCGAGCGCCGCGAGGCGGGCGCGCTGCGCGCGCAGCCCGGCGGCGGCGCGCAGCAGCACCTCGGCGCGCTCCCGCGCCGGTCGCAGCGCCCACGCGCGACCGCCCTCGACCGCGTGCGTGACCGCCGCGCCGACCTCCGCCGGACTCGCCTCCGCGGCGACCGCGACGACGCGGTCGGGCGTGCCGGGGTCGGTCGATCGGAACGCGTCGGCGGCGGGCTCGCGGGTCTCACCGCCGACCGACACGGGGACCGTCAGCGGCAGCTCGGCGTCGAGCGCCGCGAGCGCGTCGGCGAGCCGCGCGCGCAGCGGGGCGCGGCGCAGCTCGACGACCGGCTCGTTGGCGAACGGCGCGTCGAGGCGGGTGGGGGAGCCCGTCGCGCTCATGGCCGTGCCAGCAGCCGGTCGAGCGGCTCGCCGTGCGCCGCCTGCGAAAGGAACGAGTCGTTCGCGGTGTTCTCCAGCAGCCGCCGTACGAGGTACGCCATCCCGGCGACGAGGTCGCCGACCGGGCAGTAGCTGCGGACACGCAGGCCGCCGGCGGCGAGCGCGCTCGCGAGGTCGTCACCGAGGCCGCGCAGCACCTGCAGCTCCAGGTCCTCGCCGCTGCCGCCGAGCAGCCGGTCGCACGCGATCGCGTGCGCGACCGAGCGGAGGTTGTGCGAGGCGACAGCGACGCGCACGTCCGGGCGCGCCTCCAGCAGCCGCAGCGTCAGCGCCTCGAACGCGCGGTCGCTGGCCGCCTTCTGCTCCAGCACCGGCGTCTGCCAGCCGTGCTGGCGGGCGAGCACGACCTCGTGGTCCCAGTAGGCGCCCTTCACGAGTCGCACGACGAGCGGCGGGCGCCGCTCGCTGCGACGCGCCCAGGCGAGCAGCCGGTCGACCTGCTCGCCGGCGTCGCGCAGGTACGCCTGGACGACGACGCCGACCGACGGCCCGTGCGCGAACGCCGGCTCGTCGAGCAGCTCCAGCACCAGCGCGAGGACAGCGTCGCGCGAGTCGAGCGACTCCATGTCGACGTGCAGGTGCGCGCCGTGCAGGTCGGCGCGGGCCAGCAGCCGCCGCAGCCGCCGCGCCGCGTCGCGCTGGCCGGGGCCGGGCGCCTCCGGACGCAGCCGTGGCGTCAGCGCCGATACCTTCACCGACAGGTTCGCGCGCGGGATCGGCCCACTCCCGTCGGCCTCCAGCAGGGGACGTGCGGGCCATCGCCGCGCCTCCGCCGCGACGACGTCGAGCGCCTCGTCGCAGCGCGCCTCGTACGCGTCCGCCTCGGCGTCGGTGACGGTCGCCTCGCCGAGCAGGTCGAGCGAGCTGGCGACTCCGTGCCGCCACAGGCGCCGCAGGGTCGGGCTCGCCGCGGCCGGCGACTCGCCGACGATGAAGCGGTGCGCGACGTGCCGCACGCCGTGTGCGGCGGCCGCGCCGAGCGCGGCGCGGCCGGCGCGCGTCGCGCCCATCCGCATCGCGATCCCGAGCGGCTGCGGCGGCTCCCCGACGGCGTCGAGGAAGCTCGTCAGGTGGCGTGCGACGTCGTCGGGCGAGCGACAGGCGGGAACGACGTCGACGAAACGCAGCAGCGCCGCGCGCAGCTGGACGTCTTCGGTCGTGCGCTCCAGCGCACGCGCGTCGAGCGTGCGCAGCGGGTGGCGCGTGGGGGAGGGGAACGCGGCGGCCAGCTGTCCGCCGACCCGTCGCAGCTCGGATTCGAGGGCGTGTTCGTCCATCGCCGAGGGGATACCCGCGGCGCGCTCCTCCGCCTCAGAGGAAATCCATCGCGATCGGCGGCGGCTCCTCGCCGGCGGCGACCGCGACGCGGCAGATCTCGACCAGCTCGCGCTCCAGCTCCAGGTCGCAGCTGCGGCGGTGGAAGCGCGGCAGCTCGTCCTCGGCGCGGTCGACCAGCCGCTCCGCCTGCTCGCCGGTCGCGCTCAGCGCGCCGATCGCGAACGTGCGCAGCCGCAGGAACGGGTGCTCGACGAGCGCCAGCCGGCGCTGCACGTCGGCGACGATCGCGGTCACCTCGCCGGCGCTCGCGTGCCGGGCGCGCGCCAGCTCGGCGAGGCACAGCTGCGCCTGGATCCAGCCGACGACGTGGCCGTGGCGCAGCGCGGCGGCGCTCGCGCGGTCGAGGTGGACCTGTGCGCGCGCGTGGTCGCCGCGCCGCCGCAGCGTCTCGCCGATCCCGAGGTCGCACGCGATCCCGCCGTCGGCGTGCCGGTGCGCGGGGTCGTCCGCCAGCGCCGTGAAGCGCGCGAGCGCCGCGTCCAGCTCGTCGAGCCCGAGCAGCGCCCGCGCGACGGCGCGGTTCGCGGTGACGCGGACCCACGGGTGCCCGCCGGAGCGCGTCGCCTGCTCCTCCGCGGCGATCGCGACCTCGTGCGCGCCCTCGAAGTCGCCGGCGAGCCGCAGCGACTCCGACAGGATCACGCGTCCCCACAGCGGCAGCGCCTCGTGCGGGCGCTGGTCGGGACTGCGGCTCGCCTCCTCCAGCTCCTCCAGCGCGCCGGCGTAGTCGCCGGCACGGCGCAGCTGCTCGGCACGCAGGCGGTGGAGGCCCGGCAGCGAGAACCAGGCGCCCGCGAAGCCGTCGATCTCCGCCTGGTCCAGCGGCGGCGGAGCGAGCGGCGCGCCGTCTTGCTCCAACTCCGCCAGCTCGACGAGCAGCTGCTCGCACAGCACGCCGGCGACGGACAGCGCGCCCATCCACGTCAGCGTCACGGCCCGCTCGGCGCCCGCCTGGACGGCGAGGTGGCGCGCGCCCGCATGGCGCGCCGCGAGCTCCAGGCGAGCCCACGTCTCGCAGGCGCGAACCGCGCGCCCGCGCGCGCGGTCGTGCAGCGCTCGCCGGAACAGACCGGCTGCTTCGTCGCCGTCAAGCAGCCCTTCGGCTGCGATCAACTGTGCGGTCGGCATCGGCACCCCCAGCGCCTTCGCGGCCCCCGTGGCAGCTATCTTCGCGGCGCGTTGCCGCGATGTCCAGCGGAACGTGTCCTACGCACGCGCGCGGCGCCGCTTCGCGCGGGCCGGCGCGGCGCCTGCGGCCGCTAGCTCGGCGGCGCGGACCGGGCCGAGGAACGGTGCGAGCGCGCAGAACTGCAGCTGCGGGAGCAGCGCCGGCAGCTCGGCTGCGCGGTCTTGGAGGACGCGGGCGTAGACGATCTCGTAGACCGCGCCGACGATCGCCTCCGGCATCAGCGGCGGGATCTCGGCGTCGTCGCCGCCCTGCTCTGCGGCGGCCGCCTCGTAGCCGGGGGCGAGGAACTGCATGAACACCCGCAGCGCATCGTCGCGCCGCGCGAGCGCCCGCGGGCCGGCGGCGAGCACCTCGACGAAGCCGAGTCTCGCCTCGTGCGGGTGCGCAGCGAGCGCGTCGAGCCCGGCGGCCAGCACGCGGCGCAGCCGCTCGGGCCAGTCGCCCGGCTCGTCGTAGGCGGCGCGGGCGCCGTCGAGCGCCTGCTCGACGACGACGTCGAACGCGGCGAGGAAGAGGTCCTCGCGGTCCTGGAAGAACTCGTAGAACGTCTTGCGCGACACGCCCGCTCTGCCGATCACCGCGCTGACGGTCATGCCGGCGTAGCCTTCGTCACCGGCGATCTGCACCGCCGCGCCGAGCAGGCGGGAGCGCTGGGAGTTCATCACGTACTCGCGCGGCAGCCCGTGGCGGCCACTCGGGAGTTGGGCCGGCGTCCAATCCATGTCCTGCTGTTTCACCTGACCCGATGCACTTAGGAGGGGGTGGAACTTAACACAACCCCGTCACCGCCCCGTCGTGGCGCGGCGGCACTCGGCGAGCGCGCGTCAGGCCGGTCGCTGCGGGCTGCCGAGCAGCATGAAGGTGTAATGCAGCATCTCGCCGGTGAGATCGGGCAGACGGTCGGTCTCGCCGCGCACGATGTGCGAGTAGAGCAGTTCGTAGATGCCGCCGACGATCGCCTGCGCGACCAGCTCCGGCGGTGCGGAGAGCGGGCCCGGAACCTGCGCCCGTGTCACGTCGACGAATGCCACGAACCGCCGCATCGTCTCGTCGCGCCGCGCCAGTCCGCGGGGGCCGGCGGCGAGCACCTCGACGACCCCGAGGCAGGCGAACGCGGGCTCGGCGGCGAGCAGCTCCAGCAGCGCGTCGAGTCCCCGCTCGAATCCCTCGTGCCATGAGTCCGCTGCGTCGTATGCGCTGCTGACGCGCTCCAGGCAGAGTGCGACGATCGCGTCGTAGGCGGCGAGGAAGCAGTCTTCCTTGTCGGCGAATCTCTCGTAGAAGGTCCGGCGCGAGACGCGCGCCTCGCGCAGCACGTCGGCGACGGAGGTCGCGGCGTAGCCTTGTGCCGCGACCGTGCGGGCCATGCCGTCGAGCAGTCGCTCCCGTTGCGTGACGGGCATGAGCGGACGGGGCGCCTGCGCCCGGTCGTCTTCTGCGAAATCGGCAACCCCGTTTGAACTCATCACCCGCTCCGAATACGAGCGCGTTTACAATAGTCGATCCGGGGAATGCCCCCGCCGCTCACTCCAGAGGGCGGTGCGACGCCGGTTCGAGCGGCGCCGCGACAGTGTCGTGCGCGCATGGCGGTACGCACGGCAGCGTTGATTGGACAGTGCTTCTTGAGCGGTCGATGCCCGCGCTCGCGAACCGCCCGTGCCAGCGGGGATCCGCGCTCGACCAGGCGTCCAGACCCTGCTGGACACAGCAATAGGAGTCATGTAAGTTTCCAGCGGTAGCTGGCTTTGGCCGATCGCTCGACTTGGGGGTGCAAGTCGGACGACCGGGCAACTCGTCATGGGACGGGAAGTCGACAGCGCCGAGAGCTGAGAGAGGGGATCAGTCGTGCCGCGATGCGACCTGTCGAGCATCAGACGTCGTCGACAGTGGTCGCCGGACGCCCGTGCGTTGGGCGTGATCGGTGACCGCTGGATGTTGTTGATCGTGCGTGAGCTGGCGTTCGGGCCCAAGCGCCTGTCGGAGCTGCAGCGCGCCTTCCCGGGCGTCTCCACCGGTGCGCTGGAGCAGCGGCTGAACAGGATGGCGGTCGAGGGGCTGATCACACGCGAGCGCTACGCCGAGGTGCCGCCGCGGGTCGAGTTCGACCTGACCGACTCCGGTCGCGACCTCGTCGCGATCCTCGGCCCGGTCGTGCGCTGGGCGCTGCGCTGGGCATGGTCGCCGCCGAACGCCGACGAATGGGTCGACGTGACGGCGCTGTTCCGCCTCGCCGGCTGCGTCGTCGACCCGCCCGAGCACCTCGACGCCGAGCTGGAGCTGATCGTCGAGGACGAATCGGAGGTCGCGCTCGACCTCTACACGCTCGCGCTCTGCGACGGCGACGCGGCGGTCACGCACAGACCGGCCGCGCACGCGGACGCCGTCATCAAGGCGACGCCGCGCGCGTGGGCGCAGGCGTTCGGGCCCGACCAGTCGCGCACGGGCCTTCGGATCAGCGGCGACGCGGAGCTGGCAGGCCTGTTCCTGTCGAGCTTCCGCACGCCGACTGGAGAGCTGCAGTAAGCGGCCGGGGCGGCGGCCGCTCGGGGGACGGGGGAACGAGGCAAAAGGGGGAACGGCGGCGCGGAGGTCGGGGGACCTCCGCGCCGTTGCCTCGCCATACTTGACGGCGATGCGCATCGCCGTCGCCGCCGACGAGTCGACCGGGGTCGCCGATGCCGTGCTCGACGCCTTGCGCGAGCGCGGCCACGAGCCCGTGCCACATGGCGCGCTCGCGCCGCCGGAGCTGGGTGAGCGCGACGACTGGGCGTGGGCGAGCGAGCTGGCCGCACGCGACGTCGCGGAGGGACGCGCCGACCAGGCCGTCGTCTGCTGCTGGACCGGCACCGGCGCGTCGATCGCGGCGAACAAGGTGCGAGGGATCCGCGCCGCGCTCTGCGGCGACGCCGCCACCGCCGCCGGGGCGCGCCGCTGGAACGACGCCAACGTGCTCGCGTTGAGCCTCCGCACGACGTCGCGGGCGCAGCTCGACGAGATCCTCGACGCATGGTTCGGCAGCGAGCCGAGCGCCGACGCCGGCGACGTCGCCAACGTCGCGCACCTCGGCGCGATCGAGCGCGGCGCATGAGCCGGCGACCGCGTGTGATTCACTGAGCGCGTGGCCGTCCAACCCGCCAAGAGAGCGTTCGTGAAGCCGTGCCCCTACGACCTCTGCGACGGCAGCGGGATGGTCGTCGACTGGGACGCGAACGAGACCTACCGCTGCCGCTGCTGGCCCGAGCAGGTCCAGCGCCGCCGCGCCAGACGGCTCTCGAACGTCGTCCCGAAGAAGTTCCAGAACCTCGGCTTCGATCGCGAGCCGCTGCCGTCGATCGAGCGCAGCGCGCCGGTCCAGGTCCGCGCGGTGCGGCAGTTCTGCGAGCGGATCGACGAGATGCTCGACAGAGGGCGGGGGATGTGGTTCCTCGGCAGCCCCGGGACGGGCAAGAGCCACCTCGCGTACCTGATCTCGCAGCACGCGATGACGGCCGGGCGCTCGGTCGCGATCTACACCGGGCCGCGGCTGCTCGACGAGATCCGCCGCACCTACGGCGACGACGAGTCCGGCAGCACGCTCGACCTGATCGACCGGCTCACCTCCGTCGAGCTGCTGCACATCGAGGACCTGGCGGTCGCGCGGCCGACCGACTGGGTGCTCGAGCAGCTCTACAACATCATCAACGGGCGCTACGAGAACGAGAAGTCGATCGTCTTCACGTGCGACCTCACCGGCGACGAGGACGAGCCCGGGATGATCCATCCCGAGCACCTCGCCAAGCACATCACGATGCGGAACTTCTCGCGCCTGATGGAGATGTGCGGCGATCCGCTCCCGCTGTACGGCGAGGACCACCGCCGCAACTTCTGACTGGCGCGCGGCGCATGCGTGCATACTCGGATGACGATGTCCGAGCAACCGACCCCGCGCCAGCTGCGACCGCGCACGCCCGACGAGGAGCTGCTCGAAGCCCCGCTGGAGGTCGCGACCGACCCGATGCGGATCCGCCGCATGCGGCGCGAGCTGGAGATGGGGTTCGCCGCGCTCGCGGACGTGGACGACGGCGTCGCCGTCTTCGGCTCGGCGCGCACGCCTGACGACGATCCGCAGTACCGGCTCGCCGTCGAGACGGGCCGCCAGCTCGGGCAGGCCGGGTACTCGGTCATCACCGGCGGCGGCGGCGGGATCATGGCGGCGGCCAACCGCGGCGCGCAGGAGGCCGGCGCGCTCTCGATCGGGCTCGCGATCGAGCTGCCGTTCGAGGAGGCGACGAATCCCTACCTCGACCTGCCGCTGCACTTCCACTACTTCTTCACGCGCAAGGTCATGTTCGTCCGCTACGCGAGCGGGTTCGTCGTCTTCCCGGGCGGCTTCGGAACGCTCGACGAGCTGTTCGAGGCGCTGACGCTGATCCAGACGCGCAAGATCCGCAGCTTCCCGCTCGTGCTCGTCGGCAGCGCGTTCTGGACGCCGCTGCTCGACTGGCTGCGCGACTCGCTGCTCGCGGGCGGCAAGATCTCGCCCGGCGACCTCGACCTGATCGCCGTCGTCGACGACGCGGAGTCGGCCGTCGCCGCGGTCGCGGCGGCGACCGCGCCTCAGCGGCGCGCTTCGACCGAGACGACGCCGCCAAGCAGCGTCGCGGACCAGCCGGCGAGGCCGGACCGCTCGCGCACGCGATCGGCGTAGAGGACCTCCAGCCCGAGCGCGTGCAGCCGCTCGACGAGGGCGCGCTGCGGGATCTTGACGCGGGGGCTCGCGGGCTCGCCGCCGCGCAGCCGCTCGGTCAGCGCCGGCAGCCCGACCGACGTCGGCTGCGCGATCGTCAGCAGCCCGTCGGGCTTCAGCAGCGCGGCGGCGTGCTCGAGCGCAGCGCGCGGCGCCCGCACGCGCCCGAGCGACTGCCAGAAGACGATCGCCGCGTAGCGGCCGCCGAGCTCGGTGATGTCGACGTCGCAGACGCCGGTGCGGGCCGGCGAGCGGCCGACTCCCGTCGCGACGCGCCCGGCGCCGCGCAGCGCGTCGAGCAGCGTCCCGTCGCCGCTGCCGACGTCGAGGACCGGTCCGGGCGGCGCCATCACGGCGACGCGATGGGCGAGGCGCCGGCGCGCGCGCCGGCGCAGCAGCTCGGCGACCGAGCAGCGGTGGTCGGCGCGAGCGGCGTCGCCGGCATCGCCTGCCCCTGCGTCGGCGCGGGCGCTCGCGACGAGTCGCGCGAGCTGCTCGTCGCTCGGCCACGCACCCGTCCGCGACCCGCAGACGGCGCACCGCAGCGGCGCCGTCGAGCCGGGTATCGCGGCACGCAGCGGCTGCTCGCACCAGGCACAGGCGAGCGTGACGTGCGTCGCGTCGGGGGAGTCCGCGATCACCGAGCTGACGCTACCGCTCATATGTGTGCCGGTGCGCTGGTTTGGCAGCCTCGGCCGCGTCGGAGCTGCGCATTCCTCTACTGCGCCGCGAAGTGCGCGACGCCGTCGTCGTCCAGCTCGCGGACGCGGCCGTCGAGACACAGCAGATCGAGATGGCCGAGCACTTCCGACAGCGTCAGGAACGCCTGCGTGACCGCGACGTTGCCCCACATTCTCTGCGCCAACTCGTACGCGGTCAGCGGGCGCTCGGCGAGCAGGCCGTGAATCTTGCGCGCGCGGCGTTCCGTCATCCCGGCCCGCTCGTCTATCAGCCCGACGTGGTCGGTGACCGGATCGCCGTGGCCGGCGAGGACGATCCGCGCAGGCAGCTCGCGCGTCTGCGCGAGGGACGCCATGTAGGTCCGCAGCGCCTGCGGACGGTCGATCGCCGGGTCGGGCGCGGTCTCGCCGGGCAACGGCAGCGGACGCGCGACCAGCGGGTTCGACGAGATGTGCTTGATCAGGTGGTCGCCGGCGATCAGCAGCTCACGCTCGGCGTCCCAGAAGACGGTGTCGGACGGGCTGTGGCCCGGGCGGTGAAGGACGTCGAGCGTGCGGTCGCGCAGCCTCAGCTGCGAGCCGTCGGCAAGCGGCCGCGTCAGCGTGGCGCCGCTGCCCCAGCCGCGGAACGCGCTCGACACCGCGCGCAGCGCCTGTACGACGTCGGCGGGAATCCCGTGGCGGTGCATCAGCGCGACGGCGAACTCGTCGTCGAGCTCGGCCGCCGCGTGATAGTCGCCGAGGTAGCCGGTCAGCCGGTCGAGCGCGGCGACGTCGGCGCCGGAGCGGCGCACGAGCACGTCGACGAGGCCGATGTGGTCGAGGTGCTGGTGCGTCAGCACGATCAGCTCGAGGTCCTCGACGGTCCGGCCGTGCCTGGCGAGCGCCTGCTCCAGCTCGTCGAGCGCCTTGCCCGAGTTCGGGCCCGTGTCGACGAGCGTCAGCGGATCGTCGTCGATCAGGTAGCAGTTGACGCGCCCGACGAGGAACGGCGTCGGGATCGAGAGCACGTGGACGCCCCCGCGGGCGGCCTCGGCACGCGCCTGCTCCGGGGTGGGTTGGTCCTCGGCCATCCCGCGACTCAGCCGCGGATCAGCGCGAGGACCTCGTCCCGGCGGGCTTCCATGTCCGCCTCGGAGACGAGTGACTCGAGGTTGAGGCGCAGCAGCGGCTCGGTGTTCGACGCGCGCACGTTGAAGTGCCAGTCGTCGTAGTCGATCGAGAGGCCGTCGAGGCGCTGGACGCGGCCGTCGGAGAAGCGGCGTTCGATCGCTCTCATCGTCGCCGCGGAATCGGCGACCTCGGAATTGATCTCGCCGGAGATGAAGTATCTGCTCTGCAACGGCTCCAGCAGCTCGCTCAGTCTTCTGCCCGTTCTCGACAGCAGCTCCAGCACGAGCAGCGCGGGGATCGTCCCCGAGTCGGCGCAGTAGAAGTCGTGGAAGTAGTAGTGGCCGGAGACCTCGCCGCCGAAGATCGCGGCCGTCTCGCGCATCCGCGTCTTGAAGAAGGCGTGGCCGACGCGGTTCATCAGCGCGGTGCCGTGATGCTCGCGCACGACGTCGCGCACGGCGCGGCTGGCGCGCACGTCGTAGAGCACCGTCGCGCCCGGGCGCGTCGACAGCAGCGACTCGGCGAGCAGCGCGGTCAGGAAGTCGCCGTCGACGAAGCGGCCCGTGTCGTCGATGAAGAAGCAGCGGTCGGCATCGCCGTCCCAGGCGATCCCGAGGTCCGCTCTCTCCTCTATGACCCGCTTGATGATGAACTCGCGGTTCTCGGGCAGCAGCGGGTTCGGCTCGTGGTCGGGGAAGTTCCCGTCCGGTCTCCAGTACGACGTGATCAGGTCGAGGCCGAGCTGCTCCAGCAGCGGGCCGACCATCGGCCCGGCCATCCCGTTGCCGCCGTCGACGACGACCTTCAGCGGCTTGATTCTCGACGGCTCGACGAACTCGAGCACCGCGGCCTGGAACTCCTCGTATATCTCGATCGACTCGCAGCGGCCGCCGCCGAGGCGGTCGGGGATCCCGGTCTCGACGAGCCGGCGGATGTCCTGGATGCCGCTGTCGCCCGACAGCGCGAGCGCGCCCTGACGCACAAGCTTGGCGCCCGTGTACGCCTTCGGGTTGTGCGAGGCCGTGCACATCAGGCCGCCGTCCAGCTCGCGCGAGCCGACGAGCCAATACAGCATCTCGGTGCCGACCTGGCCCGCGTTGAGGACGGACACGCCCTCGTGCACGAGGCCGTCGCGATACCGCGCGGCGAGCTCGGGCGCGCTCAGGCGCATGTCCCGGCCGAGCGCGACGTGGAGGTCGGTGACCTTCTTGCCCGACAGGTCCGCCAGGACGTGCGCGAACGCGCGGCCGATCAGCTCCGCGACGTCGCCGTCGATGTCCTTCTCGTAGAGGCCGCGGATGTCGTACGCCTTGAAGATGTTTGGAGAGACCTTGCGCATGGTTACCCGGCATCCTATGGGGCGCGGGGCCGGGATCGCTCTGCCATGATCCCGCCCCCATGGAGCCGGGCGAGCTGAGCGTCGTGATCCTCTGCGGCGGACGGGGGACGCGACTGCAGGAGAGAACGCAGTCGATCCCCAAGCCGCTCGTCGAGATCGGCGGCCGGCCGATCGTCTGGCACGTGGTCGAGCTGTACCGCGCGCACGGCTTCCGCCGCTTCGTGCTCTGCACCGGCTACAAGGGCGAGCTGATCGAGCGCTTCGCCGCCGCGGAGGAGTGGCGGGACGGCGTCACGGTCCGCTGCCTCGACACCGGCCTCGACACGCCGACCGGCGGCCGCGTGCTGCAGGCCGCGCGCGCGGCGGTGCCCGCCGGCGAGCCGTTCTGCGCGACCTACGCCGACGGCGTCGCCGACATCGACCTCGGCGCGCTCGTCGCCGCGCACGCCGCGCACGCGGCCGGCGGCGGGCTGGCGACGATGACGGTCGTGCGGCCGGAGCTGCAGTTCGGCGTCGCCGACGTCGGCGACGACGGGCGCGTGCGCGGATTCCGCGAGAAGCCGCGCAGCGAGCACTGGGTCAACGGCGGTTTCTTCTGCTTCGAGCCGGGGATCGTCGACGTGCTGGAGGAGGACAGCGTGCTGGAGCGCGAGCCGCTGGAGCGGCTCGCCGCCGCCGGGCGGCTGCACGCCCACCGGCACGAGGGCTTCTGGGACTGCATGGACACGTACAAGGACGCGATCCTGCTGAACGACCTGTGGGCGTCGGGCACGGCGCCGTGGGTGCGGAATCCTCGGCCGGGGGCCTCGGATTCCGGGCGAGCGCTCGCCCAGGGGCTCGCCCTCGCGGTTGAAGGCAAGTCGGGCGGGCGGACGTGAGCGGGCCGCGCTCGGTCTTCGTCACCGGCGGCTACGGCCTGCTCGGCGCCTGGCTGGTGCGCGCGCTCGTGGAGCGCGGCGACCGCGTCGTCGTGCTCCAGCGCGACCGCACGCCGCGCAGCGCGCTGCTGCTGGGCGAGCTGGAGCGGGCGCTCGACATCGTCCACGGCGACCTCAACGACCCCGGGCTCGTCGCCCGCGCGCTCGGCGAGTACGAGGTCGACACCGTCTTCCACCTCGCCGCGCAGACGATCGTCGGGACGGCGAACCGCTCGCCGCTGGCGACGTTCGAGACGAACGTGCGCGGCACCTGGACGCTGCTGGAGGCGTGCCGTCTGCACGGCGCCGAGCGCGTCCTCGTCGCCGCCTCCGACAAGGCGTACGGCGCGAGCACAACGCTGCCGTACCGCGAGGACCATCCGCTCCAGGCGCGCTTCCCGTACGACGTCAGCAAGGCCGCGACCGACCTGATCGCGCGCTCCTACTGGCACACGTACGCGCTGCCCGTCGCGGTCACGCGCTTCGCCAACCTCTACGGCGGCGGCGATCTCAACCGCTCGCGGCTGGTGCCGGAGGCAATCGGGGCGGCGCTCGCGGGCCGCGCGCCGGTGATCCGCTCCGACGGCACGCCCGAGCGCGACTTCCTCTACGTCGAGGACGCGGTCGCCGCGTACCTGCTGCTCGCCGACGCGCTCGACGCGGACGCCGGCCGTGACGCGACGCTTGCTCGCGGCGAGGCGTTCAACGCCGGCGGCGGCAGACCGTACGCGGTCGGCGACGTCGTCGCGCGGATCTGCGCGATCGCCGGCACCGACGTCGAACCGGACGTGCGCGGCGCCGGCACGCCGGCCGGCGAGATCGACCGCCAGTACGTCGACCCCTCGAAGCTGCGCGAGCTGACCGGCTGGGCGCCGGCGGTCTCGCTCGACGAGGGGCTGGAGCGCACGGTCGCGTGGTACCGCGCGCATCCGGCGGCCCTCGCCTGAGCGAGATCCCCCTGAGCCGCCGCGCTATCTGACCTCGACGGTCCCTTCCATCCCCGGATGGATCGTGCAGACGTACGCGATCGTCCCGGCTCTCGTCGGCGTGAACGAGAACGACTTGCCGTTGGAGAACAGCTCGGACTCGATTCTCTCGCCGGAGGTCGAGACGACGTCGTGGAGGACGTCGTCGTCGTTGACCCAGGTGATCTTCTGGCCGGGTCTGACGGCGACGGTCTTGGGGTTGTAGGCGAGGCCCTTCATCGTCACCTGGACCGCGCCGTCGGCCGCCGTGGCGGCCGTCTGGGCCGTGTCGCCGCCGGAGTCGGAGTCCGAGCCGCCGCAGCCCGCGAGGGCGACGGCGCCGCTGCCGAGGACGAGAAGAGTGAGGAGGGAACGCTGCATCAGGAGGTACCGCTTTCGTAGGACGTCCACATACAATCACGTGCATGGCTGGACATTCGAAGTGGGCGGGAATCAAGCACAAGAAGGCGATCGTCGACGCCAGACGCGGCGCGGCGTTCACCAAGCTCGCGCGCGCGATCACCGTCGCGGCGCGTGAAGGCGGCGGCGACCCGGAGCTGAACGCGACGCTGGCCAACGCCGTTCAGAAGGCCAAGGACGCCTCGATGCCGAAGGACAACATCGAGCGCGCGATCGCGAAGGGCACCGGCGAGGGCGCCGACGCCGACGCGATCGAGGCGATCCTCTACGAGGGCTACGGCCCGGGCGGCGTCGCGCTGCTGATCGAGGCGCTGTCGGACAACCGCAACCGCACCGGCGCCGACGTGCGCCACCTCCTCTCCAAGCACGGCGGCAGCCTCGGCGAGCCCGGCTCGGTCGCCTACCTGTTCGACAGACAGGGCGTCGTCGTCGTCGACGCCGAGCGCTGGAGCGAGGACGACCTGATCGTCGCGATCGACGCCGGCGCGCTCGACATCGAGCAGGACGAGGACGTCTTCGAGGTGCTGACCGAGCCGTCGGACCTGTCGGCTGTGCGCACGGCGCTGGAGGAGGCGGGGATCGAGATCCAGAACGCCGAGGTCACCCAGCGGCCGAAGACGCGCGTCAACCTCGACGAGGACCAGGCGACGAAGCTGCTGCGGCTGATCGACGCGCTCGACGAGAACGACGACGTCAACGAGGTCCACGCGAACTTCGACGTGGACGCCGACGTGCTGGAGCGAATCGCCGGCTGACTCGTCAGGAGGCGTCCGACGCGCGCCGCAGAATACGAACACATGATCGTCCTCGGCATCGACCCCGGCACCGCGAACACGGGCTACGGCGTCGTCGCGCAGCGGCGCGGGCGCGTCGTCGCGCTCGACGGCGGCGTGATCGAGACGCCCGCCGGGCAGGCGCTCGAACGACGCCTCGCCACGATCCACCGGCGTCTCTGTGAGCTGATCGCCGAGCACAGACCGGTCGCCGTCGCGGTCGAGGACCTCTACTTCGGCGCCAACGCCCGCTCCGCCTTCGCCGTCGGCCAGGCCCGCGGCGTCGTGCTGCTGGCAGCCGGCCAGCACGACCTCGCGTGCAGCTCCTACACGCCGCAGCAGATCAAGAGCGCGGTCTGCGGCAGCGGTCGCGCGGAGAAGCTGCAAGTCCAGCAGATGGTCCAGCGGCTGCTGTCGCTGACCGAGCTGCCGCGGCCCGACCACGCCGCCGACGCGCTCGCGGTCGCGATCTGCCACACGAACCGCGCACCGCTCGCGGCCGCGATGGTGAGCGCGTGATCGCGCTCGTCCGCGGCGAGGTCGCCGGGCGGCGCCCCGCCGCGCCGGCCGGGGGGGACGTCGTCGTCGACGTCAACGGCGTCGGGTACCGCCTGGCGGTGTCATCCGAGACGCTGAAGCAGGTGCCGGCGGCCGGCAAGAGGGTCACCCTCCACAGCCACCTGATCGTGCGCGACGACGCGCTCCAGCTCTACGGCTTCGCGACCGAGGAGGAGCGTGACCTCTTCCTGATGCTGCTCGGCGTCCAGTCGGTCGGCCCGAAGGTCGCGCTCGCCGTCCTCTCGGGCGGCACGCCGCGCGAGCTGCTCGGCGCGCTCGCCGCCGGCGACGCCGCCCGCTTCCAGGCTGTGCCCGGGATCGGCAAGCGCACCGCGGAGCGGATCATCGTCGAGCTGCGCGAGAAGGCCGGCGTCGCCGTGCCCGACGACGCGGTCCACGGCAGCGTGGCGAGCGACGACCCGCGCACGCTCGCGCGCGAAGGCCTCGTCGGCCTCGGCTTCTCGCTCGACGAGGCCGAGAGGCTGCTCAAGAGAGCGCCGGGCGAGACCGCCGAAGAGCTGATCGCCCACGCCCTGCGGACGTCGCGGCGATGACGATCGGGCGGATCCAGACGCCGGGCGTGCTGCCCGAGGAGGAGGTCGAGCGCTCGCTGCGCCCGCGCCGGCTCGACGAGTTCGTCGGCCAGGAGGCCGTCCGCGAGCAGCTCTCCGTCTCGATCGAGGCCGCCTCCGCGCGCGGCGACGCGCTCGACCACGTCCTGCTCGCCGGCCCGCCGGGCCTCGGCAAGACCTCGCTCGCCCAGATCGTCGCCGAAGAGCTCGGCGTCCAGTTCATACAGACGGCCGGTCCGGCGCTGGAGCGCAAGGGCGACGTCGCCGCGTTCCTGACCGCGCTGGAGCCGCGCGCCGTCTTCTTCGTCGACGAGATCCACCGCCTGCCGCGCGCGCTGGAGGAGACCTTCTACCCAGCGATGGAGGACGGCCAGCTGCCGATCACCGTCGGCCAGGGGGCCGGCGCGAAGGTCGTCACGCTCGACCTGCCGCCGTTCACGCTCGTCGGCGCGACGACGCGCGCGGGGCTGCTGACGACGCCGCTGCGCGACCGCTTCGGCATCCAGCACCGGCTGGAGCACTACGGTCCCGACGACCTCGGCCGGATCGTGCGCCGCTCCGCGGCGCTGCTGGGGATCGAGGTCGAGCAGGCCGGGGCGCGCGCGATCGCGGCCCGCAGCCGCGGCACGCCGCGCGTCGCGAACCGCCTGCTCAAGCGCGTGCGCGACTACGCCGAGGTGCGCGGCGACGGCATCGTGACCGAGCAGGTCGCGGCGCACGCGCTCGACCTCCTGCAGGTGGACGCGATGGGTCTGGACCGGCTCGACCGCGAGGTCCTGCGGGCGATCTGCGAGATGTTCTCCGGCGGACCGGTCGGGCTCTCGACGCTCGCCGTCGCGGTCGGCGAGGAGCAGGACACGATCGAGGACGTCTACGAGCCGTACCTGCTCCAGCGCGGCCTGATCGAACGCACGCCGCGCGGTCGCGTCGCGACCGTGCGGGCCTGGCGGCACCTCGGCCTCGAACCGCCCGCCGACGGCGTCAAGCTGTTCTGAGAGATCTGCGATTTGCCGTGCAAACTCGCGTGATCGTGGGCGCCGCGCCGAACTTCGGATTCGTGCGGAAACCGCTTTAGGTTTCCTTGAACGGTTCCCAACCCGCGCTTCACTCCGACCCACGTATCCTAGGCATCCGATGGCCCATCTCTTCATCTGCCCAAACTGCGGCACGCGCACCTCGGAGACAGACCGCACCGCCGGCTTCAGCCGCATACCGAAGGGCTGCTCCAAGTGCGGCTTCGGCTTCCTCTTCGAGCTGCTCGACGACTACTACCCGGCGCCGAACGCCGCCTTCTTCGTCTGTGACAAGGAGGGGCGTGTGATCGGCTGCGGCCGCGGCTCCTTCGAACTGACCGGCCTCGACGACGAGCGGGTCATCGGCCGCTCGGTCCGCGAGGTGCTCGGGCTCGACTTCGGCGCCGCCGAGGAAGACCCCGTCGGGACCGTGCTCGAATGGGGCGTTCGCGCTCTAGGGAAGCCCGTCACGGTCAACGCCGAGGGCGACCTCCCGGCTGAAGCTGTTGCCGACTTGTTTCCAGCCTACGACGACGACGGCGGTTTGCTGCTCGTGCTCACTCCCTCCAAGTAGCATCACCACTCAATGACCGAACGTCGCCGCACTGGCCTCATCCTTCTCCTCGTCCTCGGCCTGCTCGCCGCCTCCGGCGTCGTGATCGCGACGAAGGACACGAAACTCGGCCTCGACCTGGAGGGCGGCGTCGAGCTCGTCTATCAGGGCAAGCCGACACCCGAGGTTCCCGAGGTCACGCCCGAGGACATCGACCGCGCCGTCGAGATCATCCGCAACCGCGTCGACCAGCTCGGCGTCGGCGAGCCGGAGATCGTCCGCGCGGGTCGCGACCAGATCTCGGTCGGCCTCCCGAGCGTCCAGAACATCGAGCGCGCGAAGAACCAGGTGGGCACGCCGGCTCAGCTGCACTTCTTCGACTGGGAGGAGAACGTCCTCACGCCGGAGGGCAGATTCGTCGCCCCCGGGCTGACGTCGGGGGACGCTGACTCGACGCGCATCAGCCAGGGCGCCGGCGACACGAGCCAGGGCCAGCCGCTCTACGACGCGGTCAAGCTCGCCTCGAGACAGAGAGCGGGCGCGGACTCGAGAACCGGCTCGCGCACCGGCACCGCCTACTACCTCTTCGACAGAGAGCACCGCTACCTCGCCGGCCCGGAGGAGTCCGAGGCCGACCTGCTCTCCGCGATCGACAGAAGAACGCTGCCGCCCGGCAGCGAGGTGCTCGGCGTCCCGCAGGGCTGGGTCGTGCTGCAGGCCGTCACGCGCGACTCCGGCGAGACGATCGAGATGGGTGATCCGTCGGCGCGCTTCTACGTGCTGAAGGACAACGTCGCGCTCTCCGGCAAGGACATCAAGGACCCGACGCAGGGCTTCAACGACCTCCAGCAGCCGGACGTCGAGTTCAGATTCACGAACAGAGGCAAGTCGGCGTTCCAGAACATCACGCGCGAGATCTCGCAGCGCGGCCAGAGCCTCGCGCTTCCCGGCGTCAACCCGGCGAACGTCGTCCAGCACTTCGCGGTCGAGCTCGACGGCAGACTGATCTCGGTCGCCTCGATCGACCCGCAGCGCCTCCCCGACGGCATCGACGGCGAGAACGGCGCGATCATCGAGGGCGGCTTCACGATCACGAGCGCGCAGGACCTCGCGAACCTGCTGAAGCTCGGCGCGCTCCCGATCGGCCTCGAGCTGATCTCGCAGTCGCAGGTCTCCGCGACGCTCGGCAAGCAGGCGCTCAACGAGGGTCTCGTCGCCGGCATCGTCGGCCTCGCGCTCGTCGCGGTCTTCCTCGTCGCCTTCTACCGCATCCTCGGCGTGATCGCGACCTTCGCGCTCCTGATCTACGGCGTCTACTTCTTCGCGCTGATCAAGCTGGTGCCGATCACGATGACCCTGCCGGGCATCGCCGGCACGATCCTCACGATCGGCGTCGCGGCCGACGCGAACATCGTCATCTTCGAACGCGTGAAAGAGGAGGTGCGCGCAGGGCGAAGTGTGCCCGCGGCCATCTCCGCGGGCTATCGCAAGGGCCTGACGGCGATCATCGACGCCAACGTCGTCACCGTCATGGTCGCGTTCATCCTCTTCATGCTCGCGACCGCGGGCGTCAAGGGCTTCGCCTTCACGCTCGGCGTCGGCACGCTCGTCTCGCTCTTCACGGCCGTCTTCGCGACCCAGGCGATACTCACGACGATGGGACGCACGAGACTGCTCGCGCGTCCCTCGGCGCTCGGCGCCTCGGGCGAGGGTCACAGATGGAAGGCCGACTTCATGGGCCTCTCCAAGTGGTTCTTCTCGATGTCGGGGATCATCCTCCTGATCTGCGCCCTGGCGATCGGCTCGAAGGGCCTGAACTTCGGCATCGACTTCACGTCCGGCACGCGGATCACGACGAACCTGCAGCAGTCCGCTGACGAGTCGCAGGTCCGCAGCGTGCTCGAGGGCGTCGGCGCGTCCGACGCGAAGATCCAGAGAGTCTCGAACGCCGAGCTCGGTCCCAACGTCGTGCAGATCTCCACCGAGGAGTTGCGGCCGGCGCAGGTCCAGACGGTCAGAACGGCGTTGGAGAGAGAGTTCGGCGGCGTCTCGAACTTCTCCAGCTCCTCCGTCGGGCCGTCGTTCGGCGAGACGATCGCGAACAACGCGATCGTCGCGATCATCGCCTCGCTGTTCGTCATCTCGGCCTACATCGCGCTCCGCTTCCAGTGGAGATTCGCGGTCCCGGTCCTGATCGCCGTGGCGCACGACATCCTGATCGTGAGCGGCATCTACGCGTTGACGGGCCGGGAGGTGACGGCGTCGACGGTCGCGGCGCTCTTGACCGTCTTGGGCTACTCGCTCTACGACACGATCATCGTGTTCGACCGAATCCGAGAAAACATGCCGCGCATGCCGCGGGCCGCGTTCTCGCAGATCGTCAACCGCTCGATGTCCGAGGTGCTGACGCGATCGCTCGCGACCTCGTTCTCGACCGGTCTGCCGATCCTCGCGCTGATGCTGTTCGGCGGCGAGACGCTGCGCGACTTCGCGTTCGCGCTGCTCGTCGGCGTGCTCTCCGGCGCGTACTCGTCGGTCTTCATCGCCGGTCCGGTGCTGTGGCACTGGAAGGAGCGCGAGCCGGTCTACGTCGCGCGCCGCAAGCGGATCGAGTCGGAGAACGGCGGGATCGTGCCGCCGTACGCGCTGGCGACCGCCGGCGCTCCGGTCGACGTCGAGCCCGAGCGCAGAAGACGCCGCTCGCGGCGCCTGACGACGCCGGACGATCCGGAGCGCGGCGTCTCGGCGGACGAGTTCGAGCAGATGAAGCGCGACCTCGACGTGGACGACAGCCCGGCGGCGATCACGCGCCCGCCGCGCCGTGCGGCGCGCAGCGCGACGGCCACGCCACCGCCACCGCCCCCGCCTCCCGAGTCGGAGCCGGAGCCGGAGGCAAGACGAGATCCGAACGGGCGTGCGCCCGACGAAGCTGAGAACGACGGCATGGTGAAGGAGCCCAGAAAGCCCAGCGCTCGCCGTCGTCGTCACGGGAGGCCGCGCTGATGGGAATGCTCGTTTGGACGATGATGGGGCTTGCCGTCTGGCACTTCACCGTCTTCCTCCCTGACCACTTCTGGGGCGGCATCGTCGGCGCGTTCCTCGCCGCGATGTTCGGCGCGATAATCGTCGGTCTCGCGATACACGGCTTCAGCGTCCCCGGCAACAGCGACACGTCCGTCCTGACGGCGGTCGAGGGCGTCCCCGGCGCGCTGATCGGCCTCGGGCTCTGCTACGCCGAGGGACTGCGCCGCGAGCGCAAGGACGGCGTCGCCGTCACGGACGCGACCGGCCGGCCCGCCTAGCGCGGGACGCGGGACGTGGCCGGCCGATCGGCCGGCCCGCCTAGCCGGGACGCGTCTTGACGACCGGTCGGCCCGCCTGGCGCGGGACGGCGGCCGGTTCCGGCCCGCTCGCGCGGGCCGGTCCTGCCCTAGAAGTCCTCGGGCGTCCAGGGGGCGCGCGGGGTGTGCAGCGCGACGTCCAGCCGCGCGAGCGCGCCCGGCGTCAGCTCGGCGATCCGGCCGGCGTCGGCGAGCCGCACGGGCGAGACGCCGCCGAGGTACGCGGCGCCGAGCGCGGCGACGTCGAGCGCCAGGTCCGGCGCGCGGTCGGTCGGGCTGCAGCGCCCGTCGCCCTGCGCCGACGCCTCGAGCCGCCAGCTGCCCGCGTTCGCGGGCAGCCGCCTGTCGGTGACGTCGAGCACGAGGTCGAGCGGCGCCGCCCACGCCCGCCCGGCGACCGCCGCCGGCAGGTCGAGCAGGCGCAGCCACAGCGCGTCGTTGACGTCGGCGACGTGCGCCGCCTCGAAGTCGTCGAAGCGGAACTTGAGCGGGTCGTCGACGGGACGGCCGGTCGCCTTCACTCTGCCGACCAGGTCGATCTGGCGGAAGTAGCCCCACAGCGTCGCCTCGGCCTCGGTGTCGGGCGCGATCAGCTCCAGCACCTCGACCGTCGTCGCCGGCTCCGCGTCGCGAGCGCGGTAGAGCGCGTAGCCCTGCGCGGCGCCCGCCGCGTCGCGCGCGACCACGAGACGCGTCTCGTGCGCGCCCTCGCGCTCGTCCTCCAAGTCGCTGAGGACGTTGCCGCTCCACCACTGCTCGGTGCGCGCGGGAACGCCCGCGCGCTGCGCGCGGACGCGCTCCCACAGCGGGTCGAGCAGGGGGCCGGCGCCGTCGAGCGGCAGCAGCTCCAGCGTGAAGTCGGCGCCTTGGGAGCGCGGCGGCGGCGGGCTGCCACCGTCCAGCTCCAGCGTCGCGACCTGCGTCGCGACGCCGTAGCCGAAGCGGCCGTAGATGCCGCCCTCGGCGGCCCACAGGCCGGCGAGCGGCTCGCCGGCGGCTGCCGCCTGCTCGAACAGGCGCGCCATCATGCGCGTGAGGATTCCGCGGCGGCGGTGGGTGGGGAGGACGGTGACGACGGTGACACCGGCGGACGCCAGCTCTCCGCCGGGCACCGAGAGGCGCTGCGGGAAGGCGCCCGACGTCGCGACGATCGTGTCGCCGTCGAGGACGACGATCGTCCGGTCGAGGTCGAGCAGCTGCCACCAGCGTCTGAGCGAGGCGTCGGTCGTGGTCTCGTGGAACGCGACGTCGAGGCAGGCACGGAATCCGTCGGTGTCGCCGGCGGTGAGGTTGCGGATGCGGAGTTCGTCTTGCACGCAGACGAGGCTATCCAGCGTCCGTCCCGCCCACACGGGGGATAACCGACCAGGGGGCGAACACCGCCCGGCGTTCGGTCCGGCTCTCTCCGTACCGTGATGGGCGTGTCCGCCACCGCGCTGCCTCCTTCCGCCCTCGCCCCCTCCCCCGCGCGAGGCGCCGAGCCGGCGGACATGGCCGGCCGGCGGATCGAGCTGGCGCCGTGCGATCCGGCCGCGGTCGAGGCGCTGCGCGCCGCGCTCGGCTGCAGCCGCACGCTCGCGCAGGTGCTGGTGCGGCGCGGCCACGCCGACCCTGCGGCCGCGCGCGCCTTCCTCGCCGCCACCGATGCGCACGACCCGGGCGAGTTCGGCGGGATCGACGTGGCGGTCGAGACGATCCTCGGCCACGTGCGCGCCGGCACGCGCATCACCGTCCACGGCGACTACGACGTCGACGGCGTCTGCTCGACGGCGATTCTGCTGCGGGCGCTGCGCCAGCTCGGCGCCGACGCGGACTGGTTCCTGCCGAGCCGGATCGACGACGGCTACGGCCTCGCCGCGACGACCGTCGAGCGGCTCGCCGCGCGCGGGACGCGCCTGCTGATCACCGTCGACTGCGCGATCACCGCGGTCGAGGAGGTCGCAGCCGCGCGTGCCGCCGGGATCGACGTCGTCGTCACCGACCACCACCAGCCGCGCGCCGACGGCCGGCTTCCGGACGCGCCGATCGTCCACCCGTCGATCAGCGGCTACCCGTTCCCCGACCTCTGCGCCGGCGGCGTCGCGTACAAGCTCGCACAGGCGCTCCACCGCGCCGCGGGCGGCGATCCGGCGCGCGCCGACGACGACCTCGACCTCGTCGCGCTCGCGACCGTCGCCGACCTCGTGCCGCTGCGCGGCGAGAACCGGCGGCTCGTGCGCGAGGGCCTGCGCGCGCTCGCGTCGACCGCCAAGCCGGGGCTGCGCGCGTTGATGCGGGTCGCGAGAGTCGATCCGAGCGGCCTCGACGCCGGTGCGGTCGGCTATCGGCTCGCGCCGCGCATCAACGCGGCCGGGCGCCTCTACCGCGCCGACGCGGGCGTCGAGCTGCTGCTGACCGACGACGAAGCTCGCGCCACGGCGATCGCCGACGAGCTGGACGCCGCGAACGCCGAGCGCCGCATGACCGAGCAGCGGATCCTCTGGGAAGCCGAGGAGCAGGTGCGCGAGCTGGGCGAGCGACCGGCGTACGTGCTCGCGGGCGAGGGCTGGCACCCGGGCGTGATCGGCATCGTCGCCTCCAGAATCGTCGAGCGGACGAACCGCCCAGCGCTGCTGATCGCGCTCGATCCGGACACCGGCTCGGGGACCGGCTCGGGCCGCTCGATCCGGGCGTTCGACCTGCTCGGCGCGCTGCACGCCGCCGCGCCGCTGCTGGAGCGCTACGGCGGCCACAGAGCGGCCGCCGGCCTGACGATCGCCGCCGGTCGCGTCGCACAGCTGCGCGAGGCGTTCGAGGCGCATGCGGCGTCGGTCCTCAGCCCGGAAGATCTCGTGCCGGTCGAGCGCGTCGACGCGCTCGTCGGCGGCCGCGCGCTCGGGCTGGAGCTGGCCGAGGAGCTGGCGCGGCTGGAGCCGTGCGGGATGGGCAACCCGCGCCCGAACCTGCTCGTCCCCGCCGCCCATCTGGTGGACGTGCGGCCGATGGGGCAGGAGGGCAGGCACGCCCGCTTCAGCGTCGAGGCGGGCGGGACGCGCTGCCGCGCCGTCGCGTTCAGCTGCGACGGCCGGCTCCCGGTCGACGAGCAGACGCCCGCGGACGCGACCTTCCGGCTGGAGCGCAACGAGTGGAACGGCGCGGTCGAGCCGCGCCTGCTGCTGCGCCACGCGACGCCGAGCACGCCCGCGCCGATCGAGCTGCTGGGAGAGCCCGGCGACGGGGCTTGGCTGCCGGCGGTCTGGGCCGAGCTTGAGCGGCTGCGCGCGGGCGGCGCGCCGCACGACGCCGGTGCGGCCAGCGGCGGCGCGGCTGGCGGCGGCGCGGGCGGCGGCGGCGCGCTCGACGGCGGCGCGGGCGCGCTCGGCGGCGCTCCGATGATCCTCGACCGGCGCGGCGAGGGCGGCGCGGCGATCCTCGCGGACCTCGTCGCGAGCGGCGGGCGCGTGCTGGCGATCTGCGCGGACGTGCCGCGACGGCTGCCGGGGCTCGCCCCGCGCGTCGGCGGCTTCGCGCTCTGCTCGCACGCCGCGCTGGAGCGCGATCCACGGCTCGCGGACCGCTTCGACCACGTCGTCGTGCTCGACCCGCCCGCCTCGGCCGCCGAGCACGCGCGGATGCGCGCCAGCGGCGGGGAAGGGGCGAAATCGTTCGTCCATCTGGCGTGGGGTGCTGCTGAGCTACGATTTGCACAGCAGATCCATGAGTCGGAGTACGACCTTCGTGCTTCGCTCGTGCCGCTCTACCGGGTCCTGCGGGACCGCGGGACGGTGGCCGGCGAGGAGCTCGAGCGTCTGCTTCGCGGGGACGGACCGCACGGTCGCTCGGCGTCGCTCGCCGCTCGGCTGGTCGGAGTCCTCGAGGAGCTGGAGCTCGTCAGCCTCGACCGGGAGCTGCAGGCCCTGACGGTCGCGAGCGCCGAGCGCACCCAGCTCGACCGCTCCGCGATCCACCGGGCCGCCACCGCGCGATACGAGGACGGCCAGCGATTCCTGCTCGAGACGGCAACGACACCAACGGACGCAGCACCCGCCTGACGCGGTCCAACGGCCGCGCCGGTCAGGCTGCGGTCGCGCACGCCGAGAGAGAGGTCGGCGGCGGCCGCCTGCCGGTCGACGGCGCCGACCATCCGCTGACACCTGCTCCGGTCGCCTCCGACGGCCTCAGCGCGTCCGAGCGCAGCCTGCTCGGCGACCTCTTCGCGATCGTCGAGGAGCACGCCGCCGACAGCCCGTTGGAGATCGACCGCGAGCAGGTCGAGCGCGCGTTCGTCTACGCCTGCGAGCACCACGCCGACCAGCGGCGCAAGTCGGGCGAGGAGTTCATCATCCACCCGGTCGGGGTGGCGAAGATCTGCGCCGGCATGCGGCTCGACACCGAGACGCTCGTCGCCGCGCTGCTGCACGACACCGTCGAGGACACCTCCGCGTCGCTGGAGGACGTCCAGGACAAGTTCGGCGAGGAGATCGCCGGGCTGGTCGACGGCGTCACCAAGCTCACCGGCCTGACCTTCTCCTCGCGCGACGAGGCGCAGGCGGAGAACTACCGCAAGATGATGGTCGCGATGGCCTCCGACATCCGGGTCATCCTGATCAAGCTCGCCGATCGGCTGCACAACATGCGCACGATCGAGGCGATGCCGAAGCAGAAGCAGATCGAGAAGGCGAAGGAGACGCTGGACATCTACGCGCCGATCGCGCATCGGCTCGGCATCCACGCGATCAAGTGGGAGCTGGAGGACCTCGCGTTCGCCACGCTGCACCCGCGCAAGTACACCGAGATCAAGGGCCTCGTCAACCAGCAGCGGACCGAGCGCGAGCGCTACGTCAACGAGGCGGGCGCGTTCGTCTCCAAGGAGCTGGACGCGCTCGGCATCCACGCCGAGATCTCCGGCCGCGCGAAGCACTTCTACTCGATCTACTCGAAGATGACGAGAAAGGGTCGCGAGTTCAACGAGATCTACGACCTCACCGCGATGCGCGTGATCGTCGACTCGGTGAAGGACTGCTACGGCGCGGTCGGCGTGATCCACTCGCTCTGGAAGCCGCTGCCCGGCCGCTTCAAGGACTTCGTCGCGATGCCGAAGTTCAACATGTACCAGTCGCTGCACACGACCGTGATCGGGCCGGAAGGGCGCCCGCTGGAGATCCAGATCCGCACGCGCGAGATGCACGACATGGCCGAGTTCGGCATCGCCGCGCACTGGATCTACAAGCAGGACCCGACCTCCAGCGAGGGCGACGGCAAGCTCAAGTGGCTGCGGCGCCTGCTCGACTGGCAGCAGGAGATGTCGGACCCCAAGGAGTTCATGGACACCTTGAAGGTCGACCTCTTCGAGGACGAGGTGTTCGTCTTCACGCCGAAGGGCGAGGTGAAGTCGCTGGCCGCGGGCGCGACGCCGCTGGACTTCGCCTACGAGGTCCATACCGACGTCGGCCACCGCACCGTCGGGGCGAAGGTCAACGGCAAGATGGTCCCGCTCTCGTACGAGCTGCGCTCGGGCGACATCGTCGAGGTGATGACCTCCAAGCGCGAGCGCGGCCCCTCGCGCGACTGGCTCGCGCTCGTCAAGACGACGCGCGCCCGCAACAAGATCAAGCAGTGGTTCAAGAGCGAGTCGCGCAAGGACACCGAGCACGCCGGCCGCGAGCTGCTGCAGGAGCACCTCAAGAAGCAGGGCCTGCCGGCGCAGCGGATCGTCGGCTCACCGCTGCTCGCAGACATCATCCGCGAGATGGGCTTCCGCAAGGGCGACGAGTTCTACATCGCGCTCGGCGCGGCGAAGATCTCGCCCAGAACGGTCGTCAACAAGGTCATGCAGCGGCTCAAGCAGGGCGAGGCCGCCGAGGGCACGCCGACGGCGGCCGACGACCTGCTGAAGACCAACCCACAGCGCGAGCGGCGCCCGACGACCTCCTCGACCAAGTTCGGCATCTCGGTCGACGGCGTCGGCGACGTGATGCTGCGGCTGGCGAAGTGCTGCCGGCCGGTCCCCGGCGACCCGATCGTCGGCTACGTCTCGCTCGGCCGCGGGATCACGATCCACCGCGAGGACTGCCCGAACGTGCAGACGCTGCGCAAGGACCCGGACCGCTTCACGCCGGTCTCGTGGGACGGAGAGGCGGCGACGTCGTTCAAGGTCGAGATCCACATCGACGGCTGGGACCGCCATCGCCTGCTGGAAGACCTCGCCAGGACCTTCAGCGAGGCGGGGATCAACATCGTCGACGCGCGTTGCACTTCGAACCCGCCGATGATCCGCAACCGCTTCGTGATCGAGGTCGCCGACACCAAGACGCTCGACACCACGATCACCAAGCTGCGGAACATCGAGGCGGTCTTCGACGCCTACCGCGTAACGCCCGGCGCGGGCGCCTGAACGACCTCGAAGTCGCGCCCGGTCAGCCGGTCGAGCGCATGCAGCTGGTCGTTGTCCCAGCGTGGGTGCGGGGCGCCGCTGACGTACCACGGCGAGCCGTTGTCGGCGAGGATCAGGCCGTAGCGCTTCATCGCGGTGGCCAGCACCCGCGCCTGCGGCGGCAGCCCGCGCAGGCTCACGCGCGCCTTCAAGCGGACGCGGAGTCCCATCGGCGGCAGGCTCGGGTCGCTCGCGTCTGATGCGAAGTGTTGCGCGGGCGGGACGAACGCCTTGCGCGTGCGCGGCGCGGTGAAGCGCAGAGCGTGACGGATCGCGCCCTGCGCGACCTCCTCGTAGCGGGCCAGGCCCGGGAGGATCGGCAGGCCGGCGGCATCGGCCGAGGTCCAGCCGCGCGGGCGCTGGCGGTCGCCGCCGCGCAGATCGAAGATCGCGCCCGAGCCGGCCCGCCAGCTCGTGCCGCCGCCGAGCGGGTGCGCGTCGAACAGCTCGTAGAGCTTGCAGGCGCTCTTGTCCACCACGAGTACGTGGCGATCGCCGTCGGCGCGCGGCCCGCCTTCGATCGGCGCACGCGGCGGGATCGGGTACGGGCCGCGGTCGGACTCGCCGGCGTAGCCGAAGCTCACCTTCACGCGCCTCTGCCCGCCGCCCACGACCGTGTAGGGGATCCCGATCGGCCCGCCGTCCCAGCGGCCGGAGCCGAAGTCGGCGTGGAAGTTGGCGGTGAGGCCGATGCTGCGGACGAGCTGCGCTGAGTCGCTTCGAACCGGGGCTCTGTCCACGCGCTGGTTCCAGGACGAGGTCTCCCTGAGGACGGGGCAGCCGGCGAGGCTGGGGGCTTCTTGCGCGTTCACTGCCGCCGCCGCGGTGACGCCGACGCCTACGACGGCCGCGAGGAGGGTGGGGAGGAGGGCTCGCACGGGGCGGATCCTACATTCCGCTTCCACCGCTTTTTGAGGGCCGGTAGTTTGGTGGTCTCCTGGACCACCAAACGACCGCGGCTCGCGCAGCGTGCGCCCGCTCAGGCGACGATGGTGAGGGCGCCGGGGTCGGCGCGGAAGACGGCTTCGGGGACGTAGCCGAGGTAGTCGCCGTCGACCTGGAGCGGCAGCTCGCGCTCGTCGAGCGAGCGGATCGTGATCTCGCCGGCATCGGCGAACGCCTCGACGCGGTGGTGCTTGACGATCCGGGCGCTGCGGGAGAGCGCGCGCCAGGTGACCGTCGGCATGTCGATCATGCTCGCGCGCTTGAGCACGACGCCGGCGAGCGTGCCGTCGTCGAGCGCGACGTCCTCGGCGAGGTCGATCGGCCGCTTGCCGAAGTAGGTGTAGGGCATCGTGTTCTGCACCATCGCGGTGACGCCGTCTATCCGCTCGCCGCCGACCTCGACGGCGAGCCGCGGCGGGCGCACGATGTAGTCCTTCGTGAACGCCGAGACCGCGGACAGCGAGTAGAACCACGGGCCGTAGCGGGCCTTCAGGCGCGGCCTCGCGTCGACCCGCCGCGTGACGCTCGCGTCGAGCCCGAGACCGGCGGTGAAGAGGTAGCGGCGGCCGTTGACGATGCCGAGGTCGATCGCGCGCGGTCTCCAGTCGTCGGCTATCCGCAGCAGGTGCTCGGTCGCGTCGACGACGTCGTTGGGGATCCCGAGGATGCGGGCGAAGACGTTCGTCGAGCCGCCCGGCAGGCACGTCAGCGGCGTCCCGGATCCCGCGAGCCCGTTCGCCGCCTCGTTGACGGTGCCGTCGCCGCCGAAGGCGCAGACGACGTCGTAGCCCTCCTGCGCCGCTTCGCGGCACAGCTCGGTCGCGTGGTCGCGGGCCTGCGTCTCGACCGAGTCGACCTGGTAGCGCCCCTGGAGCGCGTACACGACGAGGTGCTTGAGCCGATCCGAGACCGTCGTCGCGTACGGGTTCACGATCACGAGCATGCGCTTGCTCGGCTTGGTCGAGGCGAACGTCTCGGCGAGGCGCTCGAGCGAGTCGAGAGAGGTGGCGGTCACGACCTGTCTACTCCGCCGCCGCGCGCGCGTTACGCGCGCGGGCGCGGCAGCGCTGGCGGGCGGTCAGGCCGTCAGAGCCAGTTGCGCTTGCGGAAGAAGCCGATCATCCCCGTGCCGACGATCACGAGGATCGCGACGACGACCCAGAACGGCTCGATCTGCCCCTCGCCGGGGACTTTCACGTTCATTCCGAAGATCGACGCGATCAGCGTCAGCGGCAGGAAGACGACCGTCAGCACGGTCAGCACGCGCAGCACGTCGTTGAGCTGGTGGGAGAGGACCGACTCGTTCGTCGCCTCGAGCGCCTCGACGGTCTCCTTGTACGTCTCCAGCATCTGCCAGATGCGCTCGGAGGCGTCGTTGATGTCGTCGAAGTAGACGTCGAGGTCGTCGGCGAGGTAGCGCTGCTTCGTGCGCTCGAGGTCCCCGAAGACCGCGCGCTGCGGGCGCACGACCTTGCGGAAGTTGATGATCTCCTGCTTGACGTTGGAGATGTCGCGGACGACCTCGGCGGAGTTGCCGGCGAAGATCTCGTCCTCGACGCGCTCCAGCTTGTTGCCCATCTTCGCCAGCATCGGGAAGCTCGCGTCGACGCACGCGTCGACGATCTTGTAGAGCAGGTAGCCGGTGCCCTTCGAGAACCAGCTGTCGCGCAGCTCGTCGTTGGTGCGGCAGCGCTCGAACAGGTACTCGACCGGCTGCAGCGGCTGGTTCGGCAGCGTGACGACGAAGTCCGGCCCGACGAAGAGGTCGAGCTCGGCCGCGTTCAGGCGGCCGACCTGCTTGTCGAAGCGCGGGAAGTACAGGACGATGAAGAGGTAGTCGTCGTACTCGTCGATCTTCGGCCGCTGGTTGCGCGAGTAGACGTCCTCGTAGTCGAGCGGGTGGAAGTCGAAGCGCTCCTCCAGCCACGCGCGATCGCCGGGGCGCGGCCGCTCGATGTGGATCCAGCGGACGCCGCAGCCCTCGACGACCTCGATCTCCGAGGCTTCGGGCTCAGTCGGCGGTGCCGAGAGGTGCGCGCGCCCGCGGGGACCGCGAACGAAGCGAGGCTTGGGCAAGCTCGGCATGGGAACTTGGCGGCTCGTCGCTCATCGGGTCGGTGATCTCAGGCGGCACGGGAGTCATTCTACCCCGCACCAGGCGTTTTCCGGAATGGCGCGTTGCAGGAACGTCACGAGCTTGCATATACTTGCGCCACATAGCAGTACGCATCCAGAGGGGTGGAGGGTTATGGCCCGACGAAGCCCCGGCAACCCCCCGTAAGGGGAAGGTGCCAATTCCATCAGGCAAAGCAACAAGCCTGGGAGATGTGGTTCGGCGGTTCTACGACCTCTGCCACGGAAACCCGGCGGAGGTTTTTTTGATGCCGCCAGTGTCACTGACCTGCAAAGAATGCAAGACCGTCTATGAGCTCGAGGCGAAGTACGTCTGCGAGCGCTGCTTCGGTCCCCTCGAAGTCGCCTACGCGGCGCCGACCGATGTCGACGCCGACGAGCTGCGCCGCCGCATCCAGGCGGGGCCGCACTCGCTGTGGCGCTACCGCGACTTCCTCCCGCTCGCCGGCGCGCCGCCGCGCGACACGCTGCCGGCCGGGTGGACGCCGCTGCTGCGCGCCGACCGGCTCGCGGAGCGGCTCGGCATCGGCGAGCTGTGGATCAAGAACGACGCCGCGAACCCGACGCACTCGTTCAAGGATCGCGTCGTCGCCGTCGCGCTCGCGCGTGCGAAGGAGCTGGGCTTCCAGACGATCGCGTGCGCATCGACCGGCAACCTCGCCAACGCCGTCGCCGCGCACGCCGCGGCGGCCGGCCTCGACTCCTACGTCTTCATCCCGTCCGACCTCGAGGAGCAGAAGATCCTCGCGACCGGCGTCTACGGCACGAACCTCGTCGCCGTCAGAGGGAACTACGACGACGTCAACCGCCTCTGCACCGAGGTCGCTGGCGAGCACGAATGGGCGTTCGTGAACATCAACATGCGCCCGTACTACTCCGAGGGCTCCAAGACGATCGCGTACGAGATCGCCGAGCAGCTCGGCTGGTCGGTCCCTGATCGGATCGTCGCGCCGATCGCCTCCGGCTCGCTCTTCACGAAGGTCGCGAAGGGCTTCGAGGAGTGGATCGAGCTGGGTCTCGTAGACGGCGCGGTGCCGACGATGAACGGCGCACAGGCGACCGGCTGCTCGCCCGTCGCCACTGCGTTCGGCGAGGGCACCGACATCTGCCGTCCGGTCAAGCCGGACACGATCGCCAAGTCCCTCGCGATCGGCAACCCGGCCGACGGGCCGTACGCGGTCGAGCTGGCGCGCAAGACCGGCGGCGGGATCGACGCCGTCACCGACGACGAGATCCGCGCCGGCATCAAGCTGCTGGCCGAGACGACGGGCATCTTCACCGAGACGGCGGGCGGCGTCACGACGGCGGTGCTCGCGAAGCTCGCCGCACGCGGCGACATCGACGCCAGCGAGAGAGTCGTCGCCGTCATCACCGGCGAGGGCCTGAAGACGCTCGACGTCGTGCGCGGCACGTTCGAGACGCACCTGATCGAACCGAGCTACGAGGCGTTCGAGGCGGTCGTCCCCGGCGCGGTGGCCGCCTGATGGCGATCACGGTCAAGATCCCGACGCAGCTGCGCGCCGCCACCGGCGGCGCGTCGACCGCCTCGGTCGAGGGCGGGACGGTCGGCGAGGTGCTGGACGCGCTGTACGAGCAGTTCGGCGAGCTGCGTGAGCGGATCGCCGACGACGGCGGACTGCGGCGGTTCGTCAACGTCTACATCGGCGGGGAGGACATCCGCTTCCTCAACGGGCTGGAGACGTCGGTCGCCGACGGCGACGAGGTCACGATCCTGCCGGCGGTCGCCGGCGGCTGAACGGCCGCGGCGCCCACCGCACCACACCCTCGCAGCGTGCTCCACGCGGCGGCCCAGCGGCCGCCGCGTCGCGTTCCTGGCGCGATCGCGTTCAGTGAGGGGAAGTTGACTATTTAGGCTCTGTTTTCGCGTGCCGATAGAGACGGTGCAGCGCTGGTCGACCAAGCTCCCGCGTGTGGGACGCAGGGATCGCTGCACGGTCGCCCGTTGCGCACAGCAGATCGCAACGACGTAGGGCAGGGGAGGGCTGACGGGCCGCCGCGCGCACCGCCGCGGCGGCCCGTCAGCGTACGATGCGGCGGACGTCGCAGTGTCGCTATCAAGGGAGCCGTTGGATGCGCTGGAGGATCGCCGTCGCCGCACTCGTCGCGTTCGTGGCCTGTATGGGAGCGACTGCGATCGCCGCGCCGGCTGTGCGCACGCCGTCGCTGGTCGTGAGACCGCGGGCGGCGGCGCCGGGCGGCACCGTCGTCTTCTTCGGCCGCGACTTCCCGCCGCACGTGCGGCTCGTGCTGCTGGCGGGACCGCCGAGCAGCGAGGCGACGCCGATCGGCGCGGCGCACACGGACAGAGAGGGCCGCTTCCGCGCGCCGATCAAGATCGCCCGCGGGGTCACCCCGGGCCGCTACGTCGCGCTCGCGTGCCGGCACGACTGCCGCGTCAAGGCGTCGGCGATGTTCCGCGTGCTCGCGCCGCGGGAGTAGAGCGCGCGGGGCGGCCGGGCCGGCGCGCGGGGTGTGGTGCGGCGCGGCCGGCGCGCGGGGGCGGGCCGGCGCGGGGGCGGCCGACTAGCCGCGACGGGGGTCGTCGGCGAGCGCGTGCGTCTGGGCGCTCGCGGCGGCGGCGGCACGTGCCGCGGAGCGGGCGCCGCGCGCGGCTTCGCGCAGCGCGAGCCGCTCGTCTCTCGCGTGCGCGATCAGCTGCTCCGCGGCTTCGCCGAGCGCCAGGTTGGCGCTGCTGAGGCGCTCGAGCTGCTCGGCCAGGCGCGCGAGCGGATCGTCGGCGGCGGGGACGGTCATGCGGGGATCAGTCTCGCACGACCGCCCCCGCCGATCCAGCCCGTCCGCGAGGGGGGACGCGAACGGGTGCGCGACGGATCCCCCGACCAGCATGGGTGATCCCCGCTACAGCGGGTATGATCCCCGCTGGAGGGAGTGGTATGCAAGGCCGAACCGGTGGGAGGGTTCGGACGTGGCCGAACCGCTTCACCGAGAGCGCCGCGCGCTGGCGATCGCCGTCCGCGAGCTGCGAGCGCGCAGAGCGCTCAAGCAGGAGGAGGTCGGCGAAGCCGCCGGCCTCGGGCGCAACTACCTCACGACGCTGGAGAGCGGCCGCACCAACCCCTCGTTCGACGCGCTCGTGCGGATCGCGAGCGGCCTCGGCGTCCCACTCAGCGAGCTGACGCGCATCTATGAGGAGCGGCTGGACGACTGAGCGCCCGCGGCGCGCGGGCGTCCGGCGCCCGAGCGGGGTAAGCTCCTGCACTCACGCGCCCGTAGCTCAGTGGATAGAGCGCTCGCCTCCGGAGCGAGAGGTCGCAGGTTCGAATCCTGCCGGGCGCGCTCGCAGACCCCCTCCGGACCGTGCTGCTCGCGATCCTCTCCGACACCCACATGCCGAAGGGCGACCGCGCGCTGCCGGCCGCCTGCGTCGAGCGCTGCCGCGCGGCCGACCTGATCCTCCACGCCGGCGACTTCATGCGCGAGGAGATCCTGTTCGAGCTGCAGTCCTACGGCGAGGTCGTCGCGGTCCACGGCAACGTCGACGAGGCCGGGCTGCGGCGCGACCTGCCGGCCGAGCGGATCGTCGAGCTGCCCGGCGGCGTGCGAATCGCGATGACGCATGACGCCGGCCCGGGGCAGGGGCGGCTGGAGCGGATGCAGCGGCGCTTCCCGACCGCGCACGCGCTCGTCTTCGGCCACTCCCACATGCCGCTCCACGCGACCGATCCGGCGACCGGCTTCCAGCTGTTCAACCCCGGCAGCCCGACCGAGCGGCGGCGCGCGCCGCGCCACACGATGGGCATCGGTCGCGTCGCCGACGGCGCCGTGGCATTCGAGCTGATCACCCTCGACTAACCTCGAAACCCGCCGATGGACCTCTCACTCTTCTTCGCCGGCACCGCCGGCTCGGTGCCGACCGCACGCCGCGGCCTGCCCGCGATCCTGCTGCGCCGCGGCGCCGACCGGATCCTGTTCGACTGCGGCGAGGGCACGCAGCGCCAGCTGCTGCGCTCGGCCGGGCTCGCCGACCTGACCGACGTCTTCATCACGCACTTCCACGCCGACCACTGGCTCGGGCTGCCCGGGATGCTGAAGACGTTCGACCTGCGCGCGCGCGACAAGCCGCTGACGATCCACGGGCCACCGGGCCTGCGGAAGCTGATGAACGACATGAGATACGTCTGGGGCGGCTGCGGCTACGAGATCACGCTTTCCGAGCTGCCGCCGGACGCGATGGTCGAGCGGGACGAGTACGTGATCGAGCCGTTCCTCGTCAACCACCGCGGCACCGCGTACGGCTACGTGATCACCGAGGACGACCGCCCCGGCAGATTCGACGCGCAGCTCGCCGAGCAGCTCGGCGTCACGCCCGGGCCGGACTTCGGCCGCCTCCAGCGCGGCGAGACGATCGGCGGCGTCAGACCCGAGCAGGTGATCGGCGAGACGCGGCTCGGCCGCAAGCTCGTGATCTCCGGCGACACCGGTCCGTGCGAGGAGCTGATCGAGATCGCGCACGGCGCCGACGTGCTCGTGCACGAGGCGACCTTCACGCAGGAGGAGGCCGACCGCGCCCGTCAGACCCAGCACTCGACCGCCGCGCAGGCGGCGAAGGCCGCCGTCGAGGCCGAGGTGAGGCTGCTCGCGCTCGTCCACCTCTCGACCCGCTACGGCGGGCGCGAGATCCGCGAGGAGGCGCGCGCGGTCTTCCCCGCCACGGTCGTCCCGCGCGACTTCGACGCGATCGACGTCCCGCTGCCCGAGCGCGGCGCGCCCGAGCTGGTGCGCTGGGACGGCGGCGGGCGGCCGCTGCCGCGGGAGGCCGCGGCCGAGGTCGCCGCCGTGGAGCCGGGGAGCTGACGTGTCGCGCCCGGCGAGCTGGACAGCCGTCGCGCTCGGCGTCGCCGCCGGCTTCCTCGTCGGCGTGCTGTTCGTGATCGCGATCGGCGGCGACGCCGACCCGCCGAGAACGCGCACGGTGACCGTCCTCAGCAGAGCGCCGCCGCTCAGCGGCGACGAGACCGTCGTCACGAAGACGGCGGTCCCCGACGTCGTCGGCGAGCGGCTCGACACCGCGCGCGACCGGCTGGAGCGGGCCGGCTTCGACGTCGACGAGGACGACGGCGGCATGTTCGGCTCGATCGTCGACTCCAACTGGGAGGTCGTCGAGCAGGACCCGCCGCCCGGCACGCTGCTGGAGCGCGGCTCGTCGGTGCGCATCAGCCTCGACCGGCGCTGACCGGGCACCGCTGCGTCCAGGGGCGTTGCTACGCTCCCGAGCGCAGGTTCCGTTCCTTTAACCAGGTCCCGTGAGGCCAGGAAGGCACGCGTGAGTGAAGCGAAGGTCGTCCTCGACCGCGACGACATGCGGCGTACCCTCGTGCGGATCGCGCACGAGATCGTCGAGAAGAACCCCGCGCAGCAGATCGCCATCGTCGGCATCCACCGGCGCGGCGCCGTGCTCGGCGCCCGGCTGCACGCGCTCGTCGCCGAGCTGCTCGACCGCGAGCCGCCGCTCGGCGACATCGACATCGCCTTCTACCGCGACGACGTCGCGACCCGCCCGAGCGCGCCGGTCGTCCACGCCTCGCACCTCGACTTCCCGCTCGACGGCCTCACCGTCGTGATCGTCGACGACGTGCTCTACACCGGCCGCACCGTCCGCTCGGCGATCGAGGCGATCTTCGACTACGGCCGGCCGGCGCGCGTCCAGCTCGCCGTGCTCGCCGACCGCGGCCACCGCGAGCTGCCGATCCGCCCCGACTACGTCGGCAAGAACCTTCCGACCGCGCGCGAGGAGCGCGTCAACGTCCGCGTCGAGGAGCTCGACGGCGTCGACGAGGTCACGATCTCAGCCGCCAGCACCGCCACCTCGGAGGTGACCGCCCCGTGAAGCATCTCCTGTCGATCGACGACCTCGACCGCGCCGGCATCGAGCGCGTGCTCGACCGCGCCGCCTCCTTCGCAGAGGTCGCCGGTCGCGAGATCAAGAAGGTGCCCGCGCTGCGCGGGCGCACGGTCGTGAACCTCTTCTACGAGGCCTCGACGCGCACGAGCAGCTCGTTCGAGCTGGCCGCCAAGCGGCTCTCGGCCGACCTCGTCTCGATCCGCGCCGCCTCCTCCAGCGTCACGAAGGGCGAGTCGCTGAAGGACACGATCGCGACGCTGACCGCCTACGACCCAGCCGCGATCGTGATCCGCTCGCCGCACGCCGGCGCCGCGCAACTGGTCGCCGGCTGGACCGACGCCGCCGTCGTCAACGCCGGCGACGGCAAGCACGAGCACCCGACGCAGGCGCTGCTCGACGTCTTCACGCTGCGGCAGAAGCTCGGCTCGCTCGACGGCGTCAAGATCTGGATCGTCGGCGACGTGCTGCACTCGCGCGTCGCGCGGTCGGACATCCTCGCGTTCACGCGGATGGGCGCGCACGTGACGCTCAGCGGACCGCCGACGCTGATCCCGCGCGGGATCGAGGCGCTCGGCTGCGACGTCGAGCCGACGCTCGATCGGCTTCCCGAGGCGGACGTGGTCTACGTCCTGCGCATGCAGCACGAACGGATGAAGGAGGCGTACGTGCCGTCATTGCGCGAGTACGCGATGCGATACCAGATCGACACGAACCGGCTCCAACCGCACCAGGTGCTGATGCACCCGGGTCCGGTCAACCGCGGGGTCGAGCTGTCGGGCGACGCGATCGACTCGCCGCAGGCGCTGATCGGCCAGCAGGTCGAGGCCGGCGTCGTCGTGCGGATGGCGGTGCTGTACGAGCTGCTCGCGGGCGCCGGTGCGGCGAAGTCGCCGATCGGCAGCGTCGAGACGGCGGTGGCCGCGTGAGCGTCAAGGGCCTCTGGTTCCGCGGCGGGCGGCCCGCCGAGCTGCTGATCGCCGGCGCGCACCTGCTCGACCCGCGCAGCGGCCTCGACGGCCCCGGCGACGTGCTCGTGCGCGACGGCGAGATCGCCGAGATCGGCGCACCCGGCGCGCTGACCGCTCCCGAGGGCGCGGAGACGATCGACGGCGAGGGGCTGCACCTGTTCCCCGGCTTCGTCGACCCGCACGTCCACTTCCGCACGCCCGGCCAGGAGCACAAGGAGGACCTCGCGACCGGCACCGCCTCCGCGGCCGCCGGCGGCTTCACGGCCGTGATCGCGATGCCGAACACGGCCCCGACGCTCGACGACGCGTCGATCCTGCGCTCGCTGCGCGAGGCGGCCGAGCAGCAGGCGCGCGTGCCGGTCGGATTCCTCGCCGCGATCACGCGAGGGCTCGGCGGCGACGAGCTGACCGAGATGGCGGAGCTGCGCGACGCCGGCGCGCTCGGCTTCACCGACGACGGCAGACCGGTCGTCTCGGCGGGAATGCTGCGCAAGGCGCTCCAGTACCAGCGGCTCTGCGGCGGCGTGCTCGGACTGCACGAGGAGGACCCGTCGCTGTCGAACGGCTGCGTGATGCACGAGGGCGAGGTCTCCGCCCGCCTCGGCCTCGCGGGCTACCCGTCGATCGGGGAGTCGACGATCGTCGCGCGCGACGCCGCGATCGCCGCGTTCGAGGGCGGCCGGATGCACTTCCAGCACCTCTCGGCGGCCGAGTCGGTCGAGGCGCTGGCGTACTGGAAGGGGAGAGGCGCGCAGGTCACCGGCGAGGCGTCGCCGCACCACCTCACGCTCACCCACGAAGCCGTCCTGTCGCTCGACACGCGCTTCAAGATGAACCCGCCGCTGCGCGCCGAGTCCGACCGCCAGGCGCTGATCGCCGGCCTCAAGGACGGCACGATCGACTGCATCGCGACCGATCACGCGCCGCACGCCGCGCACGAGAAGGAGGTCCCGTTCGAGGAGGCGCCGAACGGCGTCACCGGGCTGGAGACCTCGTTCGCCTCGATCTACACCGAGCTGGTGCTGCCCGGGGTCCTGCCGCTCTCGCTGCTGGTCGAGAAGCTGACCTCAGGCGCCGCGCTCTACGACCTCTGCACGCCGAAGCTGGAGGTCGGCGCGTCGGCGAACCTCGCGCTCGTCGACCTCGGCGCGGAGTGGGTCGTCGGCGAGCACGGCTACGCGAGCCGGTCGGCGAACTCCTGCTTCCACGGCCGCACGTTCAACGGCGTCGTGCGGCTGACGGTCGCCGCCGGCACCGTCGCGCACAAGGCGCTCGCGGGCGCCGAGGTGACGGCATGACCGCCGCGGCCCCCGCGCGGACGCTCGACCGCGCGCGCACCGCGCTCGTCGTGATCGACGTGCAGGAGGCGTTCGCGAAGGCGGTCCAGCGCTTCGACGACGTCGCCGAGGCGACGGCGATCCTCGTCAAGGGCGCGCGCGTGCTCGACCTGCCGGTGATCGTCACCGAGCAGTACCCGCGCGGCCTCGGCGACACCGTCGAGCCGGTCCGCGACGCGCTCGGCGACGGCGCCGCACGGCTGCCGAAGACGGTCTTCTCGGCCGCGCGCGCCGACGGCTTCGACCTCCAGGGACGCGACCAAGCGCTTGTGTGCGGGATCGAGACGCACGTCTGCGTCTCCCAGACGGCGCACGACCTGCTCGGCCGCGGCATCGAGGTCCACGTCGCGACAGACGCGGTCTCCTCGCGCAGCAACGCGAACCGCGACCTCGGGCTGCGCAAGATGGAGGAGAGCGGCGCGATCCTGACGTCCGTCGAGACGGCCCTCTTCGAGCTGCTCGGCGCGGCCGGCAGCGATGAGTTCAAGGCGATCCAGAAGCTGGTGATGTAGATGAGCAACGAGGCAACGGCGTACGTCCTGCTGGAGGACGGCGAGCGCTTCGACGGGATCGCCTGCGGTGCCGACGGCCACGCGGTCGGCGAGGTCGTCTTCACGACCGGCATGACCGGCTACCAGGAGGCGGTCACCGACCCGAGCTTCGCCGGCCAGCTGATCACGTTCACGACCGCGCACGTCGGCAACTACGGCGTCTCGGCAGAGGCGATGGAGTCCGGCCGGATCCACGCGCGCGCCGCGATCATGCGCGCCGCGACCAACCGCGAGGACGCGCCCGGCGCCGAGGGCGGCTGGCTCGACTGGCTGCGCGACTGCGGCATCCCCGGCATCACCGACCTCGACACGCGCGCGCTCGTGCGGCACATCCGCGACGCGGGCGCGATGCGCGGCGGCGTCTTCCCGGCGTCGCTGTCCGAGGACGACGCGCGCGCGCTGATCGCCGCCGAGCCGTCGATGGCCGGCCGCGACCTCGCCCGCGAGGTGACGCCGGAGGCGCTCGTGCGGCTGGAGCCGCTCGGCGAGGGTCCGCTCGGGAGCGACGGCCCGACGATCGCGATGATCGACACCGGCGTGAAGTCTTCGATCGTGCGCAACCTGCGCGAACGCGGCGCGACCGTCGAGCTGCACCCGTGCGGCACAAGCGCCGCGACGCTGCTCGCCGGCGACGCCGACGCCTTCTTCATGGCCAACGGCCCCGGCGACCCGGCGGCGCTCGGCTACGTCGTCGAGACGCTGCGCGGGCTCGTCGGCAAGAAGCCGGTCTACGGCATCTGCCTCGGCCACCAGCTGCTCTGCCGCGCCGTCGGCCTCGAGACGTACAAGCTGCCGTTCGGCCATCGCGGCTCCAACCACCCGGTCAAGGACCTCTCGACCGGCCGCGTCGAGATCACGAGCCAGAACCACGGCTTCGCGGTGCGCGGTCCCGACGGCGGCGAGCGCGTCGAGACCGACGAGCCGGTCCGCTGGGAGACCGACTTCGGCGCTGCCGAGCTGACGCACGTCAACCTCTACGACCGCACCGTCGAGGGGCTGACCCTGCGCGACGTGCAGGGCGCGACGGTCCAGTACCACCCCGAGGCGGGGCCGGGGCCGCACGACTCGCTCTACCTGTTCGACCGGTTCATCAAGGAGATCGCCGGCGCGTAGCCGGGAGACGCCATGCCCAAGCGCACCGACATCAGAAAGATCCTCATCATCGGCTCCGGGCCGATCGTGATCGGACAGGCGGCCGAGTTCGACTACTCCGGCACGCAGGCCTGCAAGGTCCTCATGGAGGAGGGCTACGAGGTCGTGCTCGTCAACTCGAATCCGGCGACGATCATGACCGACCCGGAGATCGCGACCGCGACCTACGTCGAGCCGCTGCTGCCCGGCCCGGTCGCGCAGGTGATCGAGCGCGAGCGGCCCGACGCGCTGCTGCCGACGCTCGGCGGCCAGACCGCGCTCAACCTCGCCAAGGCGCTGCACGAGGACGGCACCCTCACGAGATACGACGTCGAGCTGATCGGCGCGAACTACGAGGCGATCGACCGCGCCGAGGACCGCGACCGCTTCCGCGAGACGATGGAGACGGCGAGGCTGCGCGTCCCGCGCTCCGCGATCGCCACGACGCTGGAGGAGGCGCGCGGCGCCCTCCAGGACATCGGCCTGCCGATGATCATCCGCCCGGCGTTCACGCTCGGCGGCCGCGGCGGCGGCATCGCCCGCACCGAGGCCGAGTTCGAGGCGATCTGCGCGCGCGGCATCGAGGCGTCGCCGATCGACCAGATCCTGATCGACGAGTCGGTCCTCGGCTGGGGCGAGTTCGAGCTGGAGGTGATGCGCGACCACGCCGACAACGTCGTGATCATCTGCTCGATCGAGAACCTCGACCCGATGGGCGTCCACACGGGCGACTCCGTCTGCGTCGCGCCGCAGCAGACGCTCACGGACAAGCAGTACCAGAAGCTCCGCGACCAGGCGATCGCGGTGATCCGCGCGGTCGGCGTCGAGACCGGCGGCTCCAACGTCCAGTTCGCCGTCAACCCGGAGACCGACGAGATCATCGTCATCGAGATGAACCCGCGCGTCTCCCGGTCGAGCGCGCTCGCGTCGAAGGCGACCGGCTTCCCGATCGCGAAGATCGCCGCGCGGCTGGCGGTCGGCTACACGCTGCAGGAGATCGACAACGACATCACGCGCGCCACGCCGGCGAGCTTCGAGCCGACGATCGACTACTGCGTCGTGAAGTGGCCGCGCTTCGCGTTCGAGAAGTTCCCCGGCTCCGACGCCGGGCTGACGACGCACATGAAGTCGGTCGGCGAGGCGATGGCGATCGGCCGCACCTTCAAGCAGGCGTTCGCGAAGGCGCTGCGCTCGCGCGAGCTGGACTCGCCCGGCGTCCCGCACGACGACCTGGAGGAGCTGCTGCTCTCGCTGGAGCAGGGCGGACCGGACCGCTTCGACCTCGTGCTGGAGGCGTTCCGGCGCGGCGTTGAGGTCGAGACACTGCACGCGCGCACGCAGATCGACCCGTGGTTCCTGCGCGAGCTGCAGGAGCTGGCGCTCGATCCGGCGGCGGCCGAGGCCGGCGAGCGGACGTTCAAGTCGGTCGACACCTGCGCGGCCGAGTTCGCTGCGCGCACGCCGTACTACTACTCCGCCCGCGAGCGGCCGCGCAGATCGGGCGTGGTCGAGAACGAGGTCGTGCGCGGCGATCGCGCCAGCGTCGTGATCCTCGGCGCAGGCCCGAACCGGATCGGCCAGGGGATCGAGTTCGACTACTGCTGCGTGCACGCCGCGATGACGGTGCGCGAGTCCGGCAAGGACGCGGTGATGGTCAACTGCAATCCCGAGACGGTCTCGACCGACTACGACACCTCCGACCGGCTCTACTTCGAGCCGCTGACGCTGGAGGACGTGCTCGGCGTCTGCGAGATCGAGAAGCCCGAGGGCGTGATCGTGCAGTTCGGCGGCCAGACGCCGCTGCGGCTCGCGGCCGGCCTGGAGGCGGCGGGCGTGCCGATCCTCGGCACGAGCATCGACGCGATCGACCACGCGGAGGACCGCGGCCGCTTCGGCAGGCTGCTGGAGCAGCTCGGCTTCAGCGCGCCGCCGTACGCGACGGCGCACTCGCCCGAGGAGGCGCTGGCGAAGGCGCCCGGCGTCGGCTTCCCTCTGCTCGTGCGGCCGAGCTACGTGCTCGGCGGCCGCGCGATGGAGATCGTCTACTCGCTCGACGGCCTGCAGGACTACCTGACCCGTGTCGGCGCGGCGCACGGCTCGGGCAAGGAGATCTTCCTCGACCGCTTCCTGGAGGACTCGATCGAGGTCGACGTCGACGCGCTCTGCGACGGCACCGACGTCTGGATCGGCGGCATCATGCAGCACGTCGAGGAGGCCGGGATCCACTCCGGCGACTCCGCCTGCGTGCTGCCGCCGCACTCGCTCGGCCCCGACGCGCTCGCGCAGATCCGCGCGCACACCGAGGGGATCGCGAAGGCGCTCGGCGTCGTCGGCCTGCTGAACGTCCAGTACGCGGTCGACAAGTCCGGTCAGCTGTACGTGATCGAGGCGAACCCGCGCGCCTCGCGCACGGTCCCGTTCGTCTCGAAGGCGATCGGCCTCCCGCTCGCGAAGCTCGCCTGCCGCATCATGCTCGGCGAGAAGATCGCTGACCTCGGCCTGCCGGAGGACCCGGTCGGCGACGTCGTCTGCGTCAAGGAGGCGGTGATGCCGTTCGATCGCTTCGCCGGCGCGGACTCGCTGCTCGGCCCCGAGATGCGCTCGACCGGCGAGGTGATGGGGATCGCCCACGACTTCCCGACCGCGTTCGCGAAGGCGCAGGCGGCGGCCGGCTCGGTGCTGCCGTCCGAGGGCACCGTCTTCATCACCGTCACCGACGGCGACAAGCCGGCCGCGGCGGGCGTCGCGATGGCGCTGCACGGGCTCGGCTTCAGAATCGTCGCGACCGCCGGGACCGCGCAGGCGATCAAACGGATGGGCATCCCCGTCGAGGCGCTGGAGAAGATCGGCTCGGGCTCGCCGAACGTGCTGGAGCTGATCGAGCGCGGCGAGGTCAAGCTCGTCGTCAACACGCCCGTCGGGACCGGCGCGCGGATCGACGGCTGGGAGATCCGCTCCGCCGCGATCGCCGCCGGGATCCCCTGCATCACGACGATGACGGGCGCGATGGCCGCCGCGCAGGCGATCGCCGCAGGCGCGCGGGGCGTGCCGGCCGTGATCGCGCTGCAAGAGCTGCAGCGGGTCGGAGACGGCTCGCCCGCGGCCGGAGCGCCGGTCGCGTGACCGCGGCCGTCTGCACCGACGACGGGCGGCGCACGCTCGCGCCGCCGCAGCGGCGCCGCGCCGCGGTGCTGGAGCGCCGCACGTACGGCAGCTACGTCGTGCTGCGCGTCGCGGACCCGGACGGCCCGCCGCCGCGGCCCGGCCAGTTCGCGATGCTCGCCGCGGCCGAGCGCTGGGGCGGGGGAGACGGCGAGCGGCCGTTCCTGCCGCGCGCGTTCAGCGTCGCGCGCGTACCGGCGCCCGGCGAGGCGGAGTTCCTGCTCGAAGACGTCGGGCCGGGCACGAACCGGCTCTGCGAGCTGGACGCCGGCGACGACGTCTGGCTGCTCAGCCCGCTCGGGATCGGCTTCGCCGCGAGCGAGAGCGACCTCGACGGCCGCCGTCCGCTGCTCGTCGGCGGCGGCGTCGGGACCGCGCCGCTGGCGATCCTCCAGGACGAGCTGGGCGACGCGGCGGGCGCGCCGCTGCTCGGCTTCCGCGACGCACCGCACGCCGAGGGCGCGGCCTACCTGCGCGACGCGCGCGTCGCGACCGACGACGGCTCGGTCGGCCACCACGGCCGCGTCACCGAGCTGCTCGTCGAGGAGCTGGACCGCGACGCGCACGCGCAGGTCTACGCGTGCGGCCCGCCGCCGATGCTGGAGGCCGTGCGCGCGCTCTGCGCCGCGCGCGGCGTGCCCGCGCAGCTCGCGCTCGAATCAGGGATGGCGTGCGGCTTCGGGGCCTGCTTCGGCTGCGTCGTGCCGACGAAGACCGGCTACGTCCGGCTGTGCGTCGACGGCCCGGTGCTCGACGCCGACCAGCTCGAGACCGCGCTCGTCCCCGGGGCCGGGCACTGATGTCCGCACCGTCGCTTCCGACCAGCTTCTGCGGCATCGAGCTGGCGCACCCGATCGTCAACGGCTCCGGCACGTTCGACGCGATCGCCGCGCAGCGCGCGTTCGGCGACGCGCTCGTCGAGCAGTTCCCGTTCGCCGCGTTCGTCTCCAAGACCGTCACGGTCGCCCCGCGCGAGGGCAACCCGCCGCCGCGCCTGTGGGAGCTGCCAGCGGGGCTGATCAACTCGATCGGCCTGCCGAACAAGGGGCTTGCCGGCTATCTGACGCACGACCTTCCGGAGCTTGCGCGGCTGCCGGTGCCGCTGATCGTGAACGTGATGGGCTTCACGCGCGAGGAGGTCGCCCAGCTCGTGACCGCGTTCGCCGAGCGCGACGAGGTCGCGGCGCTCGAGCTGAACGTCTCCTGCCCGAACGTCGAGACCGGCACGATCATGGGCTCGGACCCGACCGAGACGGCGCGGCTGGTCGAACGGGTCCGCCCGCTGACGCAGAAGCCGATCGTCGTGAAGCTGACGCCGAACGCGTCGGACCCGGGCGCCGTCGCCGAAGCGGCCGAAGCCGCCGGGGCCGACGGCCTGTCGCTGATCAACACGATCCGCGGGATGGCGCTCGACCCGCGCACGCGCGAGCCGTGGCTCGGGGCGGGGACCGGCGGCGTCTCCGGTGCAACGGTTCGTGCAGTCGCGCTCGCGCAGGTCAGCGACGTCGCACAGCGGGTCTCGATCCCGCTGATCGCGATGGGCGGGGTCCAACGTGGCCGCGACGCAGACGATCTGCTGCGTGCTGGCGCAACACTGGTCGCCGTCGGCACCGAGAGCTTCCGCGATCCGGCCGCCGGTCGGCGTGTCGCCCATGAGCTTGAGAGATTGCGCCGGGAACGCACAAGTTCTGGCGCCCCGACGCGCGCTTGACCCTCGATCGCACGAGAAAACTCCTGCAAAAGAATGACATCTGATAGCCCAGCCTCGACATCGCTCGACCTCAACTCGAGGTTGAGACGAATTCGTCCCTTGACGCTTGATGACCCCCTCACAAGATGTAGACTCGCCGCCATGCCGCCGGCCAGCCCCACGCCCACCAAGCACGCGACTGCGCCGGAGCGTTCCCTCATGCAGCGCATGGACGCGCTCAACCGCGCGAACGAGATCCGCACGAAGCGGGCGCAGCTCAAGCGGGACCTCAAGGCCGGGCGCGCGGCGATCCACGAGCTGCTCATGGAGCCGCCGACCTACATCGAGACCGCCAAGGTCTTCGACCTCCTCCTCGCGGTCCCGAAGTACGGGCGCGTGAAGGCGAACAAGGTCCTCACGCAGTGCCGCATCTCGCCGAGCAAGACGATCGGCGGGCTCTCCCAGCGTCAGCGCGCCGAGCTGGTCGCGCTGCTCCGCCGGTAACTGCGCACCGCCTTTCGAGTTGGCGCGCGTCTTCGTCATCACCGGCCCTTCGGGCGTCGGAAAGGGCACGCTGATCCGGAACCTGCTCTCGCGGGTCTCCGGGTTGGAGCTGTCCGTCTCCGCCACGACGCGCAAGCCGCGACCGGGGGAGGAGGACGGCGTCCACTACCACTTCCTGACGGACGAGCAGTTCGAGGAGCGCGTTCGCGACGGCGCGTTCGTCGAGCACGCCGACTACTCCGGCCGCCGCTACGGAACGCTGCGCTCCGAGCTGGAGCGACGCACCGCCGGCGGGGTCCCGGTCGTGCTGGAGATCGAGGTGCAGGGCGCGCGACAGGTCCGCGAGACGTTGCCCGACGCCGTCCAGGTGTTCATCGTGCCGCCGTCGGAGGAGGCGCTGCGCGAGCGGCTCGTCGGCCGTGGGACCGACAGCTCCGACGACGTCGAGCGGCGGCTGAAGGTCGCCGAGGAGGAGCTGACCGCGCGCGACGAGTTCCAGTACCAGGTCGTCAACGACCGGCTGGAGGACGCCGTTGAGGAGCTGGAGCGGATCGTGCAGAGCGAGCTGCCCACGGGCTGAGTTGCGCTATCCAGCTAGCTTGCTACCTTGCTAGCTATGCCGCAACCGAAGACCGGCGGCGCCGAGCGCGAAGCGCTCTTCGTCCGCATCCCGACCGCCCAGGCCCAGCGACTCGACCGTGCCGCGTTCGAGCTGAAGGTCTCCAAGCAGGACCTCATCAGCGGGCTCGTCGCCCGCTACGTCGACCCGGCGTCGCCGTCGAGCCTGGAGGCGCTGCGCGCCCTCAACGGCCCGCTCGACGCCGACGGCCGCCGCATAGTCGTCGAGCCGGGCCAGCCCGGCCTCACGCTTGGCCGCCACGAGTTCACGGCCGCGCCGCCGCCCGTCGGCGACGTGCTGACGCTCGCCGACGCGGCGCTACTGCTGCAGGTCGCCGAGGAGGAGGTCGCGCGTCTCGCGCAGGCCGGCGAGCTGCCCGGTCGCCGGATCGGCGAGCAGTGGCGCTTCGCGCGCCAGGCGATCCTCGACTGGCTCGGCGCCGACGCATAGGGGCGAATCCCGGCGCCGTGCTGGGATTTTTCGGCGCACAAGCTAGAATTGAAGGTCAACGACCTGGAAAGGCCTGCCTCCTTGATCTCTCCCCGCATCGATCGCCTGCTCGCGCACGTCGACTCTGACTACGCGAGCGTCGTCGTCGCCGCCAAGCGCGCGCGTCAGATCAACTCGTACTACCACAATCTGGGTGAGGGCACGTTCGACGAGTTCCCGCCCCCGATGGTCGAGACGCGGTCGAAGAACTACCTCACGATCGCGCTCGAGGAAGTCGCCAGCGGCAAGATCAAGTACCACTACCGCTAGCCGGCAGGCAGCGGCGGACGGAGGGCTCCGTGGCGAAGTTGCTGCTCGGCGTCAGCGGCGGTATCGCGGCCTACAAGGCACTGGAGCTGGTCCGTCTCGCAACGCGCGCGGGGCACTCCGTGCGCGTCATCCAGACCCCGACGAGCGAGCGTTTCGTCGGGGTCGCCTCGTTCGAGGCGATCACCGGCGCGCCGGTGCTGACGAGCGAGTTCGAGCCCGACCCCGCGCGCGGCGCCTTCCCCGGCGATCCGCCGCCCCAGCACGACCCGATCAGCCACCTCGCGCTCGTCGCCAACGCCGACGCGTTCCTGATCGCTCCCGCGTCAGCCAACACGATCGCCAAGCTCGCGCACGGCCTCGCCGACAACCTGCTGACGAGCGCCGCGCTCGCCGCCCGCTGCCCGCTCGTCGTCGCGCCCGCGATGAACGACGCGATGTGGGAGCACGCCGCGACCCGCGCGAACGTCGCGACGCTGCGCGCCCGCGGCGTCCGCGTCGTCGACCCCGGCGTCGGCCAGCTCGCCTCCAAGGGCGAGTTCGGCGCCGGCCGGCTCGCGGAGCCGGCAGAGCTGCTGGCCGCGTTCGAAGCGGCGGTCGCGGACGGCGGAGCGGCCGCGCCGAGCGGCGAGACGGGCGCGGCCAGCGCGGGTGCCGCGCCGAGCGGCGACGCCGACCTCGCCGGGCTGCGCGTGCTCGTGACCGCAGGCGGCACGCGCGAGCCGATCGACTCCGTCCGCTTCATCGGCAACCGCTCGTCCGGCCGGATGGGCTTCGCGCTCGCCGAGCAGGCCGCTCGCCGCGGCGCCGAGGTGACGGTGCTGGCCGCCAACGTCGCGCTCCCGCGCGCCGGCGGCGTCACCTACCGCGACGTCGAGACGGCAGCCGAGCTGGCCGACGCGTGCGCGCAGGAGTTCCCGCGCTGCGACGTGCTGCTGATGGCCGCCGCCGTCGCCGACTTCCGTCCGGCCGCGCCGGCCGACACGAAGCTCAAGAAGGACGCGGCCGACGCGCCGACCGCGATCGCGCTCGAGCGCACGCCCGACGTCCTCTCGGCGCTCGCCGAGCAGCGCACGCCCCGCCACACGCTCGTCGGCTTCGCCGCCGAGCACGGCGACGGCGCGCTCGCCTACGCCCGCGGCAAGCTCGAGCGCAAACGGCTCGACGCGATCGTCGTCAACGACATCTCGCGCGCCGACATCGGCTTCGACGCGACCGACAACGAGGTGACGATCGTGACCGCGCGGCGCGAGCAGCCGCTGGCGCGCGCGCCCAAGGAGCAGATCGCGTCTGCCATCCTCGACGAGGTCGTGCGCATGCGCGCGGCCGCTCCCTCCGATGGAACCCCTGGACCAGCTTCCCCCGATCGCGCCGCACGAATGTGAGGCGGCAGCCGGCGTCGCCCGCCGGATCGTGCAGAACGTGCGCACCGCGGTCCAGGTCGAGGACCGCACGCTGGAGCACGTGATCGTCGCGCTGCTCGGCGAGGGCCACGTGCTGATGGAGGACTACCCGGGCGTCGGCAAGACCGCGCTCGCGCGGGCGCTGTCGCGCTCGATCGACTGCCAGTTCGCGCGCGTCCAGTGCACGGCGGACCTGCTGCCGGCCGACGTCGTCGGCTCGAACATCTGGAACCAGCGCGAGGGGCAGTTCGAGTTCCGACCCGGCCCGATCTTCGCCAACGTCGTGCTCGTCGACGAGATCAATCGCGCCTCGCCGCGGACCCAGTCGGGCATGCTCGAATGCATGCAGGAGCGCAGCGTCACCGTCGACGTGCACACGCACGAGCTGGCGCGCCCGTTCCTCGTGCTCGCGACGCAGAACCCCGTCGAGTACGAGGGCACGTACCCGCTGCCCGAAGCGCAGGTCGACCGCTTCATGGTGCGCGTCTCGCTCGGCTACCCCGACCTCAACCACGAGGTCGCGATGCTCGGCGACCACGGCGCCGGCGACCGCGTGCTCGCGCTCGAACCGGTCGTGACCGCCGCCGAGGTGCTGACCGCCCAGGACACCGCCACGCGCGTGCAGGCGACGCAGCCGCTGCGCGAGTACCTCGTGCGCCTGCTCGCGCAGACGCGCGCGGACGAGCGCGTCGAGCTGGGCGCCAGCCCGCGCGCCGGCCTGATGCTGCTGCGCGCGGCGAAGGCCCGCGCGATGCTCTACGGCCGCGGCCACGTCGAGCCCGGCGACGTGCAGGCGCTGGCGCGGCCGGTGCTCGCTCACCGGCTCGTGCTCGCGCCCGAGGCGGTCGGCGTCGGTCCCGCACAGGTGATCGCGGACGCCGTCGCGGCGGTGCCGGCGTTGTGAGCTGATGCGCCGCGCCGCCGGCATCGCGCTGCTCGGCCTGGTGCTGGTGGCGTTCGGCGGCCTCTTCGACGCCTCGCCGCTGTACGTGCCGGGCGTCGCCTTCGTCCTGCTCGGCCTGCTCGCGCCGGCGTGGGTCGCGCTCGCCGCGTGGCGCGTCCAGGTCCACCGCGAGCTGGACGTGCGGCGGGTCGTCGAGGACGAGCCGGTGCCGGTGCGGATCACCGTGCGCGCCGGCGAGCTGCCGCTCCCGGTCGCCGCCGTCGAGGACCCGCTGCTCGACGCGCCGCTGCGCCTGCCGACCGGCTCTCGCGCACGCAGCTTCACCGTCGTCGCGCGCTTCAGCCGGCGCGGCCGCCGCCGCTTCGCGCCGCCCGCGCTGGTGCTGCGCGACCCGTTCGAGCTGGCGCGGCGGATCGTGCGCGGGAGCGGGGAGGAGGAGCTGCTGGTGCTGCCGCGCACGAGCCCCGTCGCGCTCGCCGCCGGGCGCGGTGACGACGGCCGCTCCGGCGGCATCGCCGCGCTGCTCGGCGCCCCCGCGACCGACGTCGACGGCGTGCGCCCATACCGCGAGGGCACGCCGGCCGCGCGGATCCACTGGCCGGCGCTCGCGCGCGGCGTCGGGCTGATGGAGCGGCGCCTGCGCGTCGAGGCCGACGCGCGCCCGCTCGTCGTGCTCGACGCGCGCGGCGCGGTCTCGCGCGACGAGCTGGACGCCGCCGTGCGCGCCGCGGCGTCGCTCGTGCTCGCGTTCGCGCGCGCGGGCGGCGGAGCGCTGCTGCTGCCCGGCGAGCGCCGCCCGAGCACGATCGCCGAGGACCTCGCCGGCTGGCCCGCGGCACACGTGCGGCTCGCGCTGGTCGAAGGCGGCGCGAGAACGCCCGCGCCCGCGCTGAGCGGCGCCGGCATGCGCCGCGGCCCGCTCGTCTACGTCGCCGCGCGGCGGATCCAGCAGCTGCCGCCCGCCGCCCGCGCGCTCGCGCGCGGCTCGGCGACCCTCGTCGTGCCCGGGGCGCTGAGCGGTCGGGAAGCCGTCTTCGCCGTCGCCGGCTGCCGCGGCTACGCCGTCAGCCAACGCGCGGTGGGAACGTCCGCGGCGTCTGGGGAGGCGATCGCGCCGTGAGCGCCACCGCGACCCCGCCGCAGGCGCCGCCGCCCGGGCGACCGGGGCACGGCGCGCGGCTCGCCCCGCCGCCGGAGGGGCGCAGGCGCGCCGCCGATCCGGCCCGGCAGGCGCGACCCCTGCTCTCGCCGCCGGTCGCCCGGCTCGTCACGCTGACCGCGCTCGCCGCCTACGCGGCGCTGCGCTGGGGGACGCTGGTCGAGCCGTACGGCGGCGGGCGGATGCTCCTGCTGCTGGCGTTCGCGCTCGCCGCCGGCACGGCGGTCGGGCAGCTCGCGCGGCTGCCGCCGCTCGCGCAGGCGCCCGCGGCGCTCGTCGTCGTCGTGGCGTGGGCGGCCCTGAGCGCGCTGGCCGCGGGCGTCAGCGCGTCGCTGGTGCTCGACCCCGCCCACTGGGACGACCTCGCGGCCGGGATGCGGCAGGGGATCGAGCAGCTCCCGCGCGTGCTCGTGCCGTACAGCCAGCCCGACGTCTGGCCGCGGATCGCGATCCTGCTCGGCGGCGCGCTGCTGCTCGCGCTCGGCTGCGTGATCGCGCTCGGGGTGGGCCGGCCGGGCGGGGCCCGGTTCGGCCTCTCGTTCCGCGACGGCGAGCCGTTCGGCGGCGGGATCGCGCTGCGGCTGGCGGCGGCAACGCCGTTGATCGCGGCCTCGATCGTCCCCGCCGCGATCATGGAGCCGGACGCTCCGGCGCTCCTCGGCGTGGTCCTGTTCGCCCTGCTCGCCGCGTTTCTGTGGCTGGAGCGGCTGCCGCGCGCGTACGCGCCGGCGGCGACCGTGCTGCTGCTCGTCGCGGGGCTCGGCGGCGTCGTCGCGACGCCGTGGCTCGACCGCGAGGAGCCGTGGGTCGACGCGCAGGCGCTCGTCGAGGACCTCGACACGCCCGATCCCGCGCGCTTCGACTGGTCGCAGTCGTACGGCCCGCTCGACTGGCCGCGCGACGGGCGCGAGGTGCTGCGCGTCCAGTCCAGACGCGAGGCGTACTGGAAGGCGCAGAACCTCGACGGCTTCGACGGCGTGCGCTGGACGCGGTCCGGGCCGCCGACGCCGGTGAGACCGGACGGCGAGGTCCCGCGCGAGGCGCTGGTGCGGCGCGGCTGGCGCACCGACGTGCACGTCACGCTGCGGTCGTTCTCGACCTCCGAGGTGGTCGGCGCCGGCACGACGCTCGGGATCCAGCGCGAGCCGACGACCTTCTCGCCCGGCATCAGCCCCGGCACGTGGACGTCGGACGAGCCGCTCGAGCCCGGCGACGGCTACATCGCGCAGACGATCGTCCCGCGCCCGCGACCGACCGAGCTGCAAGGCGCAGGGACCGACTACCCCGGCTGGATCGACCGCTACCTGTTGGTCGGCCTGCCGCAGCAGGACGAGTTCGCGCCTGCCCGCTGGGCGCCGGGCGGCGGCGTCGCGGCGCCGACGCCGTTCGGATCCCCGCGGACCGCGTTCACCGACGCCAACGACGCGCGGCTCGCGAGCAGCCCGTACGGGCCGGCGGCCGCGCTCGCGGCGCAGCTCGCCGCCGGCCAGCCGACACCGTACGCCTACGTGCAGGCCGTGCTCGCCTACCTGCGCGGGGACGAGTTCCGCTACGACGAGAACCCGCCGCGCCGCTCGCTGCCGCTCGACGCGTTCCTGTTCCGCGACAGAATCGGCTACTGCCAGCAGTTCGCGGGCGCGGCGGCGCTGCTGCTGCGGCTCGGTGGCGTGCCGACGCGCGTCGCCGCCGGCTTCACGAGCGGCTCGCGCGACGGCGCGCGCGACGAGTGGGTCGTGCGCGACTACGACGCCCACGCGTGGGTCGAGGTCTGGTTCCCGCGGATCGGCTGGGTCAGATTCGACCCGACCCCGTCGACCGCGCCCGCGCTCTCCGGCCAGGCGCCGGAGACGCCCGCGCCGAGAAGCGCGGTCGCGCCGTCGCTGCCGAGAGCGCCGCGGAGAGACAGCGGCGTCGCGCCGAGAGCGGCGGCGCCGGCGCAGCGCGAGGACGGTTCGTCGCTGCCGCTCGCGCTGCTGGCGCTCGGCGGCGCGATCGTGCTGGGCGGCGGCGGCCTGCTGCTGCGGCGGGCGCTGCGACCGCCGGTCGGCGCCGACGCGCTGCTCGCCGAGCTGCGGCGGGCATTGCGGCGCACCGGGCGGCCGCCGTCGCCGCGCACGACGCTGGCGGAGCTGGAGCAGCGCTTCCACGACTCGCCGGACGCGGCCGCCTACCTGCGCGCGATCCGGCTGGCGCGCTTCGGCGGCGAGGAGCCGGAGGTCACCGCGCGCCAGCGGCGGGCGCTGCGCAACGAGCTGGCGCGCGGCCTCGGCCTCGGCGGCCGTCTGCGCGCCCTCTTCGCGCTGCCGCCGCGCTCCGGCCGCTGAGCCGGCGGGGCCAGCCGATGGCACGCCTACACTGAACCGATGGCCGACGTCCACCAGCTCTACGTGCGCGGGACCGCGCTGCTCGAGGCGGGCGACTTCCACCAGGCCGCCGTGCCGCTGCGCCAGGCGCGCGACCAGGCGCCGGACAAGTCCTCGGTGCGCGAGGCGCTCGGTCGGGCGCTGTTCCACGCGCAGCAGTACGAGGAGGCAGCCGCCGAGTTCGCCGCCGTCGTCGAGCACGCGCCGACGAACGACTACGCGCTCTTCTGCCTCGGCCGTTCGCTGCAGCAGCTCGGCCGCCACGCCGACTCGCTGCCGCCGCTCGCGCAGGCCGCCGGTCTGCGTCCTGACAGGCGCGACTACCGCACGTATCGCGACCGCGCCCGCGCCGCCTGCAGTCGCTGATCAGCTCGCGTCCAGCAGCCGCCGGACGAACGCGTCCGGCGCCGCCAGAAAGGCGCGCGTGAGCTGCACCGGCGCCGCGTCGTCGTAGGCGACCTGCTCGATGCCGTCGGCCGACAGCTCGTAGATCGTCGCGCCCGGGTAGGCGAGCAGCACGGGGGAGTGGGTCGCGACGACGAACTGCGCGCCGTCGCTCACCAGCTCGTGCATCCGCCGCAGCAGCGTGAGGCAGTTCTGCGCCGACAGCGCTGCCTCCGGCTCGTCGAGCAGGTAGAGGCCGTCGGGCCCGAAGCGGTTGAGCACGACGGCGAGGAACGACTCGCCGTGCGACTGGTCGTGCAGGGAGCGGCCGCCGTAGGCGTCGAGCGCGCCGCTCCCAAACGGCTCTGCGCGCATGCCTTCCAGGTACGTCGCGGCGTTGAAGAGGCTCTCCGCGCGCAGGAAGAAGTCGGTCCGCGGCCGGCGGATCCCGCGCGCGAGCCGCAGCGCGTCGCCGAGGCCGCCCTCCTGCTCGCGCGTGGAGAAGGCGAAGTTCGACGAGCCGCCCTCGACGTTCATGCCGGCGGCGCCGGCGAGCGCCTCGATCAGCGTCGACTTGCCGCTGCCGTTCTCGCCGACGAGGAACGTCACGGCAGGATCGAGCGCGAGCGTCTCGGCGGCCAGCGCCTCGACGACCGGCAGCGTCCACGGATGCCCGCTCCGCTCCGGCTCGCCGTCGCCCGGCGGCCGCAGCGAGACCGAGTGCAGGAAGGCGGTGTTCACTCCGGCGCGGGCCCGGCGGCCTGACGCGCCTGCGTCGCGCTCAGCACCAGCAGGCCGAGGAAGCGGTCGAGCTGGACGGGGTCGACGGCGACGAGCTGCATGTCGCCCTGGATCCAGACCTCGCCGTCGTTGGTGTGCGAGAAGCGCACGTACGGGATCTGGCGGTTCCAGCGCAGGAGGTCGTGCGGGTCGATCCGGTCGGGGCCGATCACGTGCGCCTGGGCGCGCAGCATCCCGTCGCGGATCGCGACGCCGACGTCCAGCGGCCAGCCGGCCGCGTCGACCGTCACGCCCCACTCGGCGAAGGCCAGCTGACGCGTCTCGCCGTCGAGCTCGGCGATGAACGTGTCGACGATCGTGCGGGGGTCGGCAGTCATCGAGGCCGACACGATACGCATCGCGCGCAAAGGCATGTGCAATGCAGCGGATTCGCGACTCCTCAGACGCGTCGGTGCTAACCTGGGCGCACAGCTTTCTGCGCCGGGGCATCCCCGGCGGCCGTTCCGAAAGTGGGCGCTCGCCCACTTTTTTTTATGAGGAGGTGAACACGCGGTGAGCAGAATCCAAGAGCAGATCGAGACGACGCTGAGCAAGACGGAGCCTGAGGTCGAGGTCCTTCTCGCCGAGGTCCTCGGCGGGACCACCGTGCGCCTGTTCATCGATCATCCGGACGGCGTCTCGCTCGAGCTCTGCGAGCGCGTCACGCACCATCTCGCCGGCATACGCGAGCGCTACGGGCTCGAGGTCTCCTCGCCCGGCAGCGAGCGTCCGCTGACCAAGCCGGCCCACTTCCGTCGCTACCTCGGCCAGCGCGCACGCGTCCGCACCCGCGGCGCGCACGGCGGCCAGGGCTCGTTCACCGGCGAGCTCGTCGGCGCGAACGAGTCTGAGGTCACGATCGCCGCCGAAACAGGCGTCGTGGCGATTCCCTACACCGAGATCAAACGGTCCAACCTCGTCCCAGGAGAGTAAGCAGCATGTCGAAAGAGATCCTGGATGCCGTCCGTGGCCTCGCGGCCGAGAAGAACATCTCGAGCGAGAAGCTCATGGTGGCCCTCGAGGACGCCCTCCTGTCCGCGTACAAGAAGCAGCCCGGCGCGGCGCCCTACGCACAGGTCGAGATGGACCGTGAGCTCGGCGACTTCACAGTCTGGGAGCTGAAGATCCCCGAGGACCTCGAGGATCAGCTGATCACCGAGCAGGAAGAGATCATCGCGGCCGAGTTCTCGGGCGTCGACCCGGAGACGGGCGAGGCGCGCGAGCTGCCCGAGCCCGAGCTCGACTTCGAGAAGCTCGCCGAGTACGAGGACCAGATCGAGCGCGTCGACGTGACGCCCGAGGACTTCGGCCGGATCGCCGCGCAGACGGCGAAGCAGGTCATCCTCCAGCGCATCCGCGAAGCCGAGCGGGACATGATGTTCGAGGAGTACCGCGACCGCGTCGGTGAGCTGATCACCGGCATCGTCCAGCAGTCCGACTCCCGCTACACCCTCGTGCAGCTGCGCGAGCGTGTCGAGGCGCTGCTGCCGAAGTCCGAGCAGGTCGACGGCGAGCGCTACGACCACTCGCAGCGGATCAAGGCCGTGATCAAGGACGTCTCCGCCTCGACCAAGGGGCCGAGCATCATCGTCTCCCGCCGCGATCCGGAGCTGATCAAGGCGCTGTTCGAGCTCGAGGTGCCCGAGATCGCCGACGGCCTGGTGGAGATCACCAACGTCGCCCGCGAGCCCGGCTACCGCTCGAAGATCGCCGTCGTCTCGCACGCCGACGGCGTCGACCCGGTCGGCGCCTGCGTCGGCCCGCGCGGCTCGCGCGTGCGGATGGTCGTCTCCGAGCTGCGCGGCGAGAAGATCGACATCATCCCGTACAACGACGAGCCCGCCCGCTTCGTCGCGAAGGCGCTCTCGCCGGCCCGCGTGCGCGAGGTGCTCGTCGACGACGACGGCAAGCAGGCGACGGTGATCGTCCCCGACGATCAGCTGTCGCTCGCGATCGGCCGCGAGGGCCAGAACGCCCGCCTCGCCGCCCGCCTGACCGGCTGGCGGATCGACATCCGCTCCGAGACCGAGTTCGCCTCCGAGGAGGCCGAGGGCGGCTACGAGGAGGAAGAGGTCCAGGGCGGCCGCTGCGCGGCGATCACCCTCAACGGCCGTCGCTGCCCGAACGCGGCGCTGCCGGGCTCGCGCTACTGCGGCCTGGAGACCCACCAGGCGCTCTCCGAGATCGACAGCGACGAGGTCGCCGCGCTCTCCGGCGGCGGCACCGCGGTCGCCGACGACGAGAGCGAGCTGGAGGCCGAGGAGGGCATCGAGGCCGAGGACGGCGTCGAGGTCGAGGTCGAGGAGTTCGACGAGACCGAGGCCGCGTCCGAGGAGGACGTCGAGGCGGAGGCGGACGTCGCGCCGGAAGGCGAGGCGGATGCCGAGCCGGAGCAGGAGGCCGGCGAGGAGGCGGCGGGCGGGGAGCCCGCGGAGGAGACCGCCTCATAACGCGCAGCGAGACGAGCACCGCCGCGGGCAAGCCCCGCGGTCGGCGCTGTGTCGGCTGCGGCCGCACGGCGCCGAGAGGCTCGCTCCAGCGCTGGGTCGCGATCGACGGGGTGGTCGTCGCCGATCCAGAGGGCCGGCTCCCAGGACGAGGGGCCTACACCTGCCGCGCACAGGACTGCTTCGAGCGGGCGCGCACGCGCGGCGGCTTCAACCGCGCCTTCCGACGAGCGGTGCAGGCGCCTCCAACGGCGGCCGCACAGCTCGATTCCTCAGAGAACGTACACTTGGATACTGCATGAGCAAGAAGCGCGTCAGCGACATCGCCAAAGAGCATGGAATCTCCGCCAATCATCTGATTGCGACGTTGAGATCTGCCGGCATCAACGCGCCGACGCCCTCGGCGGCGGTCGACGAGACCGCCGCACAGAGAGTCATCGGCGAGACCGGCATCAGCAGAAAGAAGCAGAGACCGGTCAGAAGAGCCGGCACCTACCGCGACAGAACCGTTCCGGAGAGACCGAGAGCGAGAGTCAGAATCGTCCACCGCTCCAGACCGGCCCCGGCTCCGCCTGCCCAACAGCGCGCGGGCGACGGCGGCCAGCGTCAGGGCGGCGGTCAGCGGCAGGGCGGCCCCGGCGGCCCGCGCGGCCAGCGGCCCGGCGGTCCCGGCGGCCCGCGCGGCGGCGGACCCGGCGGCAACGGCGGCCCGCAGCGCTCCGCCAACGGCGGCGGTCAGGCGCGCGGCAGCGGTCCGGGCGGTCCTCCGGCCGGCGGTGACGCGCAGAGACAGCGTCCCACGCGCGACTCGCTGCCCGGCAGCGGCGCGGGCGCCAGCGGCGGCGGTCGCCGTCGCGTCGTGATCGACTCGCAGGCTTCCCGGCGCACCCCGGGCGGCGGCCCGCAGCAGCAGCCGCCGCGCCGTCAGCGCCGTGGCCGGCGCCGTCGCGGCACGTACGAAGAGCCGGCTCCGCTCGAGACGAGAATCTCGACCGGTCCCGAGCACGTCAGAATTGCCTCCGGCTCGACCGTCAAGGACGTCGCCGAGTACCTCGACATCCCGGTCCCCGAGATCATCAAGAAGCTGATGCAGCTCGGTGAGATGGCGACGCTCACGCAGACGCTGTCCGACGAGGCGATCGAGATGCTCGCGAGCGAGTTCGACCGCACCGCGGAGGTCGTCCACGCGGCCGACGACGTCGACGCCGATCCGGTCTACGACGACTCCGACGAGGAGCTGGTGGAGCGTGCGCCGGTCGTCACGATCATGGGCCACGTCGACCACGGCAAGACGTCGCTGCTCGACGCGATCCGCGACACCGAGGTGACCGCGGGCGAGGCCGGCGGCATCACCCAGCACATCGGCGCCTACCAGGTGCACCACGACGACAGAACGGTCACGTTCCTCGACACCCCGGGCCACGAGGCGTTCACCGCCATGCGCGCCCGCGGTGCGAAGGTCACCGATATCGCGGTGATCGTCGTCGCCGCCGACGACGGCGTGAAGCCGCAGACGCAGGAGGCGGTCGACCACGCGAAGGCCGCGAAGGTGCCGATCCTCGTCGCCGTCAACAAGATCGACAAGGAGGGCGCGCAGCCCGACCGCGTCCGCACCGAGATGACGAGACTCGGCCTGCAGCCCGTCGAGTGGGGCGGCGAGACCGAGTTCGTCGACGTCTCCGCGAAGACGAAGAGAGGGCTCGACAACCTGCTCGACACGATCCTCGTGATGTCCGAGGTCGAGGAGCTGCGCGCGAACCCCGGGGCCGAGGCCTCCGGCGTGATCGTCGAGTCGAAGCTCGATCCGGGCCGCGGCGCGGTCGCGACCGTGCTGATCCAGCGCGGCACGCTGCACGTCGGCGACGCGCTGTTCGCCGGGCCTCACTGGGGCAAGGTGCGCGCGATGAACGACTTCCTCGGTCAGCGCGTCAAGAGAGCGCTGCCGGGCGAGCCGGTCGAGATCCTCGGCTTCGACACCGTCCCGGAGGCGGGCGAGTCCGTGCGCGTCGTCGAGAATGACCGCAAGGCGCGCCAGCTGGCTGGGGAGCGGGCGAACCGGCTCAAGACCGAGGCGCGCGCGCGCCGCTCCGGCAAGCGCATCTCGCTCGAGGACATCTTCAAGAGCGACCTGCAGGAGCTGAACCTCGTCCTGAAGGCGGACGTGGCCGGCTCGCTGGAGGCGATCGAGGACGAGATCGCGAAGCTGCCGCAGGACGAGATCTCCGTCAACGTCGTGCACCGCGGTGTCGGCGGCGTGAACGAGTCCGACGTGATGCTCGGTGCGGCCTCTGACGGCGTCGTGCTCGCGTTCAACGTCCGGCCGATCGGCGACGCAGCGCGCGTCGCCGACCGCGAGGGCGTCGAGATCCGCTCCTACTCGGTCATCTACCGCGCGATCGAGGAGCTGCGCGCGGCGATGGAGGGCATGCTCGAGCCCGAGGAGGTCGAGGACCAGATCGCGACGATCGAGGTCCGCGCGATCTTCCGCGCTTCGAGAATCGGCGTCATCGCCGGTTCCTACGTCACCGACGGCAGAGTCACGCGCGGCGCCAGAGTGCGGCTCGTGCGCGACGGCACGGTCGTCTACGACGGCGAGATCGCGTCGCTCAAGCGCTTCAACGAGGACGTCAGAGAGGTCGCGGCCGGCTTCGAGTGCGGCATCGTGCTGAGAGACTTCGCCGACGTCAAGGAAGGCGACGTGCTCGAGGCGTACACGACGCGCAAGGTCGAGCGCGAGCTGGCATGAGATGGCCGGCGGCTTCGTCGCCGTGCTGGTGATCGACGCGCACTTCCCCGACGCGGGAAGCCTGAAGGGCAAGCGCAAGGAGCTGTCGTCGCTGAAGGCGCAGCTCCACCAGCGCCTCGGCTGCGCGGTGGCGGAGACCGGCCATCAGGACCTCTGGCAGCGAGCTGAGCTGACGGTCGCGCTGACCAGCGGCTCGCTGCCGGCGCTCGACGCCGCTGCCGACAGGGTGCAGCGGTGGCTGGACGAGCGGATGCCGCAGGGCGTCCGCGTCGACCGCCACGTCGTCTCGATCGAAGATCTGTGGAGCATTGACCAGTGAAGAAGCGATTTAGCGCAGATTCGGAGCGGCGGATAGGATGAGCGGCAGCCGTATGCGTCGTGTCGACGAGGCCGTCCGTGCCGTGCTCAGCGACGCGATCACGCAGGACCTCAAGGATCCGCGCGTCGGATTCGTCACCGTGACCGCCGTGAGAACAAGCTCAGACCTCCGCCACGCCCGCGTCTACGTCAGCGTCCTCGGCGACGAGGAGACCCGCGCGGAATGCCTCGCGGGGCTGCGCTCGGCGACCGGCTACCTGCAGCGGCTCGTCGCGCGCGAGGTGCGGATGAAGTACACGCCCGAGATCGTCTTCGCCTACGACGACTCGATCGACAGAGGCATGCGGATCACCGAGATCTTGAGAGACGCGCCCGCGCCGGCCCGTGAGGACGGCGGCGACCGCGAGGCGGACGCGTGACCGGGACCGGCACGAACGGGAAGCGCGCGACGCGCTCCCAGGTGCTCGACGAGATCCGCGGGGCCGAGAAGTTCCTGCTCGGCACGCACGAGCACCCGGACGGCGACGCGCTCGGCTCGCTCGTCGCGATGCACCAGATCCTCGTCTCGGCCGGCAAGGACTCGATCATGTTCATGGACGCGGACGAGTTCCCGCTGCCGTACGAGTACCGCTTCTTCTCGCTCGACGGCCTCGTCAGCGTCCCGCCGCCGGACATCGAGCAGCGCACGATCGTCCTGCTCGACTGCGGCAACATCGACCGCAACCCGGCCGACGCCCTGAAGTTCGAGGGCGCGCACATCCTCAACGTCGACCACCACCATGACAACACGCACTTCGGGACGGTCAACCACGTCGTGCCGGAGGCGTCGTGCACGGCCGAGATCGTGTGGGACCTGATGCGCGGCCTCGGCGTCCAGCCGACGACGTCGATCGCCGAGGCGCTGTACGTCGGCCTCGTCACCGACACCGGCAAGTTCATGTACGAGAACACCGGCACGCGCGCCCACGTGATGGCGGCCGAGCTGATCGACGCCGGCGTCGACGTCCACGACATCTACCGCCGGATATACGAGGGCATCCCGTACGGCAAGCTGGCGCTGCTCGCGCGCGGCCTCTCCAACGTCGAGCGCTACGACGGCGGCCGCCTCACGCTCACGCGCCTGACCGCCGAGGACTACCGCGAGACGGGCGCGGAGGAGAACTACTCCGAGGGCGTCATCGACCACCTCCGCTCGGTCGAGGGGACGGCGGTCGCCGCGATGGTGCGCGACCGCCTCGGGCCCGGTCAGGAAGGGCTCAGAAAGGTCTCGCTGCGCGCCAGCGACGACCGCGTCGACGTCTCCGCGATCGCCCGCGCCCAAGGCGGCGGCGGCCACCGCCAGGCGGCCGGCTTCTCGACCGCGCTGTCGTGGGACGAGCTGGTCGGGTTTCTGCGCGACCAGGTCGAGCAGCAGCTCTAGGCGCCCGTGAGCGGCCCCTCCGGACCGCTGACGCCGGCCGACGGCGTCATCTTGTACGACAAGCCACGCGACGTCACCTCGCACGACATCGTCTACCGCGTGCGGCGCGCGCTTCCGCGCAAGACGAGAGTCGGCCACGCCGGCACGCTCGACCCGTTCGCGACCGGCCTGCTGCTCGTGCTCGTCGGCCGCGGCACGCGCGCGCAGCGGTTCCTGATGGCGCTGGAGAAGTCCTACGAGACGATCGCCCGCTTCGGCGCCGTCTCGACGACGGGCGACAGCGAGGGCGAGATCTCCGAGACGGGCGTCGTGCCCGACGGCGACCTCGTGCTGCCGACCGGGCTCGTGCGCCAGCGGCCGCCGGCCTACTCGGCGCTGAGAGTCGACGGCGAGCGCGCCTACGCCCGCGCACGCCGCGGCGAGGACGTCGAGCTGCCCGAGCGCGAGGTGGCTGTGCACGCGTTCGAGGAGCGCTGGCGCGACGGCGCCCGCCGCGCGTTCGGGATCCGCTGCTCGTCGGGCACCTACGTCCGCAGCCTCGTCGCCGACCTCGGCGACGCCTACTGCGAGGAGCTGCGGCGCACGGCGATCGGCCCGTTCGACGTCGCCGACGCCGATCCCGAGCGGATCGTCCCGCTCGGCGACGCGCTCGCGTTCCTGCCGCAACGCCGGCTGGGGGAGGAGGAGGCGCGTCGCGCCGGGCACGGCGTCGCGGTCGCCGACCCCGAGCCGCCCGGGCCTCCCGATCCGCCCGATCCGTCCAGCCGCGAGCCGGCGCCGCCGGCGCCGTACGTCCGCCTGACCGACGCCGCGGGCCTGATCGCGATCGCCGAGCCGCGTCGCGGCGATGACGGCGCGCCGCTGCTGAAGCCGGTCGTCGGCTTCCGCGGCTGACTGGCTTTCACGCGGTTCCCAGGCGGCTCCCAGCTTCGCGCGCGAGAATCGCGACTCCGGTGCAGGCGAACGAAGGGGCCGCGAGCCATGGACGAACGACGGAAGGTCGGACGGCGCGAGGCGCTCGTCCTGCTCGGTGGCGGCGGGGTCGCGGCGGCGTTCGGCCTCTCGCGGCTGGGCGGCGGCGACGGCGCCGACCCCGTTACGACGGCGAGCGCGACGACCGGGGCGACGACGGGCGTGCTGAGCGAGGACGAGGCGCTGGCGGAGGCCGCGGCCGCGACGTGCGTGCTGACGCCAGAGCTGACGGAGGGGCCGTTCTGGGTCCCGAGCACCCCGCAGCGGCGCGACGTGACGGCCGGCCAGCGCGGCGCCGCGCTGCGGCTGCGCCTGCGCGTGCAGGACGCCGCGACGTGCAGACCGCTGCCGCGCGCGGACGTCGAGATCTGGCACGCGAACGCCGCCGGCGCCTACTCGGGCGTCGACGGCGACACGCGCGTCTGGCTGCGCGGCCACCAGGTCGCCGACAGGGGCGGGATCGTCGTCTTCGACACGATCTACCCCGGCTGGTACACGGGCCGCACGCCGCACGTCCACGTCAAGGTCCACGTCGGCGGCCGCGAGGTCCACACCGGCCAGCTGTTCTTCCCCGACCGCGTCAGCCGGCTCGTCTACGCGAGAGGCGTCTATGCGCCGCGCGGCGGCGCCGACACGACCAACCCCGACGACGGGATCTACCTCCAGGCGGGCGGATCGCGCGCCGTGCTCGCGCTGCGCACGATCGGCGGGAGCGGCTGGCTCGGGCGCGCGGTGATGGGCGTGCGACGGGCCTGAGCGGCGCGGAGGCGGCACGGGAGGCGCCCCGGGGCGGTCGCTCATCTACTCTTCCGCGCCATGCAGATCACCTGGCTGTCCGACGTCGCGCCGCGGCCCCGGCGCGTCGCCGTCGGCGAGTTCGACGGGGTCCACCTCGGTCACCGCGCCGTGATCGCGGGGAGCGACACCGTCCTGACGTTCGAGCCGCACCCGCTCGCGGTCGTGCGCCCGGAGGCCGCCCCGAAGCTCCTCACGAGCCTGGAGCTGAAGGCCGAGCTGATCGCCGGCCTCGGCGTCGAGGAGCTGATCGTCGTGCCGTTCGACGACGCGTTCGCGCATCAGAGCGCGCAGGCGTTCATCGACGACGTCCTGCTCGCGAAGCTCGGCGCGACGCACGTCTCCGTCGGCGAGAACTTCCGCTTCGGCCACGGCGCCAAGGGCGACACCGCGCTGCTGCGCGCGGACCGGCGCTTCGAGGCGCGCGTCGTCCCGCTCGTCGAGATCGAGGGCGAGATCATCTCCTCCTCGCACGTGCGCGGCCTCGTGCTCGCAGGCGAGGTCGAGCACGCGAGCCGCTTCCTCGGCGGGTCGTTCCGCATACGCGGAACCGTCGCGCACGGCGAGAAGCGCGGTCGCGAGCTGGGCTTCCCGACCGCGAACCTCGAGCCCGACCCCGAGCTGGTCTGCCCCGGCCACGGCGTCTACGCGACGCGCGTGACGTGGGAGGGAGGGGGCAAGACGTACTGCGGCGCGACCAACGTCGGCGTCCGCCCGACGTTCGAGACCGGCCTCGGCGTGCTGATCGAGGCGTTCGTCGTCGACTTCGACGGCGACCTCTACGACAAGCAGCTCACGGTCGAGTTCCTGAGGCGGCTGCGGGGCGAGCAGCGGTTCGACTCGGCCGAGCAGCTGATCGAGCAGATGCACCGCGACGTCGCCGCGGCGCGGACGGTCTGCGCAGGCGATTCTGCTACGCTGCCCGGCCGATGACGACCCTTACCAGCGAGCGCAAGCAAGAGCTGATCGCGAAGTTCGGCAAGGGCGAGAACGACACCGGCGCAGCCGAGGTCCAGATCGCCATGCTGACCGAGCGGATCAACGATCTCACCGAGCATCTGCGCACCCACAAGAAGGACCACCACTCGCGGCGCGGCCTGCTCATGCTCGTCGGCCGCCGTCGCCGTTTCCTCAACTACCTGCAGCGCAAGGACCTCGACGGGTACCGCGCGCTCGTGAGAGAGCTCGGACTCCGCAAGTGAGCGTGCTGCAGCCGGGCACGCCCGTGCCGGCCTTCACGCTCAAGCGTGAGGACGGGGCGTCGTTCACGCAGGACGACCTCAAGGGCAAGACGACCGTCCTGGTCTTCTATCCCTTCGCGTTCAGCCCGGTCTGCACCGACCAGCTCAACCTCTATGAAGAGGTGCTGGACCAGTTCTCCGCGCAGGGCGCCACGCTGTACGGCGTCTCCTGCGACTCGTCGTGGGCGCAGAGAGCGTTCCGCGAGAAGCTCGGCGTGACGATCGAGCAGCTCTCCGACTTCGAGCCGAAGGGCGCCGCCTGCACCGCGTTCGGCGTCCTGCACGAGGGCGGCTTCCCGCAGCGTGCGCTCGTGATCGTCGATCCCGAGGGCACGGTCAAGTGGAGCTACCAGGCGCCGTCGCCCGGCGACCTGCCCGGCGCCAACCTGATCTTCGACGGCCTCGCCGCGTAGCCCGCGGGCTGCGTCCGCTGGCTGGCGCCGGCATCGTCGTGGCTGACAAGGACGCAGAGACCGACGTGGGCTCCAGCCCACGAGGGACCGAGGACAAAGTCAGGCGCGGCGAGGCCAAGCCAGGGCTTGGCAGTGCGCCGCTTCCGCCCGTGGCCCCGGACGACCACCGCAGCGGGCCGCGCGAGCGGCCGCTCGCGATCGTCTACGCCGACTACGAGTGCCCGTACTGCGCGGTGCTCGAAGCGCGCCTGGTGCAGGCGAGCGCGCAGCGCGTCTTCCGCCACTTCCCCGTCAAGTCGAAGCATCCGCGGGCGTGGGCGGCGTCGTGCGCGGCGGAGGCGGCGGGGCTCCAGGGTCGCTTCTGGGAGATGCACGCGCTGCTGTTCGCCGACCAGGGGCGGCTGGAGGACCCGCACCTGTGGGCGCGGGCCGAGCAGCTGGGGCTCGACGTCGACCGCTTCGACGCCGACCGCCGCTCCGACGCCGTCGCCGCACGCGTCAAGCACGACTTCCTCAGCGGCATGCGCGCCGGCGTCGTCACGACGCCGACGCTGTTCCTCGACGGCGTCGCCCACCCGGGCCTGCCGAGCGACGAGCTGATCGCGCGCCTGCGCTAGGGAGGTCGTCCTGGATTGGTGTCGCTATGCGACCACAACCCAGGACGACGCACCAACCCCGCGACCGCCTGCGCGCGGAAGTCGAAGATCCGCGCGAGGTCGCGTGCGACGAACGCGCGCCGCGCCAGCTCGCCGAGCTGCCCGAGCGGGAGCGCGTAGCGGACGGTGTCGCGCATCACCGTGCCCGCCGGATCGGCGGGATCGCGCGCGAACTCGTGCGTGTGATGCCACAGCGCGTAGGGGCCGCGGACCTGCGCGTCGACGAAGCGCACGCCCGGCTCCCACGTCTCGATCCGCGTCCGCCAGCGCAGCGGGACGCCGTGCAGGCGCAGGCGGTAGTCGATCAGCGCTCCCGGCCGCATCGCGATCGGGTCCGGCGTCAGCACGCGGAAGCTGAGGAACGGCGGCGTGATCGCCTCGAGGTTGCGCGCCTCGCCGAAGAAGCGGAAGACGTCGTCCGGTGCGCCGGAAAGACGTTGGACGCGTGTCAGGACGTGCACCGTCATGCAACGGATACGCAGGACTTTTGCAGCGGGATCGCTACGATTACCGGGTTCGGATACAGAAAAGACGAAACGCACTCCGCCGACCGACGGGCGGAGCAGAAGGGAAACACCCATATGTCTGACGCTGTCACGCGTCTTTCCGTGGAGATCGGCGGCAAGGAGATCTCCTTCGAGACCGGCCGCATGGCCAAGCAGGCCTCCGGCGCCGTCGTCGTCCGCTCGGGCGACACGATGGTCCTCTCGACCGCGACCGCGGGCAACCTCCGCGACGTCGACTTCCTTCCTCTGACGGTCGACGTCGAGGAGCGCATGTACGCCGCGGGCAAGATCCCCGGCTCGTTCTTCAAGCGCGAGGGTCGTGCCGGCGAGAAGGCGACGCTGACCGCCCGCATGGTCGACCGCCCGATTCGCCCGCTCTTCCCGAAGGGCTGGCGCCGTGAGACGCAGCTCGTCACGCTGACGCTCTCGGTCGACCACGAGCACCCGTACGACGTGCTCGCGATGAACGGCGCGTCCGCCGCGCTGATGATCTCCGACATCCCGTTCCCGACCCCGGTCGGCTCGGTCCGCATCGGCAAGGTCGACGGCAACTTCGTCGTCAACCCGAACGAGGAGGACCTGCTCGAGAACACCGATCTCGACCTCATCGTCGCGGGCACCGAAGAGGCCATCCTGATGGTCGAGGCCGGCGCCAACGAGATCCCCGAGGCGGAGATCCTCGACGCGCTCGACATCGCGCACGACGCGATCAAGAAGCTCTGCAGACTTCAGTGGGAGCTGGCCAGAAAGGCCGGCAAGCCGAAGACCGAGGTCGAGGTCCCGCAGGTCGACGAGAGACTGCTGAGACAGCTCACGAGATCTCACGGCAGAAAGCTCGACAGAGCGACCGCCGTCGTCGACAAGCTCGAGCGCCAGGACGCGACGAAGGCCGTCGAGGCCGAGGTGTTCGCGAGATACGCCGCCGACGAGGACGACGCCGAGACGCGCGCCAAGGTGCAGCTCGCGTTCGACAAGCTCGAGAAGTCGCTGATCCGCGAGCGGATCGCGATCAAGAAGAAGCGTCCCGACGGCCGCAGAGCGGACGAGATCCGTCCGATCACGATCGAGGTCGGCGTCACGCCGCGCACGCACGGCTCCGCGCTCTTCACGCGCGGCCAGACGCAGGCGCTCTCGACCGCCTCGCTGGGCACGACGCGCGAGGAGATGCGCCTCGACACGCTCGGTCTGGAAACCAGAAAGTACTACTTCCACCACTACAACTTCCCGCCGTTCTCGGTCGGCGAGGCCGGCTTCATGCGCGGCCCCAAGCGCCGTGACATCGGCCACGGCGCGCTCGCCGAGCGCGCGCTCGTGCCGATGGTCCCGAGCACGGAGGAGTTCCCGTACGCGATCCGCGTCGTCTCCGACATCCTCGAGTCCAACGGCTCCTCCTCGATGGCGTCAGTCTGCGGATCGTCGCTGTCGCTGATGGACGCGGGCGTGCCGCTCAAGCGGCCGGTCGCCGGCATCGCGATGGGCCTGATCAAGGAGGGTGACGACTACATCGTGCTCTCTGACATCGCCGGCATCGAGGACCACCTCGGCGACATGGACTTCAAGGTCGCCGGCACCTCGGAGGGCATCACCGCCCTCCAGATGGACATCAAGATCACGGGCGTGACCTTCGACATCCTCCGCGACGCGCTCGCGCAGGCGAAGGAAGGCCGCGAGTTCATCCTCGGCAAGATGGCGACCGCGCTCGCGAAGCCGCGCGAGGAGCTGTCGAAGTGGGCGCCGCGCATCTCCACGGTCCAGATCGACCCGGAGAAGATCGGCCTGCTGATCGGCAAGGGCGGCGAGACGATCCGCGGCCTCTGCGAGGAGTTCGAGGCGCAGATCGACGTCAACGACGAGGGCCAGGTCCTCATCTACGCGCAGAACGGCGAGCTGGGCGACGCCCTCGCAGACCGCATCCGCTCGATGACCAAGGAAGTCGAGATCGGCGACGCGTTCAAGGGCAGAGTCGTCAAGACGACGACGTTCGGCGCCTTCGTCGAGCTGGCGAAGGGCACCGACGGCCTCCTCCACATCTCGAACATCTCCCCGGGGAGACGCGTCGACACCGTCGAGGAAGTCATCAACAAGGGTGACGAGATCGACGTGCGCGTGGTCGAGGTCGACCGCGAGCGCGGCCGCATCGGCCTGCGCCTCGCCGAGGACCCGGACATCGCCGGCAAGACCGTCGAGGAGCTGGCCGCGATCAGTGCCGGCAACGGCGGCGGTGGCGGCGACCGCGGCGGACGCCCCGACCGCGGCGCGCGTCGCGGCGGCGGAGACCGAGGCGGCCGGCGTGACGACCGTCCGGGCGGCGGTGGCCGTGGCGGCCGCGGCGGCCGTGACCGCGATCCCGACCGCAGCTAGTGCTTCGCATTGCGAGTTCCACGGCGGCGCCCGGTCGCCGCTGCGCCGGCGGGAACTCGCGGTCGTAAACGGATGACCGACCACCGGATCACCGAGCTGGACTCAGGCGTGCGGATCGTGACGGAGGGCATGCCCTCCGTCCGGTCCGTCTCGCTCGGGTACTGGATCGGCACCGGCTCGCGGGGCGAGACCGACGCGCAGGCGGGGCTCTCGCACCTGATCGAGCACCTGCTGTTCAAGGGCAGCAGCAGATATCAGTCGCTCGAGATCGACCAGATCTTCGACGGCATGGGCGCGGAGCTGAACGCCGGCACGGGCAAGGAGACGACCTCCGTCTACTCGCGCGTGATCGACGAGCACCTCGACCTCGCGTTCGACGTGATGAGCGACATGGTCTTCAGACCCGCGTTCGAGGACGTCGACAGCGAGCGCGAGGTGATCCTCGAAGAGATCGCGATGTACGAGGACGACCCGCAGGACAAGGTCTTCGACGTGCTCGGCCAGGCCGTCTTCGGCGACCACCCGCTCGGCCGCTCGATCATCGGCAGCGCCGACGTCGTCGCCGGCACGCCGGTCGACGCGATCAAGGCGTTCCACGACTCCCGCTACGTCGCGTCGAACGTCGTGCTCGCCGCGGCGGGCGCCGTCGACCACGACCAGCTCGTCGAGCTGGCCGCGACGCGCGTCCCCAACGGCGGCCGCAGCGCGGACGCGCCGCAGCCGCTGCCGGCGCCGGCGCAGCACGCGCCGCGCGTGCGCTTCGAGCGCAAGGACACCGAGCAGTACCACGTCTGCCTCGGCGGGACGGGGATCGCGCGCGACGATGAGCGGCGCTTCGCGCTGCGCGTGCTCGACACGATCTTCGGCGGGACGTCGTCCTCGCGGCTGTTCCAGGAGGTGCGCGAGAAGCGCGGGCTCGCCTACGCCGTCTACTCGTTCACCGGGCAGTTCGCCGACACGGGCCAGATCGGCCTCTACGTCGGGACGCGCAGCGACAACCTGGCTCCGGCGCTCGAGGTCGTCGCGCAGGAGCTGGAGCGGCTGCGCCGTGAGCCGGCGACCGCCGACGAGCTGGCGCGCGCGAAGGAGAACCTGAAGGGCCGTGTCGTGCTGTCGCTCGAATCGACCGGCTCGCGCATGAACCGGCTCGGCTCGGCGCTGCTGAGCGACGTGCCGCTGCTGTCGGTCGACGAGGTCGTCGAGCAGATCGACGCCGTCTCGCTCGACGCGGTCGCGCAGCTGGCGGAGGAGCTGTTCGCCCCTGAGCAGCTGTCGACGGCCGGCATCGGTCCCGACGAGGACGTCTTCAGAGCGGCGCTGGGGCCGCTCTCTTCTACCGCCGTGGAGGCATAGAGCAGTGATTCGAGTCGCCGTCGCCGGTGCCGCCGGCCGCATGGGAGCCACCGTCTGCGACGCCGTCGACGGCGCCGAGGACATGGAGCTGACCGGCCGCGCCGACCCGGCGCTCGGCACGACGCTCGCGGAGGTGCTGCCGGACGCCGACGTCGTGGTCGACTTCACGCGGCCCGACACGGCGCTTCCCAACGCGCTGGAGTGCGTCGCGGCCGGCGTCCACGTCGTGATCGGGACGTCCGGCTTCGACATCGAGCCGCTCCGGACGGCAACCGGCGCGAACGTCTTCTTCGGTCCGAACTTCGCGATCGGCGCCGTGCTGATGACGAAGTTCGCCGCCGAGGCGGCGAAGTACATGGACAAGGCCGAGATCGTCGAGCTGCACCACGACAGAAAGCTCGACAAGCCGAGCGGAACCGCGGCGCACACGGCGCAGCTGATGGCGCAGGCGACCGGGGGAGAGGCGCCGCCGATCCACTCGATCCGGCTGCCCGGCCTGGTCGCCCACCAGGAAGTGATCTTCGGCGCGCTCGGCCAGACGCTGACGATCCGCCACGACTCGATCGACCGCCTGTCGTTCATGCCCGGCGTGCTGCTCGCCGTGCGCAGAGTCGCCGGCCTGGAGCAGTCGCCGGTCGTCGGGCTCGAGCACCTGCTCTAGCGCCTGGCGCCGCGCTGCACGGCCGGCTATCTTCGACTTCTCAGTCGAACGTCGAACGGGGAAAGCTGCGCAATGGCGGACCCAACCAAGCACGTGCTCGTGCTCGCCGGCCTGACCGTCGTCTCGGGCGCGCTGCGGGCAGCGCTGCACGCACGCGCCGCGCGCGGCCCGGCCGAGTTCACGCTGCTGCTGCCGGCGTCCGAGGACGGCGCCGCCGGCCACCGCGAGCGGCTGCTCGTCGCGGTCGAGCGGCTGCGCGCCGACGGACTCGACGTCGCCGGTCAGCTCGGCGACCCCGATCCGCTGCTCGCCGTCAGACAGGTGTGGGACCCGGTCGAGTACGACGAGATCGTCCTCAGCACCTTCCCGCCCGGCCGCTCGGGCTGGCTGGAGCGCGGCGTCCCGCGCGCGCTGGAGCGCGCCACCGGAGTCCCCGTGGCGCACGTGGTAGCGGAGTCCCCGTAGCGGCCTCTGCCGCGCAGCGCCGCTACCGTCATCCGGGTGGGCATCCTCGTCGCCGTCACCGACCACGCCGTCGAGCGCTTCCGCCAGCGCGTCGCGTCGCGCTCCGGGGCGCTCGACCCGAGACCGGAGATCGCGGGACGCGTCAGCAGGGCGTGGGCGGCGGGCCGCTGGAGCGAGACGCCGCCGAGAGGTGCCACGGGCGCCCGCGGCTCGGTCTACGTCCGCGACCTCGTCGATCGCGACCTCCTGTTCGTCTGCCGGCGCGACCGCGGCGACGGCGAACTGGTCGTGATCTCGCTATGGGAGGAGGGGCGGATCGGGGCCCCGCGGGTGCCGCGCCGCTTCACCGACGCACTGAGATCCTGACCGCGTCCGGGCATGGAGCGCGCGCCGCGCGCCGCGGATTGCGATAATGCTCGGCGGATGTCAGGGCTGGGAGCAATTCTCACTGCGATGGTCACGCCGTTCGACGCGCAGCTGCGTGTCGACGAGGACGCCACCGTCGCACTCATGAACCACCTCGTCGCGCACGGCTCGGACGGGTTGGTCCTCTGCGGGACCACCGGCGAGACCGCGACGCTCACCGACACGGAGCATCTCCGCGTCATCGAGCTGGGCGTGGAGGCGATGAAGGGCCGCGCGTCGATCGTCGCCGGCGTCGGCTCCAACGACACGCGCCACGCGGTCCATCTGACCGAGCGCGCGACGGAGCTGGGCGCGGACGCGCTCCTGCACGTGACGCCGTACTACGTGCGGCCGAACCGGCGCGGGATCGTGCGCCACTTCGAGGAGTGCGCGAAGGCGACCGACAAGCCGATCGTCGTCTACAACATCCCCGCGCGCACCGGCACCGACATGCCGAACGACCTGCTCGCCGAGCTGGCGCAGATCGACAACGTCGTCGCGGTCAAGCAGGCGAACCCCGACAACCTCGCGCCGGTCGACGGCCTCGAGATCTACGCCGGCAACGACGACATGCTCTGCGACGTGCTGGAGATGGGGGGCGCCGGCGGCATCCTCGTCGCCAGCCACGTCGTCGGCCCGCAGATGCGCCGCCTCGTCGACGAGCCGGCGCGCCGCCGCGAGCTGGACGCCGAGCTGCACGAGGTCTACGCCGCGATGGGCGTGACGACCAATCCGATCCCGGTCAAGGCGGCGCTGAGACTGCTCGGCCACAACGTCGGCGGACTGCGGCTCCCGCTGGTCGAGGCCGATGAGCAGGAGCTGGCCGTCGTGCGCGCCGCGCTCGACCGCCTCGGCCTGCTTGCGACGGCGTCGGCGTGAGCGGCGGAACGCTTCGCGTCCTGCCGCTCGGCGGCCTGGGCGAGATCGGGAAGAACATGACGGTCGTCGAGTACGACGACCGCATCGTCGTCGTCGACACCGGCCTGCGCTTCCCGACGGCCGAACAGATGGGGATCGACCTCGTCCTGCCGGACTTCACGTACCTGAGGGACCGCGTCGAGGACATCGAGGCGATCGTCATCACGCACGGCCACGAGGACCATCTCGGCGCGTTGCCGTGGGTCCTGCGCGAGCTGGGAACCGAGGACGCGCCGCCCGTCTACGGCGGTCCGCTTGCGATGGCGATGGCGCGCTCGAAGCTCGACGAGCACCGCATCAGAGACGTCGTGCTGGAGGACGTCCCGGACGGCGAGACGATCGAGGCCGGACCGTTCGACATCGAGCTGATCCACATGACGCACTCGATCCCGGACTCGAACGCCGTCGCGATCACGACTGACGTCGGCACCGTCCTGATAACCGGCGACTACAAGTTCGACCAGACGCCGGTCGACGGCCGCCCGGCCGACATGTCGCGGCTCGCCGAGCTGGGCCGTGACGGCGTGCTGCTGCTGTGCGGCGACTCGACGAACGCCGACCGCCCGGGCTACTCGCCCTCGGAGGCCGGCGTCGGCCCGCACCTCGAAGAGGTCTTCAGCCGCTGCGAGGGCCGCATCATCGTCACCTCGTTCGCGTCGAACATCCACCGCGTCCAGCAGGTCGTCGACGCGGCGGCCGCGCTCGGTCGCAAGGTCGCGCTGGTCGGCCGGTCGATGCGCAAGAACGTCAACATCGGCCGTTCGCTGGGCCACATCGAGCTGCCCGACGGCATCCTCGTCCAGCCGCGCGAGATCGACCAGTTCCCCGACGAGCGGATCGTGATCATCTCGACCGGCTCCCAGGGCGAGCCGTTGTCGGCGCTGCGCCGCATGGCGCACAACGACCACCGCCAGGTGAGATTGCACGCGGGCGACAGCGTCGTCTTCTCCGCCACGCCGATCCCGGGCAACGAGCGCGCCGTCAACGAGACGATCGACCGCCTCTACCACATCGGCTGCGACGTCATCACGACCGCCGACGCGCCCGTCCACGCCTCCGGGCACGGGTACCAGGAGGAGCTGAAGCTGATGCTCAACCTGACGCGGCCCAGATACGTGCTGCCGATGCACGGCGACTTCAAGCGGATCCACCTGCACGCGCAGCTGGCCGAGTCGGTCGGGATCGACCCCGACGCGATCTTCCAGGGCGAGAACGGCCTGCCGCTGGAGCTCGACGAGCGCGGCGCGCGCTGGGGCGACAAGGTCCAATCCGGGATGATCTTCGTCGACGGCGTCGACATCGGCGATCCGGCCGACGTCGCGCTGCGCGACCGCCGGATGCTGTCGGCCGACGGCATCTTCATCGTCGTCGCGACGATCTCCGAGCAGGACGGCTCCTCCGTCGCGCCGCCCGAGGTGATCTTCCGCGGCGTCCCGTTCCTCGAGCAGGCCGACGAGCTGATCGAGGAGATCCGCGGCGCCGTCGAGGACTCGCTCGACGCCGCCGCCAAGGACAGAGTGCGCGAGGTCGACCTGCTCCAGCAGCAGCTCCACGACGACCTCGCCGCGTTCGTCTACGACCGTCTCAAGCGCCGCCCGATGGTGCTGCCGGTCGTCGTCGAGGTCTGAGCGACCGTCCACCCGCGGCGCCTAGGCGCCCGCCGGTGCCTCGTCGCGCGCCGCCTGCTCGGCTGCCGGCAGGCGGACGGTGAAGCGTGCGCCGCCGCCAGTCGGCGCGTCGACCGTCACGTCGCCGCCGTGGGAGACCGCGACCGCGCGCACGATCGCGAGGCCGAGGCCCGAGCCGCCGCCGCCGTCGCCGTTCCCGCGCACGAAGCGCTCGAACAGCCGCTCGCGCAGCTCCAGCGGGATCCCCGGTCCGTCGTCGCGGACGGTCAGGACGACGTCGCCGCCGTCGTGCGCGAGCGAGGCGTGCACGTGCGTGCCCGGCGGCGTGTGGCGCAGCGCGTTCTCGATCAGGTTGAGCGCGAGCCGGTGCAGCTCGTCGCGGGCGCCGGAGACGACCGCCGCGCCGTCGGCCTCGACCGACAGCTCGTGGTCGCCCGTGACCGGCTCCAGCTCGGATGCGACGTCGAGCAGGATCTCCGACAGGTCGGTCGGACGGTGGGGGACGACACGGCCGGCGTCGGCACGTGCCAGCAGCAGCAGGTCGGCGACCAGCCGCCGCATCCGGCGCGAGGAGCGCAGCGCCGAGGCGGCCGCGTCGCGCTGGTCGCCCTGCAGCGTCTCCTCCAGCAGCTCGAGGTTCGCGAGCACCGAGGTCAGCGGCGTGCGCAGCTCGTGCGAGGCGTCGGCGACGAACTCGCGCTGGCGCGCGAGCGTCGCCTCCGTCTCGGTCCGCGCGGAGTCGAGCGCCTCCAGCATCCCGTCGAGCGTGCGCGCCAGCTCGGCGACCTCGTCGTCGGCCTCGGGCTGGGGGAGGTGGCGACTCGGATCGCGCGTGCGCGCGATCTCGCGCGCGCTCGCGGTCAGCTCGGCGATCGGCGTCATCGCGCGGCGCGCGACGAGCAGTCCGGCCGCGAGCGCCAGCGCGGTGCCGCCGAGCGCGCCGAGCACGAGGAAGAAGCGCACCTTCGCGACGGTCGCCTTCGTCGCCGAGACGGGCCGGGCGTAGATCACGATGCCGGCGAGCGGCGCCTGTCCCTGGAACTGCGGGCCGACAGCGATCTGGCGGATCTCGACGCGGTAGCCGTGCTGCTCCTTGCCGCCCTCGACGGTGAACGTCGGCGATCTCGGGTTGCGGCCGCCGAACGCGCACATCTCCGTGAACGGGCTCGACTCGAACGAGGCGGCCCAGTACACGCGGACCTTCGCGCCGTCCGCGTTCGCGATGTCCGGCAGCGTGCCGCAGTCCGGCGAGGCGGTCTGCTCGTCGAACCCGACTCTCGCGTTCTGCTGCACGTAGTCGGCCGACGCCCGCACCGAGTCGTTGAACTGGATCCGGATCTGTCGCGTCGTGAGAAAGCCGACGATGATCGCGAAGCCGCAGAGGATCACGAACGTCAGCGCCGCCGAGCCGCCGGCGAGCCGCCAGCGGGTCGGGACCCTACGGTACGCGGAGTACGTAGCCTGCGCCGCGGATCGTATGGAGGAGTCGAGGCTCACCGTCCGCTTCCAGCTTCCGTCGCAGGTTCGAGACGAACACCTCGATCGTGTTCGTCGTGGAGAAGGGGTCGTAGCCCCACACCTCGTCGAGCAGCCGCTGCCGGGAGATCACGATCCGCTCGTTGCGCATCAGGTACTCCAGCAGCTCGAACTCGCGCTGCGTCAGCTCGATCGAGCGCTCGCCGCGGTGCACCTCGTGCGTGTCCGGGTTGAGCCGCAGGTCGCCGACGACGAGCGGCGCCGAGCCGCGCGGCGGGCGCCGCCGCAGCAGCGCGCGCAGCCGCGCGAGCAGCTCTTGGCGCTCGAACGGCTTGACGAGGTAGTCGTCGGCACCGGCGTCGAGGCCCTCCACGCGCGATTCGAGCGCGTCGCGCGCGGTCAGCATCAGGATCGGCACGTCGTCGCCTCTGCGCAGCGTTCTGGCGACGTCGATGCCGTCGAGCTTCGGCAGCCCGAGGTCGAGGATCACGAGGTCGGGCAGGAACGAGTGCGCCTCGTCGAGCGCGCTGACGCCGTCGCCGGCGGTGCGGACGTCGTAGCCCTCCATGCGCAGCGAGCGCTGGAGAACCTGGGCGATCTCGTCGTCGTCCTCGACGACCAGGACGCGGGCGGGGCGGGCGTAGTCGCTCATGAGGTTCGATGGTAAAGGGGAAACGCCAGCACGTGCCGGGATTTTAGGCATTCGTTAGTGGGTGCCGGGGTGACAAGTGGGGGAGGGTCGCGAGCGCACGCGTCGAAGCACGACCCGAAGATGGCCACGACCAGCCGCCGTAGACCTGCGAGATCGAGATCTCGCCCGCGCAGACGCGCGCGTGCGCGCCGTTCCTCCGCGCCCCGCCTCGGACTGCCCCAGCTCGCGCCCCACCAGGTCGACCTGCTCGGCCTCGGCATCGCCGCGCTCGGCGTCTTCCTCGCGTTCGTGATGTACGCCGGCTCGGCCGGCGGCCAGGTCGGCGACGCGCTCAAGGACGGTCTGCTGCTGCTGTTCGGCCGCGTCGCGTATGCGGCGCCGGCCGCGTTCGTGCTCGGCGGGCTGCTGGTGATCGCGCGCACGCTGATCCCGAGCGTGAGACCGCTGCGCGCGGGCGTCTGGTGCCTCTTCGGCGCGGTCGAGCTGTCGCTCGCCGCCGGCACGTTCGGGCTCGGCGGCGGCGGACGGCCGGGCAACGACATGTGGGACGGCGACGTGCTGAAGGAGCGCGGCGGCGCGATCGGCGAGACGCTCTACTGGGCCTCCTCGACGCTCTTCTCCGACGTCGGCGCGCACATCATCTCCGTCTTCCTCTTCATCGCCGCGCTCGTGCTGCTGAGCGGCGTCACGATCGCGAGCGTGCTCCGCTCCGCCGGCCAGGGCGTCGCCGAGACCAGCCGGCGAGCCGCGACACTCGCGCCCAACCGCGGCGGGAGCGCCGTCGAAGAGCCCGCGCCGAGAAGAGCCGCGCGCAGACGCAAGACGATCGTCCCCGCCGACGACGACGCCGTCATCGCCGCCGCGGCGCTCGACGGCGACGGCGACGCGCTCGCCGATGTGCCCGAGCCGCTGACGCCGCCCGAGCTGGACGACGAGCGGATGGTCGTGCGCGCGACCCACGTCGAGGCGCCGTCGCTCGACGGCGCCGAGCGCTACCCCGACCTGTTCGGCGACGACGACACCGGCGCACCGGCGCCGCTCGCCCCGCTCGACCTCGGCGACGACGATCCCGAGACAGCCGAGTTCGCGCCGCCGCCGCTCGACCTCGAACCCGACCTGGCTGACGAGGCGGACGCCGAAGCCGAAGCGGACGACATACCCGAGCTGGAGCTGGAGGAGCCGGACGAGCCCGGGGTCACCACCGGGCCGATCGACGTCGATCCGGCCGACCTGACGCCGCAGGGCCGCTACCGCGCCTCGATCACCGAGGACCCCGGCTTCGTCTGGAGAATCCCGACCGGCCGCTTCCTGACGCGCTCGACACCGGAGCAGACGCGCCCGGACACCGCCGGGCAGGAGAGAATCGCCCAACAGCTGGTCGAGGCGCTGGAGCACTTCCGGATCGACTCCAGAGTCGTCGGCATGGTCGCCGGCCCGCACATCACGCGCTACGAGCTGCGGCTCGCGCCCGGCACCAGAGTCGGCAGAGTCGCCAACCTGAAGGACGACCTCGCGTACGCGCTCGCCGCGACCGACGTCCGCATCCTCGCGCCGATCCCCGGCAAGCAGGCCGTCGGCGTCGAGGTCCCCAACGCCAGGCGGCGCATCGTCCATCTCGGCGACGTCTTCCAAGAGCCGCCAGCCGACTGGTCTCCGCTGACCGTCTGGCTCGGCAAGGACGTCGCCGGCCGCGCGATCGGCGTCGACCTCGCGAAGATGCCCCACCTGCTCGTCGCGGGCACGACCGGCGCGGGCAAGTCCGGCTGCGTCAACGCGATGCTGTCGAGCATCCTGCTGCATGCCGACCCGCACGAGGTCAAGCTCGTGCTGGTCGACCCCAAGCAGGTCGAGCTGAACCACTACGAGTCGATCCCGCACCTGCTGACGCCGGTCATCACGAGCCCGCGCAAGGCCGCCAACGCGCTCCAGAACCTCGTCAAGGAGATGGAGGAGCGCTACGGGATCATGTCGCTCGCGCGCACGCGCTCGCTGCCGGAGCTGAACAGACGGCGGCTGGAGCGCGGCGAGTCGAGACTGCCGTACATCCTCTGCGTGATCGACGAGCTGGCCGACCTGATGATGGTCGCGCCCGCCGACGTCGAGGACTCGATCATCCGCCTGGCGCAGAAGGCGCGCGCCGTCGGCATCCACCTCGTGCTCGCGACGCAGTCGCCGCGCGTCGACGTGATCACCGGCATGATCAAGGCGAACGTTCCCTCGCGGATCGCCTTCGCCGTGTCCTCCCAGACCGACTCGCGCGTGATCCTCGACCAGAACGGCGCCGAGTCGCTGCTCGGCCAGGGCGACATGCTGTTCTCGCCGGTCGGCTCGTCGAAGCTCCAGCGGATCCAGGGCGCCTACATCGACGAGGACCAGATCGCCGACCTGACCGAGCAGTGGCGCAGACAGGGCGAGCCGGAGCTGCGCGACGACCTGCTCGAGGAGGTCGAGAGCGAGGACGACGGCTCCGGCGACAGCGGAGCGGCCGACGACGGCTTCGACCCCGACGAGGATCCGCTGCTGGAGGAGGCGATCGGCCTCGTCGCGCAGATGGGGACCGCGTCGACCTCGATGCTCCAGCGCCGCCTGCGGCTCGGTTACACGCGCGCCGGACGGCTGATCGACATGCTCGAACGGCGCGGGATCATCTCCGGCTACGAGGGCTCCAAGCCGCGCCAGGTGCTGATAGCCGAGTCCGACGTGCCGCGGATCCTCGTGGCGCTGAGCGAGAGATCCGGACCGGCGCAGGGCGAGCGGGCCGGCGACCAGATCCCGCTGCCGACGCCGAGCGCACCGGGAACCGGCGAGCTGGACCAGCCCCGCGACTAGACTCGCGGCCATGCCGCACGTCGACGTCAACGGACAGCGCCTCTACTACGAGATCCACGGCGAGGGCGAGCCGCTGCTCTGCGTCCACGGCCTGAGCGTCGACACGCTCGGCTGGACGCTCCAGCTGCCCGTCTGGTCCCAGCAGTTCCGCACGATCGTCTTCGACAACCGCGACGTCGGCCAGTCCTCGCGCGCGAGCGGCGACTACGAGGTCACCGACATGGCGGCTGACGCGCTCGCGCTCGCCGACGCGCTCGGGCTCGACGACTTCCACCTGCTCGGCTTCTCGATGGGCGGCGCGATCGCCCAGGAGGTCGCGCTCGCCGCGCCGCAGCGAGTGCGCACGCTGACGCTCTGCGTCACCTTCCCCGGCGGCGGCGCGTGGGCGCGCGCGCAGGGCCACCAGTGGGCGAAGCGCGCGCTGGGGATGAGCCGCGAGGAGCGGGTCGACGAGCTGCTGCTGCTCACGCTCAGCGAGCAGACGTACGAGAACGCCGACGGGCTCGCGTTCCTGCGCGAGCTGCTGCTGAACAACCCGCATCCGCAGGAGGCGGACGCGTTCGTGCGGCAGCTGCTGGCGACCTCGCGCCACGAGACGCGCGACCGGCTGGCGCAGCTGACGATGCCGGTCCACGTCGTCGGCGCCGAGCACGACGCGCTGCTGCCGGTGTGGAAGTCGCGCGAGCTGGCGGCGCTGATCCCGGGCGCGAGACTGACCGTGCTGGAGGGTGCCGCGCACGGCGCGAACATCGACGGAGCCGAGCTCTTCAACGCCGTCGTGCTCGAGTTCCTCGCCGCCGCCGCTCCGGCCGCATAGCCGCAACTCGGCGCCGCCCCGCGCCTGCACGTTTTTCGCCAGTGCCGCGGGCTCGGTATCGATAGCCTTCGCGGGCCAATGCCCGAGATCGGCCCCACTCTCCGCGAGGCGCGCATGCTCGCCCGCATCGACATCACCGAGGTCGAGCAGGCGACGAAGATCCGCGCGAAGTATCTGCGCGCGATCGAGAACGAGGAGTGGCAGCTGCTGCCGGGCTCCACGTTCGCGAAGAGCTTCATCAGGGGCTATGCCGACTACCTCGGGATCGACGCCCGCTCGCTCGTGGAGGAGTACAAGCTCCGCTACGAGCGCCCGAGCGAGAGCGAGCTGCGCGCCGTCAGCCCCGGCCTCAGCCGCGATCGCGGCCGCGGCGGGCGCGGAGGTTCGCCACGCGGCGGGGGCGGAGGCGGGCGCGGGGTCCCACGCTGGGCGGTAACCGTCGGCCTGCTCGTGGTCCTCGTCGGCGCGCTCTACCTCGTCGGCACGCTCGGCGGGGACGACGGCGACGGTGGCGGCGACACGGCCGCGAGAACGACGCAGACGACGCCGCAGAGAAGAGGCGGCCAGCGCAGAAGACAGCAGACGCCGCCGCCGAGAAGACAGGCCGCGCGGACCGAGGCGGGGCTGCGCCTGATACCGACCGGCGAGGTCTACGTCTGCCTCGTCGACCAGGACGGCACCGTGCTGATCCCCGGGACGATCTTCACCGCCGGGCAGGCGGTCCCGGTCAGAAGAGCGAGAGCGATGAGGCTGACGCTCGGCAACAGCAACGTGCAGATGAGAGCCAACGGCAGCGCGGTCGACGTGCCGGCCTCCTCGGAGGCGATCGGCTTCTCGATCACCCCGAGAGGCGCCGCCCCGCTGCCCTCCGAGCAGCGGCCGACCTGCACGTGAGCGCGCGCGCCGGCATCGTCGTGACGGGGACCGAGGTCCTCAGCGGCATCATCTCCGACCGCAACGGCCCGTGGCTGTCGGAGCGGCTGCGCGAGATCGGCGTCGACGCGGCGTTCATCACGATCGCCGGCGACCGCCCGCAGGACCTCGACGCGGCACTTCGCTTCTTCGCCGAGGAGGGCGTCGACCTGATCGTCACCAGCGGCGGCCTCGGCCCGACCGCCGACGATCTCACCGCCGAGGTCGTCGGACGCTTCCAGGGCCGCGAGATGGCCCTCGACGAGGCGCTGTTCGGCCGCATCGCCGACATCCTCAAGCCGCTGCTGGCGCGCTGGCCCGACCTCGACCCCGAGGCCGTCCTGCGCTCCAATCGCAAGCAGGCGGTGATCCCCGTGGGCGCGACGATCCTGGAGCCGGTCGGGACCGCGCCAGGACTCGTCGTGCCGCCCGCCTCCGAGGGGCCGACGGTCGTCGTGCTGCCCGGCCCGCCGCGCGAGCTGCAGCCGATGTGGGAGACCGCGCGCGGCACCGCCGCGTTCACCGCCGCCGTGCAAGGCGCAACGACGTTCGACTGGCGGATCATGCGGCTGTTCGGGCTGCCCGAGTCCGAGATCGCCGAGACGCTGCTGGTCGCCGAGCGGGAAGGGCTGTCGCTGGAGCCGCTGGAGATCACGACCTGCCTGCGGCGCGGTGAGATCGAGATCGCGACCCGCTTCGAGCCCGCGGACGCGCCGGCCTACGACGCGCTCGCCGCGTTCGTGCGCGCGCGCCACGGCCAGCTGCTGTTCTCCGAGGACGGCTCGACGATCGACGAGCAGGTCGCGGCGCTGCTGACCGGGTCCTCGGCGTCGCCCGCGCGAACGATCGCGACCGCCGAGTCGTGCACCGGCGGGCTGCTCGCCGGGCGCCTGACCGACCGTGCCGGATCGTCCGCCTACGTGCTCGGCGGGCTCGTCGTCTACGCCAACGCGGCGAAGGTGGCGCTCGCCGGCGTAGCCCCTGAACTGATCGAGCGCGTCGGCGCCGTCTCGCCGGAGGTCGCCGAGGCGCTGGCCGACGGCGCCGCGGACCGCCTCGGCGCCGACGTCGGCGTCGGCGTGACCGGGATCGCCGGCCCCGGAGGCGGCACGCCGGAGAAGCCGGTCGGCCTCGTCTACGTCAGCGTCGCGCTCGCCGACGGGGGCGAGCGGATCACGCGCAGACTGAACCTGTCCGGAAACCGCGCCGACGTGCGCGACCGCACCACGACGGTCGCGCTGCACCTGATCCGCCGGCTGCTGCTGGGTCTGCCCGACGCGCCGGACGTGCCGGGGATCCTCGGTACCCGCACCCGCACCTGAACCGATGCCCGCCGGTTCGAGCGCGCGGCTGTTCGTCGCGCTCGACCTGCCCGCGGAGGTCCGCGACGCGCTCGTCGCCTGGCGTGCGCCGGTGCTCGCCGCCGCCGAGGGCGGGCTGCGCGCCGTCGACCCCGCTGCGCTGCACGTCACGCTCTGCTTCCTCGGCTCGCTCCCGCTCGCGTCCGTCGAGCCGGTGGGGGAGGCGGTGATGGGAGCGATCGGCAGTGTGGGCGGCGCGGCCGGGCCGCACGGCGGCGCCCCCGTCCCTGGCGTCGACGTCGGCGTCGGCGGCCTCGCGCTCGGCGACGGGCTGTGGCTCCCACGGCGCCGCCCGCGCGTGCTGACGGTCGCGCTGGAGGACGGCGACGGCGCGCTCGCCGCCGTGCAGGCAGCCGTCGCTGATGCGCTCACGGCCGGCGGCTGGTTCGCGCCCGAACCGCGGCGTTACCTGCCGCACGTGACGGTCGCGCGGGTGCGGGAGCGCAGGCCCGCGGCCGCCGCCGCGCTCACGCGCGCACCACTCCCGGCCACGCCGGCGCTCGCGTTCGCCGGCGTCGCCGTGACGCTCTACCGCTCGCTCCTCGGGGGCGGGCCCGCGCGCTACGAGCCGCTCGTGCGCGTCGCTCTGCGCTGAGACGGCCCTGAGACGGCTCAAACGCGTGTTGCGGCGTTGCGACGGTCGCGCCTAGCGTGCTCCCTCGACCCGATCATGTGTTCGTATTCGGTCCGTCCGGACCGGGGCGTACCTTGCATCACTCACGACGTAACCAAGGAGCTTCCAGGAATGAGCGAGCAGGACAAGTCCGCGAAGGCACGCGACGCCGCCCTGCAAGGGGCGCTGACCCAGATCGAGCGCCAGTTCGGCAAGGGCACCGTCATGCGGATGGGCGATCCGGGGGCTCGTGTGAGAGTCAACGCGATCCCCACCGGCGCCCTCTCGCTCGACCTCGCCCTCGGCATCGGCGGCGTCCCGCGCGGGCGCATCGTCGAGGTGTTCGGCCCGGAGTCCTCCGGCAAGACCACCCTCGTCTACCACATCATCGCCGAGGCGCAGAGACTCGGCGGCGTGTGCGCGTTCATCGACGCCGAGCACGCGATGGACCCGCTCTACGCGCAGCGGATCGGCGTCAACATCGACGACCTGCTCGTCTCGCAGCCCGACTACGGCGAGCAGGCGCTCGAGGTCGCGGACATGCTCGTCCGCTCCGGCGCCGTCGACATGGTCGCCGTCGACTCGGTCGCGGCGCTGACGCCGCGCGCGGAGCTCGAGGGCGCGATGGGCGACCAGACGGTCGGCGTGCAGGCGCGCATGATGTCGCAGGCGATGCGCAAGCTGACCGCGAACCTCAACCGCACGCAGACGATGTGCCTCTTCACGAACCAGATCCGCGAGAAGGTCGGCGTCATGTTCGGCTCGCCGGAGACGCAGCCGGGCGGTCGCGCGCTGAAGTTCTACTCGTCGCAGCGGCTCGACATCCGCCGCATCGAGACGCTCAAGGACGGCACCGAGGCGGTCGGCAACCGCGTCCGCGTCAAGGTCGTCAAGAACAAGGTCGCGCCGCCGTTCAAGCAGGCCGAGTTCGACATCGAGTTCGGCCAGGGCATCTCGACCGAGGGCTGCCTGATCGACTACGGCATCGAGCACAACATCGTCACGAAGTCGGGCTCGTTCTTCTCCTACGGCGACGAGCGCCTCGGCCAGGGCCGCAACAACGCGAAGAACTACCTCAAGGAGCACGGCGAGGTGGCGAAGGAGATCGAGGACAAGATCTACGCCGCGCTCGGGTTCGACCGTGACCTCGTCGCGCCGATCGAGCCCAATGAGAGAGCGGTCGAGGAGAGGGTCGCCGAGCCCGCCGCGGCCTAGCCGTCGGTGTCACAGGTCATGCCGCCCCGCGCCACGACGATGGCGGAGGACGAGACGGACGAGCAGCACACGGCGCGGGTGGTCGATCCCGCGCTGCGGCTCCAGAACGCGCTCGACTTCGCCTTTCGCTACCTCGGTCCGCGCGCGCGGACCGAGGTCGAGCTGCGCCGCTACCTCGAAGGCAAGCGCGTCGAGCCGGAGACGATCGAGCAGGCGCTCGCGAGTCTGACCGAGCAGGGGTACCTCGACGACACGCGCTTCGCGCGCGAGTTCGCCGAGGACAAGCGACTGCTCGACGAGTGGGGCGCTGACCGGATCGAGCGGCGCCTGCTGTCGCTCGGCGTCGCGCCGGAGATCGTCGCCGGGGCCGTCGGCGCGCGTGGCCGCGACGACGAGCGCGACGCCGCCGCGGCGCTGCTGCAGCGCCGCTTCCCGCAGCTCGACGACGACCCGCGCGAGCACCGCCGGGCCGTCGGGGTGCTGGTCCGCAAGGGCTACGACGGCGAGCTGGCGTGGGACGTCGTCCGCTCGCACGCGCGCGGCGGCGCACTCGACTGAGCCGCCGGCGAGCCTCGACTGAGCTGTCCGCGAGCGCTCGACTGAGCCGCGCGCGAGCCGTTCGCGGGTCCGCGGTGGCGCGCCGGCCGCTGCGCGATGGCGCGTCGGCGGGCTCCGATTGCGTCAAATGTGTCGCGGTACTACGATCCCGCGTAGCGAACGACTGGCCCACGAGGGCATGAAAACCCAGCAAATCCCTTTGATCCTGGAACCAGAACCTTCTGCCGTGACTGCCCGACACCATCTGTGCGCAGGCTTGTTGCACGTGCAACACGCGACACGACCACCGGCCTAGCCGGCGCTTGAAGGGCGGCGCTCCTGCGCCGCACCTGGTGTTCAGATCCGTGCTCCTCGCACGGCCCGTCCGCCGCTACCCAAACGGACAGTGAGCCACAGCCTGGTCCAGCGACCCGGTTGTGAGGAGAGGAACGGCAATGGACATCGTGATCGCGGCGGCGGTGCTGGCAGTGGGCCTGGTGCTCGCTGCCGTGCTGTACGCGAGACGCGGGAGCGGTCAGGCGGTCGAGGCGAACGCCCGCGTCGCCGCCGACATCGACTCCGCGCTGAGCGAGCGGCGTGCAGAGATCGTCCGGATCGAGGAGCGCATCCTCGGCAAGGAGGAGTCGCTCGACGCTCAGCGCGCCGACCTCGCGCGCCGCGAACGGTCGATCGAGGACCGCAGCGAGGCGCTCGACCGCGAGGTCGCGGCCATCGCCGAGAGACGCGCCGCGTACGAGCACCAGCTGGAGCGCCTCGCGGGCGTCACCGCGTCGCAGGCGAAGCAGATGCTGCTGAAGGACCTCGAGGACGACGTCCGCCACGAGTCCGCCAAGCTCGTCCGCCAGATCGAGGAGGAGACCAAGCGCGACGCCGACCGCCGCGTGCGCAACATCCTCTCCGTCTGCATGCAGCGGATCGCCGCCGGCCACGCGACCGAGACGACCGTCTCCGTCGTGCAGCTGTCCTCCGACGACATGAAGGGCCGCATCATCGGCCGCGAGGGCCGCAACATCCGCGCGCTCGAGAACCTCACCGGCGTCGACTTCATCATCGACGACACGCCCAACGCCGTCGTCCTCTCCGGCTTCGACGGCGTCCGCCGCGAGACCGCCCGCATCACGCTCGAGAAGCTGCTCCAGGACGGACGGATCCATCCCGCCCGCATCGAGGAGATGTACTACCAGGCGAAGTCCGAGCTGGAGGATCACATCCAGGAGCTGGGCGAGGCCGCCGTCTTCGAGGCGCACGTCCAGGGACTCGACCCGGAGCTGGTGAAGCTGCTCGGCCGCCTCAAGTTCCGCACCAGCTACGGCCAGAACGTGCTGGCCCACTCGGTCGAGTGCGCCAACCTCGCCGCGATGATGGCGCACGAGCTGGGCGCCTCGCCGAAGACGGCGCGACGGGCAGCTTTGCTGCACGACATCGGCAAGGCCGTCTCGCACGAGATCGAGGGCCCACACGCGCTCGTCGGCGGCGACCTCGCACGCAAGTACGGCGAGCCCGACGCGGTCGTCCACGCGATGGAGGCGCACCACAACGAGGTCGAGCCGCAGACCGTCGAGGCCGTCATCGTGCAGGCCGCCGACGCGCTCTCGGGCGCGCGGCCCGGCGCGCGCGGCGAGTCGCTGGAGCAGTACGTCAGACGCCTGCGCGAGCTGGAGCAGATCGCCACCCGGCACGAGGGCGTCGACAAGGTCTACGCGATGCAGGCCGGTCGCGAGATCCGCGTGATGGTCGCGCCGGCGGCGATCGACGACGACGCCGCGACGCTGCTGTCGCACGCGATCGCCCGCGAGATCGAGAGAGAGCTGGAGTTCCCCGGACAGATCAAGGTCACGGTGATCCGCGAGTCGCGGGCGGTCGAATACGCCAGATGAGACCCGGCGGTACCCTTCGACGTCGATGAAGCGGTACCACGTCACGACGTTCGGCTGCCAGATGAACGAGCACGACTCGGAGCGGATGAAGGGCATGCTCGAGTCACTCGGCTATCGAGAGGCCCCGGACGCCGACGTCGCCGACCTGATCCTCTTCAACACCTGCTCGATCCGCGAGGCGGCCGACAGCCGCTTCAAGGCGCACCTCGGCCACGCGAAGCGGCGCAAGCGCGAGCGGCCCGAGGTCGTGATCGGCGTCGGCGGCTGCTGGGCGCAGTCGGTCAAGGACGAGGTCTTCGAGCAGTTCCCGTTCGTCGACGTCGCGTTCGGTCCGGGCCAGGTGCACAAGCTCGCCGAGTTCCTCACGAGCGAGTCGCTGACCGCGCAGGGCTACTTCGAGTTCGAGGGCTTCACCGGCGATCTGCCGGAGAAGCGCGCCCGCGAGTTCCAGGGCTGGACGCAGATCTCCGTCGGCTGCAACATGGCGTGCTCCTACTGCATCGTCCCCTCGACGCGCGGCCGCGACGTCGGCCGCCCGCTCGGCGTGCTCGTCGCCGACGTCGAGCGGATGGCCTCCGAGGGCGTCACCGAGGTGACGCTGCTGGGGCAGAACGTCAACGCCTACGGGCGCGACCTGCACAGACGCGGCTTCCCGAGCGCGACCTTCGCCGACCTGCTGAGCGCGGTCGACGCGATCGACGGGATCCGGCGGATCCGCTACACGAGCCCGCACCCGCAGGACATGAAGGAGGACGTGATCCGCGCGCACGCGGAGCTGGAGGCGCTGTGCGAGCACGTCCACCTGCCGCTGCAGTCGGGCTCCTCGCGCGTGCTGAAGGCGATGCGTCGCACGTACTCTCGCGAGCGCTACCTCGACCGCGTCGCGCTGCTGCGCGAGCACGTGCCGGACGTCGCGATCACGACCGACATCATCGTCGGCTTCCCGGGGGAGACGGACGAGGACTTCGCGCAGACGCTGTCGCTGTGCGAGGAGGTCGCCTACGACGGCGCCTTCACGTTCGTCTACTCGCCGCGTCGCGAGACCGAGGCCGCGACGCTGCCCGACCAGGTCCCGCACGAGGTCAAGGTCGAGCGGATGGACCGGCTCGTCGAGGTGATCCAGCGGCGTGCGAAGGAGCGTGCGCAGCGGTTCGTCGGCCGCACCGTCGAGGTGCTGGTCGAAGGTCCCTCGCGGACCGACCCGACACGGCTCCGCGGGCGCTCGCGCCACAACAAGGTCGTCAACTTCAGCGGGCTCGCGCAGCCGGGCGACTACGTGCACGTCGACGTCGAGAGCGCGACCAGCCAGACGCTGATGGGCGAGGAATCGCTGCTCGCCCGCGCCGGCGCCCGCTGAGCCGCAGACCGCCGGCCCGTCCGCCCGATGTCCTCCTCACCCGGTCTCGTCATCTTCGACTGCGACGGCGTGCTCGTCGACAGCGAGGCGATCTCGATGCGCGAGCTGACGCGCGCGATCAACGCCGCCGACGTGCCGATGTCGCCAGGCGAGGTCCACGCGGCCTTCATAGGCGGCGCGATGGAGACGATCGAGCGGGAGATCGCCCGCCGCCGCGGCGCGCCGCTGCCAGCCGGCTGGGTCGACGACTTCTACGCGGCCCGCTCGGTCGCGTTCGAGGCCGAGCTGGAGGCGATCCCGGGTGCGCGCGCGACCGTCGAGGCGGTGCAGCGGCTCGGCCTCGACACGTGCATCGCCTCGCAGGGACGGCCGGCGAAGATGGTCCAGACGCTGGGCCTGACCGGACTGGACGGCCTCTTCGCCGCCGACCGGATCTTCTCCGCGACGATGGTCCCGCGCCCCAAGCCCGCGCCGGACCTGTTCCTCCACGCCGCCCGCACGTGCGGCTGGGCGCCGCGGGAGTGCGTCGTCGTGGAGGACTCGGCGCTCGGTGTCAGAGGCGCGCGCGCCGCCGGCATGCGCGTGCTCGGCTACGTCGCCCGCGACCGCCCCGAGGACGACGCGCTGGCGCTCTCGGCGGCCGGCGCCGAGGTCGTGCGCGAGCTGGGCGAGGTGCCGGGGCGGCTCGCGCTGGCGTGACGCCGTCCGCCCGGTATGCGAACATACGTTCGTGCGCTGGGACAACCTCACACTCGACGCCGACGAGGCGGCGCGGCTGCCGGGCTACAGAGACGCCGCCGTCGTCCGCCGCTTCGACGCGCCCGAGGCGCTCGACATGCGCTTCTACGAGGTCCATTCGAGATCGGCGCTCAACCGCGTTCCCGAACGGTCGCGGATGCCATTCAGATGGACCATCAACCCATATCGGGGTTGCACTCATGCGTGCGTCTATTGCCTGGACGGCGAGACGCCGATCCTCATGGCCGACGGTCGCACCCGCCGGCTTGCCGATCTGAGCGTCGGCGACGAGATTTACGGCACGCGACGTGTTGGCGCCTACCGGCGGTACGAGCCGACGAGGGTGCTCGCGCACTGGTCGAGCGTCAAACCGGCGTTCCGGGTCACGCTCGAGGACGGGACCGAGCTCGTCGCGAGCGGCGACCACCGCTTCCTGACGCGCCGCGGCTGGAAGCACGTCACCGGAAGCGGGCACGGAGCAGAGCAGCGGCCGCACCTGACGACGAACGACGTCCTGCTCGGGACCGGGCAGTTCGCGGCCGGGCCGGTGATCGATGACGACTACGAGCGCGGCTACGTGTGCGGCATGGTGCGCGGTGACGGGACGATCGGGACCTACGACTATCCGCGCGCCGGGCGCTCGCATGGGCGCGTGTACCGCTTCCGGCTCGCGCTCAAGGACGAGGAGGCGCTTTCTCGGACGCAGCGCTATCTGCGTGATGCCGGCATAGCGACGGATGCGTTCGTGTTCCAGGCTGCTGCCGGTGCTCGCGCGCAGATTTCGGCGGTTCGGACACAGCGCCAACGCGATGTCGAGGCGGTCGAAGCGCTCGTCCGGTGGCCGCTCGATCCGCCTGACTCCTGGTGCAAAGGCTTCCTCGCCGGCATCTTCGACGCGGAGGGGTCGTGCAGTGGTGGCGTCCTGCGGATCTCCAACGGCGACGCGACGATCATCCGCTGGATCGAGCTGTGCCTGACGCGGTTCGGCTTCGACCACGTCGTGGAGCCGCCGCGGCCCAACGGCGTCCGCTGCGTCCGGCTCGGCGGCGGACTGGCGGGTCGGCTGCGCTTCTTCCACCTCACCGACCCGGCGATCCTGCGCAAGCGCTCGATGGACGGGCACGCGCTGAAGACGGCAGGATCGAGGAAGGTCGCCTCCGTCGAGCCGCTCGGGCTCTCGATGCGCCTCTACGACATCACGACGGGTACCGGCGACTTCATCGCCAACGGGGCCGTCAGCCACAACTGCTTCGCTCGCCCGACGCACAGATACCTCGACTTCGACGCCGGGCGGGACTTCGAGCGCGAGATCGTCGTGAAGGTGAACGTGCCGGAGGTGCTGCGGATCGAGCTGGCGCGGCCGTCGTGGAGGGGGGAGCACGTCGCGCTCGGGACCAACACCGACCCGTACCAGTGGGTCGAAGGCCGCTACAGATTGATGCCGGGGATCTGGGAGGCACTGCGCGACGCGCGCAATCCGTGCTCGGTGCTGACGAAGTCGCCGCTGCTGCTGCGCGATCTGGGGTTGATGCGGGAGCTGGCGGCGGTGACGGACTTCACCGCGAGCCTGTCGATCCCGACGCTCGACGAGAAGGCGTGGCGGGCGACCGAGCCGCATACGCCGCACCCACGGGCACGGCTGGAGGCGGTCGCGGAGCTGAACCGCAACGGCATACCGACCGGCGTGCTGATCGCCCCGCTGATGCCCGGGATCAACGACGCGCCGGAGCAGGTCGAGCCGCTGCTCGCCGCCGCGGAGGAGGCCGGCGCGGTCTCGATCGGCGGGATCGCCCTGCACCTGCGCAGCGACGTGCGCCAGATCTTCATGGACTGGCTGCGCGGGACGCGGCCGGACCTGCTCCCGCGGTATCAGCGCCTCTACGCCCGCGGTGCGTACGCGCCGAGAGAGGAGCGCGCGCGGCTGAGCGCGCTCGTGCGCGGTCGCGGGCGGCGGGCGCCGACGTGGCGGCTGCGAGCGCGTGAGCGGCCCGCGCTCCCGGGACCGACCGGACGATCGGCGGGGGATCAGCAGCCCCCGCGGGAGGTGGCGCCGCTGCCGCGCCTGGGAGCGCAACAGGCGCTGTTCTGAGGGGGCGCCGGCCGGGGCGGGAGCGGGTCGGGGCGGGCGCCACGGGTGGGAGCCGGTGCATCGCGGGGCGGAGGAGCGGGTACGGCGCTGTGTGAGCGAACGCACGCACGCCAACCGCAACTGCCGGCGGCGCGTGCGTATGTTGAACGTAGATGGCCTCCAAGAAGACGAAACGCCTCAAGGGGAGTCGCGAGCGAGCGCTGGAGCGGATGCTGCAGACGCGCACCCACGCGTGGGAGGAGGTCGGCCTCGCGCGGCAGCTCGGCACGCGCGCGGCCAAGCGCGCCCGCCGCCAGGCTCTGATCCTGCTGCCGCTGCTCGCCGGCGTGCTCGCGCTCTACAGATACCGCGAGGACCTCTTCGGCCACGGCTGGAACACGCCGGTCAGAATCTTCACCGTCGTCGCGCTCGTCGTGCTCGGCTGGGCGTTCGCGCGCGACGTGGGCAGGGCGGTCGCGCCCGACCTCTTCCGCCGCATGGACCCCGGCACCGCGGGCACCGTCGGCTTCCTGCTGCGACTGCTCACGATCGCGATCTTCACCGTCGCCGCGCTGCGGATCGCCGGCATCAGACCCGAGACGCTCGCCGTCGGCGGCGCGTTCACCGCCGTCGTCGTCGGTCTCGCCGCCCAGCAGACGCTCGGCAACCTGATCGCTGGCACCGTCCTGCTCAGCGCCCGGCCGTTCCGCGTCGGCGAGCGCGTGCGTCTCCAGGCCGGCGGGATCGCCGGCACCGTCGAGGGCGTCGTCAGCTCGCTCGGCCTGCTCTACACGACGCTCGCGCGCGGCGAGGACCGCATCATGGTCCCCAACAGCGTCGTCCTCAGCGCCGCCGTCGTGCCGCTGAAGGAGCCGGCCGCGGTCGACCTGCGCGCCCGCCTCCAGCTCGGCGTCAAGCCGACGCAGGTGCAGGAGCTGCTGAAGGAGGCGATCACCGTCTCGTTGCGCGGCCGGCCCGACATCGGCCTGGAGGAGATCGACGGCGACGACGTCGTCATGCGGATCCAGGCGACGCCCGAGTACTCCGACGACGGCGCGAAGCTGGCGGACGAGATCCTGATGGCGATGTCGTCGATCGCCGACGAGCACGCCGTCGCGCGGTAGCGCGCCGCTACCGCTTGTCGCGCTGACCGGCGGCCAGCTGCGCGGAGATCTTCGCGTTGCCGAGCCGGCGGCTGACGTTCCCGGCCAGCTCCGGGGCGAGACCGGCTATCGCCGCGCCGGCGCGCAGGCTCAGCGGGGCGACGTCGACCTCGGAGCGGTTCTGCTCGATCGCGCGCACGACGCCGGCCGCGACGTCCTGCGGTGAGCGCGTCGCGACGCCCTTCGGCAGCTCGACGCCCGCCTCGGCGAACATCCCGGCGTCGCGGATGAAGCCCGGGAAGACGGTCGAGACGCCGACGCCGCTGTCGCGCAGGTCCTCGCGCAGGCCGAGCGCGAAGCCGCGCATGCCGAACTTCGTCGCCGAGTAGAGCGAGCCGCCCGGTTGCGCCGACTTGCCCGACAGCGACGAGATGAAGACGAGGTGGCCTCTGCCGCGACGCTCCATCGGCTCCGCCAGCAGCTTCGCGAGCGCGATCGGCGCCCGCAGGTTCACGTCCAGCGCGCGGTCGACCTGATCGAGCGAGTAGTCGTCGAGCGTCCCGCTCGCCGGCAGCGCGGCGTTGTTGACGAGCACGTCCACATCGCCCGCGTCGCGCACGAGCTGCTCCGGCGCGTCGCGATCGGCGAGGTCGACCGCGAGCGCACGGCCGCCCAGCTGCTGAGCGAGCGGTTCGAGCACCTCGGCGCGCCGGCCGGTCAGGATCAGCGTCGCGCCGCGCTCGGCCAGCGCCCGCGCGATCGCCTGGCCGATCCCACCGCTCGCACCGGTGAGCAGGATTCTGGAGCCACGAATCTCGGTCATACGAAGAGCCTCCCACAAGCCGACGGAGCGCGCGACGGCGTGGGCACTGGCCCGGTCGTCCTGGATTACTGTCGTCCTGCGACACCAATCCAGGACGACCGGCGAAAAGTCAGGCGAAGAGCGCCACGGTCGCGGTGAAGCTGTGCATGAAGCTGGCGCCGCCGACGGGGCCGATCTCGCCGGCGGCGAAGAAGCCCGCCGAGGGGGCGCCGGCCAGCTCGTCGGCGAGCATGCCGGCGTCGTGGTCGGCGACGCCGAACATCTCGCGGCCGCGGCTGTGGCAGGAGAACGCCAGCGCGCCCGCCGGCGCGCCGCCGAGCGCCTCCACCCGCACGCGCAGCTGGTCGTGGAAGTCGCGGTCGGCCTCGGCGGCGTCGCGCGCGTGCAGGCGCAGCACCTGCCCCGGCTCGACCGGCGCGGCGATCGCGATCGTGCCGGCGACCGGGTCGGCGCCGAGCAGCCCGCGCACGAGGAAGTCGCCGTGGCTGTACTCCGGCTTGCCGCCGTCGAGCACGACGCCGACGAGCAGACCGCCGGCGACCAGCTCCCGCTCGCGCGCGTCGAGTTGCTCGATCAGCTCGCGTATGTGGTCGAGCGCCGGACGGCCGGCCAGCTCGGCGATCACGTTGCCCTCGGCCGCCGTCACCGTCATCTCCGGGCCGACCGGCGTCGCGCCCTGCGAGACGCACGGCAGCAGCTCGACCCCGTCGAAGCGCACTCCGACCGCACCCGACTCGCACACCCGCTCGCCGTGGAACAGCGCGGTCGCGCCCTCGGCCGTCCGCGCGCTCGCGAGCCCGCCGACGATCGGCACGCCCGGCGCGCGCGTCGCGAGATCCTGCAGCAGCGCGTCGGTCGGGAACGAGAACGGGTCCGGCAGCAGGATCGCCCCGCGCGAGCCGGCGAGGTCCTCCATTCCCGTCACCGCGATCGAGTCGTCGAGCTGCTCAGCGGACGCGTGGAACGTCGTCGCGTGACCGTCGCCGAGCGACGCCGCCCAGACCGCGACGGCCGTCCCGCCCTCGTGCTCGGCACCGCAGCCGAGCACGCCGCCCGCGCCGCAGCCGATCAGCTCAGGCGGGCGCAGCGCCTCGTGCACGCCTTCCAGCGTCGCCTCGGGCGCCGCCAGGTGCGCCCCCGCGGCGAAGACGATCGCCACGTCGGCGCGTTCGCCCGCCAATGCCACTCCGGCCGCGTGCGCGGCCTCGATCGCTCCGACGCGCGCGTCCCCATGCGTCGAGATGCCAGTTCCGATTCGTGCCCCCATCACCCCACTTTACCGGCGTCGTCCCGGCCCCGTGACCGCAGCGCGGCGGCGGGGGACAAGCGGCGCAACGGCGGGGCACGACGACGGCGGTCATACTCCGCCGCGTGGGGCTCGCCTCCGTCATCGCGCTCTTCGGGCCCACGGGGATCGGCAAGACGGCCGTCGCCGTCGCGCTGGCGCGGCGGCTGCGCGCCGGCGGCGAGGACCCCGTCGCGATCTCGGCCGACGCGCTCCAGGTCTACGCCGGCCTCGAAGTCCTCACCGGCGCCGCCGACGCGGCCGAGCGCGCGGAGCTGGAGCACCGCCTGCTCTCCTTCCTGCCGGTCGACGCGACATTCAGCGCCGGCCAGTACGCGGAGCTCGCGCACGCCGAGATCGACGACGCGCTCGCGCAGGGGCGCACGCCGATCGTCGTCGGCGGCACCGGCCTCTATCTGCGCGCCGCGCTGACGAACCTCAAGCTCAAGCCGCCGCCGCCGGAAGGCGCGCGCGAGCGCTGGACGGCCGAGCTGGAGCGCCGCGGCGCGCCGGCGCTCCACGCCGAGCTGGCGCGGCGTGCCCCGTGGGCGGCGGAGACGATCGACCCGAACGACCGCCAGCGGATCGTGCGCGCCCACGAGCTGCTCGACGGCGGCGACCTGGAGCCGCCCGGCGGTGCGTCGCAGCTGTGGACCGGCGAGATGCGCCACCCGACGCTGCTCGCCGGCCTCGTGATGGAGCGCGAGGCGCTGTACGCGCGGATCGACGCACGCGTGGACGCGATGCTCGCCGCGGGAGCGCGGGAGGAGGTCCTGCGCGCGAACGCGGCCGGTGCCTCCGACACCGCTCGCAAGGCGCTCGGCTTCCCCGACCTGCTCGCCGGCGACGAGGAGGGGATGAGGCGGCGCACGCGCAACTACGCAAAGCGCCAGCTGACGTGGATGCGCAAGCTCGCCGGCGTCGCGACGATCGACGTCACGGGCCTTGACGCAGACGAGGTGGCGCATCGGATCGATAGGCTCCGCCGCCGACCCGATCCGACCCCGGAGGCAGCGTGAAGTTCGAGAAGTGGCAGGCGCTCGGCAACGACTACGCGATCGTCGAGCAGAGAGACCTCCCGTTCGAGCTGACGCCCGCACGGATCCGCGCCTTCTGCGCCGGGCACTTCGGCGTCTTCGCCGACGGGATCCTGCTGCTGTCCGAGAGCGACCAGCCCGGCTTCGTCGCGGACCTGAAGATCTACAACCCCGACGGCTCCGAGGCCGAGCTGTCCGGCAACGGCGCGCGCGAGGCGATCATGTACCTGCGCCAGCGCGGCTGGACCGACGCGGACGAGTTCTCGATCCAGACCGCGGCCGGCGAGATCCGCCCGACGATCACCGGGCCGGCGACCTGCAAGGTCGACATGGGGCGCGCGAAGCTGACGTCGAAGGACTTCCCCTCCGGCCCGGACGACGGCAGAGCGCAGCTGACCGCCGGTCAGCACCAGTGGAGCTTCCAGCACGTCTCGATCGGCAACCCGCAGTGCTCGATCCGCGTCGACTCGCTCGAAGCGCTCGACGCGCTCGACCTGCCCGCGATCGGCGGTGCGATCGAGCACCACGAGCGGTTCCCCAACCGCACGAACGTCTCCTGGTACGCCGAGCTGGCACCCGACCGCATCCGCGCGCGGATCTTCGAGCGCGGCGTCGGCGAGACGCTGTCGTCCGGCACCGGCGCGACCGGCGCCGCGGTCGCGCACGTGCTGCGCGGCGGCGGGGGAGACGATCCGGACACCTCGACCGTGACCGTCGTGCTCGACGGCGGCGAGCTGGAGGTCGAGGTGGCCGAGGACCTGCACGTGAACCTGACCGGCTGGGCCGTTCCCGTCTTCGGCGGAACGCTCTCCGAGACCTTCCTGAAGGAGCTGCATGAGACCGAGTAAGCGACTGGACAAGATCCCGCCCTACCTCTTCGCGCAGCTGGAGCGCAAGATCGCGGAGAAGAAGGCGGCCGGGATCGACGTCATCTCGCTCGGCATCGGCGACCCGGACACGCCGACCTACGCGCCGATCGTCGCCGCGATGCAGCAGGCGGTCGCGGACCCCGGAACCCACCAGTACCCGTCCAACCGCGGCCGCGACGACTTCCGCGCGGCCGTCGCCGCCTTCTACGACCGCCGCTTCGGCGTCACGCTCGATCCCGCGACCGAGGTGATGCCGGCGATCGGCGCGAAGGAGTGCATCTTCAACCTCAACCTCGCGTTCCTCGACCCCGAGGACATCGCGCTGGCGTCCGACCCCGGCTACCCGGTCTACACCGGCGGCCCGCTGCTCGCCGGCGCGAGCGCGGTGCTGATGCCGCTGAAGCCTGAGCTGGGCTTCGCGCCCGACCTCGACGCGATCAGCGAAGCCGACGCCAAGCGCGCGAAGCTGATGTTCATCAACTACCCGAACAACCCGACCGGCGCGATCGTGCCGGACGGCTTCTTCGAGCAGGTGGTGGCGTTCGCCAAGCAGCACGACATCCTCGTCGTGCACGACAACGCCTACAGCGAGACGACGTACGACGGCTATGTCGCGCCGTCGTTCCTCGCGACGCCCGGCGCCAAGGAGGTCGGCGTCGAGGTCTTCTCGCTCTCCAAGGGCTACAACATGACCGGCTGGCGCTCGGCCGTCATCGTCGGCAACGCCGACGCGCTCGCCGCGTACTGGAAGCTCAAGTCGAACGTCGACTCCGGCAACTTCGAGGCCGTGCAGCTCGCGACGATCGAGGCGCTCTCGCCGGAGGTCGACGCCGAGGTGGCGAAGATGAACGAGGTCTACGCGCGTCGCCGCGACCTCGTCGTCGACGCGCTCGCGAAGGCCGGCGTCGACGTGAGAGCCCCGAAGGGCACGATCTACGTCTGGGCGCCGGTCCCGGCCGGCTACGAGAGCGCCGCCGCCTACTGCGAGCACGTGCTCGAAGAGGCCGCCGTCGTGATCTCGCCCGGCGGCGCCTACGGCGCGAGCGGCGAGGGCTTCTTCCGCATCTCGCTGACGACGCCCGACGACCGCCTCGCCGAGGCCGTCGAGCGGATTCGCAGACTCGGCTAGCCGGGCGCCGACTCAGGCGTCGTCGGCGTCGAGCTCGTCGTAGGAGGCCGGCTCGACGACGGTGACCGCCTCTGCCACCAGGCTCTTGCCCATCACCTGGCCGATCGCGAGCAGCAGCGCGCGCTGACGGGCTTCGAAGAAGCGTTCGAAGTCGTCAGCGCGCAGCGCGTCGACCTCGATCATGTGCGACCGCAGGTTCGCGTCCTCGACCGTCTCGGCGATCCCGTCGCGCTCGCGCAACCCGCGCAGGTACTCGCTCGGGGCGCGTCCGCCGATCGCACGGTTCGTTCGCGCCGTCAACGGCGTCTTGTTGACGATGCTGTCGAAACGAGCCGCCGGAACCGGGTCGGGGGAGCGCTCCCGGCACCACTTCTTCGGGAAGACGTGGTGGATGTCGACGGCCTCGTCGAAGTACGTCTGGTCAGTCGAGGTCTCGCCGGTGCGGAAGTCTCGCGCGCCCTCGCGCAGCAGCAGCACGTAGATGCCCTTGTAGGCGGCGCTGCGCCGCGACCGCAGCGTGTGCAGGCGGTCCGGCGCCAGGTTCGCGTCGCTGATCGACGACGGCACGACCGCGTCGTCTGCGGCGTACGCGAGCAGTTCGGGGACGTCGCGCGCAAACCGCGTCTCGGTCGCGGAGCCGTACAGCTCTCCGAAGACGCCGCACCAATACCAGCGCGCGATCCGGTCGCGCACCTGCGGACTGTCGTTGCCACGGTCGCCGAGGATCGTCAGCGTCACCGCGAGCGGCACGAGCTGGGTGCTGTACGGCAGGAACTTCGTCTCGAAGACGCGCTCGCGGTGCAGGAACCGCGCCGCCCGCTGGAAGCCCTGCGTGAGCGGCTCCGCCCACGCGAGGTACTCGTCGAGGGTCAGTCTCAGGATGTCGCGACGCTTGCAGCTGACGACCGGCGCCCGCTCCGCCGGTTCGCCGGCGTCGAGGTGCCGCTCTCGCTTGGCCAACGTCGCGAGCAGCGTCACCGCCTGCATGAAGTCGGTGCTCGCCACGTCGCGCAGGACGGGCTGGTCGTGCAGCCGCCGGCGTCGGCGGTCCCAGTCGTCGCGCAGCTCGAAGCCGTCGCTCGCGACGGCGGCGAACGACGCGGTCAGCAGCTCGAAGACGCTGAGCGAGACGCCGCCCGTGTTGACCTTCTCGAAGACCAGGCAGACCGCTTCCTTCGGCGTCTGCCGGTGCAGGCGGATCACCGGCAGCTGGTACGAGCGAAACCGCTGCACGATCTCGCGCTCGAACTCGTCCCAGATGCGGCTGGTCTCCGGGTCGTGGCCGTGATGCTCGCGAAATCCCTGAGCCCACTGGTAGTGGTCGAACACGTGAGCGAGCGGGAACATGAAGTTGGCGAACTCGCGATCCGGCGTCGTCAGGTCGAGGTCGACTCTGCGGCCGAAGTCGCTGCGGACGCAGCGGTCGGCCGGGATCGACAGCACCGCGTCCTCGCGGTCGACCGCGACGTCGAGCGCTTTGCGGACGTCGAGGTAGTACCAGCGTTCGATCTCGATTCTCTTGGCGTCACGCGTTCTCACGGGACCCCCTGCGACCAGCGCCTGGAACAGCGACGTGAGGCGCTGCTGTCCGTCGAGGATCAGCAGCTCCGGGTCGCGGCCGTCGATCTCGGCGCCCTCCAGCGGCCGCGTGCGGAAGGCGACGTCGCCGCCGTTCTCCAGCAGCATCACCGTGCCGATCGGGAACGAGCGCGAGACGCTCGCGATCAGGTCGCGGATGTGGTCGTCGTCCCAGACCCATCCGCGCTGGAAGTCGGGCAGCTGCGCATCGCCGCTCTTCGCGTTGCCGAGCAGCTCCACGAGATCGGTCTTCGTGCTGTCGAACGTGCTGACCGCGAGCATCGCGCCATTACACCGTTTCGGCGCCCCGGTGGCGCCACTAGACTGGAAGGCGATGACGACGACCCGCAGCCGCAACGGGCGCATGAGCGAACCGCGCCGAGATGACAGACAGCCGGTCGGGCGCGCGCGCCAGCGGGCGTTCATGATCGCCGCGCTGGAGAGCGGCGACGACCTCTCCGAGCTGCAGGAGCTGCTGCGCACCGCCGGCGTCGCGGTCGTCGGCCAGACGGTCCAGCATCGCGAGAGACCGCATCCGAACACCTACCTCGGCGAGGGCAAGCTCGAGGAGCTGAGAGCGCTGCTGAAGGAGGCTGACGCGAACGTCGTCGCGGTCGACGACGAGCTCAGCCCGCGCCAGGAGCGGAACCTCGAGAGAGCGCTCGACACGCCGGTGATCGACCGCACGTCGATCATCCTCGACATCTTCGCCGGCCACGCCCACTCGGCCGAGGGCAAGCTGCAGGTCGAGCTGGCGCAGCTGCAGTACAACCTCGCGCGCATGCGCGGCCTGTGGACCCATCTCGAGCGGCTCGGCGCCGGCGCGGGCGGGCCGGGCGGCGGTCCGGGCATCGGCACCCGCGGACCGGGCGAGTCGCAGATCGAGACCGACCGCCGCCTCGCGCGCGACCGCATCACCGCGCTGCGCCGCAGACTGGAGCGCGTGAAGGGCTCGCGCGAGACAATGCGCGCCGAGCGCGACCGCGCGAGACTGCCGACCGTCGCGCTCGTCGGCTACACGAACGCGGGCAAGTCGACGCTGCTGAACAGACTGACCGGCGCCGAGGTCGGCGTGCGCGACCGGCTCTTCCACACGCTCGACCCGACGACCCGCTCGTACAAGCTGGGTGGGCGCGACTACCTGCTGACGGACACCGTCGGCTTCATCCGCAAGCTGCCGCATCAGCTCGTCGAGGCGTTCGGCGCGACGCTGGAGGAGACGCGGCTGGCGGACCTGCTGCTGCATGTCGTCGACGCCTCCGCGCCGGAGGAGGAGCTGGACGAGATGATGCGCGCCGTCGACTCCGTGCTCGGCGACATCGGCGCCGGCGACCAGCCGCGCCTGCTGATCCTCAACAAGGCCGACGCGCTCGACGACGACCAGCGCCACGAGGTGCAGCTGCGCCATCCCGACGGGATGCTCATCTCCGCCGCGACGGGGGAGGGGCTCGACGCGCTCGGCGAGCGGATCGAGGAGGAGTTCGCCCGCCGCCTGCGCGACGTCGAGCTGCTGCTGCCGTACAGCGAGGGCGGCAGACTCGCGGAGCTGCACGAGATCGCCGGCGACCTCGCGCGCGAGGACACCGCCGACGGCGTGCGCGTGACCGCGAAGCTGCCGGCGACCGTCGCGGCGCGCTACGCGCGCTACGCGGTCAGCGCCAACGGCGACGGACGCGTCGAGCAGTGACCGCGGAAGGTCTCGCCCAGGGGGCTCGCCTTCCGGGCGAGAACTCGCCAGCGGCTCCTTCTCGCGAGCCCGCTACGGCGCTGCCGATGAAGCGCCTCCACCCCGACGCCGTGCTGCCGCGCCGCGCCTACGGCGGCGACGCCGGGCTCGACCTGCACGCCGTCGAGGCGCTGACGCTCGCGCCGGGCGCACGCGCGTCGGTCGGGACCGGCATCGCGGTCGCGATCCCCGACGGTCACGCGGGACTGGTGCTGCCGCGCTCCGGGCTCGCCGCCAAGAGAGGGATCGCGCTCGTCAACGCACCGGGGCTGATCGACGCCGGCTACCGCGGCGAGCTGCGCGTGCTGCTGCTCAACACCGACCGCGAGACGCCGTGCGAGATCGCGGTCGGCGACCGCATCGCCCAGCTCGTGATCCAGCGCGTCGAGCTGCCGCAGACCGTCGAGGTCGACGAGCTGCCCGACAGCGAGCGCGGCGCCGGCGGCTTCGGCTCCAGCGGCAGCTGACGCGGGCCGAGCGCCGCGCGTCTCCGCCGCTCTACGCCGGCAGCTCCGCCGGCAGGCCCAGACGCGGAAACGTCTCCGGGCCGATGAACGCGGTCACGTCGGCGATCCGGTCGCCGCGCACGGTCAGCACGTCGACGACGGTGCCGGCGAAGCGCTGACGCTCGGGACTCCAGGCGTAGCAGGCGACCGCCGCCTGGCCGTTGACGCGCGTGGAGAGGTGGCGCCAGCGCTCGCGCAGCGGGCCGAGCCGCAGGAACTCCGCGATCGCCGCGCGACCGCGATACCAGTTGTGGCACGGCGGCATCGACCAGCTCGCGTCCTCGGTCAACAGCGCGACGAGCGTCTCGACGTCGCCGCGTTCGAGCGCCGCCGTGTAGCCCTCGACCAGCTCGCGCAGCCGCTCGTCGCCGAGCGTGCGCAGCGTCGCCTGCTGGCTCTCCCGCGGCAGCCGCTCGTCGACCGCCGCGCGTGCCCGCGCGAGCGCGCCGTTGGCGCCCGCGACCGTCGTCCCGAGCGTCTCCGCCGTCTCCTTCGCCGAGAAGCCGAGCACCGCCCGCAGGATCAGCACCGCGCGCTGGCGCGCGGGCAGGTGCTGGAGCGCGGCGACGAACGCCAGCTCGACGGTCTCGCGCAGCTCGTAGACGGCGTCGGGCGCTGCGCGGCCGTCCTCCAGCTCGTCGGTGTACGGCTCGATCCACGCCGCGGTCTCGACCAGCGGCTGGTCGTCGGGCGTGTGCGGGTCGGCCGCCCCGACGTGGTCGATCGGCAGCACGCGCCTGGGCCGCCGCGCGATCAGGTCGAGGCACGTGTTGGTGCAGATGCGGTAGAGCCAGGCCCGCAGCGAGCTGCGCGCCTGGAAGCGGGGGAGGCCCCGCCACGCGCGCAGCAGCGCGTCCTGCAGCGCGTCCTCGGCGTCGTGCACGGAACCGAGCATCCGGTAGCAGTGGGCGTGCAGCTCGCGCCGGAACGGCTCGACGAGGCCGCGGTACGCCCCTTCGTCGCCGCCCTGCGCCGCGGCGAGCAGCCGCTGCTCGCGGATCGTCGGTACGCCGGCGTGGGTGATCATCGAAACAGAGACTCGCGCCGCGGCCGAAACTGATCGGCCGCGGCGTGACGTCCTCCTACAGCTGGCCGTTGGCGGAGAGGAACGCCTTCGCGACCTCTTCCGGCTGCTGTCTGTCGATCGCGACGGCGGCGTTCATTCTCTGCATCGCCTCCGTCGTCAGCAGCTGGCTGACGGCGTCGACCGTCGTCTCGAACTCCGGTCCCTGCTCGTCGAGCACTCTCGTCGAGACGACCGGCGTGACGTTCTGGAACCCGAATATGTTCTTCGGGTCTCTCAGCACGACGTATCTGCCGCCCTCGAGCTGGCCGTCGGTCGTGAAGATCTGCGCGACGTCGATCTTGCCGTTGTCGATCGCCTGGTACTGGAGGCCGATCGTCAGCGGCGAGAACTCCACGTCGGTGATCCCATACGCTCTCTCGAGCCCCGGGAGGCCCGTCGCGCGTCTGCGGAACTCCGGCGCCGCACCGAGGCGGAAGCCCGGCACTCTCGTCAGGTCGGCGAGGCTGCTGAGCCCGTGCTCTCTGGCGTAGTCGGGCAGGACCGCGAGCCCGTCGGTGTCCGAGAACGGCGTCAGCGGCAGCAGCGTGAAGCCGTTTCTCTCCGCGTACGCCTTGCCGGCCGCGAACGACGCCTCGACGTCCGGATACGTCTTCGTGTCACCCGCGACGACGTTGTTGAAGATCCCGATGTACTCGGGATACATGTCGATCTGGTCGCTTCTGAGCGCTCTGTCGGCGATCTCGGTCGAGCCGATGTTCTCCTTCAGATTGACGGTGTAGCCTCTCGCCTCGAGCGCCTGCTTGTACAGCTCGCCGAGCACGAACTGCTCGGTGAAGTTCTTCGTTCCGAGCGTGACCGCCGGCTTGCCCTCGCCCGGCGTCGCGGCGGTCGTCTCGGACCCGGTCGAAGTCGTGCTCGCACTCGTGCTGCCGCTGTCGTCGTCATCGCCGCAGGCGGCGACCCCGACGGCGAGCAGCAGTGCGACGAATGCCATCAGCACTGTGCGCAACGTTCCCTGCTTCACGTTGGGATGTCCTTTCTCGGTTGGCGTACCCACACCAGATCTCCCTCTCCCCGGACGCCGTCGGTCCCTCCTCGCACCGACGGCATCGTTTCCCCTTACAACGTCTCCGCGGCCGTCGGTCCGACGGCCGCCGGGACGCGTGCCGCGCGGAGCCCGCGCGGCGTCACCGCCCGCTGCAGTCCAGCGAACAGCAGTTCCGCGACCAGTGCCAGCGCCGCGACGCACATCGCCGCCCCGAGCACGCCGGGGAGGCGGTACGTCGCCTGGTCGACGATGATGTCGCCGAGGGTGCTGGCCCCGGCGACCGACCCGAGCGTCGCCGTCGCGATCACGTAGACCACGGCGGTGCGAATGCCCGCGAAGATGAGCGGCAGGGCGAGCGGCAGCTCGACCCGCAGCAGGACCTCGGTCGGCGTCATGCCCATCCCGCGCGCCGCCTCGACGGCGTCGCGGTCGACGCCGTCGACCGCCACGTAGGCGTTCGTCAGCATCAGCGGCACCGCCAGGATCACGAGCGCGACCATCACGTTGACGAAGCCGATCCCCAGCAGCGCGACGCCGATCGAGATCACCGCCAGGCTCGGCAGCGCACGCCCGACGTTCGAGATGTTGATCGCCGCGAACGAGAAGCGGTGCAGATGGCCGAGCCAGACGCCGAGCGGGATCGCGATCACCAGCGCGATCGCCATCGACGCGGCCGTCAGCGCGAGATGGTCGAGCGTCAGCTCCCACAGCAGCGCGGTGTTCTCGCCGATGAACTTGAACGCGTCGATGAAGTCGTTCACGAGCGCGCCACCCGGGTCCAGGGGGAGAGCGCCCGCTGCGCGAGCACGAGCAGCGCGTCGGCGAACAGACCGAGCAGCACGCACATCGCGCCGGCCGCGATCAGCTCGGTCTTGAACGTCTGCTGCAACGCCGAGTAGATCGGCGCGCCGAGGCCCTCGTTGACGACGAAGACCGCGACGGTCGCGAGGCTGATGACGGTCACCGTCGCGATCCGCAGCCCGGCGACGATCGCGGGCAGCGCGAGCGGCAGCTCGACCTTCCACAGCAGCTGCCGCTCGGTCATGCCCATCCCGCGCGCGGCGTCGCGCACCTCGGCGGGCACGCCGGAGAGGCCCGCGAGCATGTTGCGGAAGAGGATCAGCAGCGTGTAGGAGACGAGCGCGATCTCCGCCGTCGTGCGCGACAAGCCGGTGAACGGCACCAGCAGCTGGAACAGCGCGAGGCTCGGAATCGTGAAGAGCAGACCGGTCACGATCACGATCGGCGTCGCGAGCCAGCCGCGGCGATGGGCGGCGAGCGCGAGCACGAACGCGATCACGGAGCCGATCCCGACGGCTATCAACGTCAGCGCGATGTGCTGCAGCAGCGCCGGCTGGAGCGTGTCGGACCAGTTGTCCTGCACCCAGCTCCAGCAGAACAGGTCGTTGTTGCGCACGCAGCTGCTGCCTCTGCCGAACTCCGGGATCACCGGGTCAGACTGGGCGAGGACGAGCGGGACGGCTGACACGGCGGCCTATCCCGGCGGGCGCAGCGCGTCGCTGATCAGCTCGAGCGAGACGAGGCCGGCGAGCCTGCCGTCGTCCTCGACGACGACGAGCGGGCGGTTGCCGTCCGCGACGACGAGCGAGAGCGCGTCGCGCAGCGACGTCTGGCGGCTCGCCGTCGCCGACAGCGGGTCGGCGTCGTCCACCGACACCGGTTGCCCGTTGAGGCGCGCGACCGGCAGGCGGCCGATCGGCTGCTCGCCGCCGTCGACGACGACCAGCTCGTGCGCGCCGAGCCGCTCGGCGCGCTCGCGCGCCTCGGCGGCCGGATCGCCGACGTGGGCGGCCATCCCGTCGATCAGCTCGATGTCGCCGAGGTGGCTGAGCGTCAGCCGCTTGAGCCCGCGGTCGGCGCCGACGAACTTCGCGACGAACTCGTCGGCCGGGCTCGCGAGCAGCTCGTCGGGCGTCGCGTACTGGGCGAGCCGGCCGCCCTCGCGCAGGATCGCGATGCGGTCGCCCATCTTGATCGCCTCGTCGATGTCGTGCGTGACGAACACGACGGTCTTGCGGATCTCGGACTGGAGGCGCAGGAACTCGTCCTGCAGCCTTTCGCGGTTGATCGGGTCGATCGCCCCGAACGGCTCGTCCATCAGCATCAGCGGCGGGTCGGCCGCGAGCGCGCGCGCGACGCCGACGCGCTGGCGCTGCCCGCCGGACAGCTGGGCGGGGTAGCGCTCGCCCATCTCGGTCGTCAGTCCGACCAGCTCCAGCAGCTCGCGAACGCGGCGCTGCGTGCGCTCCTTGTCCCAGCCGAGCAGCTTCGGCACCGTCGCGACGTTCTGCGCGACGGTCTGGTGGGGGAAGAGGCCGATCTGCTGGATCACGTAGCCGATCTCGCGCCGCAGCTCGGCGGGCTTGCGTCTGGAGACGCTGACGCCGTCGAGCAGGATGTCGCCCGAGGTCAGGTCGATCATGCGGTTGACGAGCCGCATCGCGGTCGTCTTGCCGGAGCCGGACGGGCCGACGAGCACGCAGATCTCTCCGGCCGGGACGGCGAACGAGAGGTCGTCGATCGCAGGTCTGGCCGCGCCGGGATAGCGCATGCCTACGTTCTGGAACTCCAGCGGGGCCGCGCTCGGGTAGGCGTGCGGCCCCTCGATCTGGGCGGTGGTTTCGCTGTTCACAGAGAAGGTCCCCTGCGGAGGGAACGTTTCATGTTAGTCACTGGCCGGACGGGACCGCCAGGGCGAGCGCAGGCGCGCCATCCGCGCGACGGCTTCAGACCGTCCGGGCGGGTGCCGATCATGCGAAGAGACCTCTTCGTGCCACACCACCGCAAGGATGCACCCGCTTTGACTCCTCTCCGCCGCGCCAGACGCCGTCGTTCGCCCCTGCTCGCCGCTTCGCTCGCGGCGTCCGTCGCCGGCGCGATCGGCGTCGCCGCGGGGCTTCCGGCGGTCGCGGGCGCGGTCGGGGAGCTGCCGCTGCGCGAAGGGCAGGGGAGATTCGACCAGCGCGCCGCCGCGACCGCGCAGCCGGTCGCCACCGCGCCGGCGCAGCGGCTCGCGCGGTCGCTCGGCCCGCAGGCCGTCGTGCAGGTCGACCCCGTCACCGGGACGCCCCGCCAGGTCGCCCGCACCGACGGCACGCTGACCGAGCCGAGCGCCGACGCGCCGGCTGAGATCGCGCTCCGCTACGTGCGCGCCAATCGGGACCTCTTCAAGCTGAGCGACGCGGACCTGGCCGCGCTCGACCCGCCGAGCGACTACGTCTCGATCGACGGCACGCACCACCTGCGCTGGACGCAGCGGTTCGACGGCGTCCCCGTGCTCGGCGCGGAGCTGCGCGCGCACGTGACGGCAGACGGGCGGCTGCTCGCCGTCCAGGGCTCGCCGCTGCCGGGCACGACGGCGGCGCCGTCGGGCACGGCGCGGCTCGACGCCACCGGCGCCCTCGCCAAGGCGCGTCGCGACGCGGGCGCCGGCGGCGCCGCGCCGGCGGTGACGCGCAGCCCCGCCGGCGCGACGCAGTCGACGGGGTTCGCCGACGGGTCGAGCGGCCGGCTCGTCGTCTTCGCCGGCCCCAGCGGCCCGCGGCTCGCCTGGCAGGTGACGGTCCCCGCCGACAGCACGCATCAGTACGTCTACGTGCTCGACGCCGCCACCGGCGCCGTCCTCAAGCGCGAGAACAACGTCTTCTACGCGAGCGGCAGAGGCACGGCATGGGAGTACCGGCCGGACGGGAACCTCGATCCCGCGACCTTCGGACAGGCGCTGCGCGACTATCCGAACGGCTGGGTCGCCGCCGGCAGCGCCCGGCTGTTCGGCGACAACGTGCACGTCTACTCCGACGTCAACGACGACGACCTCCCGCAGACCTCCGAAGAGGTCCCGAAGACCGGCGACGACGCCGGACTGCCCATGTGGAACTGGCCGTTCCAGAGACAGGACGACGGCTACCACTGCAGACCCGTCTTCCCGTGCTCGTGGGTCAGCTTCGAGGCGGGTCGCTGGAGAGCGAACCGCGAGCAGAACGCCGCGCAGGTCTTCTGGTTCGTCAACCGCTTCCACGACCACCTCGCGGACACGCCGATCGGCTTCACGCCGGCGGCAGGCAACTTCGAGGGCGCCGACCGCGTGCTCGCCGAGAGCGACGACGGCGCGAACCTGACGCTCAGACTCTCCGACGGGTCCAGCGTCCCGAACCACCCCGACGACAGACATCTCAACAACGCGAACATGTCGACGCCGCCGGACGGCAGATCGCCGCGGATGCAGATGTACCTCTTCATGGCGTTCGGTGCGACCGACCCGACGATCGACTCCAACGGCGGCGACGACGCCTCGGTCGTCTACCACGAGTACACGCACGGCCTCTCCAGCCGGCTGGTGACCGACTCGACCAGAGCGCAGGCGCTCAACTCGGCCCAGTCGGGCGCGATGGGCGAGGGCTGGAGCGACTGGTACGCGCTCGACTTCCTCGTCGCCGACGACCTGCAGCCCGACACCGTCGCCGACGGCGAGATCCGGCTCGCCGCATCGCTCGACGGGGGCGCGCTGAGTCTGCGCCGGCAGGCGCTCGACTGTCCCCTCAGCACCGTGGCGCCGGAGTGCAGACGAGCCGGTGGCGGCACCGGCGGGTACACGTACGCCGACTACGGATCGATCGGCGGCGGCCCCGAGGTCCACGACGACGGGGAGATCTGGGCGCAGACGCTGTGGGACCTGCGCAGAGCCGTCGGCGCCGAGACGGCGCGCGGGCTGATCACCCGCGCGATGGAGCTGTCGCCGCCGGAGCCGACGTTCCTCGACATGCGCAACGCGATCCTCCAGGCGGATCAGGCCGCGACCGGCGGCGCCCTCGCGAACACGATCTGGCAAGTCTTCGCCGCGCGCGGCATGGGCTACTTCGCCTCGGCGCTGGACGCGAACGACACCTCACCCGTCGCCGACTTCGACACCCCGCCAGTCGGTACCGCCGACGCGACGTTCTCCGGGACGGTGACCGACGCGGCCAGCGGCGCGCCCGTCCCTGACGCGACCGTCCGCTTCCCCGGCCGCGCCGACCTCGTCGCGAGAACCGACGCGAACGGGCGCTACGCGCTCTCGCTCCACCAGCACGCCTACCCGTACGTCGTCGTCTCGCGCGGCGGCTACGACGACGTGACGCTGCGCGACGTGGCGGTCGCCGCCGGCGCGAACACGCGTGACGTGGCGCTGCGGCGCAACTGGGCGCTCAGCTCCGGCACGACCGCGATCGAGAGCTTCACCGGACCGGACTACACGAGCTTCGGCTGCGGTCCCGGCGGGGCGATCGACGGCAGCGCGGCGACCGGCTGGGGCTCGTTCCAGCCGGCGATCAGCGATCCGGCGAGAGGCGTCGCGGCCGGCCCGCGGCTGCTCGTGCTGCGGCTGCCGCAGGCCGTCGACGTGACGAGCTTCGCGATCGACCCGAGCGCCACGTGCGGCGACGACGAGACGGCCGCGCTCGGCAGATACGAGCTGGAGACCTCGCAGGACGGGAGCACGTACACCCCCGCCGCGTCCGGAACGTTCGGGCCGGCCCACAACGGCCGGAGCAACCCGGTCGCCGCCACCGCGGGAAGCGGCGCGGCAGCGCGCTGGGTCCGCCTCCGGATGCTCAGCCCGCAGGGGCCGACGAGCGACCCGACGAGATCGGCGTCGGAGTTCATGGACGTGACGGAGCTGTCGATCTACGGCCGCGCGGTCAGACCGGCCGACCCGCCGGGGCCGCCCGCTCCGCCGGACCCGGGCCCGCCGGCGACGCCGAGACCGCCGGAGCCCAGACCGGCTCCGCCGCCGGCGGCTGACCGCAGCGCACCGCGGATCGCGGGCGTCGGCGTGCGGCCGGCGAGAGGAGCGCTGCGCGCGCTGCTCGGCCGCGGCGGCGGCCTGAAGCTGACGCTGCGCTGCACCGACGAGCCGTGCCGCGTCAGCGCGACGGTGACGCTGCCGGCAGCGACCGCGCGCAAGCTCGGGCTGACGAGACGGCGCGGCGGCGCGCCGTTCGTGCTCGCCCGCGCGAGCAGCCGCGGCTTCGTCGAGGCGGGCCGCACGACGACGTTGACGCTGCGCGTCTCGCGTGCCGTCGCCAGACGGCTCGCGCGCGTCGCCAGGCTGACGCCGACGATCGCGATCACGGCGACCGACAGAGCGGGGAACCCGGCGACGCGAACGCTGAGACCGCGGCTGCGGCGCTGAGCAGGCGGGACGCCGGCCGGGCGCGCGACGCCCGGCTCAGCCCTGTCTGATCGCGACCCGTTCGATCAGGATCGGGTCGACCGGCGCCGACCCCTGCGGGTCGGTGTCTCTCAACGGGCGCTGGTCGATCCGGTCGACGACGTCGAGTCCTGACGTCACTCTTCCCAGCAGCGCGTACTGCGGCGGCAGCTGCGCGTCGTCGCCGGTGACGATGAAGAACTGGCTGCCGGACGTGCCGTCGGGGTCGGTCGCCGTCTTCGCCATCGCGACGACGCCCTTCGTGTATCTGGTGGTTCTCGGCGGCGCCTCGGCGATCGCGTAGCCGGGTCCGCCGAGGCCGTTGCCGAGCGGGTCGCCGCCCTGGATCACGAAGCCCGGGGCGATCCGGTGGAACGTCAGGTCGTCGTAGAAGCCGGCGCGCGCGAGCCGCGCGAACGACGCCGTCGTACGCGGCGAGGCCGCCGCGTCGAGCGTGATCGTGAACGTCCCGCAGTTGGTCGTGACGATCGCTCTCCAGTCGACGGTCGGGGAGAGGCGGCCGACGGGCTTTCTCACGTCGAGGTTGCTCTTCGCCTCCGGCGCCGCGACCTTGCGACAGACGGCGGCGGTCGTCTCCTGCTTCTTCCCGCCGTCGGAGCCGCAGCCCGCCAGCACCGCGAACGGGGCGGCGATCAGCACGGCGACGAGGGGCGAGAAGGTCCGGCGCACGGCGGGGAAGCATAATGCCAGTCCGCGTGTCCCAGACCTCGCCGCCGCCCCTCACCTCGCTCCTGCGCAGCTACGACCACGTGCTGCTCGACCTCGACGGCTGCCTGTGGGTCGGCGGTGCCGCCACGCGTGACGCGCCGCGTGCGCTCGACGCGCTGCGGGCCGCCGGCAAGCACGTCGCGTTCGTCACCAACGACACGCGCTCGACCGCCGAGGAGTACGTCCGCAAGCTGTGGTCGCTCGGCTTCAAGGCCGCGCTGGAGGAGGTCGTCACCGTCGGCGGCGCGCTCCAGCACCAGCTCGCCGAGCGCCACGGCGCCCGCCGCGCGACCGCGTACGTGATCGGCACGCCGGCGATCCTCAAGCACGTCGCCGACGCCGGGCTGCGTGTCGTCAACGGTACGCCTCACGCGCCGCAGGCCGAGGTCGTCGTCGCTGCCGGGCACGACGCGCTCGTCTTCGAGGAGCTGCGGATCGCGACGCAGGCGCTGCTGGCGGGCGCCGACTTCGTCGCCGCCGGCCGCGACCGCACGTTTCCGATGCCGGACGGGATGTGGCCCGCGACCGGTGCGCTGGTCGCGGCGCTCGAATACGCCAGCGGACGCACCGCGCTCAGCGTCGGCAAGCCCGAGCCGGAGATCTTTGCGACCGCGCTCGACCGCCTCGGACCGGGCCGGGCGCTCGTCGTCGGCGACCGCCTCGACTCCGACCTCGGCGGCGCGCACGCGGCCGGGCTCGACGGCGCGATCGTGCTGACGGGCGCGACGACGCACAGCGAGGCGCACGCCGCGAGCGATCCCGCCCCGGTGGCGATCGCACCCGACCTTGCGACGCTCGTGCTCGGATAGGGTTCCGGGCCGATGGACCGGAACGTCGCCCTGATCGTCAACCCCGTCGCCGGTGGCGGCCGGGGGCTGCGCATGCTGCCGGGCGTCGAGAGATGGCTGCGCGTCCACGGCGTCGCCTACCACGTCGAGCGCACGCGCGACATCGAGCACGCGCGTGAGCTGGCGCGGAGAGCGGCCGCCGACGGCGAGGTCGCGGCGGCGTTCGGCGGCGACGGGATCGTCGGCGCGGTCGCCGGCGCGCTGGCCGGCACCGACGGGATCCTCGCGGTCCTGCCGGGCGGGCGCGGCAACGACTTCGCCCGCGCGGCCGGCATTCCGAAATCTCCCGTCGCGGCGTGCACCGTCTTCGAGTCCGCGCGCGAGCGGCGGATCGACATCGGCGCCGTCGGCGAGCGCCGCTTCGTCGGGATCGCCAGCTGCGGCTTCGACTCCGACGCGAACCGGATCGCGAACGCGACCCGCGTCCCCGGCGAGGCCGCCTACGCCTACGCCGCGATACGCGCGCTCGCGAGCTGGAAGCCGGCGACGTTCGGGGTCGAGATCGACGGCGTCGCGAACAGCCACACGGGCTACAGCGTGGCGGTTGCGAACGGGCCCGCGTACGGTGGAGGGATGTTCCTCGCGCCCGACGCCCAGCTCGACGACGGCCTCTTCGACGTCGTCACGATCGCCGGCGTCTCCAAGTTCCGCCTGCTCTCCCAGCTGCCGAAGGTCTTCAAGGGCACGCACGTGCGTAACCCGGAGATCGAGATCCGCCGCGGCCGCGAGGTCCGCATCGAGGCGGACCGGCCGTTCACGCTCTATGCCGACGGCGACCCGATCGGGGAACTGCCGGCGACGGTCCGCACGCTGCCGGGCGCCGTGCGCATGCTCGTTCCGTGATGGCCGGCCTCCCGCTCGGACCAAAGCTCGCCGTCGCGCGGGCCGTCGGCAGCGTCGCGCGCCGCGCCGGTCGCGGCGGCGGCACCAGCCTGCCCGGCAAGGTCCTGATGAAGCTCGACCCGCACGCGATCGGCGCGCTCGCGAGCCGGCTGCCGGAGGGCTCGGTCGCGATCTCCGCGACGAACGGCAAGACGACGACCGCCGCGATGGTCGCGTCCGTGCTGGAGCGGCGCGGGACGCCGCTCGTCCACAACCGCGCCGGCGCCAACATGGCCGGCGGGATCGCGTCGACGCTGCTCGGCGCCGCGCAGGGGAAGGGGATCGACGGCCGGCTCGGCCTGTTCGAAGTCGACGAGTTCTGGCTCGGCGGACTCGTCGAGCAGCTGCGGCCGCGCAAGCTGCTGCTGGGGAACCTCTTCCGCGACCAGCTCGACCGCTACGGCGAGCTGGAGACGATCGCCGACCGCTGGGCCGAGATCGTCGCCAGACACGGATCGAGCACGCAACTCGTGCTCAACGCCGACGATCCGCTCGTCGCCGACCTCGGCCGCGAGCAGCCGCGTGTCGTCTACTTCGGCGTGCAGGACGACACGATGGCGCTGCCGCAGATGCAGCACGCGTCGGACTCCAAGCACTGCCGCAGATGCGGCCACGCGTACGAGTACGACGCGATCTACCTCGGCCACCTCGGCCGCTACCACTGCCCCAACTGCGGGCAGCGGCGGCCCGAGCCGGCGGTCGTGGGGGAGCGGATCGAGCTGCGCGGCACGCGCGGGGCGCGCTTCACGCTGCGCACGCCGGAGGGCTCGGCGAGGGTCGAGCTGCCGCTGCCGGGGCTCTACAACGTCTACAACGCGCTCGGCGCGGCCGCGCTCTGCCTCTCGCTCGGCGTGCCGCTGGCGGAGGTCGTCAGCGGGCTGGAGCAGGTCGCCGCGGCGTTCGGGCGCGCCGAGACGATCGCGCTCGACGGTCGCGACCTGTCGATCCTGCTGATCAAGAACCCGGCCGGCGCGAACGAGGTGCTGCGGACGCTCGCGTTGGAGGACGGCGCCGTCGACCTGCTCGCGGTGCTGAACGACAACACCGCCGACGGCCGCGACATCTCATGGGTCTGGGACGCCGACTTCGAGCTGCTCGCCGGGCGCGTGCGGCGCGTGACGTGCTCCGGCACGCGCGCCGCCGAGCTGGCGCTGCGGATGAAGTACGCCGGCGTGGACGAGGAGCGGCTCGTCGTCGTCCCGGAGCTGGAGGCGGCGCTCGACGAGGCCCGCCGCGACGGCGACGGGACGCTGTTCGCGCTGCCGACGTATACCGCCCTGCTCGCGCTCAAGGAGCTGCTGGCACGCCGCGGCCTGGCGCCGGAGTACTGGCGGTGAGCGAGGTGATCTGGCACGACCTGGAGTGCGGCGGGTACGACGCCGACCTGCCGCTGTGGCGCGAGCTGGCGGCGGCGGAGGGGGGACCGGTGCTCGACCTCGGAGCCGGCACCGGCCGCGTCGCGCTCGACCTCGCGCGCGCGGGCTTCGAGGTCGTCGCAGTCGACCTGGAGGCGGAGTTCCTGGAGGCGCTGCGGGCGCGAGCGGGCGAGCTGCCGATCGAGACGCTGCTCGCCGACGCGCGCACGTTCGCGCTGCCCGGCCGCCGCTTCCCGCTGATCCTCGCGCCGATGCAGACCGTCCAGCTGCTCGGCGGTCCCGACGGCCGCGCGGCGTTCCTGCACAGCGTCGCCGCGCACCTCGCGCCGGGCGGGCTGCTCGCCGCGTCGCTCGCCGACGCGATGGACGGCTTCGACGCCGAGCACACCGAGCCGCCGCTGCCGGACATCGTCGAGCGCGATGGCTGGGTCTACGTCAGCCAGCCCGTCGCGGTGCGGCCCGGGCCAGCCGGGATCTCGATCGAGCGGATCCGCCAGATCGTCTCCCCGGCCGGCAGACGGACCGCCGAGGGCGACGAGATCCACCTCGATACCCTCGACGGCGACACGCTCGCAGCCGAGGGCGTCGCCGCCGGCCTGCGGGATGCCGGCCGCCGGCGGATCGAGGCGACCGAGGAACACGTCGGCAGCGAGGTGGTGCTGCTCCGTGGCTGACACGCTGCGCGTCTGCGCGCTCTATCCCGACCTGATGAACATCTATGCCGACCGCGGCAACCTGCTGCTGCTCCAGCGGCGCTGCGAGTGGCGCGGGCTCGGCTTCGAGCTGTCCGCGAGCGGGCTCGGCGAGCCGCTCGATCCGGACGCGGCCGACCTCTTCTACATCGGCGGTGGCCAGGACCGCGACCAGAAGCTGTGCGCGCTGGACCTCGCGGAGGTCAAGCGCGAGGGGATCCACGCCGCGGCCGAGCGCGGCGCGGCGCTGCTGGCGGTCTGCGGCGGCTACCAGCTGCTCGGCCACTCCTACCAGCTGGGTGAGGAGACGCTGCCGGGCATCGGTCTCGTCGACCTCACGACGGTCCGCAGCGACGGGCCGCGGCTGATCGGAAACGTCGCGATCGAGGTCGACCTCGGCGACGGGCCGAGAGTCCTCGCCGGCTTCGAGAACCACGGCGGCCGCACGCGCCTGGGCGCCGCCGAGCAGCCGCTCGGACGCGTGCTGAGAGGCCACGGCAACGACGGCCGCTCCGGCGTCGAAGGCGTCCGCCGCGGGAACGTGATCGGCACCTACCTGCACGGCCCGCTGCTGCCGAAGAACGCCTGGCTCGCCGACTGGCTGATCGCCAGAGCGCTCGGCCGCGACACACCGCTCCCGCCGCTCGACGACGCGCTCGAGAACGCCGCGCACGTCGAGGCGCGGCGCGCGGCGGGCGCGTAGCGCGGCGCGGCCCGCCGGGCCGCCGCGGCACACGAACGACGGGCATCGAGGGAAAGCGGGTCGGACCGCCGCGCGCGCCCACGAGTCGCGCAGGGCGGCCGGCCGAGGGAGGCGCGGTAGTTTGCTGGTCTAGGGGACCCACAAGCTACCGGCCATCGGCTACGCGCCAAGAATTTGTGCCACGCGACGCGCGGTCTGTGACGAAATCGCCCGGACTCACCCTCCTCGCGGACGCCGTGGGCGAGCGCTGCGTCGCGCGGGCCGGCCCAGGCTCGCCACCTGACGCCTTAGAACAATCCCTCTTGCGAAGCCGGCGCGGCCTGCGCGGCGTTGACGGCCTCGGCGAACGCCTTGAGGTCGTCGGGCTCGGCGTCGGCGAGGCAGTCCGGGCCGTCGTATCTGGCGTTGTTGACGGCTCTGGAGACGGCGCGGGCGTTCGTGCCGTCGGCCGGCAGCGGACGCAGCAGCTCTTGCAGGCGCGCGACCGGCGTCTCGGGGTCGATCCAGGTCTGCTCGTCAGCCGGGTCGAGGATCACCGGCATCCGCGGGTGGATCCCGGAGATCTTGTCGTTCGCCTCCGTCGTGACGATCGTGCAGGAGCGCAGCCACTCGTCGTCCTCGGGGTTCTTCCAGCCGGTCCAGAGGCCGGCGAACGCGAACGGGGCGCCGTCCGTGCGCGTGATGTGGAACGGCTGCTTCGCTCTGCCCTGTCTCTGCCACTCGTAGAAGCCGTCGGCGACGATCAGGCAGCGGCGCTTGGCGAACGGGTCGCGATAGGCCGGCTTCTCGGCGACCGTCTCCGCTCTCGCGTTGATCATCTTGTAGCCGACCGAGGGATCTCTCGCCCACGGCGGGATCAGCCCCCACCGCAGCATCCGGCCCGTCGCGACGCCGTCACGCGCGGCGACGGTGACGACCTCGTCGCCGGGCGCGACGTTGAAGCGCTGTCTGAGGTCGACGGCCGACTCGCCGAGCGGGAAGCGGTGCCGCAGCTCGTCGGCCGTCGTGGTCGCCAGCGTGAAGCGTCCGCACACGTGCGAGCGCTCCCCGTGTCAGCCGGCCGCGGCTCTCGCGCGGGCGCGCGCCTGCCGGCGTCTGCCCAGCAGTGCGAGCACCGCGAAGACGGCGATGATGACGATCAGCCCGAGCAGCAGGCCGCCGATCGTGCCGACGCCGCCGAACGGCAGCGCGATCAGCTTGGCGATGCCGAAGCCGAGCGCGAGCAGCACGATCACGATGCCGAGGACGATCGCGATCCCGCGCAGGCGCAGCAGGATGCCCGACCCTGGCGGCGGCGCGAGCAGCCCCATGAAGCGGAGGATCAGCAGCTGGCGGTTGCTCGGCGGTCTCTGCCCGAGCTTCGTGACGGCGTCCTTCAGGTCGCCGGCGCGCCGCTCGGCGAGCGCGATCGACGCGTCCGCCATGCGGCGCAGCTGCAGCCGCTCCTGCGGCCGCGCGGCCGCTATCGCTCTGGAGTAGTACGCGCGCGTCGCTCTCGCGTCGTAGCGCTCCGCGGCACGGGCGCCGAGGATCGCCAACGCGGCGGCCTTGAACTTCGTCTCGGCCTCGAGCTGCTCGTCGGTGCGCGTCTCGAGCTGTTGCATCGCGGCCAGGGAGCCGCGCTGCTCCATGCGCATCGGACGCTGCTTCTGCTGCTTCGCCATAGGACGAGGAGTCTAGTCGAGCGCTGCGGCCGCGCGACGCGCCGAGGCGCGCGTCAGGGGGCGCCGGCGCCGCCGGACGGATCCGACAGCGTCGCGGGCGGCTGGGGGACCGGCGGGCTCGGGGTGGCGGTTCCCTTCCCGGAGGACTTCGGCGGCGAGTTGCGCGCCGCGCGCGTGCCCGGCGGCTGCACGTAGATCCGCTGGTCCTGGAGGTGGCTTCCGCCGATGTCGGCGCGCGCGGGCGGCGTGCGGTAGACGTCGACGTGTCTGCCGATGATCGCGCCGCCGACGTCCTCGGCGGTGAACCAGCCGCCGCCGGCGCTGGTCTGGTAGGCGGCGATGTAGACCTTGCTGCCGAGCGGGATCAGGTCGGGGTCGACCGCGACCGAGCGGTAGTACTTCAGCGGCCGCGACGGCCCCTCGCCGAAGCTGACGCCGGGCAGCTCGCGGTATCTCCGGCCGGGTCCGTTGGACCAGCCGCCGCCGTCGAGCGGGAAGGTGACGTACTTGTCGCTGGAGAGCCAGTAGCCGCCGGCGCGCCAGAACGGGGACCCGCCCTTCCAGCCTCTGTGACCGGGCACGCTCGGCTTGCCGCGCTCGGTGACCCAGCCACCGCTGCCGAGACCGGCGATGTGGTACCGGTCGCCGTCGAGGCCGATGCCATCGCCCTCCATCGACATGCCGGTGGAGGAGTAGAGCCAGTCGATCCGCGAGAGGCGGTCCAGGCCCGGCGTCTGCACCTTCTTGCCGACGAACCACCACTCCGGCGCCGGGTAGTACTCCGTCACGGTGACGGATCTGAGCCAGCCGGCTCTGCGGATCGGCTTCGCCTGTGCGGCCGACGCCGTCACGGTGAACGCGAGCGCGATGAGGAGCAGAAGTGTGCGAGTGCGGGTCACGTGATGCATCAACACCGGAACGCGCCAGAAGCTTCGCCGCAGGCTACGGGATTCACTCCCGCCGGTGCGCTCCCTGCAAGCGATCGACCAAGGCAGCCGATGCTTGAGCGGTGAAGCGCGACGTGCGGTCAGCCCGCCGGCGCGCTGCCGCAGCTTCAGCGCTCGATCACCGGGTCGCGCCGCCCAACCTGCAACACGACACCCGCCCCGAACGCCATCAATAGCGCGGACCACACTGGGATCGTGACGCTCGTGTCGGCGACTCTCAGCGAGACGGACACGATCATGCTGCATCCCACGCCCGTCGCCATCTGCCAGCCGACGGCGCGTGCTCCCGGCCGCCCGTTGTGCGCGTCGGTCCGGCCCTTCATCGTGCTTCGCCAGCTGCCTGGTCCGGGTGACGGTGGTTCGCAGCGCTCTCGGACCCAACGGCCCTTCCCATGGAGGGTGTAGTCCGCCTCGTCCTCGAGATGGATGGTTCGACCCAAGGCTGCGGTGAAGACGACCACCACGGTTGGGCACCACAGTCCACGGATCACGAGGAGGTCGGCGCCTCCCATCCGCAACTGCCACAGCAGGCGTCGCGACTCCTCGTCGCCGTTCTGCACGGTGCCCTGGTCGAGGCCCGCCATGTCGCTGCAGTCGAGTGCCTTCGCTCCCTGAAACGAGACGCTCGCCAGGTAGCGGGAACGAATCCCGGACCGACCGTATTGCCTCTCAGCCGCGTGCAACGCGCTGGGAACGTCCGCGTAGATCTTCGCAATGACGTAGCGGAACTGGCAGCCCGCTGGACTGCGAGGCACGCCGTCATGACGCTCGGCGAGCGGCAGCGATCCGCAGGCAGCGCACGAGCCGCCAGTCATCTGCAGGACCGCGCGGTCTGGAAGCAGCACGGGCCGGCCGGCCGCCGAGGATCGATCGCCAGCCCCGTGGCGCATCGTGCGAGGTGCCTCATCGTCAGCACGCAGGCCGGCCCCGGTCCAATCCCAACCGGTTTGACGACTCTCCCTGTCGCGCCTACGGATCGAGCTCCACCACGCTGCGGCCCTTCCTCTCATGCGCGCTCTCTCCTCACTGCTCAGCAGGGTTCAATGAACCTGACCCTAGCTGAACGACACTCTTGCTGCCAGTCGAACTGACTGCAAAGTGCCACATATCGGCTGCCTATTAGGACACCAAAATGGAAACTACCTGCTAATCCTCATCTTTGCGCTCGTCGGCACAGCGATCACCGGCGCGCTCCTTGACACCCTGTTGCATGCTTTATAGTGTCACTTTGGACTACGATTCGGCGTATCAGAGCCGGGGAAAGGAGCACTGGTGATGAGGGTTGGGCACGCGAGGGACCCTGGGCACACACGCGCTGTGACCTCCACCGCGAGAGGGAGTCACTGACTCCCAGAACGCACCGGACCACTGGAGGTCAAGATGGGGACAAGGACCAGAAGCAGCGAGGGAGACGCACGCCGGATCGCGGAGAATGCGTCGAGCGCCGGCGACGACCGGCGACCGGGCGCCGAACGGTCTATGGACGAACCGCCGGGGAGGGCGGTCACCCAGGCGTTCCAGGCGCGCACGACTCGGCTGAGAGAGTGGCGACAGCGCTTCGTGACGGCGCGCGCGGGATCGCTCCAAGCCCGCCTTCAGCTCTTGGCGGCCTTCGGCCTGAGTGATCGCGACATCGCAAGGACGATCGAAAAGACACAGCCCCGCTCAGTCCGGCGCTGGAGGACCGAGGGCGTCGCGACACCGCGAGCTGGCGCGCGGTGGGAGCCCGTCGACGATCTGTGCGCGATCATCGGCTACTTCCTCACCGATGGCACATACGACGAAGAGGGGATCGTGGCGTGGCTGCGCTCACGTCAAACGGCACTTGGGAATCAGCGGCCGCTCGACGTCCTGCGCGAGAGAGGGGACACCGGTTTCAGGGAAGTCCAGCAGGCGGCTGAACAGCATCTGACAGCTGCAGAAGCGACCGCCGACGACCAGTTGATTCTCCCACGGGCGGATTCCGCCGGAAGACGACAACGATCGCACTGAGTCGAATCGGTCAGGTAGCGCCGAGACCGCGAACGCGGTTCTCGGCCACCTGAGCAGAGCGACGTGCGGTCAGCCCGCGGACGCGGCGGCGCCGCAGGAGGCGCAGACGCCGTCGACGACGAGCGCCGCGCGATCGGGCGCGAAGCCCGCGGCGCGGGCCGCGTCCATCACGGCGCCCAGCTCGACTCTGGCGTCGAGGTCCTGGACTCTGCCGCACGTGCGGCAGATCACGTGATGGTGGTCGACGGTGCGCGAGTCGAACAGGACCGCGCCGCCGCCGGAGTTGACGCGCCGCACGATGCCGAGCTGCTCGAACAGCTCCAGCGTCGCATAGACGGTCGGCAGCGACGTGCCCGGGAGCGTTCTGGTGACCGCGCCGAGCACCTCTTCCGCCGTCACGTGCTGATCGCGCGAGCGCAGCATCCGGTTGATCACCAGCCGCTGCGAGGTGACACGCTGACCACGGGCGCGCAGGCGCTCGATCAGGTCGTTGTCGACGGACTCCAGATCGGTCGTCACGCGCCGGATGATACTGAATGTTTAGGGGCGCCCTTTTCTAAGCGACTTGCGATAGCCGCGCCGGGCCCGCCGTCAGCGGTCGGAGCGGTCGGCGCCGTCGTCAAGCCGGTCATCGGCGCCGCGCTCGCGCTCTCGATCGCGGCGGCGTCTCTTCGGGGTGTGGACGTCGATCCCGCCCATCAGGCCGAGCGCGCGCACACGGACGACGGGAGCGCCGGGACGGGGGACGCCTTCGACCCGCTCGTCCTTGCCGCCCATCAGCACGAAGCCGTTCACCTCGACCTCGACGCCTTCGGGGACGCAGACGTCGACGGCGCCCATCACGGCGATCGCGGTGATCTGCACCTCGCCGCTCTCGAGGATCGCGTTGCGCAGGTCGACGTCGACGCCGCCCATCACGGCGAGCGCGTGCACGCGCTCGCCGACGCGCCAGCGCCCGCGGCGGCTCGACCCGCCCATCACGGCGATGAACCACGACGTCCGCCGGCGCGCTCTCGCCGCCGGCGCGGCGGAGGCACCGAGCACGTCGCCCTCGCCGGGCGCGACGAGGTCAGCGGTGACCGGCACCAGCTCCTCGCGCGTGGTCGCCGACCAGGCGCGTTCGAGCCGGTCTGTCAGCTCCTCCAGCGTCAGACGGCCGTCGGCGGCGGCGTCGCGCAGCAGCGCGGCCGCCTGTTCGCGATCGGCGTCGGAAGCTCGCAGCGCTGGGGGCTCGGCCATCGGCGTCACCCTAGCGACTGGCGCCCACGTTCCGACAGATGCCGCATGCCGAACGACGACGCGCGACCTAGGATGAGCAGCATGGAGATCCGTGCAGCAGTGCTGGAGGAGTTCGGCGCCCCGCTCGTCGTGCAGACCGTCGAGCTGGCCGAGCCAGGCCCCGGGGAAGTGCTCGTGCGCCTCGTCGCGTGCGGCGTCTGCCACACCGACATGTACACCGCCAGCGGCGCCGACCCGTCCGGCTACGCGCCGTGCGTGCTCGGGCACGAGGGCGCCGGCGTCGTCGAGCGCGTCGGCTCCGACGTGACGCTGGTGAGACCGGGCGACCACGTCGTGACGCTGTTCTCGCCGCAGTGCGGCGAGTGCGTCCACTGCCTCAGCCCGAAGACGAACCTCTGCATGAAGATCCGCGAGCAGCAGAACAAGGGCTACCTGCCGGACGGGACGACGCGACTTCGACGCGGAGGGCAGGAGCTGCGCCACTTCATGGGCACGAGCACGTTCGCCGAGTACACGGTGATGCCCGAGATCGCGCTCGCGAAGATCGACCCGGAGGCGCCGCTGGAGGGCGCGGCGCTGTTCGCCTGCGGCCTCTCGACCGGCCTCGGCGCGGCGCTCAGAACGGCGAAGGTCGAGCCGGGCTCGACCGCCGTCGTCTTCGGCGCCGGGATGGTCGGCCTCGGGGCGGTCGCCGGCGCGCGGATGGCCGGCGCGGAGCGGATCGTCTGCGTCGACCTCTCGCAGGATCGGCTGGAGCTGGCGAGAGGGCAGGGCGCGACCGACCTGATCGTCGGCGGCCCCGACACGGTCCAGCAGATCCTCGACATGACCGGCGGCTTCGGCGCCGACTACACGTTCGAGGCGACCGGGCTCGTGAGCGTGATGAGACAGGCGGTCGAGTCCGCACGGATGGGGTGGGGGCTGTGCACCGTCGCCGGCGTCGCGGGCAAGGGCGAGCACCTCGAGGTGATCCCGCGCTGGCTGATCCAGGGCCGCCGGATCGCCGGCTCCTCCTTCGGCGGCCTCAAGGGCCGCGACGACGTGCCCGCCCTGATCGACCGCTGGATGGCCGGCGAGCTCGACGTCGATCCGTTCATCTCGCATCGCATCTCGCTCGACCAGGTCAACGAGGGCTTCGACCTGATGCACGCGCAGGACGGCATCCGCAGCGTCATCGCGTTCGACTGAGCGCGCGGCCGGGCTGGCGCGTCGGCGGTCGGCGTCTGTAAGTACACTTTTCTGTGTCTTGACGCCGACCGGTCGGTGTCCATATCACGACGGGGTCGAGCAGACCCCTGGGGGGACATCGAGATGCGCAAGTCAACCGCAGTCGCGGCGACGCTCGTCGCTGCGCTGCTGCTCGCCGTCGGCGCGGGCGCAAGCTCCGCGACGACGATAGGGATAGCGAATCAAACGCCGCTAACCCAGCAGGTCGGACAGCTGACGTTCTTCAACGGGAGCGTCAACTTCAACTGCACGGTCGTGCTGCGCAAGCAGTTGATCGTCGGGCTAATACTCGTCAGAACAACATCGCTAACGAGACTCGGGCGCGTGACGTCCGGGCAGATCAACTGCCCGGCCGGGCCGGCGGCGCTCCTAAACCTGCCGCTGCAGCTAGGTGGCACGCCGCCGATAGGGCCGCTGCCGACGAGCTGGGACGTCAGCTTCCTAGGCTCGGACCTAGTCACCGGCGAGATGCTGTTCGGGATCCTAGACTTCCAGGTCCGGCTTCCGAACAACTGCCTATACCGCGGCACGCTGCTAGGCCGCCTCTCGCGTGACGGCAGAGTCCTACGGTTCCTCGGCAACCCGCCGCTGCTGCTCGCGGGCGGCCCGACCGGGTGCCAGCCGCAGATAGGCGTCGGCGGGACGCTCAACGACAACCCGCCGATCAACTTCATACTACTAAACATCGGCGTGTAGTACTCAATTCAGAACGCCGAAGGAGAACGATATGAGAACGTCACTCGCTGCCGTGCTGGCAGCCGTGGTGCTGATGCTGCTCGGATCGAGCGCAGCGTCGGCAGCTCCACTGGGGATAGTGATCAACGGCCCCGCCCTAACGACCCAGGTCGGCGCGCTCAGACTCACCGCCGGCCCGGTGATGCTCACCTGCCAGGTCGTGCTCAGAAAGGAGCTGGTGCTCGGGCTAACGCCTGTGAACCCGACCGGGCTAACGAGACTCGGCCGGATCACCGCGGGCCGACTGTTCGGCTGCCCGTCGACGCTGCTAAACCTGCCGCCGGAGCTAGGGGCGATACCGCCGATAGGGCCGCTGCCGAACAGCTGGGACATCAGCTACCTAACGTCGGACCCGCTCACGGGCGACCTGCTGTTCGGGATCCTAGATTTCCAGATCAGCCTCGGCGTGCCGCCCGGCTGCCTATACCGCGGCACCCTCCTAGGCCGTCTCAGCCGCGACGGCAGAACGCTAACGATCACCGGCAGCGTCCCGATCGACTTCCCGACGCCCGGCTGCGCCGGGTCGGCGTCGATCACCGGCACGCTGAACGACACGCCGCCGATCCAGTACTTCCTACTACCTGGCCCGCCGGCCTGAGATAACTCACAGGAGCGATCGACATGCGAAAGACAGCCGCAGCCGCCGTGGTGCTCGTCACCACGCTGCTGCTCGGACTCGCCGCGGGCTCAGGCTCAGCAGCGACGATAGGGATAACAAACGCGACGCCGCTAACGACGCAGCAGGGGAACCTCACGTTCTTCGGCGGCGGCTTCAGCGCGACGTGCGCCGTCCAGCTCAGAAAGAGACTGAGAACCGGGCTAATACCGGTCCTCGCGTCGCTAACGAGACTCGGGCGGGTCGAGGCCGGTCAGCTCGGGGCCGCGTGTCCCGCAGCGTTCCTAGACCTGCCGCTCCAGCTAGGCGGCCTGCCGCCGATAGGCCCGACGCCGACCAGCTGGGACGTCAGCTTCCTAGGCTCTGACCCGATCACGGGCGAGCTGCTGTTCGGGATCCTAGATTTCCAGATCAAGTTCAACAACGGCTGCCTATACAGAGGCACCCTGCTAGGCCGGCTCAGCAGAGACGGCAGAGTCCTACGCTTCCTCGGCCAGCCGCCGCTTCCGCTGATCGCGGGCGGCCCGGAATGCCCGCCGCAGATAGGCGTTCAGGGCGTCCTCAACGACAACCCGCCGATCATCTACACGCTACTAATCATCTGACGAGCCGTACTGCTCCCGCGCGTAGGCAAGGAGGCCGCGCGCGGCGAGCCGCTCCGCCGGGGCGCGGAACGTCACCTGCACGACGCCCGGATGGCGGCCGATCTCGATCGCACCGGCGATCGTCGCGCGATTCATCACCTCAGGCACGCTCATGCCGAGCAGCTCCGCGGCACGTGCGAGACCGTTGTCGGTCGCGGAGTTGAGGTCGGGCCCGGTGCCGATCACCGAGATCGGCAGCGACTCCTCCAGCTCGGCGACGCCGTATCTCGCGCCGAGCGCCGCCGCACGGGCGCGCTCGGACGCCGTCAGCGGCTTGGCGAGGAACGGCAGATCCTCTGCGACGGGGAGGAGGATCGGACCGTCGATCCCGAGGCCCTTGACGACCTCGACCTGCAGCGTGACCGTGCCCGACACGTCGGCAGTGTGGCCGGCGATCTCGCCGTCGCCCTGGAGCGCGTGCATGTCGCCCATGTAGACGCCGCCGCCGTCGACCTTCACCGGGCAGATCAGGATCGCGCCGGCGCGGACCGCGTCGACGTCGAGGTGGCCGTCGGTCTTGTGCTGCTGCAGCTCCTGCGCGGTGAGCGCGTAGCGGTGCGGCGCGCCGACGAGGAACGAGCCGAAGTCGCCGGCGTTGTGCGAGTCGGGGATCGTCGTCGACGGCGTCGTGCCGAGCTGCCCCATGAACGGGCGCAGCCGCGTCGCGAGCGCGACGACGTCGTGCGGCGCGAACGTCAGGATCGGGTTCTGGACGGAGCCGTCCGGCAGCGCGGCCGCGCGGGCGGCTTCGCGCGCGAAGCGCTCCGCCGCCTCCCGGCCGACCGTCACGCCGACGGCGTGCTGCTCGTCGAACGCGATCGTGTAGCCGTTGGTGAACGTGAACGGCGTCGCGTCGGCGCCGCATCTCGCGCAGCGCACGGCGGTCGGTCCGATCCCGTCGAGCGTCGTCGCCGGCCACTCGTCGCCGCAGCCGGGGCAGACGGCGGCGCAGTACGGGTCGCCGTTGAAGCGGCCGTCCATCGCCTGGTCGTTGCCGGAGGAGGTAGCGAGCGAGGTGACCGAGATGTCCTTGATGCGGATCGCGATCGCGTCGCCGACGCGGGCGCCTTCGACGGCGACCGGCTGCGCGACCTCGTGACCGCCGCGGATCGCGGGCGTGATCATCGGCCCCCAGCAGCCGGGCGCGGTGTTGACGACGACGTGGCCGCCGTCGGCGACCGGGCCGAGCATCGGCACGTCCGGCCCCAGCAGGCCGTTCGTGAACGTCTCGACGAAGACGGTGCGGTGCGCGGTCGTTGCGGTCGTGGGCTCGACGGCCATGTCAGCTGCCTCCTGCGACGGGGATCAGAAGCGCGACCTCGTCGCCGTCGGCGAGCGCGTCATCGTGCGCGACGTGGCTGCCGGCACGCACCGGCAGCGCCGCGCCGAGCGCCGGCGCCAGCTCCGGCTGCTCGCCGGCGAGCCGGTCGAGCAGCTGGCCGACGGTGGCGCCGTCGGGGAGGTCGAGCGTGAGCTGAGGTGCCGCCGCGAGGCGGGCGAGTGCCGCTGCGAAGCGCACCTTCACACGCATGGGGCGAGCGTACATCGCAGCGCTATCCGTCGACGAACGACATGTCCGGGTAGCGGTCGCCGGCGGCAGCGCCGACCGGAGCGGCGGCGTCGAGCCGCGCCAGCTCTTCGGACGAGAGCGGGATCGCCGCGGCGGCGACGTTCTGCTCCAGGTAGCTGCGGCGCTTTGTGCCGGGGATCGGGACGACGTCCTCGCCCTGCGCGAGCACCCACGCCAGCGCGAGCTGTCCGGGCGTGACGCCCTTCTCCTCAGCGATCTCGCGCACGCGCTCGACGAGCGCGAGGTTGGCGGCGAGCGCGTCCGCGGCGAAGCGCGGGTTGTGGCGGCGGACGTCGCCGTCCTCGAGGTCGGCCAGCGATCTGATCGTGCCGGTCAGGAAGCCTCGGCCGAGCGGGGAGTAGGGGACGAAGCCGATCCCCAGCTCGCGCAGCGCCGGCAGGATCTCCGCCTCCGGATCGCGCGACCACAGCGAGTACTCGGTCTGCACAGCGCTGATCGGGTGGACGGCGTGCGCGCGGCGGATCGTCGCGGGCGACGCCTCGCTCAAGCCGAGGTAGCGGACCTTGCCGGCCGCGACCAGCTCGGCCATCGCGCCGACGGTCTCCTCGATCGGCGTCCGCGGATCGACGCGGTGCTGGTAGTAGAGGTCGACGTGCTCAACGCCGAGGCGCCGCAGCGACGCGTCGATCGATCTGCGGACGTACTCCGGCGAGCCGTCCATGCCGCGTCTGGCCGGATCGGCGGGATCGCGCACGATGCCGAACTTCGTCGCCAGCACGACCTGGTCGCGGCGGTCGGCGATCGCTCTGCCGACAAGCTGCTCGTTCGTGTGCGGTCCGTAGACGTCGGCCGTGTCGAGCAGCGTGACGCCCAGTTCGAGCGCGCGATGGATCGTCGCGATCCCCTCGGCCTCGTCCGTCGTGCCGTAGAACTCCGACATCCCCATGCAGCCGAGGCCTTCGGCCGAGACCGTCAGCCCTTGCGTTCCGAGTCTGCGCTGCTTCAGTGACATTCGATTCTCTCTCGATAGAGGGTGATCTTGGTCTCAGCCTCGTTGCCCGCACCGTCGCGGACGAGCGCCGCGTTCGTGTAGCGTGGCCGCACGGGAGAGCGCGAACGCGCCTCATTCTGCGCACACGTGAAGGGGGATTCCGTGTCGAGCAAACGGTCGGATCGAGTACGGCGGCTGCGCCGTGGCGGACTGCTCGCGACGTTGGGGGCGCTGCTGGTGATGGCCGGCGGCAGCCCGGCGCAGGCGGTCTTCGGACCGCCCGGCGAGGTCACGATCAGCTTTTGGTGCCCGCCTCCGCAGCAGTTCATCCCGGACGCCGCGAGCGCGCAGCAGCGCATGCAGCAGATCAAGGACGCCGGTTTCAACCTCGTCACGACGAACGCCTGCGACCTCGGCGAGTGGCCGGTCGAGGTCACCAGACGCGCGCTCGTCGCGGCCGACGCGGTCGGGCTGAAGGCGCTCGTGCACGACGAGCGCTTCAGAAGAGCGGCGGAGACCGGCGACACGTCGGGCGTCCCGGGCGTCGCCAGAGACTTCGCCGGCTACCCCGCCGTCGCCGGCTATGAGGTCATCGACGAGCCCAGCTACGGCTTCATCCCGGTCGCGGCCGAGATGGTCAGAACGCTGAGAACGCTCGACCCGGCCCACGCCAGCTACATCAACCTTCTTCCGAGCTGGGATCCGAACCTGCCGGTGCCGTACACGAGATACGTCGGCGACTACCTCAACGCGGTCGACCCGGTCCTGCTCAGCTACGACAACTACCTCTGGCCGACGATGTACACGAACCTCATCACGATCCGTGACGAGGCGAGAAGACGTGGGATCCCGTTCTGGAACGTCGTGCTCGCGACGGCGCACGGCAGATTCCCGGACCAGCCGACCGCCCCGCAGATGCTGTGGGAGGGGATGCAGACGCTCGCGTACGGCGGCACGGGAATACTGTGGTTCGTCTACTGGGACATGATCGACCCCGACTTCAGAGAGGCGATGATCGACGCGAGAGGCAACGAGACGCCGCTCTACGCCGAGACCGCCGCGATCAACGCGAAGCTGAGAACGATCGGCAGACCGCTCGTCGGGGCAAGACACGTCAGGACGTTCCAGACCGGGCCCGATCCGCTGCCGGCCGGCGGTGTCCGCCGTCAGCCGCAGACGCCGGTGTTCGGCGACGACAACGCGCCGATGACGATCGGCGTCTTCGAGGACGACAGCTACGTCTACTCGCTCGTCACCAGCCGTGACACGGCATCCGCCCGCACTGCGAACACGCGGCTGAAGTACAACGCGACGCTGCCGCAGCGGCTGACCGGTCCGGGCAGCTGGACGACGGTCAGCCCGACGAGCACCGGCGGTGGGCTCGCCGCCGTCAGCGCGTCGCTGGCGCCGGGCGACGCCGTTCTCTATCGCGTCGCCAAGCCGCTCGCGAGAGTCGACGACGAGGTCGTGATCGGCCGGGTGCGCAACAACCACGGCACGCTTCACTCGGTCGACTCCGCCGGCGGCGTCACCTACATGGGCCCGGCGCCGTGGGGCACCTGCCCGCCGGGCTACGGCGAGGCCGGGCGCTACGAGCGTCCCAACGGCTTCTGGGTCTGCACGCGCAGCGACCTCGCCGGCCGCGGCGTCTACGTCGGGAACGTCGTCAACAACGGCAGCGAGCTCGTCCGCGTGCAGAACGGCAACGCGCTCCCGCTCGGCCCGAAGGCGTGGAGCGGCTGCACGAACACGAGCAGATTCGTCGCCCAGCTGCTGGAGTCGAACGGCTTCTGGGTCTGTCTCGACGCGGCCGACCGCAGAGGCCCGGAGGCGGTGGTCGGGCTGGTGCGCGCGAACGACGGGCAGCTGTACGCGACCGACTACGCCAACGGCACCTACCACGTCGGCTCCGGCGGCTGGGGCGCCTGTCCCGGCGGCTACGGCTACGTCGGCAAGTACGAGGCGGTCAACGGCTTCTGGCTCTGCGCTCGCAGCGACCTCGTGCCGAGAACGTTCCTCGTCGGCAACGTCGTCGCCAACGCCGCGACGCTCTTCAGCGTCACATGGGGCGCCGTCAGCGCGATCCACTACCCGGCGGCGTGGAACGACTGCAGAGGCGGGAGACTGCTCGGCAACCTCGTCGTCTCGAACGGCTTCTGGCTCTGCCAGCAGTGACAACCACGCGCCACGCGGCAGGGCGGTCGTCAGACGCCCTGCCGGAGATCAGCACAGGTAGTTGCCGTTGACGTAGCCCGAGCTGAGGAGGGCGAAAGAGTAGCCATGGTAGAAGTTTCCGGCTGCGGGACTCCACACTTGGAAGGTCGTCCCGTTCCCCATCCACCCATATATCGGCGAGCTGGGATTTGGCGCCGACCGAAGGGGCGCGGGACCATTACAAATCGTGGAGGCGGATGCCGTCGCTGACGTACCGCCCAACACTGCGAGCGCACAGACCAAGACCAAGCCCAGCGCCATCTTCAACCTCGACATGACGAGTCTCCCCCTGCGGACCGGACCTTTTGGTCCGGATTTACGAGTGTAGTAAGCCTAAGTAAAGGTAGAGCGACGGTCAAGGTTCCGGCTCGCGCGACACGCGCCGCTGGGAAGTCAAGGCCGACGACAGCGCGGGGTCGCCGGGCGGCGAGCGAGGGGGCGGCGTGAGCCGGGAGCGGGTAGACCCGTTGCCAGCGTGGCCGCCGACCCCCGGACATCGCAGGTTCACGAGCGGCGCGCGATCTGGCTGCTGGGCCTGCCGACCTTCGGGCTGGCGCTGTCGATCACCGTCGTCACGACGTACCTGCCGCTGATCGCGCAAGAGTTCACCGACAGCTCGATCGTCGTCGGCGTCCTGATCGGCAGCGAGGGCCTGCTCGCACTCGCGCTCCCACTCGTCGTCGGCACCTGGTCGGACCAGCTCAAGTCGCCGATCGGCGGTCGCCTGCCGTTCCTGCTCGTCGCCACGCCGCCGCTCGCGATCTCGCTCGCGCTGCTCGGCTTCGCCGGCTCGCTCGTGATCGCGCTCGGGCTCGTCTGGCTCTTCTTCGCCGCCTACTTCGTCGCGTACGAGCCGTACCGCGCGCTCTACCCCGACCTCGTCTCCGACGCGAACGCCGGCAAGTCGCAGAGCGTGCAGGCGATCTGGCGCGGCGCCGCGACCGGCCTGGCGCTCGTCGCCGGCGGCCTGCTGTTCGACCTCGAGCCGTGGATCCCGTTCGTCGTCTCGGCGGTCGTGACCGCCGCGGTGATGTTCGTCTTCCTCCACATCATGGTCCGCGCGCCCGGCCGCAGATGGCACGAGCCGGAGCATCCCAAGCCGCTCGGCGCCGCCGTCCGCGAGCTGCGCTCGCTCGTCGAAGGGCGTCCCGGGCTGCAGGCGTACCTCGCCGCCAACGCCCTGTGGGAGGCGTCGCTCGGCGCGCTCAAGACGTTCGTGCTGCTGTACGTCACCGTCGGGCTCGGGATCGACGTCGCCGACGCGGCGCTGATCGTCGGCGCCGCCGCCACGTTCGTGCTCGGCGGCGCGGTCGTGAGCGGGATCCTCGCCGACCGCTACGGGCAGCTGCCGGTGCTGCGCGTCACGCTGATCGTCTACGGCTTCGGCCTGCTGATCCCGGCGGTCACGACCGCGACGCTGCCGCTCGCGTTGATAGCGCCGCTGGCGGCGTTCGGCGGCGGCACGCTGATGACGCTGCCATACGCGCTGCTGATGCCGCACATGCCGGCCGGCTCGCACGGCGCGCTGACCGGCTTCTACAGCCTCAGCCGCGGCATCGGGACGATGCTCGGCCCGCTCCTGACCGGGCTCGCCGTCCAGCTGCTGAGAGGCCCGTTCGACGGCACCGAGGGCTATCAGGCGATGTGGCTCGTCTGTGGCGGGACGGTGCTCGCCAGCCTCTTCTTCGTGCGGCGGATGAGCGCCGCGCTCAGAGCCGCCACGTGACGACGGCGAGCCCGGGGAAGCCGAGCGCCTCGGCGGCCGCGCCCGTGAGGTCCCACTCGCGCCCGTCGATCCACGGACCGCGGTCGATCACCGGCACCTGCACCGTCCGGCCGCGGTAGGTGAACGTCACGATCGTGCCGCACGGCAGCGTGCGCGAGGCGACGCCGAGCTGGTCGGGCGCGAGCGTCCCGCCGCACGCCAGCTCCTGTCCGTAGTCGTCGAAGCGCGACGCGAGATCGTGCTGCCAGCCGGCCTCGCGGAGCGTCTGGTCGCCCTGCACGAACGTCCGGTCGGCCTCCGCCGGCTCGCCGCGGGCGAGCGACAGCCCGGTCGCGAACGCGACCGCGGCGAGGCCCGAAAGCACGAGCGCCGCGAGCAGACGGCGCCTGACGACGGAGGGATACATAAGAAATCGGGTGATTCCCGCTGGGCGTGCGCGCGAACCGGTGGCGGCGGGTAGACCTCCCGCCATGAGCGCGAGCGCGCCGCCGGTCGGCGAGGTGCGGGTCAAGGCGGTCTTCGCAGGCCTGATGCTCGCGATGCTGCTCGCCTCGCTCGACCAGACGATCGTCGCGACCGCGCTGCCGACGATCGTCGGCGACCTCGGCGGGTTGGAGCACATCTCGTGGGTCACGACCGCGTACCTGCTCGCGTCGACCGCCTCGACGCCGCTCTACGGCAAGCTCGGCGACCTCTACGGCCGCAAGCTGGTCTTCCAGGTCGCGATCGTGATCTTCCTGATCGGCTCGGCGCTGTGCGGCATGAGCCAGTCGATGCTGGAGCTGATCCTCTTCCGCGCGCTCCAGGGGCTCGGCGGCGGCGGCCTGATCGTCGGCGCGCAGGCGATCATCGGCGACGTCGTCTCGCCGCGCGAGCGCGGCCGCTACCAGGGCCTGTTCGGCGCCGTCTTCGGCGTCACGAGCGTCGCCGGCCCGCTGCTCGGCGGCTTCTTCGTCGAGCACCTGACGTGGCGCTGGATCTTCTACGTCAACCTGCCGATCGGCGCCATCGCGCTCGTCGTGATCGCGACGGTGCTGCCCGCCAGCGCGCTGCGTGCCAGACACCGGATCGACTGGCTCGGGACGGCGCTGATGGCGAGCGGCGTCAGCTGCCTGATCCTGTTCCTCAGCCTCGGCGGCACGACCCAGCCGTGGGGCTCGCCGCAGTCGGTCGCGCTCGGCGTCGCCGGCCTCGTGCTGACGGTGCTGTTCGTGCTCGCCGAACGGCGCGCGGAGGAGCCGATCCTGCCGCTGCGACTGTTCTCCAACCGCGTCTTCGCCGTCGCCAGCGCGATCGGCTTCATCGTCGGCTTCGCGCTGTTCGGCGCGGTCACGTTCCTGCCGCTGTTCCTGCAGGTCGTCAACGGCGCGAGCGCGACCAGCTCGGGCCTGCAGCTCGTGCCGATGATGCTCGGCGTGCTGGTGACGTCGATCGGGTCGGGGCAGATCATCTCCCGCACCGGCCGCTACCGGCTGTTCCCGATCGTCGGGACGGCGGTGATGGCGGTCGGGTTCGTGCTGCTGTCGCGGATGGACGCCTCGACCGGCGCGCTGCAGCGCTCGGTCTCGATGCTCGTGCTCGGCCTCGGCCTCGGGATGGTGATGCAGGTGCTCGTGCTGGCGGTGCAGAACGCCGTCGACTACAGAGACCTCGGCACCGCGACCTCCGGCGCGACGTTCTTCCGCTCGATCGGCGGCTCGTTCGGCGTCGCGATCTTCGGCGCGATCTTCTCCAACCGGCTCGCGACGACGCTCGCAGACGCGTTCCCGAACGGGCCGCCGGGCGGGGGAGGGAGCGGGGAGGGCGTCGACCCGGCAGCGATCCAGCAGCTGCCGCCGCCGATCCGCAGCGACTTCGTCGACGCCTACGCGCAGGCGCTGCAGACCGTCTTCCTCGTCGCGGTGCCGATCGCGCTCGTCGGGTTCGCGCTGACGTGGCTGCTGCGCGAGGTCCCGCTGCGCAGAACGGTCGAGACGAGCGGGCTCGGCGAGTCGTTCGCGATGCCCAAGCCCGACACCTCGCTCGACGAGATCGCGCGCGCCGTCAGCCAGCTCGCCCGCCGCGACACGCTGCTGAAGATCTACGCGCGGCTCGGCGCGCGCGCCGGCATCGACCTGTCGCCGGGCGCGCTGTGGCTGCTGGCGCGGATCGCCGAGCACGAACCGGTCACGCTCGCCCACGTCGCGACCCACTGCGGCGTCGCGCACAGACGGCTCGTGACGCCGTTCTCGGAGTTGGCGGACGCCGGCTACGTCGAGGGCGAGGGCGGCGCGCTGACGCTGACGCCCGCGGGCGCCGCGATCCGCGTGCGGATGGTCGAGGCGCGGCGGGCGCGGCTGGAGGAGCTGCTCGACGGCTGGTCGCCCGAGCAGCACGACGAGCTGGCGAGATTCCTCGTGCGGCTCGCGAGCGACCTCAGAGAGGACGAGCACGAGGGACCGCCGGAGCCGGTCGCCGCCGCACGCGAGTGACGCCGCGCGGCGCGGCTACAGTGATTGCACGTCCCACCGAAAGGAGCCGTCATGCGTGCCACCTGGAACGGCGTCACCCTCGCCGAGAGCGACGACACGGTCGTCGTCGAGGGCAACCACTACTTCCCGGTCGGGTCGATCGTCAGCGAGCACTTCGCGGCGAGCGACAGCCACACGATCTGCCCGTGGAAGGGCACCGCCAGCTACTACCACGTGGAGGCCGGCGGCGAGACCAACAGCGACGCCGCCTGGTTCTACCCCGAGCCGAAGGACGCGGCGAAGGAGATCAAGGGCCACGTCGCGTTCTGGAGAGGGGTGGAGGTCTCCGACTGATCGAGCCGGAGGACGGGCCTCACCTCCTACGCACTGGCTTCTTGCGTTTCGCTTCGATCGCGAGCATGCTCTCGCTGGGGAGCGCCGGACCGATCGGAGGTACGAGATGTCCACGAGGCTTCGCCTCATCCTGCTCACCCTGACGCTGCTCGCGACGAGCGCCGCTGCTCACGGCAGCGCGCTCGCCGTGACCGGCTTCCAGGTCACCAGCGGCACGAGCTACACCGCCGCCGGCACGATCACGTTCGAGACGTCCGTCGGGACGGCCATCTGCTCGGCGACACTCACCGGCACGATGGCACCGTCCTGGCTACCGACGGCGCTAGCGACGACCGGCGCCATCACGGGCGGGTCCTTCGTCGGCTGCAGAGGGATCGCGACGAGCGTCACCCTCCTAGGGTCATCGACGCCCGCCGGCTACGGATCGTTCACGGGGACGCTACCGAACCCGACCGCGATCAACCAGACGTTCCTAGGACTCTCGTTCTCGCTCGCGACGCCACTCGGCACGTGTCTATACACCGGCAACCAGCCCGCGACGTTGAACCTCACGACGGGGACGGCGATGTCGCTGTGGTCCGGCGCGTACACGTTGGTCAGAGGACTCTGCCCCGCGGCCGCGAGAGTCTCCGGATCGCTCACCGTCACCCCGAGAATCGCCGTGGTGGTCGGTGACAACGACCTCGCGAGATGGACCTGGCTGCCGAGCAACTCGCTCGACTTCGGCACCAGAGCGCCCGGCAGCACGACGAGCGGTCTGCTGACGTTCAAGAACACGTCCGCGCTACAGATCTTCAGACTCACCGGGCCCGGATCACTGAGCGACGCGACCAACTTCAGCTACGACGGCGCGAGAGTCATCCTCGGCCTAATCATAGGACCGGGCGACCGGTTGCAGATAGACGCCAGCTTCGCTCCACCAGGCGGCGCACCGCTGGACACTCCGTTCTTCAGCGACTTCACCCTGAGATTCAGAGACGGCGCTGCGGCGAACTACGAGACGGTGATGCTCTTGAGAGGCCGCACGACCCCCTGAGGCATCCGACCAGGTTCTTGCGTTTCGGTCCGATCGCGGGCATGCTCGCGCCGGGGAGGCGCCGGAAACGGAGGGATCGGGATGTCGAAGAGAGTCCGCCTCGCACTGCTGGCGCTGTCGCTGCTCGCAGCGACAGCCGCCGGCCCTGGGACCGCCGCGGCCGTCCTAGGGTTCCGCGTCACCGCCGGCGCGAGATTCAGCGTGAGCGGGCCGGTGACGTTCACGTCGAGCTTCGGCACCGCCGAATGCTCGCTCAGAGCGACCGGAACGCTCGCCGCCTCGTGGCTAAAGACCAGACTCGCCAACATGGGCTCGATCACGAGCGTCACCGCGACCTCGTGCAGAGGCGCCGTCTCCGCGCTCGTGCACCTAGGGCCGACGACGCCGCTCGCGTACGTCTCGTTCTCCGGCGCCCTACCGAGCGTCGTGCTCGTGAACCACGTGATGCAGAGATTCGGCGTCGCGCTCACGACGCCGTTCGGCTTGTGCCTATACGGCGGCGACCTCGCCGCGTCGCTGAACATCTGGCTGGGCCCGGTGTGGTTCGAGATACACAGAAGCTCGCTGCCGAAGGTGAGCGGCAGCGCCTTGTGCCCGGCGACGGGCACGGTCTCGGGCATGATGTCCGGCGGGGCGTTGACCGTCACGACCGGCGACAACGACCTCGCCGAGTGGGCGTGGCAGGGGAGAAACCCCTACGACTTCGGGACAGTCGCGACCGGCGTCGAGCAGGTCGGCACGCTCACGTTCAAGAACACCTCGGCGCTACGCAGCCTCGATCTGGACGGGCCGGTCCAACTCTCCGACGACGACCACTTCGACTACGACCCCCCGAGACTCGCCGGGATCATCGCGCCGGGCGCCTCGCGCAGCATAGACGTGACGTTCAGAGGAGCGACGCCGGGGACCGCGTACCAGTCTGACTTCATCGTCCATCCGCTGGACGACGAGGACCAGGAGTACCAGACGGCGATCCAGCTGAGAGCCAGAACGGCTCCCTAGGCCCGCTCCTCGCTTCTCCACGGCGAGCCGTACGCGGTCAGCAGGTCGAGGAAGGGCACGGCGTCGAACGCCTCCGGGCCGAGCACGCCCGTGCCCTTCCAACTGCCGTTCGCGAGCAGCTCGAGCGCGACGACGGGGTTGATCGCCGTCTGCCAGACGACCGCCTGGCTGCCGTACTCGCGCATCGTCGTCTCGTTGTCGGCGACGTGGTAGAGGTAGGTCGCGCGCGGTCTGCCGTCCTTCCCGGTCCCGGTCACGTACGTGCCGGCGCACGTGCGGCCGGTCATCCGATCGCCGAGCGTCGCCGGGTCCGGAAGCGTCGCGGCGACGACGTCGCGCGGCGCCACGTCCACGCCGCGCACGCGCACCGGCTCGGTCGCGTCGAGGCCGAGCTTGTGGAGCGTCTTGAGCACGTCGATGAACTCGCTCCCGAGGCCGTACTTGAACGTCACCCGTCTGCACGCCACCCAGCGCGGGATCAGCGCTACCTCCTCGTGCTCGACGTTGACGCACTCGACCTCGCCGATCCCCTCCGGGAAGGTGAAGACCTCGGGCTCGGAGAACGGCGCCGTCGTGAACCAGCCGCGCTCGCGCTCCCAGATCAGCGGCGGGTTGAGGCACTCCTCGATCGTCGTCCAGATCGAGAACGTCGGCGCGAACTCGTAGCCCTCCACGACCAGGTCGGCACCGTCGCGCACGCCGACCTCGTCGATCTCGGAGAAGAGGTGGTCCTGCGCGTATCTGGCGAAGACGTCCGACAGCCCGGGCTCGACGCCGATCCCGACGAGCGCCAGCTGACCGGCGCGCTCCCACGCCTCCGCGGCGGCGAACTGAACGTCGCCGAGCATCACGCCGGTCTCGCTGAACGGATGCTGCGGATGGCGCTTGGAGAGCGTCATCGCCATGTCGAGGTAGGTGACCCGCGCGACGTGCGCGGCGTTGAAGATCGGTTCGTTGAAACGCGGGTCGCAGGCGTTCAAGCTCGCGTCCGCGCGCGACTCGCGCATCAGCGCGACGAGCGCGCTCTCGTCGCTCGCGTCGACCTCCGCGGCGCTGAAGCGGTCCGGCTCGCCGAGCCGATCGACGACCGCCTGCGCCCGTGCGCGGTCGACGTCCGCGAGCACCATGTGGGAGAAGAAGCTCCGCCGCTGCGCGATCGCGGCCGCCGCGGCGCCGACCCCGCCCGTCCCGACGATGAGGATTCGCATCGGCCGACCCTACTCCCGCCGACGCGCCACCTGCACAGTCTTTCGTCCATGTGGAACAGCCGCTCGGCGGCACGTTGGACGCCGGGACGTGGTGCACCGAGGGGGTTCCCTCAATCATGCCTCCATGGAGCAGGTCTCCCCGGCCAGCGCGGCACTGCTGCAGCTCGAATCGCAGGCGGCGCAGATGCACGTCGGCTGGCTCGCGCGCGTCGACGCGGGAGCGGGCGGAGCGGCGGTCGACGTCGAGGCGCTGCGCGAGCGGGTCGAGCGGCGGCTGGTCGGCGCGCCGCGCTTCCGGCGCGTCGTCGCCCGAGCGGACGCGGGCGAGGGCGGCGCGCTCGTCTGGCGCGACGACCCCTCCTTCGCGGTCGCGCGCCACGTCGCCGTCAGCGATGCGGCGGTGACCGGCGAGGACGAGCTGCGCGGCGTGATCGACCGCTTCCTGTCCGAGCGGCTCGCCCGCGACCGCCCGCTGTGGCGGGTGCTGGTCGTCCCGCGTCCGCGCGGCGGCGCGGCGATCGTCGGGACGGCGCACCGTGCGCTGCTCGCCGCGCACGAGACGACGACGCTGCGCGAGCTCGTCTTCGACCGTGGACCGGACGGCGCCGCGGGCGCCGCCGCAGGCAGCGCCGCCGCCCGCGCCGGGGCAGACGCGCTCGCGCTGAGCGAGTTCCGCACGGCGGCGCGGATGGAAGCGGTGACCGCCGCGCAGCGGGAGCACGGCCGCATCGGGACGACGCTGCGGCACGCGGCGTACACGCGCACCGAGGGCCTGCTCTCCTCAGCGCCGCCGTCGTTCCTCAACGCGCCGCCGGCGGCGCGACGGGGCGGCGCGCCCGGCGGCGCCGCCGCCGGAGCCTCGACGACGGGCCTCGACCGCCCCGGCGCGCGCACGATCGCGACCGCGCGGCTGGAGCTCGGGCGGCTGAGGCGGATCGCGGAGCGCACCGAGACCGAGCTGCACGACGTCGTGCTGGCGGTCGCGGCCGGCGCATTGCGGCGGGTCGCGCTGGCGGCCGGCGAGCAGCCGGCGAACCTGCGCGCGATGGTGCCGGTCGACCCCGCCGGGGAGACCCTCCTGCTCGGCGACGCGCCGAGCGCGGTGGTCGAGCTGCCCGTCGCCGAGCGGACGCCGCTCACGCGGCTGCGCGCGATTCACGCGACGATGGCCGCGGTTCGGGACCCGCGCGGAGGACGCGCAAGCGGCGCGCCACGCGGCGCAGGCGCTGGCGGCGGCGACACGGGCCCGGACGAGCGCGGCGCGCGGCCGACGCTGCTCGCCGGCCCGCCGGACGAGCTGCCGTCACGGCTGGCGCTGGCGGCGCGGCTCTGCAACCTCACGATCCCGAGCGCGCACGGGCCGGAGCGGGCGCTGCAGCTCGCCGGCGCCCACGTGCGCGCGCTCTTCCCTGTCACACCGGCGCCCGACGACCACGGGCTGACGCTCAGCACGCTCGCGTACGGACGCCACCTCCACGTCACCGCGGCAGCCGACGCGGCGGCGATCGGCGGGGTCGGGCGGCTGCCGGTGATGCTCGCCGACGCGGTCGAGGAGCTGGCGCTGTCGACCGGCGCGAGCCCCTCGCGAGGTCTTCCGCAGACGGCTCGCTAGCATCCGCCGCCATGGAGCGGATCGGATTCATCGGCCTCGGCATCATGGGCTCGCGGATGGCGGCGAACCTGCGCCGCGCCGGGCATCCCGTCACCGTCTGGAACCGCACGCGCGCTAGAGCGGAGGCGTGGGCCGCCGAGCACGGCGGGACGGTCGCCGCGACGCCGGCGGAGGTCGCGGCGGCGAGCGACGTCGTGATCACGATCGTCGTCGACGGCACGCAGGTCGAGCAGGTGCTGCTGGGCGAGGACGGGGTCGTCGAGGACGCGCGCCCGGGTCTGCTCTGCATCGACATGTCGACGATCGCGCCCGACGAGAGCCGGCAGATCGCCGCGCGGCTCGCCGAGCGCGGTGTCGCGTTCGTCGACGCGCCCGTCACGGGCTCCTCGCCGAAGGCCGAGGACGGGACGCTGACGATCATGGTCGGCGGCGCCGAGGCGGACGTCGCCCGCGCCCGCCCGGTGCTGGAGCGGATGGGGGAGAAGATCGTCCACGTCGGCCCCGTCGGGCAGGGCGAGACGGTCAAGGTGCTGTGCAACGCGGTCGCCGCGACGAACGCCGCGACGCTCGCGCAGGCGCTGCTGGTCGGCAAGCGCGCGGGCGTCGACCTCGAGCGGATGGTCGACGTGCTGAAGGCCAGCTCGGCCGGATCGGCGATGGCCGATCTGAAGGCCGGTCCGATGCTCGCGCACGACTTCACGACGCTCTTCAAGCTGGAGCACATGCTCAAGGACGTGAGGTACGCGCTCGACGCCGGCGAGGCAGCCGGCGCGCCGTTCCCGTTCGCGGCCGCGACGCGCGAGCTGCTGAGCGCCGGCGTCGGCCGCGGCCTCGGCGAGCAGGACTTCGCCGCCGTGCTGGAGGTCCTCGAAGGCCTCGCCGGCGCGCGGCTGGACGACTGAGGCCCAGCCGCGCGGCTCACGGTTGCTTAACCGCCGCGACGTGGGCATGCTCGGTGCATGCAGATCGTCTCGCTGGTGCCTGAGGGGGCGCCCAGCTCGTTGTACCGATCGTTCATCCCGATGCAGGCGCTGGCGCTCAACGGCCACCGCGTGCACGTCGAGGAGCGCGACGCGGTCGGCGATCCGGGGCCGTTGCTCGACGTCGACGTCGTCCACATCTTCCGGCTCTCCCATCAGCCGGCGCGGCGCCTCGCGAGAAGACTCCAGGAGGCCGGCGTCGCGGTCGTCTGGGACAACGACTTCGATATGACGACGGCGCCCGGTGACCATCCCGTCGGGAGAGCGCTGCGCGGGATGGCCGGCCAGCGCGCCGTCGCCGACGCCAACGCGATGCTGCGGATCGCCGACGTCGTCACGGCGCCGACCGAGGAACTGGCGGCGCGGCATCGCTCGGCCGGCGCCGCCGACGCGCGGGTGTTCGAGAACTGGCTCCCGCCGACGTTCACGCGGCCGCGGACGCTCCCGCCGAGAGGGCTGACGATCGGCTGGGCCGGGATGGGCGAGCACGAGTGGGACTTCGCGCAGCTCGGCTTGAGAGACGTGCTGGCGCGGGTCTTGGAGCGCCATCTCCACGTGCGGATGCTGGGGATCGGCGCCGACGTCGGGCTCACCAGCCCGCGCTATGAGCACCTGCCGTGGCAGGCGTACGACGACCTGCCCGGGCTGTTGGCACGCTGCGACGTCCTGATCGCGCCGCTCGCCGACGTCTCGTTCAACCAGACGCGCTCGAACGTCAAGCTGAAGGAGTACGCCGCGCTCGGCGTGCCGTGGCTCGCGTCGCCGGTCGGCGACTACGCGTGGATGGGCGAGGCCGAGGGTGGCCGGCTGGTCGCCGACAGCGATTGGAGCAGCCACATCGAAGCGCTCGTGCGCGACGAGGATGCGCGCCGCACGCTTGCGGCCAACGGCCGCAGATGGGCGGCCGGCGAGGTCGTCGTCGACCACGTCGGCGAGCTGGAGCAGCTGTACGAGCACGCCGCCGCGCTCGCGCGCGGCTGACCGGGCGCGCCTCGCGTCGCAGCGGCGCTGCTCAGATCGAGTCGAACATCCGCGCCATCCGGCGCATCGCCTCGCCCGCGGCGGCGACGTCGCGGTCGTCGAGGTCGGCGAACGCCTGCTGCCAGCAGCGCTGCCAGATGGCCCGCTTCTCCGACAGCAGCGCGCGCCCCTGCGGCGTCAGCGAGACGACGACGAGACGGCGGTCCTGCTCGCTGCGTCGCCGCTGCACCATGCCCTCGTGCTCCAGCTGATCCAGCAGCGAGGTGACGCTGGCGGGCGTCAGGTCGGCGGCTCTCGCAAGCTGGCCGGCGGTCGCCTCCTCGGCGTCGTCGAGCAGCACGAGCGCGCGCACCTGCGAGTAGGAGAGCGCGCCGGGCCGTTGCGGGTCGCGGCTGCGCAGCCGCCGCTCGGCCCGCAGCAGCTCGCCGAAGGCGGTGCGCAGCCCTTCGGCCAGCTGCTCGCGTGACGGCTCCGGCGCGTCGCTCATACGGTCTCGGCCTCCAGCTCGATCCTCGTCTCGATCCCCACCTCGTGGGCAGTATGGCGTGCTCTGGCGCGGCGCTCGACGATCGCGAGCAGGAGCGTCGGCAGCAGCGCGACGAGCGTCACGACGAGCACGATCACGTACGTCTCGCCGAACGCGTCGGCGAGCGCGGCCGGCGTCGCCGACGCGCCGGCGTCGCGGATGCGGCTCTCGAGCGCGACCGACAGGATCGCGGTGCCGATCGAGCCGCCGACGCGCTGCACGACGTTGAGCTGCGGCGTCGCGTGGTTGACCTGGTCGGGTCGCAGGACGGCGAACGCGGCGGTCATCGACGGCATCATCGACATGCCGATGCCGAACCCGCGGAAGATCATCGCCGCGGCGATCAGCGCGAACGACGTCTCGGCGCCGAGCAGCACGAACGGGATCGTCGCGACGACGGTGATCACGCCGCCGATCAGCGCCGTCAGGCCGCCGCCGAGGCGCTCGGTGACGCGGCCGGAGAAGCCCATCGCGATCGCCGCGCCGACGCCCTGCGGGATCAGCAGCAGGCCGGTCTGCACGGCGTCCTCGCCGCGCACCGTCTGGAAGTAGAGCGGCATCAGGATCATCGCGCCGAACAGCGCCGCACCGAGGCAGAAGGTCGTCAGCGAGGCGGCCGCGAACGCCTTGTTGGCGAACAGGCGGACGTCGAGCAGCGGTCTGGGAATCCGCAGCGAGCGCAACACGAACGCGGCGATCAGCATGACGCCGAGCAGGAACGGGACGAGCACGCTGGAGTCGAGCAGGGTCCCTGCGCCGCCGCTCTGCGCGAGGCCGTACGTGACGCCGACGAGGCCGCTCGCGACGAGCGCGAGGCCGAGCGTGTCGAGCCTCCCGGCGGCCCGGTCGCCGCTGTCCTGCGGCAGCAGCTTGACCGCCGCGGCAACCGCGACGACGCCGACGGGGAGGTTGATGAAGAAGATCCACTCCCAGCCGGCGTGCTCGATCAGCAGGCCGCCGAGCGTCGGGCCGAAGACGGGCGCGAGCACGATCGGGACGCCGATCGCGCTCATGATCCGCGGGAGGTTCCTCGGGCCGGCGGCCTTCACGAGGATCATCTGGCCGATCGGCGCGAGCATGCCGCCGCCGATCCCCTGCAGCACGCGCGCGGCGATCAGCGAGCCCGACGACCACGCGAGACCGCACAGCAGCGAGCCGAGCGTGAAGAGGACGAGCGAGACGATGTACAGGCGGCGGGCGCTGTAGCGCGACGCGGCCCAGCCGGTGACGGGGATGACGGCCGCGAGCGCGAGCATGTAGCCGGTCACGACCCATTGGATGTCGTCGAGCGACGTGTGCAGCTCGACCGACAGGTCCTGCAGCGCGACGTTGACGATGGTCGTGTCGAGGACCGACATGACCATGCCGAGGATCACGACGATCGCGATCGGCCAGACGTGGGACGGCACGCCTGCACGGCCGGCGGCGCGCAGGGGCGGAGGCGGGGCGGAGGTTCTGGTCATCGGGGCCTGACGACGGATGGGGACGAAAAGTCTTTCGGAGTCGAAAGATTAGCGAACGAACCTTTTGCCTCCGAAGTGATCTTCGTCACACAGCGGCATTCCCCCGCCGGGCCGCGCGAGCCTCGCCGGAGGGCGCGCGAGTCGGTACCGTGCGCGGCCGATGGCGACCTTCCCGAGCGGCTCGCGCTCGCCGCGCATGCCCGGCGAGCGGACGCTGATAGTCGCGCTCGGCGCGCTGACCGCGTTCGGGCCGCTGTCGCTCGACATGTACCTGCCGGGGCTGCCGGAGCTGAGCCGCGACCTCGACGCGTCCGCCTCGCTCGCGCAGCTGTCGCTGACCGCGTGCATGATCGGCCTCGCCGCCGGCCAGCTCGTCGCCGGCTCGCTCAGCGACGCGCGCGGCCGCCGCGGCCCGCTGCTCGCCGGGATCGCGCTCTACGCGCTGGCCTCGGCGCTGTGCGCGCTCGCGCCGTCGATCTGGATCCTGATCGCCCTGCGGCTCGTGCAGGGCGCCGCCGGCGCGGCCGGGATCGTGATCGCGCGCGCGATCGTGCGCGACCTCCACGCCGGCGACGCCGCCGCGCGCTTCTACGCGCTGCTGATGGTCGTCAACGGCGTGACGCCGATCCTCGCGCCGATCGTCGGCGGACAGCTGCTCGGCGTCACCGACTGGCGCGGCGTCTTCTGGCTGCTCGCCGCGATCGGCGTCGCGTTGCTGCTCGGCGCTTGGCGGCTCGTGCCCGAGACGCTCCCGCCGCAGAAGCGGCATGCGGGCGGCCTGCGCGCGACGATCGGCGTCTTCGGCGCGCTGCTGCGCGACCGCGGCTTCACCGGCTACGTGCTGACCGCGGGCTGCGCGATCGGGATGATGTTCTGCTATATCGCCGGCTCGCCGTTCGTGCTGCAGGAGATCCACGGGCTCTCGCCGCAGCAGTTCAGCATCGCGTTCGCCGCCAACGCGCTCGGGATCGTCGTCTGCGCGCAGATCGGCGCCCGCCTCGTCGGGCGGCTCGGCGCGCGGCGGCTGCTGGTCGCCGGACTGACGCTCGGCTGCGGCGGAGCCGCCGGCCTGCTGCTCGCGGTGGCGCTCGACGCAGGTCTCGCAGGCGTGCTGGCGTCGCTGCTCGCGGTCGTCGCGAGCGTCGGGCTCGTGATGCCGAACGCGACCGCGCTTGCGCTCGCCGGCCACGAGCGGACGGCGGGGAGCGCGTCGGCGCTGGTCGGGCTCGCGACGTTCGCGATCGGCGGCGCGGTCGCGCCGCTCGTCGGGATCGCCGGCCGCGACACGGCGCTGCCGCTGGCGCTCGCGATCGCCTCGCTGGGCCTCGCCGCGGCGCTGTCGTTCCGCCTGCTTGCCCCGCGGGCGCGCTAGCGCGGGCCCTCGCGAGGCCGCCGCTCAGGCGTCGCGCGCCGCCCACACGTCGCGCAGCTAGACCTGACAGCTCTTGTCGAGGTCGCCCACAGCCGGCGGGCCGGGCTGGAGCGGCACGGCGCCGTCAGCCCGCATGCCGTCGAGCACGACACCGAGGTAGCGGCGCCAGAGGTCCGGCCGGTCGCCGCCGAAGCGCTCCATCGTGGAGCAGATCGCGGCCGTCAGGACAGGGATGTCCTCGGCCGCGAGATCGCGGCGGATCACGCCGGCGTCGCGACCGCGGGCGAGGACCGCCTCGAAGCCGCTGAAGACCTCGACGCGCAGCTGCTCCAGCCGCGGGTCCGTCAGCAGCTCCGGCTTGATCGCCTGCCCGAGGCAGCGGTCGGACGCGGTCATCTCGACCGCGCGCGTCATCAAACCCTCGAACGCGCTCCACGGATCCGGGTCGGAGAGCGCACGCTCGAGGTCGAGCGCCTCGCGCATGCCGGTGGCGCGCTCGAGGATCACCGCCACCTCCAGCTCCAGCTTCGTCGGGAAGTGGCGAAACAGCGTCCCGGTGCCGACGCCGGCACGTCGGGCGATCTCCGCCACGCCGACGTCGAAGCCGTCCTCGGCGAAGGCGGCCGACGCCGCGGCGAGGATGCGCTCGCGGTTGCGGCGCGCATCCGCGCGCGGCTTCCGCTGCGCTTCCCCGCTGGTTGTCGTGTCGACAGTCGCCATAACGGTGTGGTCTTCGACGATACCCGGGATCGCTCCTCCGTCGCCCCCCTAGTGCGCCATCTGGACGCTCGCGGGGTCGACGTCGTTGATCGCGGCGACGTCGCTTCTGCGGATCAGCAGCACGATCGCGAGCGCGCCGGCGGCGATGAAGACCGCGCCGATCAGGAACGCGACGTGGTAGCCGTCGACCAGCGTCTCGAGCACCGCCAGCGGCGAGGCGCCGGGCGCCAGCTCCTCTCTCAGGCTCTCCGTGCGCGAGGCCGCGAGCGTCGAGAGGATCGAGAGGCCGAGCGCGCCGCCGATCTGCTGGGAGGTGTTGAAGAGCCCCGAGGCGAGCCCGGCGTCGCGCTCCTCCACGTTCGTCGTCCCCAGCAGCGTCAGCGGCACGAACGTGTTGCCCATGCCGATCGACATCACGAGCACCGCCGGCAGCAGCTGCGTGACGTAGTCGCCGTCGGCCGTGATCCGCATCATCAGCAGCAGGCCGATCGCCGCGAGCGTGAGGCCGAAGAGGATCTGCGCCCGCACGCCTATCCGCGGGATCAGCTGCTGCGCCGCGACCGAGCCGGCGATGATGCCAACGGTGAACGGCAGGAACGCGAGCCCGGCCTCGATCGGGGAGTAACCGAGGACGACCTGGACGTAGATCGTCGCGAAGAAGAACATCGCGAACATGCCGCCGGCGACGACGAGCATCACGCCGTTCGCCGTCGACAGCGAACGGGTGCTGAAGATGCCCAGCCGCACGAGCGGCTGCGACTGGACACGCTCGGCGACGACGAACCCAACGAGCAGGACGATCGCCAGTGCGCCGAAGCCGAGCGTGGTCGTCGACCCCCAGCCGGCGCTCTCGGCTCTCACGATCGCGTAGACCAGCGAGATCAGACCGCCGGTGACGAGGACGGCGCCGAGCGCGTCAAAGCCGCGCCCTGCGTCCGGTGCCTTCGACTCCGGGATCAGTCTGAGCGACAGCACGAACGCCGCGATGCCGACGGGGACGTTGACGATGAAGATCCACGGCCATGACAGCGCCTCGGTCAGGACGCCGCCGAGCAACAGGCCGAAGGCGCTGCCGCCGGCCGCAATCGCGCCCCAGACCGCGAGCGCCTTCGTGCGCTCGGCGCCGTCGGCGAACGTCGTCATGATGATCGACAGTGCGGCGGGGGAGACGAGCGCCGCGCCGAGGCCCTGCAGGCCGCGGAAGGCGATCAGCGTCTCCTGCGAGGTCGCCAGGCCGCACAGCAGCGAGGCGACGCTGAAGAGGACCACGCCGGCGAGGAAGACGCGCTTGCGGCCGAACAGGTCGGCGGCACGACCGCCGAGCAGCAGGAAGCCGCCGAACAGCAGGGTGTAGGAGTTGATGATCCACGCGAGGTTGCCCGCGGTGATGTCGAGGTCCGTCTGGATGGACGGCAGCGCGACGTTCACGATCGTCGCGTCGAGGACGACCATGAACTGCGCGAGGCAGACGAGCACGAGGACGACCCAGCGGTTCGTCTCGGTGCCGGAGCCCTGCGCGGGGGCGGCAGGAGAAAGCGATGACATGCGGTGAGAATCCTTGAGGTAAGCGGAGTGACCGATCCGGTTTGGCACCGTAGCATAAGAGGAGCGGTCACTCCGGTTAGAGCACGCTCATCTTCACCGACCGTTCACGGCGACGCCGAACGCCCGTCCTAGCGTGCGCCGCGTCCCCCGCACCCTGACTCCGAGGAGTCCCATGTCACACCGTGCTCTCGCGGCGCTGCTCGGCGCCGTGACCGTCGCCGGCGGCGTGCTCGCCGCTGCGCCGACCGCCGCGTTCGCCGCCGATCCCGAACCGACCGTGCTCGAAGAGCGGTTCGCGGGCGCCGGCCTGCCAGCCGGCTGGAGAGCGATCGAGGGCAGATGGACGGTCGCCGACGGGCGCCTCGTCGGTGTCTCGGCCAACTCCGGCCAGCAGTCGCGGATCACGTTCGGCTCGCACCTCGACAACTTCCGGATCGAGGCGAAGGTGCGCTTCGAGTCGGTCGCCGATCCGGCGCGCTGGACGGCGATCGGGCTCGACATGCCGGCCGACGGCGGCGTCCCGTGGTGGCACGCCGCGATGCGCTCGAACACGACCGCCGCCAACGGCACCGAGTTCGCCGAGCGGACCGCCGCGAACGGCTGGAACGTGGCCGACGCCGCGCCCGCGCCGGCCGCCGCCGGCACCGGCAGAGAGGTGAACGTCGCGGTCGAGGTGCGCGGCTCGCGCGCCCGCTGGCTGTTCGAGGGCAGAGAGGTGCTGAGCACGCGCGCCCTGCGCCGCTCGGCCGACGGCGGCCTCGGACTCGTCGTCAACGGCTCGACGGTCTCCTTCGACGACGTCGTCGTCAGACGGATCGAGCCGATCTCGCTCGTGCTGCCCAACGACGCCAGAGCGATCCCGCGCGTGATCGCGCACCGCGGCTACTCGGCCGTCGCGCCCGAGAACACGCTCGCCGCGATGGCCGCCGGCGCGCGCGCCGGCGCCGACTGGGTCGAGACCGACGTCGCGCACAGCGCCGACCAGGTCCCGTTCATCCTCCACGACGGCACCGTCGACCGCACGACGAACGGCAGAGGCGCGCTCAACGCGCTGACCGCGCCGGCACTCGACCTGCTCGACGCCGGATCGTGGTTCTCGCCCGCGTTCAGAGGCCAGCCGCTCCCGCGCCTCGATGCGCTGACCGACGAGGTCAAGCGCGGCAGCGCGGACTTCCTGCTGGAGGTCAAGGGCCCGCAGACGCGCGCGCAGGTCGAGCGGATCATCGCCACGGTCCGCGCGAAGGGGATGGTCGGCCGCACGCTGCTGCAGAGCTTCGACGTGCAGGTGCTGAGGGACGCGCGCGAGCTGGCGCCCGACCTCCAGCTCGGCCTGCTGCGCGGCGCGCTCGACGCCGATCCGGTCGCGACCGCCAGAGAGCTGGGCGTCGTCACCTACAACCCGTCGTGGGACGCGCTGAAGGCGCGCCCGGAGGTCGTCGGCGCGCTCAACGCCGCAGGCGTCGCGGTGATGCCGTACACGGTCGACGACGCCGGCCAGTGGGCGGCGATGCGCGACGCCGGGGTCGACGGGATCATCACCAACCGGCCGGGCGCGCTCGTCGGCTGGAACGCGCGCTACGCGCAGGCCGGCGCGCCCGCTCCCGCCGAGCCGGTCAGAGCGTCGCTGCTGGCGCCGCTCGACGGCGCGCGGCTGGAGCGCGGCGACGCGCTGTCGCTGGCGCTCGCGGTCAGCGGCGCTCGCCCCGACGCTGTCACGGTGAGACTCGACGGCGCCACAGCGGCCGAGGGCAACACGCTGCGCGGCGACGCGCTCGCGCGCGGCAAGCACGTCGTCACGGTGAACGCGACCGGCGCGGACGGCAGCGTCGCAACTGACACCGCGACGTTCCGCGTGAAGGCGTCGCCGACCGGACTTGCGCATCTGGTCGCGGTCTCGCGCGGGATCCGCGACGGCCTGCGCGGGCAGCTGCTGCGCGACGTGCTGTCGCAGCGCTGGACGCGCTTCGTGACGCGGATCGAGCGCAACCGCCGCGACCTGCCGCGGCCGGTCGCCGAGCAGCTGACCGGCGACGCGCACGAGCTGGGTGCGCGCGGCTGACCGACGCGGTCCGATCCCGCCGGTGCCGCGCGTCGGCGCGGGCATCGGCGGGTACCCCGTGGGCATGACCCGATCACACGATGGCGCCGATCGCGTCGGCCACGGCGAGGCGTCGCTCGGCGAGGCGCAGTCGAGCAACCCACCCGACGATCCCGACATGATCACCGCGGGCGCGCCGCCGCTGGACAGCGACACCGACTACGAGGGCGAGGGAACGCCGCCGCCGAGAGAGCGCGGCAACGAGGACCCGGCGCCGAACTCGCCTTGAGCACGCGGCGCTGCATCCGAGCCGGAGCGTTCCTCGTCGCGGCGGCCTGCGGCGGTGGACTCGGCGCAGCGGACGCGCGCGCCGTCCACCCGAACTCGATGGCGGCGACGGGCGACTCGATCACCAAGGCGTTCAACACGTGCGCGAGAGCGTTCGTCGACTGCCCCGCGAACTCATGGGCGACCGGCACCAACGCCGCCGTCGACAGTATCTACGCGCGCATCCTCGCCGCGAACCCCGCGATCGCCGGCAACGCGTTCAACGACGCCAGATCGGGTTCGACGTCGGCAGCGCTCCCCGGTCAGGTGACGACGGCGATCGGACAAGGCGTCGAGTACGTCACGATCGCGATCGGCGCCAACGACATATGCGGGATCAACGAGGCGGCGATGACGCCGGTCGTCGATTTCCAGAGCAACGTCCAGGCCGCGATCGACCTGCTGAGAGCGAACCTCCCGGCGGCGCGCATCTCCGTCGCGTCGATCCCGAACATCCACTATCTGTGGAAGATCCTGCACACCGACCCGGCCGCCGTCACGACCTGGGACAGCCTCGACGTGTGCCAGTCGATGCTCGCGAATCCGACCTCGACGACGAGAGCGGATGCGGCCCGGCGCAACCGTGTCCTGACGCGCATCGTCGCGCTCAACGGCGCGCTCGCGACCGCGTGCGCCAGCTACGCGCAGTGCAGATATGACGACGACGCAGGCTTCGACTACAGATTCACCGCGAGCCAGATCTCGACGCGCGACTACTTCCACGCGAACGTCGCGGGCCAGACCGCGATCGCCCAACTGCAGTGGGGCGCGACCTGGGTCTTCTGAACGTCGGGCTCAGGCGACGAGCAGGGCGGCGCCGACGGCGCCGCCGAGGTCGCCCAGCTCGGCGAGCCGCACGTCCGGCGGACGGTCGTCGTTGAAGAGGTGCGGGTGCATCGCCTGCACGATCCGCTCGCGGTAGGGCTCGCCGAGCCGCAGCCCGAGCCCGCCGCCGAGCACGACGACCTCGACGTCGAGCAGGTTGACCGCTGAGGCGACGCCGGTCCCGAGCGCCTCGACGGCGTCGTCGACCAGCTCGATCGCGAGCTTGTCCTCGTGCGCCAGCGCGCGCGCCCAGATCCCGCTCGTCAGGCGCGGTCTGTCGTGCTTCTTCATCAGATGGAAGAGGTCGGTCTTCTCGCCGTCCTCGTGGCGCTTGCGGGCGCGCGCCTCCATCGCCCCGCGCCCCGCGTACGCCTCCATGCAGCCGCGCCGGCCGCACGGGCATCTCGCGCCGCCCTGCTTGACGACCATGTGGCCGATCTCGCCGGCCGCGCCGACGCCGCGCCACATTCTGCCGCCGAGCACGACGCCGCCGCCGACGCCGGTGCCCCAGAAGACGCCGAGCAGCGACGCGGCGCCACGGCCCGCGCCGAGCACGACCTCCGCGTCGGTCGCGACGTCGACGTCGTTGCCGAGCGCGACGCGCGTCCCGAGCAGCTGCGAGAGCGCGTCGGCGAGCGGGAAGACGCCCTCCCAGTCGGGCAGGTTGCGCGCCTGGCCGACGGTGCCCGCGGCCGTGTCGATCGCGCCGGGGGAGCCGACGCCGACGCCGCCGAGCGCCGCCGTCTCGACTCCCGCCGCCGTCGCCGCCTCGCGCAGCGCCGCCGCCATCGCGTCGGCGACGTCCTGTGGGCCGCCGCTCGTCGGCGTCGGGTGCCGCGCCTCGCCGACGACCGCGTTCGCGTCGTCGACGACGACCGCCTGGATCTTCGTCCCACCGAGGTCGAGCCCGCCACGTGTCGTCATCTGCGCAGCATAGTTCGCGGCTCGGCGGGCGCATCGTCCTGCTTTGTGGTCGCCCTGCGACACCAAGCCAGGACGACGGCGCTGACGACGGTCAGCGCGCGGCGGCGGGGGCGCCGAGCTGTTCTTCAGACCAGCGCTGGACGAGGCGGCGCTGGACGTCGGTGAGCGTGAGCTCGCGGCCCTGCTCCAGCGCTCGTGCGGCCTGCGCCAGCGTCATCCCGGTACCGGTCAGCACGCTGCCGATCAGCGGCGGCGGTGCGCTGCCGCAGATGCCCGAGGGACAGGTCGGATCGAACGCCATGCTTCGAAGATAGCGACCGCGCCGGAGGCAGCGGCGCCGGCGGCGCGCCCGTCGCCGCGGGTGGTGCCGCTACCGGCGCGCGGGCGCGTCGGGCTCGCGCTCGGCGTCCGGGTCATGCTCGGCGCCGCCGCTCGCAGCCTCCTGCGCGGCGAGCAGCGCGCCCTCCTGTCGCAGCAGCAGCCACGACAGCCACATCCCGACGGCGAACAGCGGCAGCCCCATCGCGACCTTCGCGACGCCGAGCGCGACGACCGCACCGGCGAGGTACATCGGCAGCTGGACGGCGAGCCGCAGCGCGAAGACGCCGACCCAGATCCACGTCACGTGGGTGTAGATGCGGACGCGATCGGGGTCTCTGCGCCAGCCCATCCCGCCGCCGGCGACGAGCCCGAGCGCGACGCCGGCGATCGGCCAGCGCAGCGCGATCGAGCCGACGAGGCCGATCACGTAGCCGCCGCTCAGCAGCAGTCCGGGGAGGAAGAAGTCCTCCGCCTTGCCGGTGCGCGAGACGATGAACGCCGCGATCGCGATCCCCGCCAGCCCCGACAGCGCGAACTGCACCGTCTGACGCCGCACGAGCCGCGCGATCGCCAGCACGACGCCGATCCCGACCGCGACCATCGCAGCGTTGGTGGGCTCCAGGCCGCCGACGCTGTACGCGAGCACGAACGCGGCGGCCGGCAGCGCCGACTCGACGATCCCGAGCGGCCCGCCCAGCGCCTCGGTGAAGGCGGCGCCGGCCGTCGGCGCGCGCGTGGCCGCGGCGACCGCGTCCCGGCGCGGGTCGTGCTGCTCGTGCTCGTGCTCGTGCGGCTCGTCGCTCATGGCTCCAGTCTGACGGAGCCGGCGCGGCCGTTGCGTCGCCGTCCCGCGGTCATGCCGGCGACGGCGGCGCGACGAGCGCGTCCCAGGTGACCATCGCGCGGTCGACGATCGCGTTCAGCGTGTCGCACGAGACGCCGTCGCGCGCCTCGAACGAGAGGCCGTGCAGGACCGTCGCGACGTAGGCCGCGAGCGCGTCGACGTCGGTCTCGGGACCGACGTCGCCGTCGGCGACGCCGCGTGCGATGCGGGCGCGGACGTCCTCGCGGGCCGTGCGCCGCTGCTCGGCCATGAAGTCGCCGATGCCTTGGTTCGCCGGCGAGACGTTGGTCGCGGCGAGCACGACCATGCAGCCGGTCGGGCGCCCGGGCGTCGTGTAGCCGGCGGCGTTGTCGCGCAGCATCGCCTCGATCGCCGCGCGCGCGGTCGACTGCACGGCGAGCGCCCGCGCCGTCGCGCCGCCCTCGAGCGTCCCGTACAGCGCGACGGCCTCGCGGAACAGCCCCTCCTTGGAGCCGAACGCGGCATAGAGGCTGGGGGAGGCGATCCCCATCTCCGTCGTCAGGTCGGCCAGCGAGACGCCCTCGTAACCGCGCTCCCAGAAGACCTCCATCGCGCGCCGCAGCGCGGCGTCGCGGTCGAACGTGCGCGGGCGGCCGCGAGCGGCCATCAGCCGCGGCTTTCTGTAGCGATCGAAAAATAAATGACTTGACGATGTTCGACGGCCGTCGATATGTTTATGTAGTGATCCATACAAAAATACCCGAGGAACATCATGGGACTTGACGGCAGAGTAGCGCTGGTGACGGGCGGGAGCCGCGGAATCGGCGCGGCGACGGCGCTGCGGCTGGCGCGCGACGGCGCAGACGTGGCGATCACGTACGTCAGCGCGCCCGACCGCGCCGCCGCGGTCGCAGCGCAGATCGAGGCGCTCGGGCGCCGCGCCCTCGCGATCGAGGCCGACAGCGCCGACGGCGACGCCGTCGTGGCGGCCGTCGAGCGCACGGTCGCCGAGCTGGGGCGCATCGACGTGCTCGTCAACAACGCCGGGATCTGGCTCGACGGGCCGCTCGAAGACGTCACGCGCGAGCAGGTCGACCGGATGGTCGCGATCCACGTCACCGGCGCGTTCCTCGCCAGCCAGGCGGCCGTCCGGCAGATGCGCGACGGCGGCCGGATCATCTCGATCGGCAGCAACCTCGGGCCTCGTGCAGGAGCGCCCGGCATCACGCTCTACGCGATGACGAAAGCTGCCATCGGCGGGCTCACGAAGGGACTCGCGTGGGACCTCGGCAATCGCGGCATCACCGCCAACGCGATCGACCCCGGCCCGATCGACACCGACATGAACCCGGCCGCAGGTCCCTACGCCGACGCGCAACGCGCGGGCATCCCGACCGGCCGGTTCGGCAGCGGCGGGGACGTCGCCGCGATGGTCGCCCACCTCGCCGGCGACGCCGGCCGCTACATCAACGGCGCCTCGCTCGTGATCGACGGCGGCGTGAACGCGTAGGTCGCGGCGATGGGGCCGTGGACGCTGCTGCTGGTCGCCGGGCTGCTGGAGATCGTCTGGGCGCTGGCGCTGAAGCAGACCGACGGCTTCACGCGCCTGTGGCCGAGCGTGATCGGCGTGACCGCCGCGGTCGCGAGCTTCGGGCTCCTGACCGCGGCGCTCGCGCGACTGCCGGTCGGGACCGCCTACGCCGTGTGGGTCGGGATCGGCGCCGTCGGCGTCGCACTCGCCGGCATCGTCGCCTTCGGTGACGACCTCTCCGCCGCCCGCCTCGGCTTCCTCTCGCTGATCGTCGCCGGCGTGGTCGGGCTGCGGCTGATCGAGGGGTGAGGGGGCGAGACGCCGTGCCGGCGACGCTCAGTCGTCTCCGTGCACGCCATCGTCCTGCTCGCCACCGAGGTCGCGTTGCTTCCCGAGCGCGTCGACGCCTCGTTCGTCCTCGTCGCATCAGGCCTTGGAGGCCTGCTCGGATCGATCGTCGCGGTCATCTGCGGGCTGGAGCTGGACCGTCTCGCCAGAGTGAGCCTGTTCGGCACCATAGTTGGTGCCACAATAGGTGCGGTGGCGTTTTTCGTCCTTCTGGTGTTGCATTAGGAGTCGCCATGAGCAACCGCCTCGTCATCGCCTTCATCGTCCTCGGCGACGCTGCTCTCGTCGCGCTCGGAGCGTCGCTCGTCCTCGGCGTCGGGCTGCTCGTCGAGCTCGCCGTGATCTTCCTGCTCGCCCACAAGATCTACCGCCCCTGGTGGGAGCGGCGGTACGGCGAGGGGAGAGATGCGGAGGGCCTGCCGTGAGGCAGGCGGCGCTCAGACTCAGACGACGAGGACGGTGGTGCCGATTCTGACGCGCTCGTAGAGGTCGATCACGTCAGCGGGGTTCATGCGGACACAGCCGTGGGAGGCGGCGCTGCCGATCGAGCCGCCGTCGGCGGTGCCGTGGAAGCCGACGGCGCCGTTGAAGCCGATCCAGCGTGCGACGAGCGGGTTGTTCGGCGCGCCGCCGGGGATCGTCTGCCCGGCGAGGTCGCCGGCCCACTCGGAGTTGGGGACGTTCCACGGCGGGTCGACCTGCATCGTCTGGACGGTGAACTGGCCGCCCGGAGTGGGGTATTCGGCCGAGCCGACCGCGACGCTGTAGGTCTTCGACAGCTCGCCTCTGACGAAGACGCGAACCGTGGTGCCCGACTTCGAGACGGTGACGACCGTCTGGTTCGCCGCCCACACCTCGTCCGTCGTCGTCTCGGGCTTGACCGCGACGATCTTCGCCGCGAACGTGCGCTCGCCGCGCGGCTTGCGCAGCGTGCGGACGATCTGCTTGCGCAGCTTGTCCGGGTTCTCCAGTCTCGACCCGTCCTGCGAGTCGTTGACCGAGACCGAGTCGACGGCCAGCGCGAGCGAGGCATCGACGGCCGGCTTGTCGACCGACTTGGCGATCCGGTCGACGAACGCGGTCACGGCTCTGCCGTTGATCGCGACCGTCACCTTCTCGTTGCCGTCGACTTCGCCGCCGGTCAGCTCGCGCCAGCCGCGCGAGATGAAGTTGCCTTCCTCACCGCGCTTGACGGCGCGGTCGATCGCGCCGTCGAACGAGATCGCGACGCCGGCCTCCTTCGCCGTCAGCTCGACCTTTCTGCCATTGACGTCGACTACGACCGGGCGCTCGGACGGGCCGCCGATCGTGCGGGCGAGCTTGCGTCTCGCCTCCGCGGGGGACAGCCCGCCGACGTCGACGCCGGCGACGGTGACGCCCTTCGGGACCTGGTCGCCCGCGGCGCGAGCGTTCCAGCCCAGCACCCCGACGCCGATGGCAGCTATGAGCAGGAACGCGCCCGCGATCAGCAGGAGCGTCCGTGCTCGAGACATGTTGGATCGCACTGGCACGTAGGAAGAAGGTAGACGAGTCGGCGGCGGGGGTTACAAGATCCCTTTCACGCGGCGGCCTCGCATGTCAGCGCTTTGACCTCCGGACGGCCCCGGCGGACGGCAGGTATCGTCGGCTCGGTGACCCCTCCGTCCCGCCTCGATCGTGTCGTGACGCCGCTCGCCCCGCTCACGACGCTGCAGCTCGGCGGACCGGCGCGCCGGCTCGTCACCGCCAGCTCCGAGGACGAGCTGGTCGCGCTCGTGCGCGAGCTGGACGCCGCCCGCGAGCCGCTGCTGCTGCTCGCCGGCGGCAGCAACGTCGTGATCGCCGACGACGGCTTCGACGGCACCGCCGTGCACGTCCGCACGCGCGGCATCGAGCGCGAGGGCGACACGCTCACCGTCGCGGCCGGCGAGGAGTGGGACGGGGTCGTCGCGCACGCCGTCGCCGAGGGCCTGGCGGGGATCGAGGCGCTGTCCGGGATCCCCGGGTCGACCGGCGCGACGCCGATCCAGAACGTCGGCGCCTACGGGCAGGACGTCAGCCAGACGATCGTCTCGGTGCGCGTGCTCGACCGTCGCAGCGGCGCGATCGAGGAGCTCGCCGCCGCCGACTGCGGCTTCCGCTACCGCACCAGCGCGTTCAAGGGCAGCGACGAACGGGTGGTGCTGGCCGTGCGGTTCGCGCTGCGCAGCGCGGCGGCCGGGCGCGGCGCGGGCGGGAGCGGCGCGGGCGGGAGCGGCGCGGGCGGGAGCGGCGCGGGCGGGAGCGGCGGCGCGGGCGGCAGGAGCGGCGTACTCGGCGAGCCGGTCGCCTACGGCGAGCTGGCGCGGACGCTCGGGATCGCGGTCGGCGAGCGGGCGCCGCTGGGCGACGTGCGGGCGGCGGTGCTGGAGCTGCGGCGGGGGAAAGGGATGGTCGTCGACCCGGCCGATCCCGACTCGGTCAGCGCCGGCTCGTTCTTCACCAACCCGATCCTGACAGCGAGCGAGTACGCCGCGCTGGAGGCGCGCGCGGAGGGCGCGGCGAAGGCGGCGGGCGGAGCTGGCGCGGCGCCCGCGGGAGACGCGGACGGCGCGGCGAGACCGCCCGCCTTCCCCGAGCCCGGCGGTCGCGTCAAGACGTCCGCCGCATGGCTGATCCAGCACGCCGGCTTCGAGCGTGGCCGCACGCGCGGCAACGTCGCGATCTCCTCCAAGCACACGCTCGCGCTCGTCAACCGCGGCGGCGCGAGCACCCGCGAGCTGGTCGCCTTCGCGCGCGAGATCGCCGCCGGCGTGGACGAGCGCTTCGGTGTCCGGCTCGTGCCGGAGCCGGTCTTCGTCGGCCACGCCTGGTGAGCCGCCGCGCGGCGGCGGCTCAGTCGCCGATCCGCACGAGCATCTTGCCCGTGTTCGCGCCGCGCAGCAGGGCGATGAACGCCTGCGGCGCGTTCTCCAGCCCGTCGACGACCGTCTCGCGGTATCTCAGCGTCCCGTCCGCGAGCCAGCGGCCGACGTCCGCGAGGAATCTTTCGCGCAGGTGGAAGTGGTCCATGACCAGCATCCCCTGGATTCTCCCGCGCGTCTGCACCAGCCGGCTGAGGTTGCGCGGGCCGGGCGGCGCCGACGTCGCGTTGTAAATCGAGATCGCGCCGCAGACCGCGATCCGGCCGCGCAGCCGCAGCGCGCCGAGTGCCGCCTCCAGCTGCTCGCCGCCGACGTTGTCGAAGAAGACGTCGACGCCGTCGGGCGCCTGCTCGCGCAGCTGCTCGAAGACGCCGCCCTGCTTGTAGTCGATCGCCGCGTCGAAGCCGAGCTGCTCGACGACGTGGCGGCACTTCTCCGGCCCGCCGGCGCTGCCGATCACGCGCGCGGCGCCGAGGTGGCGCGCGATCTGCCCGGCGGCGCTGCCGACCGCCCCGGCCGCCGCCGAGATCCAGACGACGTCGCCCGCTCTCACTGGCGCGACCTCGACCAGCCCGGCGTACGCGGTCAGACCCGGTATCCCGAGGACGCCCAGGAACGCCTGTTCGGGCGCACGGCTCGTGTCGAGCTTCTGCACGCCCTTGGACGGCGTCAGCGCGAGATCGCGCCAGCCGAGCCCATGCAGGACGACGTCGCCGGGCGCGAACGACGCGTCGCCCGACGCGACGACCTCGCCGACCGCGCCGCCGTCGAGCACCGCGCCGACCTCGTACGGGGCGACGTAGGAGGGGCGGTCGCTCATCCGCCCGCGCATGTACGGGTCGACGCTCATCCAGCGGTTGCGCACGAGCAGCTGCCCGTCGCCCGGGTCCGGCAGCTCTCTGCTCGCCAGCTCGAACGTGGCGGGCGTCGGCTCCCCGTGCGGGCGTTCGGTGAGGCGGATCTCGCGGCTGGCGACAGGCACTTCGAACCTCCTTCTAGGAATTCGTCGACCCAACCCTATGGGTGCCAGAGCGACAGGAAGGTGGCGCGACCGCCGGTCGCCTGAAATCATGAAAACAAGAGCGTCGTCTGACCGGGGAGCCAAGATGAGCAGCGACATCCAGCGCGTCGTCGTGCTGCGCGACGAGCAGCGGACACGACCGACGAGCCCGTTCGGCTCCGGCGTCCGCGGCGGCTTCGGCTTCGGCGGCGCCGCCGCCCCGCCCGAGCCGCGCATAGAGGTCGAGGAGGTCGACGCCGCCGGCCGCGCCGAGCTGCTGCGCGATCCGGGCGTGGCGGCGGTCACGCCGGAGATGCCGACGCGGCTGGTGCAGCCGCTGGAGGCGCCCGAGGCCGAGGCGGCGGCGACCGCGACCGCCTGGGGCGTCGGCGCGGTCGGCGCCGACAGATCCCAGTTCACCGGCAGAGGGGTCGTCGTCTCCGTCCTCGACACCGGCATCGACGCCGCCCACGAGGCGTTCAGAGGCGTCACGATCGTCCAGCGCGACTTCAGCGGCGACGGCGACGGCGACAGACAGGGCCACGGAACCCACTGCGCCGGCACGGTCTTCGGGCGCACCGTCGGCGGCGAGCGGATCGGGATCGGCACGGGCGTCACGAAGGCGCTGGTGGGCAAGGTGCTGGGCGACGACGGCCGAGGCTCGTCCGGGATGGCCTTCAAGGGCATCAGATGGGCGGCCGACGAGGGCGCGCAGGTGATCTCGATGTCGCTCGGCTTCGACTTCGCCGGCCTCGCGAGAGAGCTGATCGACAGAGGCTGGCCGCCGGACCTCGCGACCTCGCGCGCGCTCGAGGGCTACCGCGGGAACCTGCGGATGTTCGACACGCTGATGGACATGCTGCGCGCGAGCGAGGCGTTCGGGCCGGGGACGGTGCTCGTCGCCGCCGCCGGCAACGAGAGCCGGCGCGACATCGACCCCAACTACGAGATCGCCGCGTCGCTGCCGGCCGCCGCGGACGGCGTCGTCTCGGTCGGCGCGCTCGGCCGCGGGAACGGCAGAGGGCTCTCGCTCGCGTTCTTCTCGAACACGCTGCCGCTCGTCTCCGGCCCGGGCGTCGACATCAGATCGGCGCGGACCGGCGGCGGGACGGAGGTGATGAGCGGCACGAGCATGGCGTGCCCACACGTCGCGGGCGTCGCCGCGCTGTGGTGGGAGGCCGCAATCACGCAGAGACTGCCGGCGACCGGGCGGACGGTCGTCTCGAAGCTGCTCGGGACCGCACGCACCGCGCCGATCGACCCGGCGGTCGACATCGCCGACCGCGGTACAGGGCTCGTGTCAGCGCCCTGACGGAGCCGCCGAGAGAACCGCGACGCCGTCCGGACCGGTCACGAAGCGCACGTGCGAGAGGTCCGGCACGGCGGCGTCGGCGTCGAGCGCGTCGAGCGCGTGCGTGCCGTCGACCGCGAGCGTCGTGCAGCCGGCGGCGCGCGCGGACGCCAGGCCCGCCGGCGCGTCCTCGACGGCGAGGCAGCGTTCGGGCGCGACGCCGAGTATCCGCGCGCCGGCGAGGAACGGCGCGGGATCGGGCTTGCCGCGCTCGACGTCGTCGATCGTGACGACGGCGGCGGGCGCGACGAGGCCCGCCGCGCCGCCGCGAGCGGCGGCGAGCGCGCGCGTGCAGGAGGTGACGATCGCGGCGCGGCCGGCGGGCAGCGAGGCGAGCGCGGCGGCGGTGCCGGGCCGCGGCACGATGCCGGCGACGTCGGTCACCTCGTAGTCGAGGATCCGCTGGAAGGCGGCTGCCGCGCGCTCGGGCGGCAGCAGCCGCGCGACGATCTCGGCGGCCGGCATGCCGTGGCTGCCGCGCAGCCGCTCGCGCGCGACACCTTCCTCGGCCGCCCAGCGGGTCCACGCGCGCTCGACCGACGCGGTCGAGTCGATCAGCGTGCCGTCGAGGTCGAACAGGACGGCGTCGAACGTGCGGCCGTCGAAGAGGGGAGCGAGGTGCATGGTCATCGGCTCGGCATCGTAGGGTTCAGCGGATGGACGGCGACGCCTTGAAGGCAATCTGCGAGTCGATGCCCGGCGCGAGCGAGGAGTTCCCGTTCAGCATCGGGACCTCGGTCTTCAAGGTCGGCGGGAAGATGTTCGCGCTGACTCGCCTCGACGACGAGCCGCTGCTGGTGAGCCTCAAGTGCGATCCGGATCTCGTCCCGCAGCTGCGCGCCGCGCACGCGGCGATCGGGCCGGCCAAGTACCTCAGCAAACGTCACTGGAACACGGTCACGCTCGACGGCTCGCTGCCCGACGAGATGGTCCGCGAGCTGATCGAGGACTCCTACGATCTCGTCGTCTCAGCGCTGCCGAGAGCGAAGCGCGCCGCGCTCGGCTGGCCCGGCGACGCGCCGGCCAGCTCCGCCAGCAGCTCGTAGCTGCGCACGCGGGCGGCGTGGTCGAAGATCGCCGAGACGACCATCAGCTCGTCGACGCCAGTCGCGGCGGCGAACCGCTCCAGGCCCGCTCTGACGGTCGCGGGGGAGCCGACGACGGCGTACTTGAGCATGTGCTCCGCCTGCGCCTTCTCCAGCGGAGACCAGAACTGCTCGATGTCGTCGACCGGCGCCGGGTACTTGCCCGGCCGGCCCCGCCGCAGGTTGGCGAACGACTGCTGGATCGAGGTGAAGAGGCGGCGCGCCTCGGCGTCGCTGTCGGCGACGACGACGTTGATCCCGGCCATCGCGTGCGGTCTGCCGAGCTGTCTCGACGGCTCGAAGCCGGTGCGGTAGGCGGCCAGCGCCGCCTCCAGCGCGTCGGGCGCGAAGTGCGAGGCGAACGCGTAGGGGAGGCCGAGCAGCGCGGCGAGCTGTGCGCCGAACGTGCTCGATCCGAGGATCCACAGCGGGACCTCGGTGCCGCCGCCCGGGACGGCCTGGACCGCCTGACCTGGCTCGACCGGCGCGAGGAACGCCTGCAGCTCCTGGACCTCGCGCGGGAAGCTCTGCGCCCGCTCCGGGTCGGTCCGCAGCGCGCGGACGGTCAGCTGGTCGGTGCCGGGCGCGCGGCCGAGGCCGAGGTCGATCCGGCCGGGATAGAGCGCCTCCAGCGTGCCGAACTGCTCGGCGACCTGGAGCGGCGAGTGGTTGGGCAGCATGATCCCGCCGGCGCCGACGCGGATCGTCGACGTGCCCTGCGCGAGGTAGCCGATCACGACCGAGGTCGCGGCGCTCGCGATCCCCGGCATGTTGTGGTGCTCGGCGACCCAGTAGCGGCGGTAGCCGAGCCGTTCGGCGTGGCGGGCGAGGTCGAGGCTCGCGTGGAGCGCCTCGCGCGGCTCGGAGCCGGTCGTGACGGGGACGAGGTCGAGGACCGAGAGCGGTGGGATCGCGGCGTCTGCTGAGTGTTCGACGGACATCGAACACAGAGGGTAGCGGGCCGGCGCGCGGGCGCGCCGGCCACGGCCGTTACTCGCAGGTCGGCACGTACGGGATGCCGAGCGTCGCGAGCGGGTGTCTCGCGCTCGCTCTGCCTCTCGCGAACCCGCCGATCACCTGTCTGCCTCTCTGCTTCACCGTGACGAACGTGCCGCCGAAGGTGTCGACGAACTGCGCTCTGGCGGCGAAGCCGGCGTCTCTGTAGCTGTTCACCATCGCGGTCGCGGTCGTTCTCCCGGCGACGACGCCGGTCGCCGTGCGGACGCCTCTGGTGAACGACAGGTTGCGCAGCTTGCCGTTGTCGAACTCCGCGACGCCGACGACGCCCGACGGCGCTCTCGGCCCGCTGAGGCGGTACGTGATCGGGATCGGCGGACCGCCCAGCTCGCAGCCTCTGCCGCGTCTCGCGAGCCAGCCCGTGTCGAGCGCGGCGGTGCGCGTCATGCCGAGTCTGAGCGGCCCGATCCCGTCGAGCCGGAGCGTCGTCACTGCCTGCGCAGCGGGCGCGGCGGCGCAGGCGAGCGCGACGGCGGCGACGATGAGAAGAACGATGCGCTTGATCATGGTGCGACCGTACCAGCGGCATCCGACATCTGTTGGGTAATTTCCCGCATCCGGATGTCGAGCCGCCGGCCTCCGCTCCGACCTGCCCATGACAGGCGCCCAGCGGGGGCGCCTCACCACCAGGAGCCAGAGATGAAGTACATGCTGCTGATCTATGACAACGCCGACACACGCGAGGCGTTCTTCGGTGAGAGAGGCGACGAGCTGATGGCCGAGATCACCGCGATCATGAATGAGCTGACGGACTCCGGCGAGCTGATCGGCACGCAGGCGCTGGCCGATCCGTCGCAGTCGAAGTCGGTGCGGCCGCGCGACGGCGTCCCGGTGACCACCGACGGCCCGTTCGCGGAGGCGAAGGAGCACCTCGGCGGCTACCTGATGATCGAGACCGACCGGCCCGAGCGCGCGGTCGAGATCGCCGAGCGCTGGCCCAACTCGCGCTTCGGCGGCATGGAGATCCGACCGATCATGGAGTTCTCCGGCGAGGAGATGTGAGCGTGAGCGCGGACGCCGAGGAGCTGCTGCGCCAGCTCGCACCGCAGGTCCTCGGCGCGCTCGTCCGCCGCCACGGGCAGTTCGACCTCAGCGAGGAGGCGGTGCAGGAGGCGCTGCTGGCCGCCGCCGTCCAGTGGCCGCGCGACGGCCTGCCGGACAACCCGCGCGGATGGCTGCTGACCGTCGCCTCCCGCCGGCTGATCGACGAGCAGCGCGCCGAGGCGGCGCGGCGGCGGCGCGAGGAGACGGCCGCCGCGCAGGTCCCGCTCGACGAGACGCGCGCGCCAGGGCCCGGCGACGAGCAGCCGGTCGAGCACGACGACACGCTGACGCTGCTGTTCCTCTGCTGCCACCCGGCGCTCTCGCCGGCGTCGCAGATCGCGCTGACGCTGCGCGCGGTCGGCGGCCTCACGACCGCGCAGATCGCCAGCGCGTTCCTCGTCCCGGAGGCGACGATGGCGCAGCGGATCAGCCGCGCCAAGCAGAAGGTGAAGGCGACCGGCGCCCGCTTCGAGCTGCCGCCGGAGCCGGAGCGGGCCGCCGCGCTCGGAGCCGTCCTGCATGTCCTCTACCTGATCTTCAACGAGGGCTACACGACGACGTCCGGGCCGGACCTGCAGCGCACCGAGCTGACGCGCGAGGCGATCCGCCTGACGCGCGAGGTGCGGCGGCTGCTGCCCGACGACGGCGAGGTCGCCGGCCTGCTGGCGCTGATGCTGCTGACCGACGCGCGCCGGCCCGCGCGGACCGCGCCCGACGGCGCGCTCGTGCCGCTCGCCGACCAGGACCGCTCGCTGTGGAGCGAGACGGCGATCGCGGAGGGCGTCGCGCTCGTGACCGCGACGCTCCCGCGCGCGGCGATCGGGCCGTACCAATTGCAGGCGGCGATCGCGGCCGTGCACGACGAGGCGGCGACGGCGGAGGAGACCGACTGGCCGCAGATCCTCGCGCTCTACCGCCTGCTCGCGCACGTCGCGCCCGGCCCGATGGTGACGCTCAACGAGGCGGTCGCGCTCGCGATGGTGGAAGGGCCGCAAGCGGGGCTGGAGCTGCTGCGCACGCTCGACGACGACGACCGGATCGCCGGCCACCACCGCCTCGAGGCCGTCCGCGCGCACCTGTTGGAGATGGCCGGCGACCACGCCGCGGCACGCGAGCGCTACCGCGAGGCGGCCCGCCGCACGACGAGCCTGCCCGAGCAGCGCCACCTGGAGGGACGCGCGGCGCGGCTGGGGAGGTAACGGCGCCACAACTCCGGGCGCCGTCTGGTGTCATGGACGACATGCGTCGAACCGTCCGTCTCACCACGCTCGTCCTCTCGCTGCTCGCTCTCGGCGTCGCCGGCACGACCGCCGCGACCGCAAGCGCGCAGCAGCGGCTCGTCGTCACGGGCGCCGGCTTCGGCCACGGCGTCGGCATGAGCCAGTACGGCGCCTGGAACATGGCGATGAAGGGCGCCAAGCACGGCGCGATCCTCAAGCACTACTACCGCGGCACGCAGCTCGGCCGCACGCCGCGCTCCGCCGCGACCGTGCGCGTGCTGCTCGCGGAGCCGCTGACCGTCACCTTCTCCGGCGCGACCCGCGCGGGCGGCACGGTGGTGAGCGCCGGCACGACCTACAGCGCACGGATCGACGGCGGGACCGTCGTGGTCGACGGCGGCGGTCGCGAGGTGCGCGTCGCCGCGCCGGCGCGGATCAGCGGCCGCGGCCCGCTCCAGGTCGGCGTGCTCGGCCGCTACCGCGGCGCGCTGGAGCTGCGACCCGCGGAGGACGACGCGAGCGCGGTGCAGGTCGTCAACGCCGTCGGGCTGGAGGACTACGTGCGCGGCGTGCTCGCCGACGAGATGCCGGGCTCGTGGGCGATCGAGGCGCTGAAGGCGCAGGCCGTCGCCGCGCGCACCTACTCGATCACGACGAACAAGGACGGCCCCGGCTACGACCACTACGCCGACACGCGCTCGCAGATGTACGGCGGCGTCGCGGCCGAGAGCGCGCGCACCGACCTGGCTGTCGCTGCGACCCGCGAGCGCGTCGTGACGTACCGCGGCCGGCCGGTCGCGACGTACTTCATGGCCAGCTCGGGCGGCCGCACCGAGAGCGCGGCGAACGCGTTCGGCAGCGAGCCGCAGCCGTGGCTGGTCAGCGTCGCCGACCCGGCCGACCGCTTCGCTGCCAACCCGTACCGCAGCTGGACGCGGACGTTCACGCTCGCCGAGGCCGAGCGCCGGCTCGGCGACCTCGTGCAGGGCTCGCTGCGCGCGGTAGAGGTGACCGTGCGCGGCGACTCGCCGCGGGTCCTCAGAGCGCGCGTCGTCGGGACGGACGGCTCGACGACGACCGACGGCGCGACGCTGCGCGCGCGCCTGGACCTGCCCGACACGTGGGCGCGTTTCACGGTGCGGTAGCGCGGCGCGCGGGCGGCGGCGGGCGGCCTGCATAGGATCCGGCGCATGAACGTCACCACGCGCCACACTCCCAGCTTCGCCGTCGCCCGCTGCACGCTCGCCCCCGGCGAGACGATGAGAGCCGAGTCGGGCGCGATGATGGCCACCTCCGGCGGCGTCGGCGTCGAGGCGAAGATGCAGGGCGGCCTGATGAAGGGCCTCAAGCGCAGCATGCTCGGCGGTGAGTCGCTGTTCGTCACGACGTTCACGGCACCGTCGGAGGGTGGCTGGGTCGACTGCGCCGCGAACCTGCCGGGCGACGTCGCGGTGCTGGAGATCGCCGACGCGCTCAACATCTCGCGCGGCGCCTGGCTCTGCTCCTCCGCCGGCGTCGAGCTGGACACGAAGTGGGGCGGCTTCAAGAACCTGATGGGCGGCGAGGGCGGCTTCCTGATCCACGCGACCGGCTCCGGCCACGCCGTCGTCGCCTGTTACGGCGCGCTCGACACGGTCGAGCTGAGCGCCGGCGAGGCGCTCGTGATCGACTCCGGCCACGTCGTCGCGTTCGACCCCTCCGTCCAGTTCACGACGCGGAAGGTGACGAAGGGCATGATGGCGACGCTCAAGAGCGGCGAGGGCCTGGTGATGGAGTTCACCGGCCCCGGCCGCGTCCTGACGCAGTCGCGCAACCCCGGCGCGCTGATCAGCTGGCTGACGACCGTGCTGCCGTTCAGCCGCGCCTGATCAGCCCGCTCAACGGCCGCGCTTGCGCGCGGCGGCCTTCCAGCCCGACACGTTGCCCGCGACGTCCGTGACGCGGACGTAGAGTCTCCCGCGCCCGCTCGGGACCCGCAGTTGCGCGCTCGCGGCCCGTCTGCCCTTGTGGTTGGCGGGCGCGAGCTGCTTTGTCGCGATCGGTCTGCCGCCTCTGCGCGTCGCCACCTCGACCCGTCGCAGGCCCGAGTTGTCGTCCTTGACCGAGACGCGCAGCGTCGCCTTCTTCGCGCGGCTTCTGCCGCGCCTCCGGGCGGAAGCGGTCGCCGGGCTGCCGGCAGCCGCCGCGAGCGCGGCGGAGACGACCTGCGGCGAACGCTGGTCGAGGATGATGTCGTCGGTGTACGTCTCGCGACCGGACTCGCCGCCGCGGAAGCGCAGGTAGACGATCTTCGGCAGCCGTTCCGGCCCTGAGGACGCGAGTCGCCACGGCACGCGTGCGACGAGGCCCAGCTCACGCGTGCTGCCAGCGGCGCCGAAGCCGCCGTCGTTGGAGATCAGGGCGGTGTCTGCGAGCCGCGGCCAGACGAGCGAGATCGTCACGTTCGGATCGTTCGTCGCGATCGCGCCGTCGTTGACCGAGACGCCCAGCTCGCCGGCCGGCGGGGCCGGCGACACGTGCAGCGACGCGCTCGTCTCGGCGACGCTGCCGCCCGCGTCGGTAACGCGCACGGCGACGCGACGGTCGCCGATCGACGGATACGAGATCACCCGGCGCGGGTCCCTGCCAGCGTCGATCTCGTAGCGGCCGTCGCCGTCGAGGTCGAACTCGTAGCGGACGATCGGGCCGTTGGGGTCGCTGGAGCTGCTGGCGTCGAGTCCGACCGGCTCGCCGGTGTGGACCGCGCCCCGCGTCAGCGCCAGCCGTGCCGTCGGCGGGTCCACGACAGTCAGCTCGGCCGCGGCCGTACGCCGGACGTGCCCGTCGCGCGCCGTCGTCTCGACGTGCCAGCGGTGGGCGCCGTCGGCGATCGGCGACGGCGCGGCCAACTCGCAGCGCTCACCGCAGCGCTCGGCCGCCAGTGTCGCGTACGCCGCACCGTCGAGCATGAGCGTGTACGCAGTGACGGGCTCGCTGTCGTCGGGCGCCGAGGCGCGCGACCATGCGAACAGCGGGCGCGACGCGGTCGTCGCCGCGGTCGCAGGCGCGAGCGTCGCGTACGACGGATCGTCGATCCGGATCGAGATCGTCCGCGAGGTGGTGCCGAGGCGGTCTCTGCCGGTGACCGTGTACGGCCTCGCCGCCGTCGCCTGCCGCGGCGTGCCTGCGATCGTGCCGGAGGCCGGATCGAGCGTGAGACCGTCCGGAAGGGCTGGGGCAACCGAGTATGAGAGCGGCGACGCGCGCCGCTGCTCCATCGGCGCGACCGGAGCGATCGCGCCGCCCGCGGCGTAGGCGAGCGGTCCCGCCAGCTCGAACGACGGCGCGGGGGGCGTGAACAGGCGGACCGAGCCCGCCCCGGCACGACCGAGCGGACTGTCGAGGAAGTACGCGGCGAAGAGCCGTGGCCCGGCTCCGAAGTCACTCGTCGTGCCGACACCGGCGGTCCGTCCACCGAGCAGGATGCCGGCGTCGAGCAGGTTGCCGGCGTCCACGGGCGCAGAGCTCGCCTTGCCGAAGATGATCATGCCGCCGGATCCGAACGAGGAGCTGTCCGCGAGGTCGTCGAGCCCATCGCGGTCGACGTCACCGACACCCTTCAGCACTCCGTCGACGCGATCGATGCGAAAGCCCGCCGAGCCGAGCGCCGCGAACGACAGAGGGCTGGTAGCGGCGCGGCCGAACACGACGAAGGCGCGGCCGTTGTTGTAGTCGCTGACGGCGATGTCGGCCCTGCCGTCGCCGTTGACGTCCCCGGCACGTCCGACCCCGGCGAGGTCGGTGCCCGTGAGGGAGAACCCGCCGCCGCCGAGTGCGTCGAGGTCGACGGGGTCGAGGTCTCTCTTGCCGAAGCTGACCCACGTGCGGCCGCTCGCGCACGAACCGCCGCCGCAGGCCCCGCTGAAGGCGAGGTCCTCGAGGCCGTCGCCGTTGACGTCGCCGACGCCGCTGACGGCGTCGATGCCGGGAACGGCAGGCGCTTCGATGCGGTAGCCGCCGGCTCCGATCGCGCCGAGGTCGACCGGCGTCGTGGTCGCCTTGCCGAACAGGAGCGTCGCGCGATCGGGGTTCGACTCGTGCACCAGCAGCTCGTCGCGCTCGTCGCCGTCGAGGTCGCGGACCGAGCTGGCGCTGCCCGCGAACGCCTGGGCGCCCCGCCCGTATACCTCGTAGCCTCGCTCGCCGAGGACGTCGAGATCGACGGTCGTCGTGGCGTCCGCGCCGTCCGCGCCGAAGACCACGAACACGCGTCCCGCCCGCGTCCGGGACGGGGTCGAGGCGAACGCGGCGGAGACCAGAACGTCGTCGAGTCTGTCGCCGTTGACGTCTCCGCCTGGCACCGCCGAGAACGACCACGCCGCGTCGTCGGGCCCGTCGATCGCGAATCCACGGGTGCCGAGCGCGGCAAGATCGACCGGCGCGTCCGTGCCGTCGCCGAAGACCACGTATGCGCGCGCCGACATCGGTCGAGCCCCGTCGATGACCGAGTAGGAGAGCACGAGGTCCTCGCGCCCGTCGCCGTTGACGTCGCCTGCGGCGGTGGCCTGCCAGAGCCCGTCGCCGGCATGTTCGCCCGCAAGGAAGGCGGGGGACGTGGTGCCGGGAGCGATGCTCGGCTCGACGGCGAGCGCGGTCGCGCTGCAGCCCAACAGCAGCGCGACGGCGAGGGCGAGAGATTGGCGCATGGCCGCTAGGGTACTTTCGCGTCGTGCCGGCCGCGCCGCCGGCACGAGCAACGGTGCGCGGCGACCCGTCCGGCCGCCGCGGCCCCGCTCAGCCCGCCTTGCGGTAGAGGCGCGTGGTGAGCGGCACGAAGACCGCCGTCAGCACCGCCGCCTCTGCCAGCACCAGGCCGACGTCGCCCGCGTCGCCGGCGTCGCCCATCAGACCGCGCACGGCGGTGACGAGGTGCGTGACCGGGTTGACGTCGACGAACGCCTCCAGCACGCTCGGCAGCGTCGAGGGCGCGACGAAGATGTTGCTGAGGAAGACGAGCGGGAAGAGCGCCATGAAGCCGGTGTTCATGACCGCGCTCGGGGAGCGCATCAACAGCCCGACGGTCATGAAGACCCAGGCGAGCCCGAACGCGAACACGAGCACCAGCGCGATTGCCGCCACGACGCCGAGCGCGCTGTCGGGCCGGAAGCCGAGGATCAGGCCGACGATCAGCACGACCGTGCCCGCGATCAGGTACCGCACGCTGTCGCCGAGCACCGAGCCGACGAGCGGCGCGGGGCGCCACAGCGGCAGCGAACGGAAGCGGTCGACGACGCCTCTCGTCATGTCGGTGTTGAGCGCGACGCCCGAGTAGACGGTCGTGAACAGCACCGACTGGACGAGGATGCCGGGCAATATGAACTGCAGGTACTCCGAGGTCGATCCGGCGATCGCGCCGCCGAACATGTAGGTGAACATCACGGTGAAGAGGACCGGCGTGAGCGTCGCGTCGATCAGCTGCTCGGGCACGTGCCGGATCTTCAGCATCCCGCGCCAGCCGAACGCGCGGCAGGCCGCGAGCGCGCTCGCGCGCGGCGGGCGGGGGCCGGAGGCGATCGCCTTGCGGAGCGCTTCGTGATCGGCGAGCGCCGCGCCGGTGTCGGTCGTCGGTGTCGTGCTCATGCCGCCTGCTCCTGCTCGGTCGTGGGGTCGGGTGCGGTGCCGTCGTCGCCGTCCGCCGGTCGCCCGGTCAGCGCGAGGAAGACCTCGTCGAGGCTCGGCTGGCCGAGCGAGAAGCCGGCGACCGCGACGCCGGAGCGCGACAGCTCGCCGATCGCGTCGGCGGCCGCCTCCGCGTCGCCGCAGGGAGCCGACAGCGCGGCGGGCTCGGGCTCGAGATGGGAGGAGCCGAAGCGCTGCGCGAGCACGCGCTCGGCGTCGCCGCGCTGGGCGGGGTCGAGCAGCCGCACGTGCAGCGAGCCGGCGCCGACCGACGCCTTCAGCTGCGCCGGCGTGCCCTCGGCGATCACTCTGCCGTGGTCGATCACGGCGATCCCGGCCGCGAGCTGGTCGGCCTCTTCGAGGTACTGCGTGCAGAGCAGGATCGTCGTGCCCTCGGCGACGAGCAGCCGGACGATCTCCCAGACCTGGTTGCGCGAGCGCGGGTCGAGGCCGGTCGTCGGCTCGTCGAGGAACAGCAGCTGCGGCGTGACGACGATGCTGGCGGCGATGTCGAGCCGCCGGCGCATGCCGCCGGAGTAGTTCTTCACGAGCTTGCCTGCCGCCTCGCTGAGGCCGAACGCGTCGAGCAGCTGGTCGGCGCGGTCGTGCGACTGGGTGCGGCCGAAGCCGAGCAGCCGCGCGAGCAGGATGATGTTCTCGCGGCCGGTCAGCTCCTCGTCGACGGACGCGAGCTGGCCGGTCAGGCTGACCGCGCTGCGGACCGCGTCGGCGTCGCGCACGACGTCGTGGCCGAGCACCTGGGCTCTGCCCTCGTCGGGCGCGAGCAGCGTGGCGAGCATGCGGATGGTGGTGGTCTTGCCCGCGCCGTTGGGCCCGAGGACGCCGTAGACGGAGCCGGTCGGCACCGCCAGGTCGACGCCGTCGACGGCCCGTTGCGTCCCGAAGGTCTTGACGAGGCCGCTGGCCTCGATCGCGAGTGTGGAGTTCGCCGTCATCGGTCTCTTTCGTGGGTTGATCAGTCGCTGCGCGGGGCCTGATGACGATTCTCTCGCTTCAAGTGCGCTTGAAGTCAAGCGAGTCGTCCTCGCGTGCTTGTCGTGGTCTAAGACCGGCGGGCACGCGAGAACTCATCGCTGGAACGTCACGGCAGCAGCACGATCTTTCCACGGGTGTGACGGTGCGCCAACTCCTGGTACGCCGAACGGACCTGCTCCAACGGGTAGGTACGGGCGATCGGGATCTCGATGCTGCCGTCGGCGACGAGCCCGGCGACCTCGGCGAGCAGGGCGGCGGAGCCGACCTCGCTGCTGCCCTGCCACTGGATCCCCAGCCGCTCGACGGCGGGGTGGTCGATCACCGTGCTGACGCGGCCGGGAGCGACGCCGAGCGCGATCGCGAGGTCGGCGTAGCCGTCGCCGAAGGCATCGACGAACGCATCGACGCGGCCGCCGCCGGCCGCCGCGCGGATCCGCTCCTCCTGCCCCTCCCCGTAGGCGACCGGGATCACGTCGCGCGAGCGCAGCCAGTCGTGGTTGTGCTCGCTCGCGAGGCCGATCGCGGTCGCGCCCGTCAGCCGCGCGAGCTGGACCGCGACCGAGCCGACACCGCCCGCCGCACCCGCGACGACGACCGTCTCGCCGGGCTGCGGCGCGACGCCCCGCACGGCCGCATAGCCCGCCAGCGGCGCGACGAACAGCGAGCCGGCGACCTCCCACGAGACGGCGTCCGGCTTCGCCGTCAGCTGCGTCGCCGGCACCGCGACCAGCTCGGCGTGGCTGGCGCGCGCGTCGGTCCAGCCGAGCACCGCGTCGCCGACCGAGAAGCCGCTCTCGACGGTGCCTTCGCCGAGCCGCTCGACGGTCCCCGCAAGGTCGCTGCCCTCGCCGGACGGGAACGTCGCCGGCCAGCGATCCGCGAAGACGCCCGCGCGGATCGCGATCTCGCCGGGGTTGATCGCCGCGGCGCGGACCCGCACCAGCACCTCCCCGAGAGCGGGCGAGGGATCGTCGACCGCTCGCACCTCCAGGACGTCGACGTCGCCGTAGCGGTCGAATCGCACTGCCTTCATCGGACTGCCTCCTTCGCGGGCTGGACGTTGCCGCCTCATCGTGCGACGGCCGGCCGCGACCGCTACCTGCCCGCTCGGGCGGTTCTGCTGCCCGGATGGCCAGGCGGCGGCTCCGGCGGGGTGGCTACGATCGGCCGATGGCCGTTCTCGCATCGAGCGACGCGACGTGGGCGCTGGCGGCGAGCGGGCGCCTGATCCGCAGCCCGCGGCCGGAGACGCTGCGGGTGCTGGCGGAGCTGGCGGACGAGGTGCTGCCGGCCGGCCCCGGCCGGCTCGTCGCGATGCTGACGGGCGACTGCTCGCGCGCGCCGCTCAAGCTGCACGGCGGCGACGCGCTGCCCGGGCCGGTCACGAGCGCGGAGCTGGGGCGGCTGACGAGCGTCGTGGAGGTCGGAACGCCGTGGGTCGACGTGGCGCGGATCGGCGGCGCCGAGCGGTCTGTGCTGGCCGTCGCAACCGGCTCCGCGACCGCCGCCGGCTCGGCGGGGTCGCTGTTCGCGATCGAGCTGGCGGACCCCGAGCCCCCGCCTGAGGCCGTGCGGATCGTCCACGGCCTGTGCGAGATCGCGGCGGCCGCGTTCGCCGAGCGCGCAACCGAGCCGGAACCCGGACAGCTGGTCGAGAACCTCGCCGCCGCGCAGGAGCGCGCGCGGGCGATCGTCGAGCTGGGCGAGGCGCACGAGGCCGCGCTGACGGCGCTGCTGTCCGCGCTGCGCGCGCGGGACCTGAGCGACCGCGCCGCGCGCGCGGCGGCGACGGACCTCGCCGTCTCGGCGCTGATCGAGCTGCGCGAGGCCGGCGACCGCGACCGCGCGCTCAGCGAGGAGCCGGCCGCGGCGGCGTTCGACCGCCTGCGCCAGCAGCTGCTCCCGATCGGCCGCTACGCGAGCGCCGCGCTCGAGCTGGCCGGGCCCGACGCGGGGGAGCGCGTGCTGCCGTCCGAGCTGGCGCACGCGGCGCGCGCGATCTCGCGCGGCGTCGCGCTCGTCCTGCTCGACCAGGACGGCGTCGGCAGGATCCGCGTCAGCTGGCGCGTCACGCCGGCCGAGCTGCTGCTGAGCGCCCGTGACGACGGGCCCGGGGCGCTGACCGACGCCGCCCTCGCCGTCCACCGCACGGGCGAGCGCGTCGCCGCGCTCGGCGGCTCGGTGAGCGTCGACGCGGTCGCCGGGTGGGGGACGACGGTGACCGTCGCGCTCCCGCTGGCGCCGGTCGAGAGCGGGCCGCCCAACCCGCTCGCCGTCCTCAACGCCCGCGAGCTGGAGGTGCTGGCCGAGCTCGCGCGCGGCGGCCGCAACCGCCAGATCGCCGAGGCGCTGGCGATCACGCCGCACACGGTCAAGTTCCACGTCGCCAACATCCTGCGCAAGCTCGGCGTCTCCTCGCGCGGGGAAGCGGCGGCGTTGGCGCACCGCCACGCGCACTGAGCGGCGGCCCTCAGCGCGGCGCGCCCACGCGCTCGCCGCCGGCCGTGCGCGAAACCGCGCTCCTTTCGCGCGCCGCCTCCGTTGAAGGAGTGCGCGAGCGGAACGGACTCCGCGCCGCGCACGAATCCCTGCCTGGAGGAGCCCAGCTTGAACCCGTCGCTCGTCGCGGCCCCGATCCGCTGCGCGCTCGCAGCCCTGCTCGCCGCCGCGGCGCTGCTCGCCGCCGCGACCCCGGCCGCCCACGCGTGGAGCGGGGAGGAGGTCGCCCGCTACGCCGGCGGCGTCGAGCGTGCGTGGGCGCGGCTGACCGACGAGCACGGCGGCGTCCGCGACGTGCTCGAGCCGCCGTACGGCGGCTTCAACTACGGCACGCTGATGCTCGCGCAGGCGCAGTTGCGGGCCGCCGCGCGCAGCGACGACGAGGAGCTGCGGCGAGCGGCGGTCGCGCAGGTCCTCGGGACGCTGCGGCGCGACCCGCAGAGCGACCCGTTCCACGTGCTCGGCGCCACGACGCTGCTGCGCGACGGACAGGCCGGGCGCCTGCCCGGCGCCGACTGGGAGCGGTTCGGGCAGCCGCTCGCCGACTGGATCGGCCGCATCCCGCCGTTCCGCGGCCACTCGTTCGCGTCCGCCGCCGGCTACGACAACTGGCGGCTCGTCTTCGCCGCCGGCGCGACCGCGGCGCGGATCCGGCGCGAAGCCGGCCGCTACGCGCTCGCGCTGATGGCGCCCGACGGCGCGCTGACCGCGGGCGGCCGCAGCATGGAGCAGTCGTGGGTGCTCGCCGCCGCCGTCGCGCTCGGCGCGATGCGCGCCTCCGACCACGGTCCCGCCGCGCGGACCTGGCGCGCGTTCGCGGAGCGGGCGATGGACCGCCTCGTGCGCGTCCACCCGCTGCTCGGCGACGGCACGATCCCGGTCGTGCCGGGTCTGCGCCATGCGTGGGACGCGACGATCATGGACGGCTACGCGTCGATGACGCAGTACAACGGGCTGACGCTGTTCCTGCTGCAGGACGCCGCCGACCGCTGGCCCGAGGGCGTCCCGCTCGGCCGCATCCCCGCCGACGCGCGCGGCCAGCTCGCCGCCGACCTCGGCGGCTCACGGCTCGTCTGGGGCCGCGGCCCGCGATTGTGGTGGGCGCTGTCCGGCCGCCGCACGCAGGGCGACGGCCGCTACCAGCAGGGGCTCGCGGCGGCGAAGGTCGCCGACGCCGCCGCGCCGGGCGGCTGGCGCGACCTGCTCGCCGCGCGGCCGCAGCGGCACGGCATCTCGTCCGCGTGGCTGCTGCGGACGCCGCGCGGCACCGCGCGGCTCGTGCTCGCGCACGCCGGCGGCCGCGGCGGCAACGTGCGGCTGTGGGGCGCGTGGCGGCTCGCGAGCGGCGCCACCTACCGCCGCGCGCACTGGACGCTGCTCGCACGCGAGCGCACGCTGACGGTCGTGACCGAGCCGCTGCGTCCGGGCGAGGCGCTCGACGCGGCGGTCTGGGCCGTGCCTGGCGTCGTGCCCGCGCTCGCGCGCGGCAGCGTCACGCCGCGAGCGTGCACGGTGACCGCGTCGGGCCCGGCGTGCCCGCTGCGGATCCGCGTCGCGCGGCCGGGCCGGGTGCGGCTGACGATCGGCGGGTGAGCGGAGTCAGGCGCGTCGCAGCGCGTCGAGCCCGGCGCGCAGGAACGCGAGCCCGCGCTCCAACTCCTGCTCCACGCGCTCGACCTCGCCCTGCGCCGCCCATTGGGCGCGGATCGTGAGCAGGACGCCGAGCGTCGCGGCGGCGAAGGCGCGCGGCCCGAGCCCGTCGACCGTCTCGCCCAGGTCGCCGGCGACCGCGCTCGCGATCGCACCCTCGGCCGCCTCGAGCAGCAGCCGCTCGCGCGAGCGCAGGTAGGGGTCGGCGATCAGCGCGCGGGCGCGCATCCGCTCCAGCTCGTCGTCGTGCTCGCCCTCCGGCGGATCCGCGAACAGCCACTCGCGCAGCCGCGTGACGAGGTCGCCCTCGCCCGAGGCGAGCGTGCTGATGAGGCGGCCGAAGTCCTGGTCGACCTGCTGCAGGACGATGTCGTCCTTGGAGGGGAAGTAGAGCGAGACGGTGCGTGGCGCGACGTCGGCCCGCTCGGCGATCAGCGGGATCGTCGCCGCCTCGAAGCCGCGGTCGAGCGTCAGCTCCAGCGTCGCCGCGACGATCGCGCGGCGCGTCCGCGCCTTCTTGCGTTCTCGCAGACCGGGGGGATTGCTCGTCGCGCTCATCTGCTGCAGAGCCTACCAGCGAACGTGCGTGAAGACGCAATCTTGCGGGTGAGAGCAATCACACAGTCTTGGAAATTTTGCAAGCCCCTGTATCTTTCTGCAACCACCCAGCTCCTTTTCCTCTTCCCACCACACCCGGAGACCCATGTCCTCGTTGCTCGCGCGGATCGCACGCGCGCTCACCCACCACTGGAAGCGCAGCCTCGTCGCGGCGCTGCTCGTCGTCGTCGCGCTCGGCATCGCCGCCGGCGCGGGCGGCAAGGCCGCCGACGACTTCGCGATCCCGGGCACCGAGTCGCAGCAGGCGCTCGACCTCTTCAAGGCCCACAGTCCCGCGTTCGCGGGCGCCGACTCGACGCTCGTCTTCAGCGTCAGATCGGGGAGGCTGACCGACCCGGGCAACCGCAGAGCCGTCGAGGGCGCGCTCGCCGAGGTCAGGTCGCTCGACCACGTCGACCAGGTCGCCGACCCGTTCGCCGCCGGTGGATCGATCTCGAGAGACGGCCGGATCGCCGCCGTCGACGTGCGCTACGACATCGAGGCGACCGATGTCGAGAAGGACGACGGCGAGGCGCTCGAAGAGGCCGCCCGCAGCGCCGAGAGCGGCGGAGTGGACGTCGCGATGCGCGGCATCGTCGTCGACCTCGGACAGGAGCAGGAGGCGCCGGTCGGCGAGCTGATCGGCGTCGCGATCGCGATCGTCCTGCTGACGCTCCTGTTCCGCTCCGGCGCGGCGATGGGGGCGACGCTCGTCGGCGCGCTGCTCGGCGTCGTCGTCGGCCAGATCCTGCTGACGGCGCTCGCGAAGCCGCTCGGCCTCCCGGAGTTCGCGACGACGATCGCGATCATGCTCGGTCTCGGCGCCGGCATCGACTACGCGCTGCTGATCATCGGCCGCTACCGCGAGCAGGTCGCCGCCGGCGACAGCGTCCGCGACGCGTCGGCGAAGGCCGCCGCGACCTCGGGCGCCTCGGTCGTCGCGGCCGGTCTGATCGTGATGGTGGCGATCGCCGGCCTGCTCGTGATCGGCATCCCGATGATCGGCAAGATGGGCGTCGGCGCGGCGATCGGCATCGCCGCCGTCGTCGTCTCGGCGCTGACGATCCTGCCGATCATGATCGGCGCCTTCGCGAAGCGGTTGAAGCCGAAGAAGCCCGAGCACGTGCTGCCGTCGAAGGCGTTCGGCCGCTGGGGCGAGATCGTCACGGCGCGTCCGTGGCTGTCGATCGCCGCCGGCGTCGCGATCCTGCTCGTCTTCGCCTTCCCGGTCACGAACATGCGCCTCGGCCAGCCCGACGACGGCAACCAGCCGACGACGAGAACGCAGCGGATCGCCTACGACCAGCTCAGCGAGGCGTTCGGCCCGGGCTCCAACGGCCCGTTCCTGCTCGCCGTCGACACGCCCAAGGGCGACGCCGCCACGAGAGCGCAGCTGGCGAGACTCGAGACGGCGGTGAGAGCGCTGCCGGGCGTCGCGGCGGTCATGCCGGCGGCACTCAGCGAGGACGGCGAGATGGCGACGATCACCGCGATCCCGAGAACCGCGCCGCAGGACGCGAAGACGAGCGACCTGCTGGAGCAGCTGCGCGACGACGTCGTCCCCGGCGCCACGGCCGGCACGCCGCTGAAGGTCTACATCGGCGGCAACACCGCCGGCTTCGAGGACTTCTCGTCGAAGGTCTCCTCGCGGCTGCCGCTGTTCATCGCGGTCGTGATCGGCCTCTCGGTGCTGCTGCTGATGGCGGCGTTCCGCTCGCTCTGGATCCCGCTCGTGTCGGCGCTCTTCAACCTGCTGTCGATCGGCGCCGCCTACGGCGTCGTGGTGGCGGTCTTCCAGGAGGGCATCGGCGCCGGGCTGATCGGCGTCGACAGCGGCGTGCCGATCGTCTCGTTCATCCCCGTGATGCTGTTCGCGATCCTGTTCGGGTTGAGCATGGACTACAACGTCTTCCTGCTCTCGCGGGTGCACGAGGCGTACAACGAGGGCGACGCCCCGCGCGCGAGCGTGATCCACGGCGTCTCGCGGATCGGCAAGGTGATCCTCTTCGCGGGGTTGATCATGGCGTCGGTCTTCCTCGCGTTCGTGACGCAGCCGGACGTCGTTGCGAAGATGATGGGCCTCGGCCTCGGTCTCGCGATCCTGATCGACGTGCTGATCGTGCGGCTCGTGATCGCGCCGGCCGTCGTGACGCTGCTCGGCGACCGCGCATGGTGGCTGCCGGGCTGGCTCGACAAGCTGCTGCCGAACGTCTCGCTGGAGGGCCACCTCGTGCAGGGCGTCGACGAGAAGACGGTCGCGGTCGGGGAGGAGGAGCGCGAGCGGACGCCGGCCTGACGAGCGCGCACGCGCCTGGTCGGCAGATTGCAGCGACGGCGCAGGCGCATGCGACCATCAGGCGCTTCGTCACGGCCGTCCCCGGGAGGAGCCCCTTCACCATGCATCGAGCCCGTCGTTCCCTTGCCGCGCTTGCGGTCGCCGCCGCAGGCAGCGCGATCGTCGCGGGATCCGCCGTCGCGGCGCCGGTCCAGAGAGTGTTCCAGTACAACGGCCCGACGCCGCAGGTGTGGACCGCGCCGGCCGGCGTGACGGAGGCGACGTTCACGCTCGTCGGCGCCTCCGGCGCGGCCGCGGCCGGAAGCGGCGCAGCCGGCGGGTTCGGCGCGCAGATCGTCGCGACGCTGCCGGTCACACCGGGCCAGGCGTACGAGCTGGTCGTCGGTGGTCAGGGCACGGGCGCGACGGGCGGCTTCAACGGCGGCGGCGCCGGCGGCGCGAACACGCTCGTCGCCGGTGGTGGCGGCGGTGCGACCGACGTCCGCCTCGGCACCGGCGCCCCGGCCGCCGCGCGGCTGCTCGTCGCGGCCGGCGGCGGTGGCGGCGGCGCGGCCGGCACCTCGGCGACGCTGTTCGGCGTCGGCGGGGTCGGCGGCTCGGCGACGAACAACGGGGCCGCGGGCGCGGCCTCCGGCTCGGTCACCGCGGGCGGCGGCGGCCTGACGCTCGGGACCGGCGGAACCGCCGGCAGAGACGGCACGTCGGCCGGCGCGCAGGGCCTCCCGGGCAACGGCACCGGCGTCGGCGGCGCGGGCGCGGCGCAGGCGCCGATCGCCGCGGGCGGCAACGGTGGCGGCGGTGGCGGCGGCTACATCGGTGGTGGCGGCGGCGGCGCGGGCGCGTCGAACCTGCTCCTCGACGGCGCGGGCGGCGGCGGCGGGGCCGGCGGCCAGAACTACCTCCCGCCAAACGCGCCGAACCCCACGGTCGGACTGTCGGACCTGACCGGCAATGGCGTCGCGATCGTCAGCTACGAGCCGCTGGCGGCGCCGGCGGTCCGCACCCAGCCGACGCTCTCCGGCGTCGGCGCGGTCGGCAGAGAGCTGACGTGCGAGCTCGGCACCTGGAGCGGCTCGCCGTCGCTCGCGGTCGCCTGGCTGCGCAACGGCACCGCGATCAGCGGCGCGACGACCGCCAGATACACGCTCGCGACAGCTGACGGCGGCCAGCAGGTCGCGTGTCAGGTGACGGCGACCAACTCGGCCGGCTCGACGATCGCGCGCACGCCCGCGCTCGGCATCCCCGCCGCGGCCGCGCCGGCGGCGTCGGTGCTGCCGCGCGTGTCCGGCGTCGCCGCGATCAGAGGCAGACTGACGTGCATCCCGGGCACCTGGTCCGGAGCACCGACGTTCACCTACACGTGGCTGCGCAACGGCGCGCCGATCTCCGGCGCGACCTCGGCGACGTACTCGCCCGTGACCGCCGACGCCGGCCAGGTCCTGCAGTGCGCGGTGAGAGCGACCGCGACCGGCCTCAGCACGACGGCGCAGTCGGTCGCGACCGGCGGCCCGCCGCGGCTCGTGATCCTTTCCACGGTCGCACTCGTCTCGCGCAGCGGCGCCGTCACGGTGACGCTCGGCTGCTTCGGCCCGACCGCCTGCCGGGTCCCGAGAGTGACCGTCACCTCCGGCCAGGTGATCGCGCGCGCCGGCGCTCGCACGGTCCGCGCCGGCGGCACGTCGCGGGTCGAGCTGAGACTCGGCAGACGCGGCGTCAGCAAGCTGCGCAGCGCGGGCTCGTCGATCCCGGTCCGCTTCGTCTCGACGCCGACCGGCGGCTACGGCGGCAACGCGCGCCTGCAGTTCGTCGCCCTGCGCGGCGCCACCCTCGGCTAGCGCCTGCGGTTGTCCTGCTTTGGTGTCGTCCAGCGACACCAAGGCAGGACGACCGGCGCCCTCAGCTCGCGGTCGCGCTCGCGCCGACGACGGCGCGGTAGCGGTCGGGGTCGGTGGCGCCCTCCGTGCTGATCGCCAGCACGCGGCTCGCCGGGCCGAGGCCGAGCGCTGCGCGCACCGCTCCGCTGACGGCGCGCAGCCCGGCGAGTCCGGCGGCGCCGCTCTCGCCCGCGACCACGCCGGCGCACGCGAGGTCGCGCATCGCGGCGTGGGCGTCGTCGTCGCCGACCGCGACGACAGCGTCGAGGCCGTCGCGCAGCAGCGGCCAGGCGATCAGCGACGGCGTCCCGCAGTTGAGGCCGTCCATGCACGAGCGGTGCGGGCCGGCGACCGTCGCGACCTCGCCGGCTTCGAGCGAGTGCAGCACGCAGGCGGCATCGTCGGGCTCGACGCCGAGCACGCGCGCCGGTCGCGCGCGGGTCGCCGCCTTCGCGTAGGCGACGGCGGCCGCGGCGAACGCGCCGACGCCCATCTGCACGACGACGACGTCAGGCGCCGGCTCGCCGGCGACGGCGAGCTGCTCGTCGACCTCGGCGAAGATCGTCGCGTAGCCGCCGACGACCCAGCGCGGCACGTCCTCGTAGCCCGGCCATGACGTGTCGGAGACGACGACGGTGTCGGCGCCCGCGTCCGCGGCCGCCATCCGCACCGCCTCGTCGTATCCGACTGGGACGACGACGACCTCGGCGCCCTCGTCGGCGATCGCACGGACGCGGGCGCGGGAGACGGCGTCCGGCACGAGGATCCGCGCGCGCAGGCCGAGTCTGCGTGCGAGCGCCGCGACGGCGCGGCCATGGTTGCCGTCCGTCGCGCAGGTGACGGTGAGCGTCGGCGCCGTGGCGGCGGCCGCCTTCAGCTCGGCCCAGTCGCGCGGGACGGGGCGGCCGAGGTGGTCACAGAGCGCGCGGGCGAGTCCCCACGAGGCGCCGAGCACCTTGAACGAGGGCAGCCCGAAGCGGGACGACTCGTCCTTGACGTGGAGCGCCCCGAGGCCCAGCTCGGCGGCGAGCGCGGGGGCGGCGACGAGCGGGCTGGGCGCGTAGCCGTCGAGCGAGCGGTGGAAGGCGCGTACGCGCGCGGCCTCGCCGCCGTCGGAGGCGACTCCGGCCGCGACCGCGTGGGGATTGACGAACGATGTTGGCATTTGGCATTTGGTATACCAGACGCATGAGACCGAGCGAACAAGCAGCGGCCGCGGGCGCGCCGGCCGCGGGCCCGCCGGCCGCGGGCGCGCCGACCGCTGCCGGCCCGATCGCCCGCACGCCGCTGCGCGAGGAGGTCCGCCGGCGGCTGCTCGCGCAGCTGTTCGACGGGACGCTGCCCGTCGGCGAGCGGATCAACGAGCGGCGCGTCGCCGAGACGCTCGGCGTCAGCCGGACGCCGGTGCGCGAGGCGCTGATGGCGCTCGAGCAGGAGGGCTTCGTCGCGAGCCGCCCGGCGCGCGGCTTCGCGCCGACGCCGCTGAGCGCGCGCGACGTGCGCGAGGTCTATCCGATGGTCGCGGCGCTCGAGGCGCTCGCGGTCCGCAGCACCGAGCCGGCGGTCCTCGCCGCTCGCCTCGACGCGCTCGCGGCGCTCGCCGACGAGCTGGCTGCCGCCGGCGACGACGCGCGGCGCGTGCAGCGGCTCGACGACCGCTGGCACGAGCGGCTCGTCTCCGGCTGCGACAACGACCGCCTGCTGCGCACGCTCGACGGGCTCAAGCGCGTCGTGCGGCGCTACGAGCTGGCGTGGCTGGGGGAGCGCGAGCGCGTCGAGCTGTCGACCGCGCAGCACCACGCGATCGTCGCCGCGCTGCGCACCGGCGACCTCGACGACGCGACCGCGCTGATCGAGCTGAACTGGCGCGGCACGATGGCCGGTCTGCTGGCGTGGCTGGAGCGGCGCGAGGAGGCACGCAACAGCTGACGAACGCGGCGCGCGCAGGATGAGGCAGCCGAAGCACGCCGGGCCGTGGTGCCTGACCTACGGTTGCTGCCATGCCGTCGATCCTGCTTCCGGTCAAGCCCGTCGGGCTCGGCGCGCCGCTTGTGCGGCGCCTGCCCGACGGCACGTTGGAGGAGCCCGCCGAGCGGCGGCTCGACCCGGTCAACGAGACGACCGTCGCGTGGGCGGTGGACGCGATCGCCGGCGGCGCCGCGGAGCGTGTCACCGCCGTCGCGATCGGCGGGAGCGCTGCCGAGACCGCGCTGCGCGCCGCCGCCGCCCGCGGCTGCGAACGGCTGCTGCGGATCGAGCTCGACCGCGACGCCGGCCTCGCACCGAGCGCGCTCGACGTCGCGACGGTCGCCGCGCTGCTGGCCGCCGCCGCGCGGCACGTCGGCGCCGACCTCGTCGCGCTTGGATGCGAGAGCCTCGACGGCTCCAGCGGCGTCGTCCCCGCCGCCACCGCCGCCGCGCTCGGCTGGCCGCTCGCGAGTCGAGCCCGGACCGCGTCGCTCGGCGCCGCCACCGGCGAGGCCCGCTCGACCGAGGAGTGGCGATCTGACCACGCTGAGCGTGGTCAAACCTCCGCTCCTCCCGCTGGTTCGCTCGCCGCCCGCGGCGACGACGACGGGGAGGAGACCGTCCCGCTGCCGGCCGTCGTCTCGTTCGCCGAAGGCGGCGTGACGGTGCGGGCGCCGCGGCTCGCGCACGTGATCGCGGCGCGCTCCGCGGCGATCGAGACCGTGACCGCCGCGCAGCTGCTCGGCGACCGCGCTCCCGCCACCTGGAGCGGCGGGATCGTGGGCGTCGAGCCCGTCCCGCCGCGCACCCGCGCGACGCGGACCGTCCCCGCCGCGGACCCCGCCGCCGGCGCCCGCGAGCTGCTCGCCGCGATCGAGGCGGTCCGCGCGACCGGCGCCGCCGCGAACGGCGACCGCGCGACCGCCCCCGCCGCGAACGGCGACCGCACGCCCCGCCCCGCCGCGAACGGCGACCGCGCGACCGCCCCCGCCGCGACCGCCCGCCTCGCCGCGCACGAGGCGGTCCGATGAGCGCGACCGCGCAGCGCGCGCCGTACGTGATCGTCGCCGGCGACGCCGCTGCTGCCGCGCGCATCCGCGCGGCGCTGCCGGCGGAGCTGCCGGACGCCGACGTGAGCGTGGTCGGCGAGGCGGCCGAGGCGCTTCGCGCGGACCGCCTGACCCCGGGCACCGTCCTCCTGCTCGACGGCGCGCAGCCGTCGCGCGACCTCGCCGGCCGGCTCGCGATCGACGCCGGTGCACGCGTCGCGTGGGCGGTCGAGTCGGTCGAACCCGAGCCCGAGCCCGACGGCCGCGGCGTGCTCGTCCGGCGCGTCGTCGGCGGCGGCGACGCGCGGCTCGTCGAGCGGCTGCCGACCGGTGACCGCCCGCTCGTCCTGCTCACGCGCACGAGCGCCGCACCTGCCCAGGGCGACGTGCCGCCCGGCCCGGACGGGCTCGTCCCGCTGACCGCCGCGCGGATCGTCGTCGCGGTCGGGCGCGGGATCGGCGGCGCCGAGCAGGTGCCGCTGTTCCGCGCGCTCGCGCAGAGGCTCGGCGCCGCGCTCGGCGCGACGCGCGTCGTCGTCGACCAGGGCTGGCTGCCGTTCGCGCACCAGGTCGGGCAGACCGGCGCCGTCGTCGCGCCCGACCTGTACCTGGCGTTCGGCATCTCCGGCGCCGTCCAGCACCTCGTCGGGATGCGCGACAGCGGGACGCTCGTCGTCGTCACCACCGACCCCGGGTCGGACATCTGCCAGCTCGCCGACGTCGTGGTCGAAGGCGACGCCGTCGCCGTCGCCACCGCGCTGCTGCGAGAACTCGAAACGCAGGGAGAGCAATGAGTCACTACGAGGTCGGGATCGTCGGCGCGGGGATCCATGGAGCGAGCGTCGCCCACCACCTCGGCCGCGCCGGCGTCAGCACCGCGCTGTTCGAGCGCGCGACCCCGGCGTCGGGGCCGACCGGCCGCTCCAGCGCGGTCTGCCGCTCCGGCTACACGAACCCGTTCCTCGCGCGGATGGCGCACGAGAGCATCGCGATGTTCGAGCGGTTCGCCGACGTGACCGGCGGCGGCGACGCCGGCTACGACCGCACCGGCATGCTCTACCTGCACCGCGCGCAGGACAGCGGCCCCGCGCTCGACGCGCTGCTGGCCGAGCTGACCGGGCTCGGGATCGCCGTCGAGGAGGTGACCGCGGACCGTCTGCGCAGCGAGTTCCCGGGCCTGGAGATCGGCGACGGCGAGCGCGCCGTGTGGGAGCCGGGTGCCGGCCACGCCGACCCGACCGGCACCACTCGCGGCCTGCTCGACGACGCCGTCCGCCACGGCGTCACCGCCCACCTGCGCACGCCGATCGCGGCGATCGCCGCGCGCGAGCGCGGCGGCGCGGCGCTCGCGAGCGCCGCCGGCGAGGCGTTCACCGTCGACCGGCTGCTGATCGCCGCCGGGCCGTGGACCGGCCGGCTGCTGTCGCAGCTCGGCGTCGAGCTGCCGCTCGTCGTCGAGCGCCACGTCGTCGCGACGTTCGGCTGGGGCGAGGCGCCGAAGCTGCCATACGTGCTCGGCGACGTCGCCGGCGGGTACTACCTGAAGCCGGAGGGACCGGAGCAGTACGGGCTCGGCAGCCTGCTCGCCGAGGCGCAGGTCGACCCCGACGACTACGCCGAGGAGGTCGGCGTCGAGGAGGCGACCGAGCACGCCGAGCGGGCGATCGCGCGCGTCCCCGCGCTCGGCGCGAGCGTCCCGGCCGGCGGCTGGGCGAGCCTCTACGACGTCAGCCCCGACTGGCAGCCGGTGATCGGCGCGGTCGGCGACGGGATCTTCGTGAGCGCCGGCACGAGCGGCCACGGCTTCAAGCTCGCGCCGGCGCTCGGCCGCCACATCGCCGGGCTGCTCACCGGCAGCGGCCACGACGCCGCGCTGGACCAGTTCACGCCCGATCGCTTCGCCGCCGGCGCGACGCTCGCCGCCGGCTTCGGCGACGCGCGCATCCTCGGCTAGCGCTGCGCCGCGACCGCGAGCGCAACGACCGCCGGGCCCGCGCTCACTCGGGCGCGGGCTCGGCCGACCACTGCAGCCCCTGCAGGCGGGCGAGCTTGAGCCCGAGGTGCAGCTCCAGCCGCTCCTCGCCGTCGCGCAGGTTGATCCCGCCGACCTCCTCGATCCTGCGCAGGCGGTGGTAGAGCGTCGTGCGGTGGACGAACAGCGTCGCCGCCGTCGCCTGCGCGTCGCCGGCCTGGTCGAGGTAGCACTCGAGCGTGTGGACGAGGAAGTGCGTCTGCGGCTTCTCGAGCAGCGTGCGCAGCCCGGGGTGGACGAGCCGCATCCCCAGCTCGCCGACGGGCAGCTCGGCGAGCAGGCGGTAGATCCCCAGCTCGTCCCACGAGACGACGGCGCCGAAGCGCGACTCGACGTGGCTGGCGACGGTCGCCGCGCGCAGCGCCTGCTCGTAGGACTCGCGCGCGCCGTCGAGCGCGTCGACGCGCCCGCCGATCGCGACGCGGACCGGCCCGTGGGAGCGGTCGAGCACCGTCGCCAGCTCGTCGCGGAACTGCTCCGCGAGCGCGACGACGCCTCTGCGCCGCACGCTCGGCTCGTTGCAGGAGACGACGAGCAGCACGTGGTCGGGCCGCAGCAGGTGGAGCGCGCGCTTCTGCGCGAGGTGGCGGCGGACGCGGTTGGCGGCCGCGTCGAGCGGCGCCCGCAGCTCGTCTCCGGTCGCGCCGGCGCCCGGGGTGGAGGCGACGAGCACGACCGTCGGCCCGTCGCGCTCGACGATCTCGAACGCGACGAGCTGCTGCGCCGCGTGCCTGCGCACGCCGCGGTCCTCGGAGAGGATGTCGCGCACCAGCTCGCGCTCGCGGCTGCGGTCGAGGTCGCGCAGCAGCAGCTCGCGGTGGAGGACGATGCCGGCCTCGTCGGCGATCTCGTCCAGACGCGCCAGCTCCGCGTCGGTCAGCGTCTGCTCGCGGTCGGTCAGCCACAGGTAGCCGAGCAGGTGCTCGCCGGAGCGGATCGGCACGCAGACACGCGCGTGCATCCCCAGCTCGGCGTTCGGCCGCACGCGCACCGCGCGGCGGGCGCTGACGACGTCGTGGGCGTGGACCCACGCGAGCACCTCGGGCCGCAGCGGCCGCTTGAGGATCGAGTCGAGCCGGACGTCGTCGACGTCGTCGGCGTGCTCGGTGTGGACGAGCAGCCGCAGCTGGCGGTCGTCGATCGCGACCGGGCGCCGCACCTCCTGCGCGGCGGCGTCGGCGATCTCCTGCAGGCGGGTGCCGAGCGACGGCTCGTCGAGGTTCAGGCCGCGCTCGGCCTCGCGCACGAACACGTCCGCCAGTCCCAGCGCGCGAGTCTCCTCCACACGAGCCATGCGGCGAGCAGTGTAGGCCGCGGAGGCACGCTGCCGCCAGGGCAGATCGTCCGACAGCGGTTGCGAATCCACCCCTCCATATTGCACATCCGTCGCATGCACCGCGACCTGGCGCGGACGTAGCCTGCGTCCGGAAGGGAGCAAAGGAGAGCTATGTCGTCGTTCGTGGAAATGGGCTCGACGTGACCGGCCGCCGCCTGGCCTGGTTCGTCGGCCGCCGTCTGGTCGCGCTGGCGCTGCTGCTGCTGGGGCTGTCGTTCCTGATCTTCTCGCTGATGTACCTGGCGCCCGGGAGCCCGGAGCAGGTGCTGCTCGGCGCGCGCCCGGCGAGCCCGGAGCTGGTCGCCTCGCTGCGCGCGAGATTCCATCTCGACGAGCCGTTCCTGGAGCAGTACCGGCTGTGGCTGACCGGCGCGCTCCACTTCGACTTCGGCGAGTCGGCCCGGACCGGCCGCAGCGTGACCGAGACGATCGAGGCGAAGCTCGGCATGACCGCGTTCCTCGTCCTCTACGCGTCGCTCGTCGCTGTGCTCGCCGGCATCCCGCTCGGCGTCCTCGCCGCCGTCCGCAAGCGCACGCTGGTGGACCGCGGCATCGTCGGCCTGTCGGTGCTCGGCGTCAGCGCGCCGGCGTTCGTGACCGGGATCGTGCTGCTCTACGTCTTCGCCGTCCAGCTCGGCTGGTTCCCGACGTACGGCTCGGGCAGCGGCTTCGGCGACCGCCTCTGGCACCTGACGCTGCCCGCGCTCGCGCTCGCGCTGACCGCGCTCGCGCTCGTCGTCAAGCTCACGCGCACGGCGATGGCGGAGGTGCTCGACCAGGACTACATCGCCTTCGCGCTCGCGCGCGGCGTGCCGCTGCGGCGCGTGCTCGTCCACCACGCGCTGCGCAACGCGATGGTGCCGATCGTGACCGTCGCCGGCGCGGTCCTGACCGTCGTGCTGACCGGCACGCTGCTGGTCGAGTCGACGTTCGCGCTGCCCGGCCTCGGGACGCTGCTCGTCAACGCCGTGCAGGACAAGGACGTGCCGATGCTGCAAGGCGTCGCGCTGCTGCTGGCGGCGGTGATCGTGCTCGTCAACCTCGCGGTCGACGTGATCTACACGCTGATCGACCCGCGCATCGCCTACGGCGAGGGAGCGCGCTCGTGAGCGCCGCCCCCGCACCGCCGCCCGCGGCCGCCGCAGCGGGCGTCCGCGCGCGCCGGCAGCGCCCGCCGCTGCTCGTGCTGCTCGCGATGGTCGTCGTCGCGGCGACGGTCGTGTGCGCGATCGCAGGCGCGGCGATCGCGCCCCACGACCCCGACGCGCAGGACCTCGTCGCCGGCCTTCAGACGCCGAGCGCCGCCCACCTGCTCGGCACCGACGACTCGGGCCGGGACCTCTTCTCGCGACTGATCGCCGGCGCCCGCACCGCGCTCGTCGGTCCGCTGCTGATGATGCTCGGCGCGGCCGTGATCGGCACCGTCCTCGGGCTGATCGCAGGCTACTTCGGCGGCTGGCGCGACTCCGCGATCATGCGCGCCGTCGACGTCGTCTACGCGCTGCCGTCGCTGCTGGTGGCGATCATCCTCGTCGGCGTGATCGGCGGCGGCTACGCCGTCGCGGTCGGGATCCTCGTCGTCCTCTTCGGCCCTGCCGACGCGCGCCTGATCCGTGGCGCGACGCTGGCGCAGCGCAGCCTTCCGTACGTCGACGCAGCGCGCACGCTCGGCCTCTCGCGGCGGACGATCATGTTCCGCCACATCTGGCCCAACATCCTGCCGCTGATCGTCGCGAACGCCTTCCTGAACTTCGCCTACGCGCTCGTCGCGCTGTCCGCGATGTCGTTCCTCGGCATCGGCGTGGCGCCCGGCGAGGCCGACTGGGGACGCATGCTGAACGACAACCTCTCGCTGATCGAGGACAACCCGGTCGCCGTGCTGGCGCCTGGGATCGCGCTGGTGCTGCTCGCCGTCGCGATGAACCTGCTCGGCGACTGGGCCTACGAGCGCCTCTCCGACCGGGGTCGCGCCCGATGAGCGCCGCGGAGCCGCTGCTGCGCGTCCGCGACCTGCGGATCGCGAGCCGGATCGGCACGCGCGAGCGGACGATCGCCGCTGGCGTCGAACTGGAGGTGGGGGAGGGCGAGGCGCTCGCGATCGTCGGCGAGTCCGGCAGCGGCAAGTCGATGACCGCGCGCGCGATCGTCGGACTGCTGCCGCCCGGCGTCCACGCCGAGGGCGAGGTCGCCTACGGCGGACGCGACCTGCTGCGGCTGAGCCGGCGCGAGCTGACGGCCGTGCGCGGCAGCGAGATCGCGCTGATCTTCCAGGACCCGTTCACGATGCTGAACCCGCTGATGCGCTGCGGCGAGCAGATCGCCGAGCTGCTGTGCGACGACGGCGGCCGGCGGCTGCGACGGCGCGCGCGCCGCGCCGAGGCCGTCCGCCGGCTCGCCGAGGTCGGGATCGACGACGCGGCGGTCGCCGACGCGTTCCCGTTCCAGCTCTCCGGCGGCATGCGCCAGCGCGTCGGGATCGCGGCCGCGCTCGCGCGCGACCCGCGCCTGGTGATCGCCGACGAGCCGTCGACCGCGCTCGACGTGACGACTCAGCAGGAGATCCTCGAACGGCTCAAGGGGTTGCAGGAGTCGCGCGGGATGGGGCTGATCCTGATCACGCACGACCTCCGCGTCGCGTTCTCGACCTGCGGCCGCGTCGAGGTGCTGTACGCGGGCGCGGTGCTGGAGGAGGGGCCGGCGCATGTGATCGAAGCCGAGCCGCGGCATCCCTACACGCTCGGCCTGCTGCTGACCGAGCCGCCGATCGACCGGCGGCTCGACGCGCTGCCGGTGATCCCCGGCTCGGTCCCGGACGCCGACGAGGTCGCGGGCGGCTGCGCTTTTGCCGCGCGCTGCGCGTGGGCGGAGCCGGCCTGCTCGCAGGGCGCGCCGCCGCTGCTCGCCGCCGGGCTGGATCGCCGCACGGCGTGCCGCCGCGCGGAGCAGATCGCCGACGAGCTGGACGAGCGCCGCCGCGAGCTGGTCGCCGCGCGCGTCGAGCCGCCGGCACCGGCCGACGCGGCGCCGCTGGTCGAGGTCCGCTCGATCGCGAAGGTGTTCGGCGGCGCGCGCGACGGGCGCACCGTCGTCGCGCTCGACGACGTCTCGCTGGAGGTCGCCGCCGGCGAGTGCGTCGCGCTCGTCGGCGAGTCGGGCTCGGGCAAGACGACGCTCGGCCGCTGCCTGCTGGGGCTGGAGCGTCCGGACTCCGGCACGCTGCTGGTCGACGGCATCGACGCGAGCGACTACGACGCGCTCCCGACCGCCGAGCGGCGCCGGCTGCGGCGGACGATCCAGATGGTCTTCCAGGATCCGTACGCGACGCTCAACCCGGCGCGCACGATCGGCGCGACGCTGAAGGAGGCGCTGCTCGTGCACGACCCACGGCTCGCCGACGTGCGCGGCCGTGTCGACGAGCTGCTGGTGCAGGTCGGCCTCTCGCCGGCGTACGCCGAGCGCAAGCCGGTCGCGCTCTCCGGCGGCGAGCGCCAGCGCGTCGCCGTCGCCCGCGCGCTCGCGGCCGAGCCGCGCGTGATCGTGTGCGACGAGGCCGTCTCGGCGCTCGACGTCTCCGTCCAGGCGCAGATCCTCAACCTGCTGGCGTCGGTGCGCGAGCAGCTCGGCGTCGGCTACCTCTTCATCACGCACGACCTCGCCGTCGTGCGCCAGGTCGCCGACCGCGTCTACGTGCTGAAGAGCGGCCGCCTGGTCGAGCACGGCCGCTGCGCCGACGTGCTCGACGACCCGCAGGACCCGTACACACGTGCGCTGATCGGCTCGATCCCGACCGCGAGGACCGCATGACCGAGCCGACCGACCGCCTCCCGCAGCTGCAGCGCGCGATGCGCGAGCAGGGCGTCGACCTCGTCGCGATCGGCCCGACCGACGCGCTCCGCTGGCTGCTCGGCTACGACGGCTCCGAAGCCGACGAGCGGCAGACGACGCTGCTCGTCTGGTGCGACGACGCGGCCATGATCCTGCCCGACTTCTGCGCCGCCGGCTGGACCGCCGTCGCGGGCCGCCCGCCGCTGCTGAGCTGGAGCGACAGAGGCGGTCCCGGCGACGCGGTCGCCGCAGCGCTCGCGCGGCAGCCCGCGCCGGCCGTCGCGCTGATCGACGACGAGATGCCGTTCCACGCGTTCGAGCGGCTGCGGCCAGGCCTCGGCCCGCAGCCGCGCCCGGCGCGCGACCTGCTCGCCTCGCTGCGGCTGCGCAAGAGCGCGGCGGACGTCGCCGCGATCGCGCGCGCGGGCGAGTTGATCTCGCGCGCCGTCGACCTCGCCGCCGCGCACGCCGCGCCTGGGATGACCGAGCTGGAGTTGAAGCGCGAGCTGGAGCGCTTCCTGTGGGACGAGGGCGCCGACGCGATCGACTGCGTCTACGTGCAGGCGGGCGCGAACGCCGCCGACCCGCACCACGTCGGCGACCGCACGCCGCTGCGCGCCGGCGCGCCGGTGCTGGTCGACGTCGTCGCGCACGTCGACGGGCGCTGCGCCGACATCGCGCAGGTCGTCCACCTCGGCCCGCCGTCCGACGACTACCGCGCCCACTACGACGCCGTCTCGCGCGCGCAGGACGCGGGCGTGCGCGCCGCCGTCGTCGGCGCGACGAGCGACGACGTCGCGCGCGCCGCGACGCAGGTCATCCTCGACGCGGGACTGGGCGAGTGGAACGGCCCGGCGACCGGCCACGGGATCGGCTTCAGCGGGCATGAGCCGCCGCGCGTGGTGGAGGGCAATCGCGATCCTCTGCCGGCCGGCGCTGTGATCACCGTCGAGCCGGGCGTCTACATCCCCGGCCGCTGGGGGATCCGCGTCGAGGACACGATCGCGGTCACGCCCGACGGCCCGGTCCGCCTCACGCGCGGCGCCCGCCCGCTGATGGTGAGCGCGCCGTGAGCGGGCATCCGCTGTCGCACGGCGCGCCCGTCGCTTCGGTCGCGTGTCGGATGCGGCGCACACCCGCCGCTCGGAGAATCGCTCCATGAAGATCACCGACATCAAGGCGCTCCCGCTGCGCGGGGCGACGCAGACCGACATGGCGGACAACTTCGGCGAGACGACGCTCGTCGTCGTCACGACCGACGACGGTCTCGTCGGTGTCGGCGAGGGCAACGTCTCTCCGCTCGCCGTCCAGGCGGTGGTCGAGCAGCCGAGCTACTGGATCTGGAGCCGCGGCGTGACCGAGCCGCTGATCGGCCGCGAGCTGGGCGACCCGGCCGCGCTGTGGGACGAGCTGTACGCCGGCAACTGGTGGACCGCCCGCAACGGGATCGGCCACGTCGCGCTCGCGGCGGTCGACATGGCGCTGTGGGACCTCGCCGGCAAGGCCGCCGGCAAGCCGGTGCGCGAGCTGCTCGGCGCGCAGCGCACGACGCCGCTCGTTCCGTACATCACGATGTACCGCAAGGTGGAGGATCACGCCGCAGCGCTCGACGCAGCGCGCGCGTTCGTCGACGACATCAAGGCGCAGGGCTTCCGCGCCGCGAAGATCGAGGTCTCGCACGACCAGGTCCCGGACGCCGATCAGATCGCGCCGCTCGTGCGCGCCGTGCGCGAGCAGGCCGGTCCCGACTTCACGCTGCTGTGCGACGCCTGCTACCGCTGGAACGACGCCGACGAGGCGATCGCGGTGCTCAAGCAGCTCGAGGAGTACGACCTGATGCTGTTCGAGACCGCGCTGCTGCCGGAGGACCTCGCCGGCTACCGCAAGCTCGCGGACGCGACGACGATCCCGCTCGCCGGCTGTGAGATCGTCGCCTCCGCGGCCGAGCTGGAGCACCTGATGGACTTCGGCGGCGTCCAGTACGTGCAGCCGTGCGTGGCGCGCGTCGGCGTCACCGCGATGGACCGCCTGACGCGCGCCGCCGCGGCGCGCGGGCGCGAGATGATCCCGTACGGCTGGGTCGCGACGACGCTCAGCATGGCCGCGACGCTGCACGTCGCGGCCGCGCACGAGAACGTCCCGATCGTCGAGTACGTGCCGCCGAGCTTCTACCCGTACGCGGAGCTGCGCAAGGACGTCTCGGGTCCCGAGCCGGTCGTCGTCGACGGCCTGTTCGAGCTGCCCGGTGGGCCGGGCTTCGGGATCGAGCTCGACCACGAGGCGGTCGAGCGCTACGCGCACGACCACGCCGCCGCGGTGGGCGGATGAGCCCGTTCGCGCCACCGCTGCCGCCCGATCCCGTCGGGCGCTCGCTCCACGTCGAGCTGAGCGATGGCGTGCGGCTCGCGGTCGACGTCTGGCTGCCGGCCGGGCTGCCCGACGGCGAGCGGATCGGGACGGTGCTGCGCGCGACGCGCTATCACCGCGCCGACGAAAGCGACGGCGTCACCGCCGAGGCGCGCCGCTGGACCGGCTGGGGCTACGCGCTCGTGCTGGTCGACGCGCGCGGCAGCGGCGCCTCGTTCGGCTCGCGCGACGCCGAGTTGTCGCGTCGCGAGATCGAGGACTACGGCGAGGTGCTCGATTGGATCGCCCGGCAGCCGTGGTCCAACGGCCGCGCCGGCGCCTACGGCCACTCCTACGACGCCGACACCGCCGAGCTGATGGCGTCGCTCGGCAACCCGGTGCTGCGCGCGGTCGCGCCGCTGTTCCCCGACTACGACGTCTACGAGGACCTGATGGTGCCGGGCGGCGTGCCCAACCGGCTGATGACGGACAGCTGGCTGCACATGACGCGCGCGCTCGACGGGATCGACGGCGCGCTGGAGGAGGTCGCCGCGCTCGGCGAGACGATCGCGACCGAGATCGCGCCGGTCAAGCCGGTCGACGGGCCGGACGGGCCGGCGCTGCGCGAGGCCGCGATCCGCGAGCATCAGGCGAACGCCGACCTGCGCGCGGCGATCGCGCGGACGCCGTTCAAGGACGACGTCGACGGCGGCTGGAGCTGGGCGGCCGCGTCGCCGCAGACGTACCGGGAGGCGACCGAGCGCGCCGGCGTGCCGACGATGCCCGTCGCGAGCTGGTTCGACGCCGGTACCGCGGCCGGCACGCTCACGCGCTTCGCGGTGCTCGACGTGCCGCAGGAGGCGTACGTCGGCGCCTGGAGCCATGGCGCCAAGTACACCTGCGACGCGTTCCGCGCCGAGGACGAGCGCAGTGAGTTCGAGGAGGCGGAGGTCTACCGCCGCGTGCGCGACTTCTTCGACCGCTACGTGCAGCGCGGCGAGGAGCCGCGCCCCGGCCGCCGGCTGCACTACCTCACGCTCGCGAGCGGCGAGTGGGCGACGACCGAGACGTGGCCGCCGCGCGGCACCGCGACGACGCGCTGGTACCTCGGCGCCGAGGGCGCGCTGACGCAGGAGCCGCCCGCGCAGGAGGTGGCGGTCGACGTCTACCGCCCGGACCCGTCCGCGACCGCCGGCGCGAGCAGCCGCTGGGGCACGCAGGTCAGCGGCGGCGGCGCGGTCGTCTACCCCGACCGCGCGGCGCAGGACGCCCGGCTGCTGGCGTACACGAGCGCCCCGCTGGAGCGTGACGCGCACGTCGCCGGAACCGTCGCGATCGTGCTGGAGCTGTCCTCCTCGCAGCCCGACGGGACGCTGTTCGCCTATCTGGAGGACGTCGCGCCGAACGGCCGCGTGACCTACCTGACCGAAGGTCAGCTGCTGCTGTCCCAGCGCGCGCGCAGCTTCGCCCGCGCCGACGCGCGGCCGCTGCAGCCGGGCACGGTCGAGACCGTCCGGATCGAGCTGTTCCCGGTCTCGGCGGTCGTGCGCGCCGGGCACCGGCTGCGGATCGCGCTCGCCTCCAACGACGCCAGCCACTTCGAGACGGTCCCGGCCGACGGCGAGGTGACGTACGAGGTGCACCGCGAACGCGACCGGCCGTCGTGGGTCGAGGTGCCGGTCGCGCCGTGAGCGGGACACGCGAACAGCCGCCCGCCGCCGCGCCGCGGCCGCACCGCGAGGTCGTCGGCGGGATCGCCTACGACGATCCGTGGGCGTGGCTGGAGGAGGAGTCGGAGGAGACGCTCGCGTGGCAGCGCGCGCACGACGCCGCCGCCGTCGCCGAGCTGCACGGCTGGGGCGGCTTCGAGCCGCTCGCGGACGCGCTCGAACAGGAGCTGGTCGACGGCGGCATGGAGGCGCCGCGGCCGGCCGGCGGGCGCTGGTTCCACGTCCGCCCGACCGCCGCGGGCACGCGGCTGACGGTCAGCGACGACGTCCGCGGGGGAGGGGAGCGCGTGCTGCTCGACACCGCCGCGCTCGACGATCCGCGCGGGCCGGCGTCGCTCGACTGGCACTGGCCGGCGCCCGACGGCGACCACGTCGCCTTCGGCCTCTCATACGGCGGCGACGAGCAGAGCGTGCTGCACGTCGTAGAGGTCGCGAGCGGCCGCGTGCTCGAGGACCGCATCCCGTTCTGCTCCAACGCGACCGTCGCGTGGCTGCCCGACGGACGCTCGTTCTACTACAACGGCGGCCTCGCGCCCGACTTCGAGGACGCCGAGAAGCACCTCTTCCTGCACCGCCTCGGCGACCGCGAGCGGTCCGCGCCGGAGCCGGTCGAGGTGCGCGACCCGTACTGCGTCTTCCCGCAGGTCTCGCCCGACGGCCGCCACCTCGCCGCGATCACGAGCGAGCTGGACCTGCGGCCCGACTTCGTGCGCGAGCTGCCCGACGGCGAGTGGCGCGCGTTCCTGGAGGGCTTCGACGGTACCGGCTTCGGCTTCTTCGACGGCGGCGACTACGTCTGCGTCTCGACGTTCGGCGCGCCGAGAGGCCGGCTCGTGCGGATCCCGGTCGCGACGCCGCGCGCGCCCGCGACGTGGGTCGAGCTGGTCGCCGAGTCGCCCGACGTCGTGCTCAAGACGGTCGCGCGCGCGGGCGACCGGCTCGTGCTGACCCAGTACCGCGACACCTACGCAGAGGTGCGCGTGCTCGAACGCGACGGGCATCCCGTCGTGGACGTCGAGCTGCCCGGCCGCGGCGCGGTCCTGCAGCGGATGTTCGGCTTCTTCCAGGAGCCGCCGCCGCAGGTCGGCGAGAACGTCTTCGCGGCGCCCGGCGAGTTCACGTTCGTCTTCTCGACGCTGACGTGCTCGCCGGCGCTCTACCGCTACGAGATCGACGCGCGCCGGCTGGAACAGCTGACCGCGCCGCGGCGGACCGGCGAGGAGCTGGTCGTCGAGGACCTCGAAGGGCGCGCGCAGGACGGCGCCCCGGTCCGTTACCGGCTCGTGCGCCGCCGCGACGCCAACCCGGCGCTGCCGCGCCCGACGGTCATGTTCGTCTACGGCGGCTGGAACATCTCGACGGTCCCGGCGTACATGGGCGCGTTCGCGACGGTGGTCGACGCCGGCGGCGTGTTCGTGCTCGCCCACCTGCGCGGCGGCGGCGAGTTCGGCGACCGCTTCTGGCACGGCGGGCGGCTCGCCGACAAGCAGCGCACGTTCGACGACACCTACGCGGTCGCGGAGTCGCTGATCGCCGAGCGCCGCACGACGCCCGAGCTGCTCGCGCTCGTCGGCGGCTCCAACGGCGGCCTCGGCACCGGCGTCGCGCTGACGCAGCGGCCCGAGCTGTTCGGCGCCGTCGCCAGCCTCGTGCCGCTGTACGACATGCTCAAGTTCGACCGCGACCCGTACACGGCGTCGTGCACGGTCGAATACGGCGATCCGCGCACGCCAGCGGACGCGCGCTGGCTGCACGCCTACTCGCCCGTCCACAACGTGCGCGAGGCGGCGTACCCGGCGACGCTGATCGTCGCCGGCGCCAACGACATGCGCTGCTGGCCGTGGCACGCGCGCAAGCTCGCGGCCGCGCTGCTCGCCGCCGACCGCGGCGGCCGGCCGATCCTGCTGCGCGTCTCAGAGCAGGGCGGCCACGTCAGCGTCCGCGGGCAGGCGGCCGAGTGGCTCGGCTTCGTGATGCGCGAGCTGGGGCTCGCGCCCGCATCCGCAGCACCCGCAGCACCCCAGTCCGGTGACCAAAGGAGTCTCCATGAATGAGATCGTGCGCGCCGAGATGACCCGGCGCGAGGCGCTGCGGCGCCTCGGCGTCGGCGGCGCCGTGCTGACGCTGCCCGCGCTGCTGGCCGCGTGCGGCTCCGGCGGCTCCGGCTCGACGTCGGCGTCGGGCGGGACGAGAGCGAGCGGCAGCGTCGCCGGCGCAGGCACCGACGCGGAGATCGACCACGTCACGTGGTCGCTCGGTGGCACCCCGCCGACGCTCGACATCGCGACCGGCAACCTCACCGTCGGCGAGATGGTGATGGCGCTCGGGATGGAGACGCTGATGGGCCTCGACGACAGACTGCGGCTCAAGCCGGTGCTGGCCGAGTCCTCCGAGGAGCCCGACCCGCGCACCTACGTCTACAGACTGCGCGAGGGCGTCAGATTCTGGGACGGCTCGCCGCTGACGGTCGACGACGTCGTCTGGTCGCTGCGGCGGCACATGGACCCGAAGGTCAGCTCGCAGATCTCGACGTACTTCACCCATGTGCGCTCGATAGAGGCGACCGGGCCGCGCGAGGTGACGGTGCGGATGAAGCAGCCGGACCCGCTGTTCCCGTACGCCCACGTCCACATCTTCATCATGCCGAAGGCGTTCGGCGAGAGACTTGGCAAGAAGCTCGGCGCGCCGGCCGCGACCGTCAGCGTGATGGGAACCGGGCCGTACAGAATCACGTCGTTCACCGGTGACAACGAGATCGTCGTCGAGCGCAACGACGACTACTGGGGTGAGCGCCAGCGCGTGCGCAGAGCGTCACTGAAGTTCATCGGCGACCCGCGCACGAACCTGCTCGCGATGCGCTCCGGCGAGATCGACGGGATGTTCGAGTTCGCGATCAGCACGGCGAGAGAGTGGGACCGGCTGCCGGATGCGAGAACCGAGTGGGCGCCGGGGATGAGCGTCGTGCTGCTCTCGTTCGACCTCTCGCAGGCGCCGTGGAACGACGTCCACGTGCGCAGAGCGGTCGCTCATGCGGCCGACCGCGCCGGCTACGTGCGCGCGTTCCTCGGCGGGCACGGCGAGCCGGCGACGACGATCCCCGCGCCGCTCCAGTGGGGCGACGTGGCGACGCCGGACGAGGTCAGAGCGATCTACGCGAGGCTGCCCGCCTACGCGTACGACCTCGAGGCCGCGAAGGCCGAGCTGGCGAAGTCCCAGCACCCGGACGGCTTCACCGCCGACGTCGTGTTCCCCAACTCGGCCGCCCCGGCCGGCCGCGCGCTCGTGAGCCTGTCCGAGACGCTCAAGCAGCTCGGCATCACGCTCAACGTCCGCGAGGTGCCGCAGAACACGTGGCTGGCGAAGCTGTACGCGCACAAGGACCTTGGGCTCCAGTACCTGCGGCTGTCGCCCGACTACGTCGACCCGTCGAACTTCCCGGGCGCGCTGCTGCCGAGCGCGAACGCGGTCCCGAACAACTTCAACCTCGCGAACTTCAGAGACCCCGAGGTCGACCGCCTGCTCGCGCAGCAGAGCAGGACGACCGACGCCGCGGCGCGAACGCAGGCGCTGACGCGGGTGCTGCAGATAGCCGGCGAGCAGCTGCCCTATCTGCCGCTGTGGTGGGAGAGCGTGCCGATGGGTCTCGCCGACAGATTCGTCTACGAGGGCTTCAACCCGATCTACTACGCGGAGAACTGGCTCGGCAAGCTGCGCGTGCGCGCATGAGCGGGTTGCTGCGGGCGCCGCGCGACGTCGAGGTCTCGCCCGACGGCCGCCGCGTCGCGTTCGCGCTCGGGTCGCAGGTCTGGCTCGGCGAGGTCGGCGGCGCGCCGCCGTGCGCGGTCGCCGACGGGCCGGGCCGCGCCGCGCTGCCGCGCTTCTCGCCCGACGGCACGCGGCTGGCGTTCCTCGCCGACCGCGAGCGGCCGGGGATGGCAGGCGTGCACGTGCTGGATGTGGAGGCGGCGCTCGGCGGCGCGGGCGCGGGTGGCGGCGGCGCGGCACGCGGCGCGGCCGACAGCGCCGCCGCGGCCGGCCGCGGCGGCGGCGCGGCGCTCGGCGGCGCGGGAGCGGCTGCTCCGCGCGCGGTCGGTGACCTCGCCGCCTCCGTCGAGCAGCTGCGCTGGTCGCGCGACGGAACGCGGCTGCTCGTGCTCGCCGCCGACCCCGGCTCCGACCGCGCGGGCGCGCACGGCGCGACGCGGATCGCCGGCGGCGGGGAGGGGGAGGGACCGCTCGTGCTGCGGCCGCGGGCGGCGTGGCGGCGGCTGTGGCTGCTCGACGCGTCGGACGGCGCGGGCGCCGCCGCGCACGAGGCCGGGCCGGACGGGCTGACCGTCTGGGAGGTCGGCTGGGCGGGCGCCGGCGCGGCGGTCGCGATCGTCTCCGAGGACCCGTCCGAGAGCGGCTGGTACGGCGCGCGCGTCGCGCTGCTCGACCTCGACGCGCGAACGGCGCGGCTCGTGCACGAGCCCGCCTGGCAACTCCAGTCGCCGGTCATCTCGCCGGACGGCCGACGCGTCGCGTTCGTCGAGGGGATCGCCAGCGACCGGACCGAGGTCGCCGGCAGCGCCCGCGTTCTCGACCTCGCCTCCGGCGCCGTCGGCGACCCCGCGCCCGACCACGATCTGACCGCGCTGCGCTGGCTCGACGACGGCGACCTGCTCGGCGCCGGCCCGCGCGGGCTGGAGACGACGTGCGTGCGGATCGACGCCGCGCCGGGCGGCGCGGTGCGGGAGCTGTGGCGCGGCCCGGCGACGATCGGCGCCGCGGACGCGATGGCGGTCGGCGCCAGCGCCGACGGCCGCGTGATCGCCGCCGTCGTCGACGGTCCCGGCATGCCACCGGAGGTCGCGCTGCTGGAGGGGGCCGCACCCGCCGCCGCACCGCCCGCCGCCGCACCGCCCGCCGCCACGCCGCCCGCCGCCGCACCGCCCGCACCCGCCGCCGCACCGCCCGCCGCCGCACCGCCCGCACCCGCCGCCGCACCGCCCGCCGCACCCGCATGGCGCCCGCTCACCTCCCTCAACGCGACGCTTGCCGAGCAGCCCGCCCCACCGGCGCGGCGGTTCGCGTGGCGCGGGCGCGACGGGCTGGCGATCGAGGGGATCCTGCTGCTGCCGCCGGGCGCGGCACCGCCGGCCGGCGCGGAGCCGCACGCGCACGGGCGCACGCAGCCGCTGCCGCTCGTCGTGCTCGTCCACGGCGGCCCGGCGAACGCGTGGACGTTCTCCTCCGGCACCGCACCGCTGGCGCTCGGGGTGCCGCTCGCGTCCGCCGGCTACGCGGTCCTGATGCCGAACCCGCGCGGCAGCACCGGACGCGGCCAGAGATTCGCGCGCGCGAACGTCGGCGATCTCGGCGGTGCCGACCTGCAGGACGTGCTCGCCGGGGTCGACACGCTCGTCGCGGCCGGCATCGCCGACCGCGCGCGCGTCGGGATCGCCGGCAAGTCCTACGGCGGCTTCATGGCCGCGTGGGCCGCGGTCCGCTCCGGCGCGTTCGCGGCCGCCGTCCCGATCGCGTGCGTGTCGGACTGGCTCAGCTTCCACACGACGACGAACATCGGCCGCTTCGACGAGCTGTACCTCGCCGGCGACCCGTACGACCCTGCCGGCCCGTACGCCGCCCGCTCGCCGGTCGTCCACGCGCGCGGCTGCACGACGCCGACGCTGATCCTGCACGGCGCCGAGGACCTCTGCACGCCCGTCGGCCAGGCGCACGAGCTGTACGGCGCGCTCGCCGACGCCGGCTGCGAGACCGAGCTGGTCGTCTATCCGCGCGCCGGCCACGGCTGGACCGAGCCCGAGCAGCTGCTCGACACGCACGCCCGCGTGCGCGGGTGGTTCGACCGGCACCTTCGACACGCGTAGGAGGACGGCTCGCAGGAACGCGACGTTCGTCGCAGCTTCGCGACCGCCGCCCGCATCTAGCGTCAGGCGCATGCACTTCCCCCGACACCTCACCGCGGCGCTCGCCGCCGGCGCCGTGCTCGCGGCGACGGCGGCCGCAGCGCCGGCCGGCGCCGGCGCAGCGACGCCGCCCGCCTGCCCGGCAGGCGCCAGATGCGGGACCGTGACGGTCCCGCTCGACCGCGCGACCCCGTCGCTCGGCACGACCACCGTCGGCTACGCGCTGATCCCGCGGCGCGACCAGAGCAGACCGGCCGCCGGCACGATCGTCCCCAACCCGGGCGGCCCCGGTGCGGCGACCGAGCCGGCGAAGGCGATGGAGAAGCTCTTCAGACCGCTGCGCGACGACCACGACCTGCTGCTGATCGACCCGCGCGGCGTCGGCCGCTCGGGCCGCCTCACGTGCACGCTGCCGGGCAACCTCGCGGACCTCGGCCCGCTCGCGACCCAGAACGCGGTCGGCGTCTGCGGCAGATCACTCGGCCAGCGCGCCGGCGCGTACGGCTCGGCGACGATCGCCGACGACTTCGACGACGTCCGCGCCGCGCTCGGGATCGAGAGACTCGACCTCGTCGGCGAGTCGTACGGCTCGTTCCTGTTCGCCGTCTACGCCCGCCGCCACCCGGAGCGCGTCTCCTCGCTCGTGCTCGCCGGCGCCTACCCGATCGCGTTCGACACATTCGGCCGCGACCGCGCCGCCGCGCTGCGGCGCGCGCTGCGCGTCGTCTGCGCGCGCAGCAGAGGCGCGTGCAGCGGCCGCAGAGTGCTCGCCGACCTCGGCACGATCGCCCGCGCGCTGAAGGCGAGACCGGTGACGATCAGAGTCGAGGGTCACAGACTGCGGATCGACGAGGAGGCGCTCGCGCTGACGGCGTACACCGCCGCGCTCGGACCGGAGCTGTACTCGTCACTGCCGAAGGTGCTGCGGCTCGCGACGCAGGGGAGAGCGGAGCCGCTGCTGCAGCTGATCGTTTCCGTCAAGCAGCTCTACCGCGGCCTGTACGCCGAGGACGGCCAGGTCAACCTCGCGCTCAACAGCGCGACCTCGTGCCGCGACTACCCGGTCGCGTACGACAGATCGGCGCCGGTCGCCGAGCGGCGCGCGCAGTACCGCGCCGCGCTGAAGCGCGCCGGCCGCGCCGCGTTCGCGCCATTCACGCCCGAGGCGTGGATCGGCGCCTTCGGCGACGGCGGCGACAGCTGCATCGCGTGGCCCGACGTCAAGCTCGGCGACGACGCGACCGCGGGCGCCGTGCGTCCGGCCGTCCCGACGCTCGCGATCGACGGCGAGCTGGACACGAACACGCCGAGCAGCGCCGCCCGCGCCGCCGCCAAGCAGTTCGCCGGCGGGCAGTTCGTGGAGGTGCCGAACGTCGCGCACACGCCGACGTCGGACCCGACCGGCTGCGCGCAGAGCATCATCAGTCGCTTCATCCGCACCCATGCGGTCGGCGACACGCGTTGCCTGAAGCGGATCCCGCCGCTGCCCGTCGCACGCTGACGCGGCGAGACGTTCGACAGTCGTCGCGCCGACGCGCGACGGCTGTCGGGCGACGGGCCGCGAAACGCGCGGTACAGTGACCGTCATGCCCGATCGCGACCGCATGCCGCAGCTCCTCCTCGCGATCTCGCTCGTCATTCCCCGCTAGGGGATCGGTTTCGCAGCGCCGGAACGGCGCCTCACCTCCAGGCTCTCGCGCCGCCGCCACGCGCACGGCGCGCCCGACTTGCGACGAAAGCGAAACGGAACCGCGATGACACAGCTCCACGACGCGGCGCCCACGACGGCGCCGCCCGCTCCCGCCGCCGAGCAGCGGATGCTCGGCGCCGACGTCGTCCTGCGCGCCTTCGAGGCCGAGGGCGTGCGCGTCTGCTTCGGGATCCCGGGCGGCGCGGTGCTGCCGCTCTACGATGCGATCGCGCGTGGGACGAGCGTGCGTCACGTGCTCGCGCGCCATGAGCAAGGCGCCGGCCACATGGCGGAGGCGTACGCGCGCGTGTCCGGCGAGCCGGGTGTCGTGCTGGCGACCTCGGGGCCAGGCGCGACGAACCTCGTGACGCCGATCGCAAACGCGCAGATGGACTCGACGGCGCTCGTCTGCGTCACCGGCCAGGTCCGCACCGCGCTGATCGGCACCCAGGCGTTCCAGGAGTGCGACATCGTCAGCGTCGTGCGCCCGCTCGTGAAGGGCGCGTGGCTCGTGCGCGACGTCGCCGAGCTGGCCGGCACGCTGCGCGCCGCGTTCGCGCTGGCGCGCGCCGGCCGGCCCGGCCCGGTGCTGGTCGACGTCCCGCGCGACGTGCAGGAGGCCGAGGTCGCGTTCGCGTGGCCGCCGGTCGCCGCGCTTCCGCCGCACGCGCCCGCCGCTGCCGCGCCGCCCGCTGCCGCGCCGCCCGCCGCCGCGCCGCCCGCCGCCGCCGTGCCGCTGCCCGTCGGCGCGCAAGCGCGGACGCCCGCGACGCGGACGCCCGCGCTCGACCCGCGCCAGCCGCTCGCCGTCGCGCGGGCGATCGAGCGTGCCGCGCGGCCAGTCCTCTACGCCGGCGGCGGGGTCGTCAACGCCGACGCGGGGGAGGAGCTGCGCGCGCTCGCCGAGCACGCGCGGATCCCCGTCGTGACGACGCTGATGGGGAAGGGCGCGCTGCCGGAGTCGCATGAGCTGTTCTGCGGCTGGCCGGGCATGCACGGCACGAAGGCGGCGAACTGGACGCTCAACCGCGCCGACCTCGTGATCGCCGTCGGCGCGCGCTTCGACGACCGCGTCACCGGGCGCCTCGACGCGTTCGCGCCCGCCGCGACGGTCGCGCACTTCGACGTCGACCCGGGCGAGATCGGCAAGCTGCGCCACGCCGAGCTGCCGGTGCTCGGGCCGCTGCGCGACGCGCTCGCGCGCACGCTCGCCGCGATCGCTGATCCACCGGACACGACCGCATGGCGTGAGCAGGTACGCGCGTGGCGCGCGCGCTTTCCGCTCAGATACGACACGGCCCCGCGCGCCGGCGCGCCGCTGAAGCCGCAGAGAGTGCTGGAACGGCTCGACGCGGCGCTGCGCGCGCGGCCCGAGGAGGTCGTCTGGACGACGGGCGTCGGGCAGCACCAGATGTGGGCGATGCAGTACCTCGGCTGCGAGCGGCCACGATCGTTCGTCACCTCCGGCGGGCACGGGACGATGGGCTTCGGCCTGCCGGCCGCGGTCGGCGCACGCGCCGCGCGCCCCGACGCGACGGTCGTCTGCGTCGACGGCGACGGCTCGTTCCAGATGACCGCGCAGGAGCTGGCGACCGCCGTCGCGGCAGAGCTGCCCGTCGTCGTGGTGATCGTCAACAACGGCGGCCTCGGGATGGTCCACCAATGGCAGACGATGTTCTACGAGCGGCGGCTGTCCGCGGTCGACCTGTCCGAGCCGACCGACTGCGCGCAGGTCGCGCGCGGCTTCGGCGCCGCCGCCTGGACGGTCACGACCGAGGCCGAGTTCGACGCCGCGCTCGCGCAGGCGCTCGACTGCGGGCGTGCGGCGGTGCTCGACGTCCACGTCGAGGTGGGGGAGGCGTGCTTCCCGATGATCCCGCCCGGCGCCGCGGCGGTCGACATGGTCGAGTGGCCGGGAAGCTGACTCTCTCGCCCGCCATCTCTCTCATCCACGCTTTAGGTTGGCCGGAAAGCGCCGATGAGCTGCACATGGGATTCTTTGAGCATGACGACACACCGAACAACAGACCGATGCGCAGCATGATGATTCGCCGCCGGCTGGCTCCGGGCGCTGTCGCGCTCGTGCTCGCCGCCACGCTCGCGGCGTGCGGCGACTCCGACTCCTCGTCTGACACGACGAGCGCGTCGAGCCCGACCACCGCGGCGCAGACGCAGACCGAGACGACCGCCGCCTCCAACGGCGTCGCCGACAAGTCGGCCGACGAGGTGCTCGCGGCGTCGCTCGCCGCCGCCAAGTCCGCCAGCGCGATGCACGTCGCGGGTGAGTCCGACGGCACCACGATCGACCTCAGCCTCGTCAAGGGCGAGGGCGCCAGCGGCTCGATCGCCCAGGGCACGAACAGATTCGAGCTGCTGACCGTCGGCGACGAGATCTACCTCAGAGGCAGCGACGAGTTCTACAGAAGCCTCGGCGGCGAGGCGGTCGTGAGACTGCTCGCCGGCAAGTGGCTGAAGGTCTCGGCGGGTGACAGACAGTTCGGCAGCTTCGCCGCGTTCACCGACATGGACAAGCTCCTGACCGAGGCGCTCAGACCTGAGGGCACGATCGAGAAGGGCGAGGTCGAGACGGTCGACGGCACCGAGGTCGTGCCGCTCACGAACGGCAGAGAGGGCACGCTCTACGTGGCGGCCACCGGCGACCCGTTCCCGGTCAAGATCACCCCCGGAGGCGCCAGAAGAGGGGAGATCGTGTTCGACGGCTGGAACGAGCCGGTCGAGCTGACCGCCCCGACCGACGCGATCGACATCGAGGAGCTGTCGAGAGCAGCCGGCTGATCGCCTGAGCCGCCCCGTCGGAACGCGCCGCGCTCGCGGCGCGTTCCGGTTCGCGCGGCGCTCTGACGCGGGTCCGGGTCAGTCGCGCTCGACCATCCGCAGGCGGTTGCCGTCGGCGTCGCGGAAGGTGAACATCGGCGGCACCTCGTCGATGCGGATCAGCTCCGCGTCGGCGTCGACCGCCGCCTCGCGCAGCGCGGCGTGGTCGGCGGCGGCGTCGCGCGTCGCGAGGCTGACCTCGACGCCCGCGGGAGCCGCGTCGCGCGGCACAAGCGCGATCGACGTCTGCGCGCCGGGCGGCGCGACCTCGATCCAGCGCGCACCGTCCCCGAACGGCGCGTCGATGCGGACCTCGAAGCCGAGCGTGCCGACGTAGAAGGCGAGCGCGGCGTCCTGGTCGGCGACGGGGACGACGACCGTTCCGATGTGCGTGATCGCGGTCGCGCTCATCGCTCCAGCTCCTGCTTCAGCGCGGCGACGCGTTCGCGCCAATAGGCCTTCATCCGCTCGGCCTCCTGCGCGTCGGCGAGCCGTGCGTGCTGGAGCGCGGCCGTGCTCTTCGCCTCGCCCTTCGCGGCGAAGGTGACGAAGACGCGGCTGCCGTCGTCGCCCCAGTCGAAGCGGGCCGATCTCGGCTTCGTCGCGGTCCGCTCACGCAACTCGCCGTCGGGCAGCCAGCTGCCGCGCAGCGAGGCGTCGACGAACGCGTCGTAGAGCCGGTCGACCGGCACCGCGACGGTCTTCGTGGCGCTGATCGCGAAGCCGTCCGCATGCTCGCCGACTGCGCGCAGACCGCGCGCCTGCTCGTAGCTGCCGACGACCGCCTGCGCGTTCCAGGCGAGCGGGACGACGCCCTGCTGCTCGGCGACCCAGCGCGCGGTCTCGCGATGCGTTCTGTCCGCCGCGCCCCACGCGTCGAGCAGGTCGAACCACTCCTCCCAGCCGCGGCCGGTCCGGCGCCGGATCTCCGCGTCGGACGTGGCGAGTCTGACGGTCGCCGGCTCGGCTCTGCTCGCAGACGCGGCTCCCTTTCCGGGCACGGCCGGCTCCTCCGGCGCCGCGAGCAGCTGCGCGCGTGCCGCCGTGTAGCGCTCGCCGGTCTTCTCCATCCGCGCCCGCACGAGGCGCTTGAACGAGCTCTGGGTGGTCATCGGGTGCTCCTTTCGAGGCGACGGCTCCGCGACTCACGCTCATGGGGCCCCGCCGGAAAGGGCAGCTGCTGACCGGGCGTCCCGACGGCTGGAGCCACCTTTGCCCTCGCGTGGTGCCGGCGGCGTGAGCGCCGGAATCGAGGGTTGGGCGCGGGACGGCGCCTGCCGGACAACATAGCCCCGATCGGCGAGGCTCGCAACCGGCCGCGTCGGTGCGTCCTTGCACGGAGGTCGCGCATTTCTCCAAGACGACTCGGGCCGCTGCTCGCATCATGGGGCCATGATCAATCGCATCCACCCGTACGTCGAAACCGCCGACGTCGACGCCAGCCGGCGCTTCTACACAGAGATCTTCGGGCTGACCGTCGCGATGGAGACCCCCGTGATGGCGCTGCAGTCCCCGGACCTCAGCTCCGCTCAGGTGATCGTCTGCCGACGCGGCACCGAGACCCCGCAACCCGACTTCGGGATCGACGTCGGCGACGCCGAGGCGGTCGACCGAGCGCATGCCCAGGCGCGCGAGCGCGGGTGTCGCATCGTCTACCCCCTCACCACGGAGCCATGGGGCGTGCGGCGGTTCTTCGTCAGCGACCCCGACGGCACGACCGTCAACGTGCTCGCGCACGTCGGCACGTAGGGCGCGGTTCTCGCTTTGCGTGCGGTCCGCCAAACCGTAGGGTTGGCGGATGGCCTCCACACCGCAAATCGGCGATTCGGCGCCCGACTTCACGCTCGACGGAACCGACGGGCCGTTCACGCTCTCCGCGCGCCGCGGAGAGCGGGTCGTGCTCGCGTTCTATCCCGGCGACGAGACCACGGTCTGCACGAAGCAGATGTGCTCGTACCGCGACCGTGCCGACGACCTCTCCGCGCTCGGCGTGACCGTCGTCGGGATCAGCGGCAAGGACGTCGCCAGCAAGGAGTCGTTTCGCGACCACCACGGCCTCACCGTGCCGCTGCTCGCGGACCCCGACCACGCCGTCGCGCGGCTGTACGGCGTTGCCTCGCGCGTGATGGGGACCAAGCGCGCGACGTTCGTGATCGACGAGACGGCACGCGTGGCCTGGAGGAAGGTGCACGCCATCGGCCTGACGTTCGTCACGGTCGACGAGCTGCGGACGGTCCTCGCCGGGCTGCCGGCCGCGACGGCCTGAGCCGCCGCTCGGCTGAGCGGCTGCTCAGCCGAGCCGCCGTCGCGGCTATCTGCCGGCGCGTTCGAGCTGGCGCGCGAAGCTGATCAGCGTGCGGTTCCCGGCGAGGTCTCTCGCCTGCACGACGACCCGCACGTCCAGGCGGCCGTCGCGCGCTGCCGCCAGTGCGCGTCTGCCCGCGGTCGAGAGCGTCAGCCGCGGGGTCGTCGTCGCGCCGGCGGCGAGGTCGATCGGCGCCTGCGCGAGCGTACTGACGCGCCGCGCCGCTCTGCCGCCGCCGCGCGGCTTGACCGTCGCCGCGTACGTGATGCGGACGGTGCCGATGCAGCGGCCGCGTCCCTCGCCCTCGCGCGGCGAGCAGCCGAGCCGGGCCGCTACCGCCCCGGCGCGCGTCGCGCGCAGCGTCTCGGCGGCGAGCGAGATTCCCGGCGGGTAGGGGTTCGCCTGGAAGAGGTGGACGGTGACCGGGCCGCTGCGGCCGTCGGCGGCGATCCCGCGGATCTCGACGCGGTGGTCGCCGGCGCGCAGGCCGGTGAGGTCGAACGGCGATCTGCACCGATCCCACTGTCCGTTGTTCAGGCGGCACTCGTAGGCGGCGACCGACGGGTCGACTGCGAAGCCGATCCGCGCCGCGCGGCCTCTGGTCAGTTCGGCCGGCCGCTCGGTGAGCGTGACGAGCGGCGGCGCCGGCGTTCTGGGCGCGGGCGCTCTCGGCTCGGGCGTTCTGGGCTCGGGCGTTCTCGGCTCGGGCGTTCTCGGCTCGGGCGGGACGGGGACGGCGGCGGAGCTGCGCGGGCTCTCGGCGTTGCCGACGACGTCGACGCTGAAGTAGCGGATCCGCTCGCCGGCGCCGAGCACCGGCGGAGCGGCGCCGTCGTAGACGCTGCTGGCGGTCGTCGGCTCCTGCGGGTCGGCGCCGACCGTGTAGTGGGTCGCGACGACGCCGGACCCGCTCCCGTCGCCGGCCGTCAGCCGGACCGCGTCGCCAGGTCTGGTCGCCGCCGTCACGTCGTCCGTCGTCGTCGGGGCGTCCTGGTCGACGCGCGCGGGCTCCGACGTGCGCGGCGTCTCCGCGTTGCCGGCGACGTCGACGCTGAAGTAGCGGATCCGCTCGCCGTTCCCGAGCAGCGGCGGCGCGGCGTCGTCGTAGACGGCGCTCGCGGTCGTCGGCACCGATGGGTTCTCGCCGACCGTGTAGTAGGTCGCTGCGACGCCCGATCCGCTGCCGTCACCAGCCGCCAGACGCACCTCGATCGGCGCGGTCTGCCACTGCGCCGGCACGTCGTCCGTCGTCGTCGGCGCAGTCGCGTCGTAGAAGTACGCGGAACCGGCCGCGGAGCAGGGGGAGACGTTGTCCGAGCCGTCGGTCGCGGTCGCGTACGGCGTCGTGGTCGCGTCGGCGGCCGCGTCGAAGGCGACCCCGCCGGCAGCGAGCTGCGCTGCGGTGCCGCTCCCGAGCACGGGACCGCTGCAGCTGGAGTCCCCGTAGATCCGCACGGTCGCGTAGTCCTCGGCGGTCCCGGTCGCTCTCGGCTCAGCGACGTTGCCCGGCGACGCCGGCGAAAGCCCGGTGAGCGACGGCGCCGCCGGCGGCGTGACGTCGTCGACGAAGCTGAACGTGTCGATCCCGATGTAGTTGCCGTTGCTGCCAACCGGGCCGCTGCTCGTGACGTGGTAGCGGAACGCGATGCAGCCGGTCGACGTGCCGGCCGGAAGGCCGCGCAGCGTAACGTCGTAGCGTGTCCACGCTCTGGGGTAGACGCCTGTGCTGAGCGACGGGTTGACACTCAGCAGCAGCGTCGTGAAGTCGCCGAGACCCGTCGCCGTCGCGCCCGGCGAGCACGTCCCGCCGGTCGCGACCCGCACCTCGAGCCGGTCTGGGTACTCGGTCGCATCAGCCGCGGTCCGGGTGTAGAAGGAGACGTCGTCGCCGTCGCTCAGCGTCGTGATCTGCGGCGTGATCAGCCAGTTGCTGATCGTGCCGCTTCCACCTGTCGTGCTGTTGTAATTCACCGCGATGTACGACGACTCGACGCCCTCATGCGCCGGGAACGGCCCAGCGTTGCTCGGCGGGTTGCCCTGGAACCAGCTGTTGCTGCCGAGCGGCATCGATCTGTTGGTGCCCGTCCAGCCGGCCGGGGCCCACGCCGACCCCGGCCCGACGCCTGGATCGAAGTTCTGCGACAGATCCGCCTGCGCGACCCCGGGCGCGGCGCCGGTGAGCACCGCGATCCCGACAGCCGCTGCCACGGCAGTCCACGACCTGAACTTCGATCCCATCCGACGAACCTCCATGTCTGCTGCTGCGATCGCCTCCATCCGGGAGGCGCGACCCGGTCGCGCAGCCTGCTCAACCGATAGATCGGCTCGAAGGGACGAAAGATGAGCGGGTCCGGCGGCAGGTTCGCGTCGGCTCGCGCGCGTCAGGCGGCGGCGAGCAGCAGCGCGGCCAGCTCGCGCGGGTGGGAGAGCATCGGCGAATGGCCCGAACCCGCGATCACGGCCGGCTCGACGCCAAGGCGGCGCGGCACCGCCTGCGCGGCCCAGGCGGGCGAGACGAGCCGGTCACGATCGCCGCGGATGTCGAGGATCGGTGCGTCGCCGGGCCAGACGTCGAGCGGGCTCGTCTCCGTGTACATCGTCGACGCCTGCGGACGCAGCTGCCCGAACGCCCAGGCCACGTCCTCGGGAGCGCAGCCGGCGTACATCGTCCGCGCGCAGACGTCGGCGTCGACCCAGCGGCGCAGGCCCGCGTCGTCCGTCTGCACACCCGCCTGGTACTCCTGCTCGAGGATCCGCTCGGCGGCGTTCTGCTCGGCGAAGGCACGGCCCGGCAGCGGCAGCAGCGCACAGACGAACGCCAGGCGGCGCACCGGCTGCGCGGCTGCGCGCGCGACGAGCGGCGCCGTCAGCCCGCCGGCCGAGTGGCCGACGACGATCAGGTCCGCGTCCTCGCCGCCGATCGCGTCGAGCACGACGTCGCGGTACGCGGCACAACCGGCCGTCGCGTCCTCGCACGGCAGGTCGACCGCGACGACGCGGTGGCCGGCGGCCGTCAGCAGCGGCGCGACGCGCGCCCAGCACCACGCGCCATGCCATGCGCCGGGGATCAGCGCGTACGTCGACATCGGCCCGCTCCGTCCATCGTCGTCCGCATCTCCCGGTTCGCGCGGCGGTCCTGCCATTGTGGCGGAACGCCGACCCCGCTCACGCGCCGTGCGGCAAGGCTGACGCGCTGTCGAAATGCCCGACTGCTAGCGGGTCGCAGAGCGAAGCATGACGCGGTGACGGCGCACGAAGGTGCGGCCGTCTCTCGCGGTCGCCGTCACGGTGACGCGCGCCCGGAGGCCACCGACGGCGGCGCGCAGACGGGCGCGGACGCGGCGGTCGAGTCGCACCGTCACCGTCGCGGTGCCGCCGCGGGCGCTGCCGCGTCCGAGCGTGCCGCGGCCGTTGGCGCCGCTCACCGCGACAGCACAGCGGCGCAACCCAGCGCCGCGCAACGTACAGCGGATCCGAATCGTGCCGTCGGCGGCGACGACCGCCCACGAGCGCCCGTCGAGCGTCGTCGTCAGCCGCGCTCTGGACGCGCTTCTCGGCGCCGGCCGGGGATCCGGTGCCGGTCTGTCGCCACCCGGCTGCGGCTGCGGTCTCGGATCAGGGTCGGGATCCGGTCTCGGTTGCGGGTCTGGGTCGGGTCTCGGATCGGGGTCGGGATCGGGTCTGACCGGCTGCTGCCCGATTCCGCTCAGCGCTGCCGTGAGCGGCGCGCCGGCGTCGCTCGCGATCGACAGCGTCGCGGCGGCGAGCCCTGCGGCGGCCGGCGCGAAGACGACTGCGACGGCGCAGCTCTCGCCGACGGCGAGCGTCGCGTCCGAGCAGTCGTCGACCGTGGTCTCGAAGCCGTCGCCGTCGAGCGTCACCGCGTCGACCGGCAGCAGTGCCGGAGCGCTGCCCTCATTCTCGACCGTGAGGCTGACGGCCGCGCCGCGCGCGCCGACGACGACCGTGCCGAAGTCGTGCGCGAGCGGGCCGAGCGTCAGCAGCGGCGCGACGCCGGCGCCCGCGAGCGCGACCGTGCGGGGCCCGCCGGGCGCGTCGTCGGCGACGGCCAGCGTGGCGCTCTTGGCGCCGGTGGTCGTCGGCGCGAAGGCGACCGTGACCGAGCAGGCGGCGGCGGGCGAGATCGTCGTGCCGGAGCAGCCGTCGGCGCTGATCGCGAACTGGCCGGCGTCGGGGCCGGAGAGCGTCGCCGCGCCGCTCGGGAAGGTGAGCGCGCCGGCGTCGGCGCCGCTCGCCGTGTTCGTGACGGTGAAGCTCTGCGTCGCGCTCGTCGTGCCGGTGCGCACGTCGCCGAAGTCTCCGGCCAGGGGCGCCAGCGCGGCAGCCGGCTGCGTTGCGTGCCCGCTCAGCGCGACCGACCGCGGGCCGCCGATCGCGTCGCTGGCGAGTCTGACCGTCGCGCTCTTGGCGCCGGTGGTCGTCGGCGCGAAGCGGATCGTCACCTCGCAGCTGGCGCCCGGCTCGACCGTTCTGCCCGAGCAGCCGTCGGCCGCGAGCGAGAACTGGTCCGCGCCGCCGCCGCTGAGGGTCACGGCGTCCGCGCCGAAGAGGAGCGGTCGCGCGGTTGGCCCGCTCGCGTCGTTGGTGACGGTGACCGTTCTCGTCGCCATTGCGCCGACGTTGGCGTTGCCGAACACGAGCGACGCGGCCGAGATCGCGAAGCCTGGCGCCGTTACGATCATCCCTTCCGGATAGATGTTGCCGCCGCTGATGAAGTTCGTCGTTCTCGTTCCGGTCGCAAGCTCGACGCGGCCGATCCGCTCCTGCTGCGGCTGGCTCCAGAAGAGGAAGCCGCCCGCGACGGCGACGCCGAAGGGGGTGCCGCCCGTCAGCAGCCACTCGCCGTCAGCGGAGCTGCCGTCGACTCTGGCGCGGCCGATCGCCCGCACCGTTCCGGTCTCGGCCCAGTAGAGCCAGCCGTCCGCGATCGCCATCTGGCGCGGTTGGTCGAGGCCGCTGACGAGCTGCGGCTGCACGTCGCTGCCGTCGAGTCTGGCGCGGCCGATCGTGCCGAGCTGCCGGTCGCTCCAGTAAACGTGCTCGCCGTCGACGACGACGCCGTCGGCCACTCCGCCGGACGGGGTCACGATGAAGTTCGGCTCGCGATCGCTGCCGTCGAGTCTGGCGCGGCCGATCCGCGCGTGGTCCGCGGCCGCCCAGTAGATGTGCGTGTCGTCGACCGCAATCGCCGAGACGCCGAAGTACGGGAGGATGAGGAAGCCCTCGTCGACGTCGCTGCCGTCGAGGTTCGAGCGCGCCACTCGGCCCGACGACAGCGACCAGTAGAGGTGCTGGCGGTCGACTGCGACACCTCGTCCGACCGAGTAGTCGCCCCTGATGAAGTCGCGCTGGATCGCTCCGCCGGCATTGGTCGCACGGGCGATCGAGTCGGAGGTCGTGTTGACCCAGTAGATCTCGGCGCCGGCGTCCGCGGCGGCGAGCAGCAGGGCGGCGAGGGCGCTCGCGACGAGGGCGCGCAGACGAGGGAGGCGACGGGAGTGAGTTGGCACGTCAGCATTCTCCCGTCCGCGCTCCCTGTTGTCACGGAGACACCGGCGCGGTCGGCGAGAACTGCAGATCCTTCGGAGCGCGCCAGCTCATGTGCCGCCGCGGCCGCTCTGTGTGTCAGACGTCTCGAACTTGAGATCGCTCGACGGCGTCAACGTGGGATCGCCGAACGACGCGAGGTGAGAGTGATCTGCACGCATGCAACCATCCAGCGGCCGAAGCGCCGATGTGCCAACATGGCACGCGATGAGACGGCTCGCGCTGGCAGGGATGCTTGCGGCGCTGCTTGCGCTGGCGGGTCCGGTCGCGGCCGCGTCGGCGATGCAGATCTTCGTCAAGACGCTGACCGGCAAGACGATCACGCTCGAGGTCGAGCCGAGCGACTCGATCGAGCAGGTCAAGCAGAAGATCCAGGACAAGGAGGGGATCCCACCCGACCGGCAGCGGCTGATCTACGCCGGCAGAGTGCTGGAGGACGGCCGCACGCTCGCCGACTACAACATCCAGAGAGAGTCGACGCTCCACCTCTTCCTGCGCCTGCGCGAGCCGGTCCCGGAGATCGCGTCGACGACCGTCGACGGGTTGGACGTCGTCGTCTCCGGCACCGCGGGCCCGCGCACCGACCTCACGCTGCTGGCGGACGGCGACCCGGTCGCGACCGCCGGCGCCGACGACGCCGGCGCCTGGAGCGCGACCGTCACGCTGACCCCCGGCGACCACGAGCTGGCCGCGGGATACACCGTCGAGCTGGGTGACACGAGCCGTCTTTCCGCCCCGGCGAGGGTGACGGTCGTCGCGCGGCCGCCGGCCGTCTGTCCCGACGGCGGGACCGCCGGCGCGAACGGCTGCCCGACACCGCCGGTCGTGCCGGTCCCCGGTCCCCACGAGCCACAGCCGCAGCCGCACGGCGAGCCGCAGCCGCCGCCACACGCGCAACCGCCCGCCGGGCAGCAGCCCCAGCGCCCGGGGCCGTCGGCCGCGATCGCTCGTCTCACCGCCGGCGCGCAGTGCGTCGACCGCGCCGGCTGGCTGGTCCCGCGCCCGCCGCGCACGGTGCGCGTGCCGTTCTTCCGATTCCACCTCTCGCGTGCGGCGACTGTCGACTACGTGCTCGTCCGCCAGGCAAGGACCGACCGCGTCGTGCAGCGTGGCAGCCGCACGCTGCGCTCCGGCCTGACGCGGATGACGCTGCGCAGCGTGCGGCGCGACCGCAGCCTCGCACCCGGCCGATACGTGCTGCGCCTGAGCGCACGCAGCGCCGGCGGCGGCAGTGGCAAGCTCGCAACCGTCCGTTTCACGGTCGGCCGCGGCAGCTGCGCGCGCGGATAGCTTCTCCGGGGTGCGCTGAGGCCGTGCAGCTGGTGCGGGTCGCGGATGTGCGTGCCGCTCTCCGTCGATGGCGCTGGCCGCCGGGCGGCGGCGAGCCTGGTTGGCTCGTCGCCACCCGCTGGGGTCCTAGTCTGCGTGTGTCGGGGCGGCCTGGCCGTCCGCGTTCGTGGTCGGGTCTGCCTGGGTGATCTGCAGGTCGCCGTTGACGTCGCGGGTGATGTCGATCGCGTCGGGCAGCTGGGCGTTCGTGCCCGGGTCGGTCGGCCCGGCGTTGGCGGGCGCGATGTCCGCGCCGTCGGCGGCCGAGGCCGACGCGATGATGCCGGCCGCGCCGCCGGCGGCGAGCAGGCCCGCGGCGACCGCGGCGAGTTTGGGGTGCTTGAGGATCATGGCTTTGGCGTCCTTTGCATGGTTGCTCTTCGGTTGGTGCTGCGCAGCACAGTGAGCATGCCGTTGGTGCCGTCTGCTCCGCGTCTCATGGTGTGGTCATGTCACGCCGCTAAGACAACGGGTGTGCTAATCCAGTCGCGATGCGCTTGCTGATCGTGGAAGACGAGGAGCGCCTCGGCCCCCTCCTCGCCCGCGGGCTACGGCGCGAGGGTTGCGCCGTGGACCTCACCCAGGACGGGACCACTGGTCTGGCCTTCGCGCGTATCCACACGTACGACCTTGTCGTGCTCGACCGTGACCTTCCCGGCCTCCACGGCGACGTGCTCTGCAGCGAGCTTCAGCAGCTCGACCCGATCCCCCGAATCCTGATGCTGACCGCGTCCGGGACAGTCGACGATCGCGTCGAGGGCCTGGGGCTCGGAGCCGACGACTACCTCGCCAAGCCGTTCGCCTTCCGTGAGCTGATCGCGCGCATACGCGCCCTCACCCGCCGCCCGCTCCAGGTAACGCCGACACTCCTCGTGCGGGGCGACCTGACACTCGACCAGGCGCGCCGCACCGTCACCCGCGGCGGGCGGGTAGTGCAGCTGCGACCGCGCGAGCTCGCCGTGCTCGAGGAGCTGCTGCGCGCCGACGGAGCGCCGTTGTCGGCCGAGCAGCTGCTCGCGCGTGCCTGGGACGCCAACGCCGATCCCTTCTCCAACCCCGTGCGCCAGACGGTGCAGCGGCTGCGCAAGGCACTCGGCGAGCCGTCGCCGATTCAGACGATCCCAGGCGTCGGCTACGTGGTGCCGTGAGGCATCGCCACTCGCTGCGGCTGCGCATCACCGCCGCCTTCGCGCTCTTCTACGCCATCGGCGCATTCGTGCTGCTGACGGCAGCGTACGTGATCGTCACACGCTCGACCGGCGAGCCAGTCGCCGAGGAGGCACTCGCCACTGAGGCCACTCTCAAGACGACTGAGTCGGCGCCCCGCTCGGAGCGCGCGCTGCCGGGCGCCGCGCCGACTGGCGTCGCGCTGCGTCCCACCGGCGCCGACGGCAGCGCCTCGCTCGATGGCATCATCTCGCTCGATATCGTCCGGGCCGCGCAGGCCGATCAAAGTCGCGCCGAGCACCAACAGGTTCTGTGGCTGTTCGTCCTCGCGCTGGTCGCCGTCGTCGCGCTGTCGGTGGGCGGCGGGTGGCTGGTCGCCGGCCGCGCGCTCGCGCCCCTGCGGCGCATCACTACAACGGCGCGCAAAGTCTCCGGCACCACGCTCGACGCCCGCGTCGCGCTCGACGGTCCGCCGGACGAGCTGCGCGAGCTGGCCGAGACGCTCGACGCCATGCTCACGCGCCTGGACGCGGCATTCGCCGCGCAGCGCCGCTTCGTCTCCAGTGCCTCGCACGAGCTCCGCACGCCGCTGGCCGTCGCGCGCACCGAGGCCGAACTTGCCCTCGCCGACGACCAAGCCACCGCACCCCAACTCCGCGACGCGCTCAACCACATCCACACCACGATGCTGCGCGCCGGCGACCTGGTCGAAGCGCTGCTCGCGCTCGCACTGACCGACGCCGTCCCCGCCGACGCCGAGCCGGTCGACCTGGGCGGCCTCCTCGCCGTCGCGGCGGCGGACATGACACCCGCCGCCGCCGAGGCCGAGGTCACACTCGACGTCACGGCCGAGGCAGGTACCGGACTCGCGGTCGTCGGCCACGCAACGCTCCTGCGCATCGCGATCGACAACCTGCTGGCCAACGCGATCGCCTACAACGTCGCGGGCGGCTGGGTACGCGCAACCGTCAGCCCGACGCACGACGAAATCGAGCTGACCGTCACCAACAGCGGCCCGCCCGTCGAACCCGCGATCGTCGACGAGCTCTTCGAGCCGTTCGTACGGGCCGACGCATCGCGCTCCCGTCGCGCGGGCGGCGCGGGCCTGGGCCTGGCGATCGTGCGCGCCGTGACGCTCACCCACGGAGGCCACGCGCAGGCGTCGGCCCGCCCCTCGGGCGGCCTCCAGGCACGGCTGTCGCTGGCCCGCGTCGACGCCGCGACAGGCGACGCCGTGACCCCCCAGCCGACGTTCGGCGACGACCCTACGACGACGACCAGCTGAGCATCAGCTCGCCGACGTCGCGCTGGCCGCGACGCACGCGTTCGATGAGACCGTCACGTCCCGTGGTCTATTTGGCGGGTGCGTCGAGCTGCATCCGCCCTGCCGGGAGCGCGGCGCTGAGACGCGCCAGCGAGCCCGGGGCGGGCCGAGGTGCGCGGCCGCGGCGGGAGCCCTCAGGACGCGGGTCGGGTCCGCCGCGCAGCGTCGCCGACGTCGTTCGGTTCCCCGTCCCATTCAGCACGGTCGATGCCATAGCGGCGGTCGGGCGTGCTCGCTCGAACAAGCTGGTGGTCACGGTCGTACTGGACGTTGAACAAGCCTGCCGCGCAGCTGCACGAGCGCATGCCGGTGGTGCTCGCCGGCGAAGCCGAGCACGCCGCCTGGCTCAACCATGTCGGGGTGTCCGGCCCCGAGCTGCTCGACCCCACCAACGTCTAGAGGCCGGACGGGGGAGAGCGCCCCGGCCGGACGGGCCGGGGGCCAGGGCTGCACGGCCGGCATCCCATCGGTTCGCGCGGCGAGATCGCCACCGCGCTGCCCGCGGCCACTGCGCACGCGACGCCTCCGCACGATCGACGGCGAGGCTGACGAGCCGCCGGCTGCGATGCCGGCTGACAAGACGCCAATGGCTTCAGGGCGGAGCGGTGGTTCTGCGAACCTTTGAACGCCTATGAGAACGTGACGGACGGGGAATGGGGCGAGCTCCGATTCGAGGAGGATCAATGGGCCTGAGCAGGTACAGACTGAACGCGTTCATCGCGGTCACCGACATGACACGGGCAGAGGCGTTCTACGAGGGGAAGCTCGGTCTCTCGGTGGTACGGGCCGACGCTGACGGAAGCAAGGTCTATGCGTCAGGCGGTGTCGAGTCGTTGGTTGTCTACCCATCTCCGGACCACGCCGGCCGGTCGACCGCGACCCTGGTGACCTGGTACGTCGACGATGTCGAGCTGGTGGTGGACGAGCTCACCTCGAACGGTGTGACCTTTGAGCAGTACGAAGGTGTGCTCGAGAGCGGCTTCGACTACGGGACCGACGAGAAGGGGATCTCACCCCGCGCCGGCGGCGGCAAGGTCGCCTGGTTCAAGGATGCCGACGGGAACACCTTCTCGATCGAGGGTGATCGCTAGCCCCGGTGACCCCGTCGGCGGATCGCCGCGCCGCTGCCGCCGCCGCCGTTCGGCGGCGGCGGGCTCGTGCGCGGGCCGCGCTGGTCGCCGGGCGGCGACGCTCGCTGTCAGACGACATCAGGTTGAGAGAGATCGACGACGTCGACGTGAGATCGCCGAACGACGCGAGGTGAGAGCGATCCCCGCTCCCGCCGACGCGAGCGGAGCGATCGTGGGGTGCGCCGTGCCCGGGCTACCGCTTGTCTGGGCGCCCCGACGCTGCGAATGGTCGGCGCGTTTCAGCGTCTCGCGCTTTGGTTGCGCCGTCGGCTCGTCTCCGGCTGTCGACACTCGTGCGGATGCCTCGGCGGGGCTACCAGAGGACGGGTGCCTCATAGGCGCGCATCAACGGGTCTGAGGAGACCAGCACTGCGCCTTCGTTGAGAGCCTGGGCGACGAGCATCCGGTCGAACGGGTCGCGGTGATGGTGGGGCAACGCTCCGGCGGCGTCGGCGTGCGCGATGGTCACCGGCAGCTCGCGACCACCGTGACGGACCAGCTCTGCGACGAGCCCAGGTCGAGCGGTGAGCTTGCCCAGCGCGGTCTTGATCGAGATTTCCCACGCCACCGCGGAGCTGAGAAGCACCTCGTTGCGACGGTCGGCGAGCAGGTCCGTGGCGATGCTCGACAGTCGCGACGGGTCGTGCGCCCACCACAGAACCGTGTGGGTATCCGGCAAGAGCTTCACCGCACGCCGAACGCGGCGGCGACATCGTCGGGCAACTCGTCGAAGTCATCGGCGATACTCAGCTCCGACGCCGGGAACATCCCGCGTGTGGCCGCAAACGCACTCGCATCGTTGACGGCGACCAGGCGCGCGACCGGCGTGCCACGACGTTCGATGATGACCTCCTCGCCTTCCTCAGCGCGTTGGACGAGCTTGGAAAGCTGCGACTTGGCTTGGTGCATTCCAACAGCGACCATGAAGCCATAGTACCACGACTTAGCCCGTTAGCTAGGTAGCAGGGGTCTGAGTGCCGAGTATCGACATCGCGGCGAATCGCCTCAGTCGAACGTGAGCAGGCGTGGGGTGCTCGCGGTACGCGTTGCCGCACCCGGTCGTACAGACGGGTCGTCGCCGGGGATGCGTGCCGAGCCGCGTCATCAACTCGAGTCCGCGTCGTTTCTGTCCCAAACCGAAGTCGTCTCACACGAAGTCGTCTGACGCTCGCCGAGCACACTTGTTGGTTCACATAAGATCGATTATCGGGCATTGAAGCCGAGCGGCCCGCCGGCGCGGAGATTCCGGTCGTCAGGACGGGGTGCGCGCCGCGCACGCTGTCAACGCCTAAGATTCGCTTGTGCCTGACAAGGAGCCTGCTTTGCCGGTCTCAGGCGGCGAACTCAGCGCTGTTGCCCGAGCTGCCGGCCTCATCCGCAAGGTCTTGAAGCGGCCGGAGCCACAACGCATAGTCGAGCACAGGACGACCGTTAAGCGCGAACTTCGCGAGCACCTCGACCTGCCGAACTGGTATGACCGTTCTAAGCGGCAGCACGCTCCAGAGATCCTGGTCTTCCGACTGGGTTAGAACAGCTACCCGGATCTCGTATACCGCGTCGTCCGTCCCGACGACTGGATGAAGTTCGAAGTAAAGGGATTGCACGACCGCGGCCTTGAGGTTTTCACGGCTATTTACGAGGTTGCGATCCACAAGGGCAAGGCGAAGATTATTGAGGCCGGCAAGCGTCGCCCGAAGGGCGCGCTGCACACGGTGATCGGAGTAGGCCGCATCCCGTTCGAGTGGATTAGCCACATGGACTGGGATCACAACAACGCCGACCAGCTGCCCGTCCTGCATGTTGCCTATGGGCGCCGAGGGCCGTTCCGAGAATGGGTGCCGTGCAGCCTGGCAGAGAATGACACCCTGGAGCTGCTCGACGTGAGGTTCAAGGTGCGAAAGAAGGGTTGGCTCCACCAGTTTCGATCTAACCGGCAGCTGCGCGAGATGGACCGCGCTGGCAAGACCGAACTTCATCGGATGCTCTACGGCGACGATGCCGTCGACTAGTGTGAGATGTCCCTTCAGGCTTGACGAACTCCTCAGCCAGTCGAACGACGTCGTTGCCGGCCAGCCGATCAACTGTCCAAGGTCAACGGAGTCGTTGGACGCTCCGAGCCGCCAACGGCATAGGCGCCCGCCTGCCATGGCACAGCGACGTGAATGACGCATAGCGTCGCGCGCGCGTAACACCGAGTGATCCGGATGCGTTGGATGAAACAAACTCGCCTAGCCTGCGGTAGCGGCAGCCACGGTGACCGCGTCATCGGTGGCGTTCGGCCGCCGGAACTCCAGGCAACGCCGAACTGCCATCACACGACAAACCGATGAGAAACGCGACGCGACAAGTAATGAGACGGCGCATGTCAAACCAATGAGACGCCGCATTTCGACCAGCCGGTCCGCGCGCCTACCGAGTTCCAGCGAGCTGCGTGCCGCGCTCGGTTCAGTGCGCTGACAACCGCGGGCGGGTTTGAGCCGGAGGCGGTCAGGGAGCCAGCACGCGCAGCCAGCGGTGGGCCGGGCGGCCGAGTCTGCCGGGCCCCGTGTACGGCCGGACCGTGATGCGGTAGAGCGCCGGCCGCAGCCGCAGCCTCAGCACGTGGCGCTGCATGACGCTCGACGCGACCGCCGTTCTGGTGGTGCCGCGGGCGCGCACGAGCGGGTTCGCGAGGTCGCCGTCGAACGAGCCGCTGCCGCGCGGCGGGCAGAGCGTCCGGCCGCGCGTGCCGATCGCGCGCGAGACCTCGATCCGGACTCTCGCCTGTCGTGTCAGCTTCAGTGCCAGCCCCACGCGGGCGCTGCCGCTCGGCAGCGGCCGCACGCACCGCCAGACCAGCGCGAACCGCTCGATCGAGATCGGCTTCGCGGCCCGTCTCGGAGCGGCCCGTCTCGGAGCGGCCCGTCTCGGAGCGGCCGGTCTCGGGACCGGCGGGACCGACTGTCTCGGCAGATCCGGCGTCGGCTGAGCCGGCGGTCTCGGTGCCTCCGGCGGGGACGGTCTCCCCTCCGGCGGCACGACGCCGGCACCGTCGAGCGCGAAGGCGGGCGACTGCTCGGCGTTGTCGTCGAAGGTCAGCTCGGCGGCACGGGCACTGCTCGCCGACGGCGTGAACCGCACCCGCACGACGCATCTTCTCGCGGGCAGCAGCTGCGCACCGGTGCAGTCGTCGGCGACGATCTCGTAGTCGGCGGCGGCCGCGCCCGCGAGCGCCGTCGCGTCGATCCACAGCCGGCTGCGACCGCTGTTCTCGACGGTCACGTCGCGCTCGGCGCTCGCGCCGACGGGCACGTCGCCGAAGCCGCCCGCGAGGGCCGCGCTGCGCTCGGCCGGGGGCGTGAACAACTCCGCCGTGGCGAGGTTGTTGCCGCCGGCCATCAGCACTCTGCCGCCCTCCAGCACGGTGAGCGACGCCAGCCCGCGGGGCGCCGACGACTGGTGCGCGACGGGCGAGAGCGCGTTGGTCGCCGGATCGAACAGGACGGTCTCGGTGCTGCCGTCAGACTGGATCAGGACGCGGCCGTCGTCGAGCGCGGTGGCCGTGACGACGTTGCCGGCGTGCGGGATCGCCCCGCCCGGCGACCAGCTTGCGGCGACCGGGTCGTACAGCTCGATCGACGCTAAGAAGCCAGTGTGGTTGACGCCGCCGACGGCGAGCACGCGACCGTCGGGCAACACCGCGGTGCCGCCCTGCCCGCGCGATGTCGCCAGCGCGCCGGTCGGGCTCCAGCTGTTCGTCGCCGGGTCGTAGACGTCGGCGCTCGAGCGGAACATCGTCGACGGGTTCACGTCGTAGCCGCCTGCGACGAGAACTCTGCCGTCGTCCAGCAGCGCCGCGTGCAGGTTCTCGCGCGAGTCGCTCATCGTGCCGGCCGTCGGTGTCCAAAGGCCGGTCGCCGGGTCGTAGACCTCGCTGGTCGCGCTCGCGTTGCGCGTGTCGTCGGCGCCGCCGGCGACGAGCACTCTGCCGTCGGCCAGCAGCACGGCGGCATGGCCGTTGCGCGGCTCGTTCATCGCACCGGTCGCCGTCCAGGTGTTGGCGGTCGGGTCGTACAGCTCGGCGTGGGTGGTCACGCCCGTCGCGGCGGCGCCGCCCACGAGCAGCACCCGGCCGTCGATCAGCCGTGTCGCGGTCGCGTAGTGGCGCGGGACGAGCGGCGGCGCCGCGGGCGTCCACGAACCGTTCACCGGGTCGTAGAGCTCGGCGGTCGCCACCGCGCCGCCGCTGCTGGTGCCGCTGGCGATGAGCACCCGGCCGTCTCTCAGCAGCACCGCCCCATGCGCGCGGTGGACGGTGCTCATGCTGGCGACCGGGTGCCAGCCGGAGCCGGCGAGCGCCGACGCGGCGGAGACTGCGAGGGCGAGCGCGGCGAGCAGCGCGACGAGACCGGTACGGGACGGCGACCTGGTGAGCATCTCGCGATCGTACGACGTAGCGCCTACGCGCCGTCGCGCGGACCGCCTGCGACGAGCGCGAACACCCGGCGGTCATGGGCCACCGCTCATGTCCGGGATCGCCGCGGTGAGCGGGCGCATCGCGCGCTCGATCTCGATCGGTGCGGGGACGCCGGCGGCGTGGGCGGTCTCGGCGCAGACGCGCGAGAAGAGCGCGGTCGCGGCCTGCAGCGCCTGAAAGGTCTCCTCGCGCGCGTAGCCGGCGAAGGTCGCAGCGAGCCGTTGGGTGATCCATGGCGCAGCCCACCGCGCGAGCGCCGTCCCGAGATGGCGAACGTCGGAGGCGGCGGCGCCGCTGGTCGCCTGAGCGTGCAGCTCGATCAGCCGCAACAACTCGCCACGGGCGTTGGCGAGCCGCGTCTGCGCCGGCCACAGCTCGCCGCGCGCGAGGTAGCGCGGGACGTGCGCGGCTTCGAACCAGAACTCCCGCGCAGCGTCAGCCAGCTGCATCGCGGTCGGCACGGCGCGTCGTGGACGGCCGCTGGGCGCCGGCAGGCCGGCGGCGCGGCCGTCACGGTCCAGCAGCACGACGAACCCGCGCTCGTGCAGTTCGTCCAGCTGCTCTGTCAGCGCGTCGAGCGCATCGAGGCGGCGGATCAGGAAGTCGGCCTTGCGGCCGCCCTCGAAGAAGACCAGCCGGGTCGGATCGCCTTCCCACGCGTCGCCGACCGAGACGAGCACCGGTGCGATCTCCGGCAGCCAGCCGTCGTCGGCGTAGATGGCGGGATCGCCATCTACGTACAGCTCGACGTCGAAGTCCGACAGGGCGTCGGGGGTCGCGGCCGGCTGCGCGCGCGATCCGGTGAGCAGCACCACGCGGACGGTCGCTTGTCGTCGCGCCCACGCGAGCACGGCGGCGAGCAACGGGTCAGTCGGAGCAAGCGGGTCGATCATCCGGATCAGGGAGGCACGATACCCGCGCGAGCGCGCCCCCAACTTCGCCGGTGAAGCCACCCGACCTCGCTTGATGGCCTCTTCCGGCCGACGCGATTGAGATCCTTGAGGTCGGATGCAGATCCCCCACCGCGGCCGCCCTCCAGCTCGCCGGCACCGGCGGCGCGCCGCCTGACGCAGCGTCCTCGCGGCGGTCGATGCTTCACGTGCACCATGCGGACGGCGCCGATCGGCTCGTCGCTGCGCTGGCCGAGGTCTTGACGGTCCGGTTGGCCGATCCGTTCGCGGCCGAGGTCGTCGCGGTTCCGACGCGCGGCGTCGAGCGGTGGCTCGCTCAGCGGCTCTCCGGCCGTCTGGGCACGAGCCCCGGCGCGGGCGACGGCATCTGCGCGAACGTCGCGTTCCCGACGCCCCGCCGCGTCGTCGAAGAGGCGATCGCTGCCGCGTCGGGCTTGGACGCCGCGACGGATCCATGGCGGCCGGAGCGAGCGCTGTGGCCCCTGCTGGAGCTGGTCGACGCGGCGAGCGACGAGGCCTGGCTCGGACGCCTGACCGCCCATCTGGATCGCGCTGCCGGCGACCGCTCGCGCCGCCTGAGCGCTGTGCGGCATGTCGCGACGCTGTTCGCGCGCTACGCGCTGCACCGGCCCGCGATGCTGCGCGCGTGGGCCGCGGGCAGCGACGAGGACGGTGCGGGCGGCGCGCTCGATGCGGAGCATCGCTGGCAGGCGGAGCTGTGGCGACGCCTGCGGGAGCGGGTCGGCGTGCCCGGGCCCGCCGAGCTGCTGGATCTCGGGCGCGCCCGCCTGGTCGAGGATCCCGGCCTGAGCGATCTGCCCGAGCGCATCTCCCTCTTCGGCCTGACGAGTCTGCCCGCCCGCGACCTCCAGCTCCTGCGCGCTCTCGCCGAGCGCCGCGACGTGCATCTGTTCCTGCTGATGCCGTCACCCGCCGCGTGGCGCGGCATCGCCGACGCCGCAGGACGGGGTCCGATCCTCACGCGCGGGCAAGCACTGAGCGCAGCCCTGCCGGCGCATCCTCTCCTCGCCTCCTGGGGCCGCGACGGGCGCGAGCTGCAGCTGCTGCTCGAGCCGCTGCCGACCGAGGCGGTGCACGCGGACGCCATCGGCGCCGGGGACGAGCCGGACACGCTGCTGGCGCGTGTCCAGGCCGACATCCGCGCCGACCGCACGCCGCGCGAAGACGAACCGGTCCAGCTCGGCGACGGCGACGCGAGCGTCCAGGTGCACGTCTGTCACGGGCGCGCGCGACAGGTCGAGGTGCTGCGGGACGCGATCCTCCACGCGCTCGCCGACGATCCGTCGCTGGAGCCGCGCGACGTGATCGTGATGTGCCCCGACATCGAGACGTTCGCTCCGCTCGTGGAGGCGACGTTCGGCGCCGGCGAGGCGGATGTCGGGGAAGCGCTCGCGGACGACGCCGTCGACCTCTCCGGCGCCCACCCCGCCGAGCTGCGCGTGCGGCTGGCCGATCGCTCGCTGCGCCAGACCAATCCGGTGCTCGGAGTCGTGACGAAGCTGCTCGAGCTCGCGACGGCGCGGGTCACCGCGTCGGAGCTGCTCGACCTCGTCGACCGGGAGCCGGTGCGGCGGCGCTTCCGGCTCGAGGAGGACGAGCTCGCACGCGTCGAGGACTGGGTTGCCGCAAGCGGGATCCGCTGGGGCCTCGATGCCGCGCATCGCGCACCGTTCAGGCTGCAGCACGTCCCGCAGGGCACGTGGGCGGCGGGCCTGGACCGTCTGCTGACCGGCGTCGCGATGGCTGAGCGACCGGGTCACACGCTCGCCGGCGTGCTGCCGCTCGACGACGTCGACAGCTCGGCGATCGACCTCGCCGGCCGGTTCGCCGAACTGCTGGACCGGCTCGCCGCCGCGCTCGACGAGCTGGCCGCGCCGAAGCCGATCTCGGCATGGGCGACCGCGATCGCCGAAGCGGCCGACACGATGACCGCGACGACGCCGCGCGACGCCTGGCAGCGCGCGGAGCTGCAGCAGCTGCTCGCCGACGTGGTCGAGGAGGCGACGAACGACGGGGTCGCGAGCGCGGTCTCGCTCGACGTCGCCGACGTCGCCGCCCTGCTCGGCGGGCGGCTCGCCGGGCGGCCGACGCGCACGAACTTCCGCACCGGCCATCTGACGGTCTGCACCTTGCAGCCGATGCGGTCGGTACCCCATCGCGTGATCTGCCTCCTGGGACTCGACGACGACGTCTTCCCGCGCCGCTCGCCGCGCGACGGCGACGACGTGCTGCTCGACGAGCCGTGGATCGGCGACCGCGACGGCCGCTCCGAGGACCGGCAGATCCTGCTCGATGCGCTGATGGCGGCCGGCGACCGCCTGATCGTCACCTACTCCGGCCGCAGCGAGCGCACGAACGCGGAGCGCGCACCGGCCGTGCCGATCGGCGAGCTGCTCGACGTGATCGACCGCACCGCCTGCGCAGCGGACGGTGGCCGAGCGCGTGACGCGGTCCTCGTCCGACACCCGCTGCAGCCGTTCGACGCGGCGAACTTCGCGCCGTCGACGCTCGTCCCGCAGCGGGCCTGGAGCTTCGACGGGGTCACGCTCGAGGGAGCGCGGGCGCTGGGTGGCGAGCGCGGCAGTCGGCCGCCCTTCCTCCCCCGCCCGCTGCAGCCGCAGGACGCCGACGTGATCGAGCTCGACCAGCTGCTCGCGTTCGTCGGCCACCCGGTCCGCGCGTTCCTGCGACAGCGGCTGGGAGTCGGCGTCGACGTCGGCGCCGGCGAACGGAGCGACAGCCTGCCGATCGAGCTGGACCCGCTCGCGCGCTGGGGCCTCGGCGCGCGCCTGCTCGCCGCGCGCCGCGCCGGCGTCGACGTCGGCGTCGCGGTGGCGGACGAGCGCGCCCGCGGCAGCGTGCCGCCGGGTGCGCTCGGCGACCAGGTGCTGCGCGGGGTCGTGGCCGAGGTCGAGGCGATCCTCGGCGCGGCGGCGGAGACGGTCGGCGCCGGCGGACCGCTGCGGACGCTCGACGTGCGGATCGCGCTGGAGGACGGACGGACGCTCGCCGGCACGATCGGCGGCGTCGGCCAGTACGTGCTGCCGGTCGTGACCTACTCGCGCGTCGACCCGCGCCGGCGCATGGAGTCATGGGTCCGGCTGCTGGCGCTGACGGCGGCGTTCCCGGAGCGGTCGCTGGTCGCGACGACCGTCGGCCGCGCGCGCAGGGACGTCGACCGCGCGACGACGATCGCGCGGATCGCGCAGCCCGGCGGCGAGCCGGACGTCCGCCGCACGCGTGCGCACGCCGAGCTCGCGCGGATCGTCGACCTCTACGACCGCGGGATGCGCGAGCCGCTCCCGCTCTTCCGCCAGACCTCGGCCGCCTATGCGGCCGGCGGCGCCACCGCCGTCGCGCGTGCGCACACCGCGTGGGAGACCGACTTCCAGCCGCTCCGCGAGGACCTCGACCCCGAGCACCAGCTCGTCTTCGGCGGCACGCTGCCGTTCGAGCGGCTGCTGGCGGAGGCGCCACGCGACGACGAGCAGGGCGAGGACTGGGACATGTCGGAGCCGTCCCGCTTCGGCCGCTACGCGCGACGGTTGTGGTCGGGCCTGCTCGCGCACGAGGAGCTGATCGACCGGTGACCGCCGCCGACGTCGCCGAGTTCGACCTCTGCGGCCCGCTGCCCGAAGGCGTCACCGTGCTGGAGGCCAGCGCCGGCACCGGCAAGACCTACGCGATCGCGGCGCTCGCGACGCGCTACGTCGCAGAGGGCATCCCGCTCGACCAGCTGCTGATCGTCACGTTCACGCGCATGGCGACCGGCGAGCTGCGCGACCGTGTCCGGCACCGGCTCGCGAGCACACGCGAAGCGCTCGACGCGATCGCGGCCGGCGCCGCACCAGGCGTCTACGACGAGGTCGTGCGGCTGCTGGCGTCCGGGACGTCCGCCGAGGTCGCGCGACGCCGCGACCGGATCGTGCGCGCGCTGGCCGAGTTCGACGCAGCGACGATCACGACGATCCACAGCTTCTGCCAGGAGGCGCTGGGCGAGCTCGGCTTCGCCGCCGACCTCGACCGCGACCATCGCTTCCAGGAGGACGTCCGCGACCTCGCCGAGGAGGTCGTCGACGATCTCTACGTGCGCGGCTTCCTCACCCGTCCTCCCCACTTCAGACGCGCCGAGGCCGGGCGCGTCGCGCTGAAGGCGATCGACAACCCGTCGGCCGTGCTGGAGCCGAGAGCGGCCGGCAGAAGCACCTACGCGGGGATGCGCGTCGGCCTCGCGACGGCCGCGCGCGCCGAGCTGGACCGGCGCAAGCGCGCCGCGGCGCTGGTCACGTTCGACGACCTGCTGCTGCGGCTGCGCGACGCGCTCGAGGGTCCGGACGGCGAGGCGGTCGCGGCGCGCCTGCACCGGCGCTACCGCATCGCGCTCGTCGACGAGTTCCAGGACACCGATCCCGACCAGTGGGCGATCATGCGCCGCGCCTTCGCGGCCACCGGGACGACGCTGGTGCTGATCGGCGATCCCAAGCAGGCGGTGTACTCCTTCCGCGGCGCCGACGTGTTCGCCTACCTCGACGCGGCACGCGCGGCCGACGCCCACCCCACCCTGCGCGTCAACTGGCGCAGCGACCAGCGCCTGCTCGACGCCTACGACGCGCTGTTCGGCGCGGCACGCCTCGGTCACGACGAGATCGTCTACCGGCAGGTGCGGGCCGCCGCGGCGAATCGCGCCCCGCGCCTGCACGGCGCGCCGGGCGCGGCGCCGCTGCGAATCCGCGTCGTCCCGCGCGACGCGCCGACCGTCAGATTGACCAGCGGCGGCACCGCCAGCCCCGCGTCGGCGCGCGCGTACGTCGCCCGTGACCTCGCCGCCGACGTCGTCGCGCTGCTGGAGTCGGGCGCACGGATCGAGACGCGCGACAGCGACGGCAGAGCGGTCGGCCACACGCCCGTCGGCCCCGGCGACGTCGCCGTGCTGGTGCGCCGGAACGTCCAGGCGCGAGAGATCAAGACGGCGCTCGAGGCCGCCGGCGTTCCCGCCGTCGTCGCCGGGGGCGGCAGCGTCTTCGCAAGCGAGTCGGCGCGCGACTGGCTCGTGCTGCTGCAAGCGCTCGAACGTCCCGAGCTGCTCGCGCGCGCCCGCGCGGCCGCCCTGACCGCGTTCCTGGGCTGGAGCGCCGTGCGCGTCGCCGCGGCCGCCGAAGACGCGTGGGACGAGCTGCAGCAGCGCCTGCACGCGTGGGCCGGCGTGATGCGCCGCCACGGAGTCGCCGCGCTGACGGAGACGATCACGTCGAGCGAGCGCGTGTCCGTCCGGCTGCTGGAGATCGTCGGCGGCGAGCGGCGCCTGACGGACCTGCGCCACGTCGGTGAGCTGCTGCACGCCGCCTCCGCCGACGAGCAGCTGGGCATCACCGCGCTGGCCGCGTGGCTGCGCCGCCGGATCGAGGCGGGCGACCGCGACGCCGACGCCGACGATCGCGCGCGGCGCCTGGAGTCCGACGCGGAGGCCGTCCAGGTGCTCACGGTGCACCGCAGCAAGGGCCTGGAGTTCCCGATCGTCTACTGCCCCTACCTGTGGGACCCGATCTGGATCCCGAACGAGCCGTTGCCGGCGACCTTTCACGACGCTGCCAACGGCGGTGCTCGCACGATCGACGTCGCGCTGGACGAGGACAACCAGGACTACCGCCGCCACCAGCGCCAGGACAAGGAGGAGCAGCTCGGCGAGGAGCTGCGCCTGGCCTACGTCGCGCTCACGCGCGCACGCCACCAGGCGGTCGTCTGGTGGGCGGGATCGTGGTCCAGCCGCAACTCAGCGCTCGGACGCCTCGTGTTCGAGCGCGACGCCGACGGCAACGTGCCGGCGACCGGCAGCTTCACGCCGACCGACGAGGCCGCGACCGACCGCTTCCGGCAGCTCGCGGCCGCAGCCGCGGGAGCGATCGCGGTCGAGCGGGCGACCGTGGTCGACGGAGTCCGCTGGTCGCCGCCCCAGGAGCCCTGGACGCTGCTGGAGGCGGCGACGTTCGATCGCGCGCTCGATCAACGGTGGCGACGCACCTCCTTCACGACGATCACCGCCGGCGCCTTCGAGGCACGGGTCGCGAGCGAGCTCGAGGAAGCTCCCGGCGCCGACGACGCCGTCGAGATCCCGCTGCTGCTCCCCTCCCCTTCCGGCGACGACCGTGCGACGGCGAGCGCGGCCGTGTCGCTGCTGTCGGAGCTGCCGGCGGGCGCGCGCATCGGCACCTTCGTCCACAGCGTGCTCGAAGCGACCGACTTCGCGGCCTCCGACCTCGACGGCGAGCTGACCGCCCACATCGGCGCCGCCCTCGACCGCCGCCGGATCGACGTCGGAGACCCGGCGGCGCTCGCCGGCGGCCTGCGGGCGGCGATCGAGACGCCGCTGGGCGAGCTGGCCGGCGGTTGGCGGCTGCGCGACCTCCCCCGCAGCGCGCGCCTCGACGAGATGGGCTTCGAGCTGCCGCTGGTCGGTGGCGACGCCCCGACCGGCGAGCTGACGCTCTCCGCCGTGGCGGCGGTCCTGCGAGCGCACGTCGCCCCGGACGACCCGCTGGCGGGCTACGCCGAGCGCCTCTCCGATCCGGCGCTGCGGTCCCATCTGCGCGGCTATCTGGCCGGCGCGATCGACCTCGTCGCACGCCGCGCCGAGGGCGTCCCGTACGCGATCGTCGACTACAAGACCAACCGACTGGCCGCCGCCGGCGAGGCGCTGACCCCATGGCACTATCGCCCGGCGGCACTCGCGATCGAGATGCAGCGCTCGCACTACGTCCTCCAAGCGCTGCTCTACGCCGTCGCGCTGCACCGCTATCTGCGCTGGCGAGTCGAGGACCACCACCCCGACCGGGACCGTCCGCTGATCGTCTACGCGTTCCTGCGCGGCATGGCCGGTTCGGCGACGCCCGTCCTCGACGGCGCGCCCTGCGGCGTCTTCGCCTGGCGGCCGCCCGAAGGGCTCGTGCCGGCGCTCAGCGACGTCTTCGAGGAGGGAACGGCGGCATGACCTCGCTGCGCGAGCGAGACCCCTTCGACGTCCGCCTCGCGCGCGGGGCGCCAGCGCTGCTGCGAGCGTTCAACGACGCTGGCGTGCTCTCGATCGCCGACGTCCAGGTCGCGCGGCGCCTGGCCGCGCTGGGAGACGTCGCCGACGCTGAGCTGCTGCTCGCCTTCGCGCTGGCGGCGCGTGCGCCGCGACTCGGTCACGTGCTCGTCGACCTCGCGACGATCCGCGCGACGGTCGCCGTCGACACGGAGGAACGGATCGACCTCGACGCCCTCCCCTGGCCTGAGACCGGCGCCTGGGTCGCGGCGTTGGCCGGCTGCGCGCTCGTCGGCGTCGGCGACGAGGACGGCGCCGACACGACGCCGCTGCGGCTCGTCGGCACCGCGCTCTACCTCGACCGCTACTGGCGCGAGGAGCGCCAGGTCGCAGCCGACCTCCGCGGCCGTCTCGAGGCGCTGCCGGCGGGTGTCGACGAGGCGGCGCTGACCGCTCGGCTGAAGCGCCTCGCGCCCGACGACGCGCGGCAGCGCAATGCGATCGCGGCTGCCGCCGTGCGCCGATTCGCGACGGTGGCCGGCGGCCCCGGGACCGGCAAGACGACGACGGTTGCACAGATCGCCGCGCTCGTCGTCGAACAGGCGCGAGCGGAGGGCCGGCCGGTCCCGTTGATCGCGCTCGCCGCGCCGACCGGAAAGGCGGCGGCGCGTCTGGAGGAGCAGGTCCACCACCGCGCCGCCCAGCTCGACACCACGCCCGACGTGCGCGAGCAGCTCGCCGGGCTGCGCGCGTCGACGTTGCACCGACTGCTCGGATGGCGCCCGGGAAGTCACAGCCGCTTCCGTCACGACCGCCACGCGCGGCTGCCGCACGACATGGTGATCGTCGACGAGGCGTCGATGGTCTCGCTCACGCTCATGGCGCGTCTGCTCGAGGCCGTGCGGCCCGATGCGCGCCTCGTGCTCGTCGGCGACCCCGACCAGCTCGCCTCGATCGAGGCCGGTGCGGTGCTCGGCGACATCGTCCGCGCAGCGCGGCCGGGCGCCGGCATCGTGCAGCTCGAGCGCGTCTACCGCTTCGGTGCGGGCATCGGAGCGGTCAGCGCCGCCGTTCGCGCCGGCGATGCGGATGCGCTCGTCGCGGCGCTCGTGAGCGCTCCTGCCGAGGTCACGTGGATCCCGATCGACGCGGGCGACCCCGCGACCGCGACAGCGGCCGTCCTGGCGCCCGTGCGCGACGCGGCCACACGAGCCGGCCGGGAGGTCATCGCCGCCGCGCTCGGCGGCGACGGACGCGCGGCGCTCGACGCGCTCGGCGCCTTCCGGCTGCTCTGCGCGCACCGCCGCGGCCCCCACGGCGTCACGACGTGGATGCCGCTGGTCGAGGGCTGGCTCGCGGGCGACATCGCCGCCACCGGCACCTGGGCCCGCGACTATCCTGGTCGCCCGCTGCTGATCACCGCCAACGACTACGACCTCGACCTCTTCAACGGCGACACCGGCGTCGTCGTCGCCAGCCCCTCCGGCGGCCTCACCGCCGCATTCGAGCGACGCGGCGAGATCGTCGCCGTCCGCCCCGCCCGCCTGCGCGCCGTCGACACGGTCCACGCGATGACGATCCACAAGAGCCAGGGATCGCAGTTCGGCACCGCCGCCGTCGTGGTCCCGGCCGCCGACTCCCGCATCCTCACCCGCGAGCTGCTCTACACCGCCGTCACCCGCGCCCGCCGCCACCTCATCGTGATCGGCACCGAGGACGCGCTCCGCGCCGCCGTCCACCGCCCCGCAGCCCGCGCCTCCGGCCTCAGCGGTCGTCTGGGCGCCTCCGTCGTGTCGCAACCCTTCGGATGACGCGGGTTCGCGGTCCGGCGCCCGGCGACGTTGAATCACAGCGCGACTGTGACCGGGTGATGGGTGCGCGCGGCGGCATATCGGTCGCACGCGGACCTCTCTTTGTATGCTGGATTTCTGTTTAACGATCCGGTGGCGGGGAGCTGCCGATCGATCATCTATCGAGGAGGAGGGGGCATGAGCTTCATGAAGCAAGGCCTTGTCGCCGTTGGACTCATCGCGGCGTGTGTCGGCCTGACGTCGGGGACTGCGGCCGCATCGATCAGCCCTGATCCATACAGCTCCACAACCGACACCGGCAGACTCGCAATAAATTCCGTCCTTCTGGCGGGAACATGCAGACTCAGCAACGTGGCCGCTTCGGCGATCGGAGGCCTAGCCGGAGGCGCGAGAGGACTGATCACGGGGTACACGATCAGCGGCTGCAGCGGTCAGATACAGAGAGCCCAGACGCTAACGACATCGAGAAACCCGATCACTGTCGTGCTGCTAGCGGGATCGACGGGACTCAGCAACATCACGATCCTATTCACAACACCGTTCGGCGAATGCCTATACGCAGGCACGCTGTCTGGGACATGGTCAACCCCGACGAGAACGATCGCGGCGTCGAACCTGAGACTCGGGCTCTTCGTCATGCTAAGAGGCTTGTGCGACAGCTTCCTTGATGTGGACGCAACGATCGGACCAATCGGCGCCACGATAAGCAACCCCTAGTCGACGACTCGTCGAGGCGGCTCGTGCGGCGCGCCGCACGAGCCGCCCGCCAGTGCGACTGCGCGCCCGGCGTGCGCGGGAAGGCCGACCTCCTTCGCGAGACGCTGAAGATGTGGCTGGACGATCTCGGCGAGTTCGAGCCTCGCCAGTGCGCTACCGTTCTCTTCAATGCACCCGATTCGCGTGGCGGACGCCGCGTGGGTGTTCGCCGCCACCACCGAACCGAGCAAGGTCCCGTTCTACATCGCCGGCGCTCTGTTGGCGTGCTGGGCCTTCGGCGTCGCTGCCGCCGGGATCGCGCGCCCAGACCTCGCGCGCTCGGCACGTGCGGGCCGGCTCGTCATCTTGACGAGCGCCATCCTCGCCGCGGCCACGGTCACGACAGCGGTGATCACGGCGGGCGCGCCGACCGAGGAACATGACGCGCAGACCGCGGCCACGCAGACCAACACGCTGCGGATCGCTGCCGATCCGACGGGTGATTCGGCCTACGACCGGACCACGGCGACCGTCAGCGCCGGCCAGCTCACCGTCCGGTTTGCGAACGACTCGCCCGTCCCGCACAACGTGACGATCGCGCGAGGCGCGAGGGTCGTCGCGGCGACGAGCACGATCCACGACGGCAGAACCACCGCGACCGCCGATCTGCCAGCGGGCGACTACGTCTTCTACTGCTCCGTCGACGGCCACCGCCAAGCCGGGATGCGCGGCACCCTGACCGCGCGCTGAGCGGTCTCGCGTTGATGCCACGGCGGCATCCGGGAGAATCCCGTCGCATGTTCAGGACCGACCCCGAACACGCGCCGGCACCGACGCAGGACCGGACCGTCATACACAGCAGAACGCCGGAGTCGCGCGCGGCGTACGCGGAGATCCGTCGTGCGTGGGAGATCCTCGGTCGGCTCAACGCGCTGCCGCCGGGCGACTTCGACGCCATGCGCGCGCTCCTCGGCGAGCTGACCGGTCAGGAGCTCGACCCGTCGGTTCGCGTGCTGCCGCCGTTCCACACCGACGGCGGCCGCAACCTCCGATTCGGCCGCAACGTGTTCGTCAACCACGGCTGCACCGCGATGGACCTCGGGGGCATCGACATCGGCGACGACGTGATGATCGGACCGAACGTCCATCTGATCAGCTCCGGCCACCCGCTCGACCCGGCGACCCGCCGTTCGCAGATCACGACCGCACCCGTCCGCGTCGGCCGCGGCGTGTGGATCGCCGCGGGCGCGATGGTCCTGCAGGGCGTCACCATCGGCGACGACGCCGTGGTGGCCGCAGGCGCCGTCGTCACGAAGAGCGTCCCACCGCGCACGCTGGTCGCCGGCGTCCCGGCCCGGGCGATCCGCGCGCTCTGACCCCTGACGCTCACTAGCGCTTCAGGACCGTCGGGACGCTGCGGGCGGTCGCGGTCCCGGCGGTGACGGTCAGCAGGTACGTGCCCGGGCGCAGGCGGGCGCGCACCGCCCGCAGGAGCGTGACGGCGTTCGCGCCCGCGCGGCCGGGCACGCTGCGGCGATCGACGACGGAGAAGCTCCCGTGCGGGCGACTGCCCGCGGTCGTCCGTGGGCAGCGCCTCGGCGCCCCGTCGCCACGGCGGCGTTCGAGCACGAGCCGCACGTCGCCCGCCGCGGCGAGCTGGAAGCGCACCGCGATCCGTCTCGGCAGCCGGCCGGCGCGCACGCAGCGCGGTGCGAGCACGAGCGCGTCGATCCGCTGCGTCCTGTGTTGGACGGCGCGTCGCTCACCGCGCCGCTGGGTCCGGGATCAGGATCGGGATCAGGGTGGCGTCGTGCTCAGGCGTCGAGCGTCGCTTGCGCGGCCGCTGCGAGTGCGTCGCGGTCGACGCCGGCGGCGCGCAGGGCGCGCGGGGTCACGCCCTCGGTCAGCTCGGTCGCGGCGAGCACGACGTGGGCGCCGAGCAGGTGTCCCGGTCTCGACAGCTCGCTCGCGCGCTGGAACGCGGCCTGGCAGGTCGCGCCGGTGCGCATCGGGCCGCTCGCGTCCGGGCGCGACGCGACCGGCAGCGTCTGCTCGTCGGGCGGCTCGATTCCGATCCCTCGGAGCGCGTCGGCGTGGACGGCGGCGATCGCCTGGCGCAGCGCGTCGGGGTCGCTCCCGGCGCGCTCGAACGCCTGGCGCGCGGTGCCATCGGGCAGCGCGAGCGCGGAGAGCAGCAGGTGCTCGGCGCCGGCGCGGTCCTCACCCTCAGCCTGCGCCTCGCGCTCGGCACCCTCGAGCAGCGCGCGGATCGTGCGCATGTCCTTGAGCGGGTTCTTCAGCTTCACGACGGTCTCCTCGATCTGAACGGCGGGGTGTGTCTGGCGTGGCGCTTGTGGGCGGCCTGCCGCGATACGCCGAGCGCCTGCGCGATCCGCTCCCACGTCCAGCCATCCGCGAGCGCGCGTGCGACCGTCGCGCGTTCGAGCCGGTCGGCCAGGCGGCGCAGCGCGACGACGGCGGCGAACGCGTCGTCGACGTGCTCGGGCGGTGGGATGCGGTACGGGTCAGGCATCTGTCAAAAATAGTTGACAGATGCCCGCGCTGTCAACCTCGGTTGACAGCGCGGCGTGCGGAGCGACACCGAGATAAGGTGCGACGATCATGAGCACGCCTTCGCCCTTCCACGCCGCAGCGCGCCGCCTCGCGACCGTCGGCGCCGTCACCCTCCTGGCCGCGGCGACGCCGCTCGCCGTCGCACCGTCAGCCGGTGCCGCCGGCGCCGCACCGCAGGTCCTCAGATGCACCAGACTCAGCGGCAGCGCCCAGAAGCGATGCAGAGCACAGAACGCCGCGAACAGAGCGCTCTTCACGCAGCTCAAGAACACACGGCTCGTGGGCACCCGCGGCGACGACGAGGCCGTCGACTGGCTGTTCTGCGCCAACGGCAGATACGAGCTGCGAACCGGGAGCGGCAGCGTCGGCGTCTCCAGAGGCAGCCGCTGGACCGTCGAGGACGCGAGAGCGAGACAGGGCAACCGCTGGCTCGAAGGCGTCGTCAGCGCTCCGGGCGGGCTCGAGGTCGGCGTCCTGCGGCGCGGCTCCCAGTGGCAGGTGGCGGTCGCCAGCCTCGGCCGCATGCTCTACCCGGGCGACGTCCAGAAGACGCCGGCCGGCGCGGCCTGCGGGTAGACCCGGCAAATCGCCACACCGTTTCTTGCACCGGTTTTACGTGGGGCAGTTTGAGGCCCCTATGGGGACCCAAATTACCTCACGTAAAACCGGTTCATTGGTGTGGGCGTACCGCCTCGACGGGTCCGACGACGGCGAAGCGGCCCGGCTGGCGCAGTCGCCCGACGATCTCCGCGGCGTACCAGCCGCCCGGCCCGTAGACGTGGTTCGCAACGACGTCGTGCCCGCGCCGCAGCAGCTCGGCGCAGACGACGGAGCCGACGAAGCCGCTCGCGCCGGTGACGAGGAGACGCATCGCGCCCGATCCTCCCGCTCGCGGTGCATCGCTGTCAAACCGCAGCCACCGCCGGTTCAGGGTCGGGATCAGTAGCGCTACGCGTTGCGCTCGGCGGCCGCCTGCCCCCGAATGGAGGGCTTGTGCTGACCCTGCTCGGAGAAGGACGGAACGTGGTGCTCGGACCGATTCGGTCATGGAACGTGAAGCTGATCGCGATCGCGGTCGTGCTGGCGAGCCTGTTCGCGATAGGGCTCGCGGCACCGGCGGCGCACGCCGCGCCGCCCGACCCGCCGACGATCCAGGTCGACTCCCCGACGACGATCACCGGCGGCGGGACGATCGCCGTCTCCGGCACCGCCGTCGCAGACGCCCCGATCGCCGTGTTCGTCAACAACACCGCGCGGACCGGCACGTATGCCGACAGCAACGGCGCCTGGAGCGCGACGGTCAGCGCGGAGGACGGCGACAACTACGTCTCCGCCGTCCAGACCGTGAGCGGTGAGACGAGCGCCCCCTCCTCCGCGGTCTACGTCGCGAACCTGGCCACCCCTCGCGTGTTCACGCCGGCCGCGAACGCAACCGTCGGCACCACCTTCACGGTCGTCGGCGACCACAACCATCCGGGTGCGACGGTCGAGGTCCGCGACGAGAACGGCGCCCTGCTCGGCAGCAACGCCTCCGGCGACTGGAACTGGTCGCTCACGACGACCGTCGCGCTCCCCGCGGGCCCGCACACGCTCTCGGTGACGGTCACGCGCGAGGGCGTCGTCGGCCCGGCGCGGACGCGTGCGATCACCGTCGCCGACGGTGGGACGCCCGTCGCCCCCGACCCACCGACCGTCGCCACGCCCGTCTCCAGCGGCGTCGTCGCCGGGCCGGTCCGCTTCAGCGGCACCGCCGAGCCCGGCGCGAGAGTCGACGTCAGCAACCCCGTGCTCCCGATCGTGCACGGCTCCGGGACCGCCGACCAGAACGGCGCATTCGACTTCACCGTCGACCTCGCCCCCGGCTCGCACAGCGTCGCGGTCACGCAGGAGGTCGGAGGACTGACGAGCGACGCGACGACCGTCTGGTTCACGGTCCTCCCCGCGCCGCCGGCGTTCGGCACGCTGCCCGCCGCCGCCGCGACCGGCTCGCAGGTGACCGCGAGCGGGACGGCCGAGCCGAACGCGAACATCACGCTCACGCGCAACAGCACCGTCGCCGCGACGACGCAGGCCGACGCGAACGGCAACTGGAACACGCCGGTGACGATCGACTACTGGGACAACTACCTCACCGTCACGCAGGAGCTGAACGGAGAGGTCAGCGATGCGGCGCCGGAGCAGCACGTCATCGGCGTCAGCCCGCCGAGCCTGTCGACGCCCGCGGCGGACTCCGTCGTCGACCAGACGTTCGCGATCAGCGGCGGCGACGCCGTGCCCGACGCGACGATCACGATCCTCGACGAGGACGACCGCGTGCTCGCGACGACGACGGCGGTCTCGCTGACGCTGTGGAGCACGACGACGACCGTGCCGCTCGGCGCCGGCGCGAGAACGATCACCGTCCGCGTCAGCTACGGCGGCGTCTCGGCGGAGACCGACCACGCCGTCGTCGTGCGCCCGCCGGTGCCGAGTCTGGCGAGACCGGCGACCGGCGAGAGCGCCGACGACGCCGGCCACGTGCGGTTCACCGGCACCGCGCTGCCGAACGCCGGCGTCAACGTCTTCCTCAGCGGCGTTCAGGACGCGGTCGGCGGCGGGACCGCCGACGCGAGCGGCGCGTTCGACTTCACCGCCGCACTCGCGCCCGGCAGACGGCGGATCCGCGTCGGCCAGCTCGTCGCGGGCCAGCCGAGCCCGCGCAGCGCGATCGTCCAGGTCGCAGTGCGGCCGGGCGCTCCGGAGCTGACGCACGGCGCGCGGACCGTTGTCGCCGACGCGGAGGCGACGGTCGGCGGCAGCGCGGTCGCCGGCGCGACCGTCGAGCTGCGCGATGCCGCGGGAGCGACCGTCGCGGAGGCGACCGCCGCGGGCGACGGCGCGTGGAGCGCCGCCGTCGAGGTCGCCGCCGGCCGGCATCCGCTGACCGCCGTGCAGTCCGTCGACGCGGTCGCCGGCAGCGCATCGGCCGCGTTCGCGCTGACCGGCGTCGGCGCGCCGGCCGTGACCGCGCCGGCCCCCGGCGCGCTCGTCGACCCGGTCTTCGCGGTCGCCGGCAGTGCGCTCCCCGGCGCGACCGTCACGCTGCGCGACGCGGGCGGCCGCACGCGCGGCAGCACCGTCGCCGGCGACGACGGCGCCTGGTCGCTGACGACGACCTCCGCGCTCGCCGCGGGCGAGCGCACGCTCTCTCTCGTGCAGACGCTCGACGGCGTCAGCGGCCCCGCCGCGACGCGGCGCGTGACGATCCGCCAGTCCGGCAGCGGTCCTGGAGGGCAGCCGGACACGGACGGGCCGTCCGGCCCGGGCGCGAGCCCGAGCGCGCGTGCCGCGCTCGCGCTGACGGCGCGCACGAGCCGCACGAGCGCCCGCGCCGGCCAGGCGATCCGCTACCGCCTGACGGTCGCGAACACCGGCACGACCGCCGTCCGCGGAGCGCTCGCATGCGCGACGCTCCCGCGCGGGACGCGCCTGCTCGCCGACGGCGGCGGCAGACGCGCGCGCGGCGCGCGGCTGTGCTGGACGCTTCCGGAGCTGCGCCCCGGCTCGCGTCGGACGCTCTCGTTCGCGGTCCGCGCCACGCGCCGCACGGCGAGACCCCGCAGCACCGTGACCCTCACCGCCCCCGGCCTCCCGACCCTGCGCACCCGCACTCCGAGGTAGCCGCACCCGAACATCCCCTTGCGCGTATATTCCCGAATCGTTATATTCGGGCCATGGCCACCTCCCCATTCGACGTGCTGGCGGAGCCGACGCGGCGGCGGATCCTCGACCTGCTGCTGGAGCGACCGCGGCTCGTCGGCGACCTGACCGAACAGCTCGGGCTCAGCCAGCCGGGCACGTCGAAGCACCTGCGGGTGCTCCGGGAGGCGGGCTTCGTCCAGGTGCGCCAGGACGCGCAGCGGCGCTGGTACGAGCTGAGCCCGGCGCCGCTGGCCGAGGTCGACGCGTGGCTGACGCCGTACCGCCGCCTCTGGTCCGAGCACCTCGACGCACTCGAGCAGCACCTCGACTCGATGGAGGACGAACCGTGAACGAGACCCTGGTCCGCAGCGGCGGACGCAACGTCCTGCGCGTCGAGCGCCGCGTCGCGCACCCGCCCGAGAAGGTCTGGCGCGCCGTCACCGAGCCGGCCGAGCTGAGCGCCTGGTTCCCCTCCCCCGTCGAGCTGGACGAGCTGCGCGCCGGCGCCGAGATCCGCTTCGTCGGCGACGGCTTCGGCAGCGCCGGCACGATCGCCGAGGTCGACCCGCCGCGCGTCTTCGCGTTCGACTGGGAGGGCGAGCTGCTCCGCTTCGAGCTGGCGCCCGACGGCGATGCCGGCTGCCTGCTCGTCTTCACGCACACGTTCGACGACCGCGCCGGCGCCGCCAGCTTCGCGGCCGGCTGGGACGCCTGCCTCGACGCGCTCGACGGCCTGCTCGACGGCATCGACCCGCCCGCCCAGCCACCGGAGATGTCCGCCGCGCATGAGGCGTTCGTCCGCCGCTTCGGGCTCGACGAGGGCGCGCTGGAGGAGACGACGGACGGCGGCTGGCGAATCCGCTTCGAGCGCCAGCTGACCCGGCACGCGCCGGACGCCTGGCCGCTGATGAGCGCCGCCGCCTCCGCTGACGGCGAGTGGCCGACGACCGTCGACGAGCCGCGACTGCTCGAAACCGAGCACGACGGCGGCGCGAGCCCTTAGCCACCCGGGGTCGTCCTGGATTCGTGTCGCATAGCGACACCAACCCAGGACGCTTGCCCGCCGCGCCTTGCCGGCCGCGCCTACGCCGCCGCGCCGACGTCGATCCGTCTGACGAGCGCCTCCAGGCCGACCGCCACGCGCGCCAGCTCCTGCGCGGAGGCGCTGATCTCCTCGGTCGAGGCGCTCGTCTCCTCGGTCGAGGCGGAGATCTGCTGCGCGGAGGCCGACGACTGCTCGGCGACGGCGGCGACGCCGGCGATCTCCTCCTGCGTCCGCTCGGTCTTCGCCGAGACCTGCGCGACCTCGGCGGCGATCTGCGCGACGCGCGTGCTCATGTCCTCGACCGCCTGCTCGATCCGCGCGAACGCCTCGTGCGTGCGTGAGACGGTCGCGACGCTGTCCTGCGTCAGCTGCGCGCCGCGCTCGACGACGCCGACGACGTTGCTCGTCTCGCCCTGGATCTGCTCGACCAGCACCGCGATCGACGACGCCGCCCGCTGCGACTCCTCCGCCAGCTTGCGGACCTCCTCGGCGACGACCGCGAAGCCGCGGCCCTGCTCACCGGCACGCGCAGCCTCGATCGCCGCGTTCAACGCCAACAGGTTCGTCTGCTCCGCGATCCCCGTGATCGTCGCGACGATCGAGCCGATCTCCTTCGACTTGCCGGCGAGCGCGCCGATCGCGCTGCCGACCGAGCCGGAGACCTCGCTGACGTCCTCCATCGCGGCGGTCGCCTCCGCGGCCGCCTCGACGCCGTCGCGCGCCGCCTCTCTCGCGCGGCCGGTCGCGCTCGCGGTCTCGTGCGCCTGCGCCGCGCCGACGCGCGCCGACTCCGCCGCCTCCGCGACGAGCTGCTTGACGGCCTCGACTTGCCGCACCTGGCGCTCAGCGCCGACGGCGATCTCCCCGACCGCGCCGGCGATCTCACCGACCGCGCGACCGGCCTCGTCAGAAGTCTGCGCGACCTGCTGCGAGGCAGCGCTGACGGTGCTCGCACCCTCGGTCACCTCGCCCACGACGGTCCGCAGCTCCTGCATCAGCGCGGCGTTGCGCTCCAGCTGCGCCTCGTTCTCCTGCCGCTGCAGCTCGTTGCGCTCCAACTGCTCCTCGTTCTCCGCGATCGCCTCGCGGTTGCGCCGCAGCGCCTCCTGGTTCTCGGCGAACTGCGCGTTGAACGCACCCGCCAGCTCGTGCAGCTCGACCGTCCCCGCGGGCGTCAGCGCAAACCCCTCGTCGTCGGGATCGCGCTCGCGCAGCGCGTCGCCGTAGCGCGCGATCGGCACGCCGACGCGCGTGTGGAAGAACCACAGCGTCAGCCCGAGGCCGACCGGGAACAGCACCGCGAGGACGTTCATCAGCCACAGCGCCCGCGACTGCGCCGTCTGCGCGTCGTCTATCGCGTCCTGCAGCCGCGCGTCCATCTGCTGCTGGAACTCGTCGATCGGCGCGCCGATTCTCTCCTTCGTCGCGAAGTACTCGGCGTCGAACAGCAGCTCGCGGGCGCGCTCCAGCCGCGCCGCTCTGTCCAGCTGCACGTCGGCGGGCGCGAGCGTGAACGCGGCGACCGGTGCCGGCATCTCGCCGGGCGCGACGCCGAGGCCGTCGAGCGTCAGCCGCATCGCGCGCGTCTCGGTCTCGACGAGCCCGTTGGAGAGCGACGCGGCGCGCTCCAGCAGCTCCAGCTCGGAGGCGGGGACGCCCAGCGCTCTCATGCGCGTGATGGCGCGCTCGCGCGTTCTCGTCTGCTCGACCTCTCTCCAGTAGGCGTCGAGGTGTCTGCGGTCGGTCGAGACGGCGAACGCGCGCACCTCGTCGGTCAGCAGTGCAGAGGCGCCGGCGAGGTCGTCGGCGAGCTGCTCCTGGACGGCGCGCGCCTCGTTCGCGTCGCGCACGTCCGACGAGGCGCCTCGAGTGAGGACGACGCCGAGCACGAGCAACAGCGCGAGGACGAGGAACGTCGCCCCCGCGATCAGCGTGACGGTGAGCTGCTTGAACTTCATGACGGGATCTCCTTCGGCGTGTCCGTGCCACCACGCGGCGTGCCACCGCGGCGTCGTGCTGGCCCGGCTGATCGACCGGGTTCGCGGGACCTTGATGCGGCTCCCCGCAAAGCGGACGCGTTGCCGCTCGCCGGCCGCACGAAACGACAGGTCTTTCACCGCTTTCCGGTTGTGGCGAGGAGCACCGAAGCTCCATAACTGCGTTCGCGCCAAGCACGTTCCGGCGAGCTGGGTATACCGTCCCTCAAATGGGCACGCGCACGCTCGATCGACGGCGTCTCGACAGTCCCCACCGCAACCCGCTGCTGGAGCGCTTCGGGCTCGCCGCCCGGCGCCTGCGCGAGGAGCGCGGCCTCACGCGCGACGCCGTCGGCGTCGCCTCCGGCCTCAGCCCGGTCTACATCGGCAACATCGAACGCGGCGAGGTCAACCCGACGCTGCTGACGCAGACGCGCCTGGCGACCGGCCTCGGGATCCCGCTCGACGCGCTCGTCGCCGCCGCGTTCGGCGACGACGAGCGCGACCGCTAGCCGCTCTCAGCTGCGACCGGCCAGCTCGGGCGGGTCCGACACCGTCTCGAACAGCTTGTCGACCGCCGTCAGGTGGAGCGTGCGGTCGATCGCCGTCCCGTCCGTCCGCACCAGCACGATCCGGCGATGCGCGCGGCGCGCCCGCTGGTGCGCGCCGACCAGCTCGCCGATCCCGCTCGAATCGATGAACGTCAGCCGCCGCAGGTCGACGACGAGCGTCCCGTCCTGCGGCTCGACGTCCGCGAGCCGGTCGCGGAACTGCGGCGTCGTCTGGAGGTCGAGCTCGCCGCTGAGCTGGAGCGACGTGCGCCCGTCCTCGCGCTCGACGTCGATCGCCAGCACGGCGCCCTCGGGATGCTCGACGCGCTCGGTCTCGACCGCGACCCGCGGCAGCCACTCCAGCCACCGCGGCAGGTACCAGTTCCAGTCGCCGAGCAGCTTCATCGTCGCGGGCAGCAGCACCGCGCGCACGATCGTCGCGTCGAGCAGCACCGCGACCGACAGCCCGATGCCCATCATCTTGAAGTCGATCGAGCTGAGCGTGGCGAAGATCGCGAAGACGCCGACCATCACCGCCGCGGCGCTCGTGACGACGCCGGCCGTCGCGCGGATCCCGTGCGAGACGGCCTCCTCCGTCGGCATCCCGCGGTCGTAGCCCTCGCGGACGCGGCTGAGGATGAACACGTGGTAGTCCATCGAGAGGCCGAACAGGATCACGAACAGGAACAGCGGCAGCCACGAGGTGATGCCGCCGATCGACGTGAAGCCGATCAGCGACTCGAGGTGACCGTCCTGGAAGATCCACACGAGGATCCCGTACGCCGCGCCGACCGACAGCAGGTTCAGCACGATCGCCTTCGCCGGGATCACGATCGAGCGGAACGTCACCATCAGCAGCACGAACGCAAGTGACAAGACGAAGACGAAGACCCACGGCGCGCGCGACTTCATCAGCTGGTTGAAGTCGTAGGAGTTCGCGGTGAGCCCGGTCACCGGCGCCTCCGCCGACGGCAGTCTCCCGACCGTCGCGGGCACGATCTCGTCGCGCAGCGCAAGCAGCGCGCTGTCGGACGCGTCGTCGGTGCCGGTGCCGGTGAGCGGGACGTCGATCTTCGTCACCGTTCTGTCGGGACTCACCGTGACGGTGACAGGATCCTGCATCAAGCCCGTCGCGAGCGCTTGTCTGCGCAGCTGCGCGATCGCTGCCGCGGTCTGCGGAGCGGTCGCGTCCGGCGCGCTGAGCGCGATCGTGGCGGCCGTCGGCTCGCCGGGGAACGCCGCCTGGATGCGGTCGTAGGTCTGCATCACCGGCAGGTCGCGCGGCAGCCCCTGGACCCCCGAGTTGACCGTGTGCAGGCCGAGCGCCGGCAGCGCGAGCACGACGAGCAGGCCGCCGGAGAGCAGGACCGACGGCAGCGGATGGCGCAGCACGGCGCCGACGATCGTCGCCCAGAAGCCGGTCTCCGAGCCGGGCTTGTGCAGCCGCCCGACCAGCGGGACGCGGCCCTTGTCGATCCGGTCGCCGAGCAGCGACAGCATCGCCGGCAGGACCGTCAGCGAGCCGATCACGGCGATCGCGACGACCATGATCGTGCCGGTCGCGAACGACTGGAACGTCGCGTTGCCGGTGATGTACATCCCCGCCATCGCGACCATCACCGTGAAGCCGGAGACGAGCACCGCCCGGCCCGACGTGGCGGCCGCGAGGTCGAGCGCCGCCTCCTTCCCCCGCCCCAGCCGGCGTTCGTCGCGCTCGCGGCGGATGTAGAAGAGGCAGTAGTCGACCCCGACCGCGAGACCGACGAGCAGGATCACCGACGAGATCGCCTCGTCGACCCCGGACAGCTGGCTCACGGGCGCAAGCAGCCCGAGCGTGATCGCGACCGCCGAGAGCCCGAGCAGCAGCGGCAGGCCGGCGGCGACGAGCGCGCCGAAGGCGAGCACGAGGATCGCCAGCGTGATCGGCAGCGAGAGGAACTCGGCCTTGCGGAAGTCGTCCTCGAACGCCTTTGTCAGCGCCTTGTTGGCGCTCGCGTCGCCGAACTCCTCGATCCGCAGCCGCGGATGGCGCTGGTCGACCTGCGCGACGGCGTCGAGGATCGGCCCGACGCGGTCCTCGGCGGCGTCCTCGTCGCCTCTGATGTCGAACGAGACGAGCGCGGACCCGCCATCTCTGGAGACGAGCTGCGCGTGTGCGGGCGACAGCGGCGACTCGACGTTCGTGACGGTCGGGAATCTGCGCAGCGTCACGACGACGTCGCTCACGCCGGCTCTGAAGGCGGGGTCGGCGATCGTCAGGTCGCCGTCGCGGGACTGGATCAGGACGGTCTCCGGCGCGAGGTCGTCGAAGCCGGCGTCGGCGAGCATCTGATCGGCCTGGCGCGACTCGCCGTTGCCGAGATCCTCGCTGGCGAGGTGCTGTGTGCCGACCGCGCTGCCGATGAAGAGGCTCACGATCACGAGTGCGATCCAGCCGCCGATCGCGATGCGCCGGTGCTCGGCGCTCCAACGCCCTGCGCGCTGGGCGAGGTTCGGGCGATGACTCATTCCACCTTCCTCCTATGACTCGCGGAAGGGCCTGGTGGTCCGCCGACACTACTCGCACGGTGCTCGCGGCCGGGCGCCAACAAGCCGCGTTTCGGTGCGCCGTCCGGCGCCACCGGCCCGCGTGCGCAGCGCGCAACCAGCGACAATGGCTGCAATGACCGTCTCCCCCGCGCCCTCCGACGACGCCTCCGACACGACGACCTTCGCCGATCTCGCCCTCCGCCGCGAGCTGCTCGACGCGCTCACCGGCCTCGGCTACGAGGAGCCGACGCCGATCCAGCGCGAGGCGATCCCGCCGCTGCTGGAAGGCCGCGACCTGCTCGGCCAGGCGGCGACCGGCACCGGCAAGACGGCGGCGTTCGCGCTGCCGATCCTGCAGCGGATGGAGCCCGGACGCTCGGCGATCGGGCCGCTCGCGCTCGTGCTCGTGCCGACGCGCGAGCTGGCGGTCCAGGTCTCCGAGGCGCTCCATCGCTACGGCAGGTCGCTCGGCGCGCGGGTGCTGCCGATCTACGGCGGCCAGCCGATCGGCCGCCAGCTGAACGCGCTCAAGCGCGGCGTCGACGTCGTCGTCGGCACGCCCGGGCGCGTGCTCGACCACATCTCGCGCAACACGCTGCGGCTCGACGAGCTGAGAATCGTCGTGCTCGACGAGGCCGACGAGATGCTCGACATGGGCTTCGCCGAGGACATCGAGTCGATCCTCGCCGAGACGCCCGACGGCGGCCGCCAGACGGTCCTCTTCTCCGCGACGATGCCGCCGCGCATCGACCGCATCGCGAGAGCGCACCTGAGCGACCCGGTGCGGATCGAGATCGCGCGCGAGACGAGCGCCGGCGACACGCCGCTGGTGCGCCAGAGCGCCTACGTCGTCGCCCGCGCGCACAAGCCGGCCGCGCTCGGCCGCGTGCTCGACGTCGAGTCGCCGACGGCGGCGATCGTCTTCTGCCGCACGCGCGACGAGGTCGACCAGCTGACCGAGACGCTGAACGGCCGCGGCTACCGCGCCGAGGCGCTGCACGGCGGCATGACGCAGGAGCAGCGCGACCGCGTGATGGCGCGCCTGCGCAACGGCACCGCCGACCTGCTCGTCGCGACCGACGTCGCCGCCCGCGGCCTCGACGTCGAGCAGCTGACGCACGTCGTCAACTACGACGTGCCGTCCTCGCCGGAGTCGTACGTCCACCGCATCGGGCGCGTCGGGCGCGCGGGGCGCGAGGGCGCGGCGATCACGCTCGCCGAGCCGCGCGAGCACCGCTACCTGAAGACGATCGAGCGCGTCACCAAGCAGCGGATCGCGATCGAGAAGATCCCGACCGTCGCCGACCTCCACGCGCGCAAGCTGGAGATGACGCGCGCGGCGCTGAACGAGTCCTTGCTTGAGGACGGCGACGACCTCGCCCGCTTCCGCGTCGTCGTCGAGACGCTCGCCGACGAGTTCGACGTGATGGAGGTCGCGCTCGCCGCGGTCAAGCTCGCGCACGAGGCGAGCGGCGGCGGCTCCGACGACGAGGAGGAGATCCCCGACGTCCAGCCGCGCCCGTTCAAGGAGCGCGGCGGTCCGAGCGGCCGCGGCGGCGCGCGCGGGCCGGGCGGCGCGGGCGGCGGCGGCGGCGCGAGCGGCTACCGCGGCAGACACCCTCGCGGCGGCGGGCCGAGCGGGCCGACGACGCGGCTGTTCGTCGGCGCCGGTCGCAGCGCCGGCATCCGCCCGCAGGATCTCGTCGGCGCGATCACCGGCGAGTCGCAGCTGACCGGCCGCGAGATCGGCGCGATCGAGATCTCGGACCGCTTCTCGCTCGTCGAGATCCCCGCCGCGAGGGCCGACGAGGTCGTGATCGCGCTGCGCGGCAGCACGATCAAGGGCCGCAAGGCGAACGTCCGCCGCGAGCGCTTCGAGCGCGGCACCGCGCCGCAGGAGGGGTAACGCGCCGCGCCGGGCGGCACCGCCCGGCGCGCCTCAGCCGACCCGCACGACCGGCGGCAGCTCGTAGCGCCCCTCCAGCACCTCCGGCCGCGGTTGGTAGAGCCGCATCAGCGGGCGGAAGCCGCCGGCCGGAGTCGGCAGCCAGTTCGCCCGCCGCTCGGGCTCGTCCGGCTGCTCGTGCTGGAGCACGAGCGTCAGCGAGCCGTCGGCGGCGCGGACGAGCCCGCGTGTGCGGTCGCCGATCGAGTAGCGCTCGAGCGGGTTCGCGACGAGGTAGTAGTCAGGCGTGTCGTACATCGTCAGCGACCAGAACGCGTCGACCGGCGGCAGCGTCTCGAAGCGGATCTCATAGCGGCGGCCGCCATCGAGCCGCTCGCCGTCGGCGTCGTCGAAGACCTGCGCGTAGAACGCCTCGTAGGCGTGGTTGCCCCACAGCCCGACGCGCGCCGCGACGGCTCGCAGCACGTGCGCCCGCTCGCGGTCGGCGATCTTCCACTCGGGCGTGTCGAGCGTCCCCAGCTCGAACCAGTCGGCGTTGTAGTCGAACATGTGCAGGAGCGTGCTCCAGCCGTTGACCGGCTCCGAGAGGCCGCCGTGGCTCGCCTCCTCCAGCCGCTTCTGCCCTGCCGCGTACCCAGCGGCGAGCACATCGGTCAGCGACGCCGACGCGTGCCCGAACGAGGCGTGCTCGTCGAGCAGCCCGAGCGGCGCGAAGCGGCGCTGCAACGCCTGCTCGGGCGCCGACGGCGGGAACGCCGCCATCCACACGCGCAGCCGCTCGAAGAACGCGACCGCCTCGGGCAGCCCCTCCCCGGCCGTCGGCACGCCACCGCCGCTGCCAGCGTCCGCATCGCCGTTCGCGTCGGTCAGCGTCAGCTGCTGCTGCAGCGCGCGCACCGCCGGCACGTCGGCGGTCCCTTCGCACGCCCAGCGCCCGACGATCGTCGCGACGCCGGTCGGGACGGCGATCCGCCGCGCTCCTGCGGGCACCGTGCCGCTCCAGCCGGGCGGCGTCAGCAGGAACGTCCCCTCCCCCGTGCCGGTCCCCCGCCGGCCGACGTAGGCGAAGTTGTTCGTCCACGCGTCGACGAACTGCAGCACGTAGTAGCGGCCGTCGCTGTCGGGCACGTGCAGCAGCTGCGCCCCGGCGCTGAGGTCGAGCTGGGCGATCGAGTACAGCGTGTCGTTGTTGACGCTGACGAACGTGTCCTGCGGCGTCGCCAGCTTCGCAGCGTGCGCGAACGTGTTGAACGGTGCCGCCCGCAGCTGGCCCAGCCCGCGCTCGCTGAAGCGCTGCACCTGCTCGAGGTCGAAGACCAGCGGGAAGCCGTAGACGTACGCCGCGGCGGCGAGTGCGGACAGGTCCTCGTCGGCCATCGTGGGGCTCAGCTGACGAACTCGTCGGCGTGCACCGTCACCGCCCACAGGATCAGCGCGTCGATGGCGAGCAGGATCACCGACCAGACCGGGTAGGCGCCGAGCGAGAGGAAGTTGACGAGCAGCCCGAGGAACGCGAGGAAGCCGGCGATCACGGCGCCCCCGGCCCGCCGCGAGGCGACGAGCAGCGCGCCGACGATCTGGATCGCGCCGACGATCAGGACGACCCAGCCCCACGTCGACAGCGACGACCATATGAGGCTGTCCTCGTGGAAGTTCGACTTCTCGGCCAGCGCCGCGATCCCCCACAGCGCGTTGAGGATGCCCGCGACGCCGAGATAGACGCCGACGAACATGACCCATCCGCTGGTGCGCGACGCTCCTGCCGGTGCTGTGCTCATGGCACGTCCTCCCGGTTGCGATTGCCAGGTTTCCAGCCTCTGCGGCCCGGGGGTGAGGCGGCATCACCTGCTCAGGGTGATGCCGGGCGCGGCGCGGTAGGAAGCCGGTGTGTCGCGCTGGACGCGAACGCCGGCCCGCCTACACTCGGGAGTCCGGCGTCAACCGTTCAGGATCGCGACTGGTCGGAGCTTCGTGAGCCGTCGAGAACGACAGCGCAGGCGGCACAGGGGTCGTCCGCTCCGCACCGTCGTGGTGACGCTCGCGGTCGTCCTGCTGGCCGGCGCCTGCACCGCGGCCGCCGTCTTCGCCGGCTGGGTCGTCCACGTCGTCGACGACGCGCCGACGCTCGACCAGCTGCGGCCGCGACCGCAGCCGGCGGTCACGACGGTCTACGGCTCCGACGGCAGCCGGCTCGGGTTCATCGCCGGCGACGTGCTGCGCGTCCCGCTCGACGGACGCGGCGTCACCGCCACGACGAAGCGCGCGACGATCGCGATCGAGGACCGCCGCTTCTACCACCACGGCGGGATCGACTACGTCGGGGTCGCGCGCGCGGCGCTGCAGAACCTCGTCTCGGACCGCACCGTGCAAGGCGGCTCGACGCTGACGATGCAGCTCGTGCGCAACCTCTACCTGCCCGGCAGCGGCGCCAACCGGACGCTCGAGCGCAAGATCCGCGAGGCGGCGCTCGCCGACCAGCTCGACCGCGAGCACACGAAGGGATGGATCCTCGACCACTACCTCGACAACGTCCCGTACGGCACCGTCGGGGGCCAGACGGCGGTCGGGATCGGGGCGGCGGCGCACGTCTTCTTCGACCGCCCGGCGGAGCACCTGACGCTGCCGCAGGCGGCGCTGCTGGCGGGTCTGCCGCAGGCGCCGACGCTCGACAACCCGTTCCTGCACCCGCGGAGGGCGAAGGAGCGGCGTGCGGAGGTGCTGGCGGCGATGGTCCGCAGCGGCGACCTGACCCAGGCGCAGGCCGCGCGCGCCGGGCGTGCGCCGCTCGGCGTCCGCCGCAACGACTTCTTCGGCGCCCGCAGCGAGCCGTACGTCGTCGACTACGTCGCGCGCGAGCTGCGGGCGCGCTACGAGCCGGCGGTGCTGCGGCGCGGCGGGCTGAGAGTCCACACGACGATCGACCCGCGGCTGCAGGCGCTCGGCCGCCAGGCGATCGCCGACCACCTCGGCCAGCCGGGTCAGCCGCAGGCGGCGCTCGCCTCGGTCGACCCGAGCGACGGCGCGATCCGTGCGCTCGTCTCCTCCACGACCTATGGCGAGACGCAGTTCGACTACGCCGCCTTCGCCCACCGCCAGCCGGGCTCGACGTTCAAGGCGATCGATCTGATGGACGCGGTGCGGCGCGGGGTCGACCCCGACACGACCTACTACGACTCGCACGAGCTGGGCGCCGGCTGGCTGCCGACGGAGCCGACCTGGAGCGTGCAGACCGACGACGGCGTCTACCGCGGCTCGATCAGCCTCGCCGACGCGATCGCGGTCTCCGACAACACCGTCTACGCGCAGCTCGGCGCCGATCTCGGAGCCGACTCGGTGCGCCAGACGGCGTACGACATGGGCGTCACCTCGCATCTCGACGCGTTCCCGGCGGAGTCGATCGGCGGCCTGCGGACCGGCGTCACGCCGCTGGAGATGGCGGACGCGTACGCGACGATCGCGGACGGCGGCTGGCGCAACCGCGTCAGCGCGATCGCGAGCGTCGAGCTGCCCGACGGCCGCGTCGACCGCACCGCGCCGGTCCGGCGCCAGGAGTTCACCGACGGCCAGGCCGCCAAGGTCGTGGACGCGCTGAAGGGCGTGCTCGACCACGGCACCGCCGCCGGCATGGGGATCGGCTGCCCCGCGGCCGGCAAGACCGGGACGACGAGCAGCTTCACCGACGCGTGGTTCGACGGCTTCACGCCGACGCTGTCGACCGCCGTCTGGGTCGGCTATCCGGACGAGACGACGTCGATGAGCGCGGTGCCCGGCTACGGCGAGGTCTTCGGCGCGACGATCCCCGCGCCGATCTGGCAGGAGTACATGCAGTCCGCGATCGGCTCCGCGTGCGACGACTTCCCGGCGCCGCAGACGCCGTTCTCCGCGGTCCCGTTCGACGGCACGTACCAGAGCGCGGCGGGCGCGCCCAGCGTCAGAGCGTCACGGCGATTCTCGCGTTGAGTGTGGCCGGGCAGATCGGTGGGCCAGTGCGCGTCACCGCCCCGCTTGCGGTCAGCGCAGACGGCGTGGTCGTGTGGACGACCGTCAGCGTGCCGCTGTAGAGGCAGGGCGTCCCGAAGAACGTGAGGTATATCTGGCTCGGCATCGTCCCCGTCGAACCCGACCACGTGATCGGCCACGAGAGGCCGGTCGCCGCCGCCAACGAGCCGACGCCTGTGCACGCGGTGAACGAGGCTAGGTCGACGCTGTTGTCGTCGGTGAACCCTTGAATCGAGGCGTTGCACGTCGTCGCGCCCAATGCGCCCACGAACGTCGCTCTGCCCGTGCCGGCGTACGGTCCACCTATCGGGCCGGCGCTCGCCGTCGCGGTCGCCGCCGCCAGCGCTGCTGCGGTGAGCAGCAGCGTGAATCCACTCTTGATGAACATCTCGACCCCCCGGTCGCTCGGAACAGAAACGCCATCGTCCCCGAACCGGGGCGGCGGCGTCAAGTGGCACGCCGGCGCTACTCCAGCGGGGTCTGCTGATGGAGCGCCATCAGCCACGCGCCCTCTCGTCTGACGTAGACGCTCGACATCAGCGCCGTGTAGCGGACGCTGCCGCGGGCGCCGTCGAAGCGATAGGTCAGCAGCGCGGCCGTCGCGTCGAGCGCGACCGCCCGCTCCTGCTCGAACGCGACCGCGTCCCAGCCTTGACTGTCGTCCATCGCGGCGGCGCACTCGGCCTTGTCGAGCCGCATGCCCGGGACGATCACGACCGCGTCGTCGGTCAGCCGGCGGCGGTAGGTGTCGCCGTCACCGGCGGCCAGCTCGCGCTCGATCGCGCTCAGCTCCTGCACGAGTGTCATCGTCGCTCCTGAGGTCTACACTGTACATATACATCGTATACCCGACAGAGACGGAGCGAATCGGGCCTCGGCCGAGCCACCCCCGGCGAGATCGCCAGCCGCTGCCCAGCGCGCCACCGCCCCGCGCCCGCCGCTCGACCGCGACACGATCCTGCGCGCCGCGCTCGCCTGCGTCGACGCGCAGGGCGCCGAGGCGGTCAGCATGCGGCGGGTCGCCGACACGCTCGGCGTCACGCCGATGGCGCTCTACAACCACGTCGCGGACAAGCGCGCGCTGCTCGACGGCGTCGCCGACCTCGTCGCGCGCGAGATCGCGCTGCCGCCGCCCGAGGCGCCGTGGGAGCGACGGCTCCGCGGCACGCTGCGCGCGATCCGCCGCGCCTACCTGCGCCACCCGAACGCCGCGCCGCTGGTGCAGGCGACCCGCGCGACGACGCCCGCGCTGAGCGCTCCGGCGAACGCAGCGCTCGACGCGCTCGGCGCCGCCGGACTGCCGCCCGCCGCCGCGCTCGAAGCGTGGACCGCGCTGATCGGCCTCACGAACGGCCACGTCGCCTACGAGCTGGACGGGCACGCGCCCGCGGTCGACTTCGAGCATGCGTTCGGCTACGCGCTCGACGCGCTGATCGCCGGGCTGGTCGGTGGCCGCGCCGCACGAACGCCCGCATGACACGTTCGGTCCCCCGGGCCGGCGGGGTAGGTCGCTCTGCATGCGCCTCCCCCTTAGCCTCCCGGCCGCCGCGCGCCTGCTCGCGCCGGTGCTGACCCTCGCAGCCGTTCTCGCGCTCCCGCCGCTCGCCGCCGCCGACTACCCCGGCGCGACGCTGACGCTCAGACCCGGCACGAACGACGCGGTGCTCGACAAGCCGTTTCCCGTCATCGCCGAAGGGACGAACCCGCCGCGGGACCAGACCTACGACCTCGTCATCAAGGCGAAGGACAAGGACGTGACGCCGACCTGCGCGCCCGCCGCCTCCGAGGACGACGGCTGGACGGTCCAGTGGGGCGCGAACCTCGCTGCCGGCCCGTTCTCCTACACCCAGCCGGTGACGATCAGCGGCGACGGCGAGAGCACCGTGCTGATCTGCGCCTACACCGAGTTCATCATCGACACCGTCGCGACCGCCTCGCTGACGGTGAAGCTGCGCCCGCCGCGTCACGTGCTGAGGCTGACCGCGCCGCGCAGACCGCGCGCCGGACAGCGTGTGCGCCTGCGCTTCCGCGGCGAGGCCGAGGTCCCCAGACGGCTGCTGCTCGTGCGGCTGCTGCGCGGCCGCGTCGCCTGCGGCCAGGCCGACGCCTCGCACCAGAGCGAGCGGCGGATCGGCGCGGTCGGCAACGTCGGCGGCCGGATCTCCTTCGACCTCCGCACCCCGCGCCTGGCGGCCGGTCGCTGGACGGTCTGCTCCTACCTGCAGAAGTCGACCGCCGACCCGCGCGCGGAGAAGCGCGTGCGCACGCTGCTCACCGTGCGCCGCTGAGCGCGGCGCGGGCGCCCGCGCCGGCACCGCGGCCGCCGGCGCCGCGCGCCGCCGCGGCTTCCGCCAGCAGCCCCCGCCGCCGCAACTCGGGGATCACGCCCTCGCCGACCCGGTACGCCTCCTCCAGGTGCGGATAGCCGGACAGGATGAACTCGTCGATCCCCAGCTCGTGGTACTCGGCGATGCGGTCGGCGACCTCCGCGTGGGAGCCGACGAGGGCGGTGCCGGCGCCGCCGCGCACGAGCCCGACGCCGGCCCACAGGTTCGGGTAGATCTCCAGCGCATCGGTTCTGCCGCGGTGCAGCGCGACCATCCGCGCCTGGCCCTCCGACTGCGAGGAGCGCAGCGTCGCCTGCGCCCGCTCGATCGCGTCGGCGTCGATGCCCGCCAGCAGCCGGTCGGCCTCCGCCCATGCCTCCTCGGACGTGTCGCGCGCGATCGCGTGCAGGCGGATCCCGTAGCGCAGCTGGCGGCCGGCGCGCTCGGCCGCCGCGCGCACACGCACGAGCTTCTCCGCCACCTGCGCCGGAGGCTCGCCCCAGGTCAGGTACACGTCGGCGTATCTGGCGGCGACGTCGAGCGCGGGCGCGGAGGAGCCGCCGAGGTAGATCCCCGGCGCCTGCTCGGGCGGGTTGGGCACGTGCGCGTCCTCGACCTCGACGAATCTGCCGGCGAACGAGACCGGCTCGCCCGCCCACGCCGCGCGCACGACGGCGAGGTACTCGCCCGCCCGCTCGTAGCGCTCGTCCTTCGTCAGGAAGTCGCCGAAGCGGCGCTGCTCGACGTCGTCGCCGCCTGTCACGACGTTGAGCAGCAGGCGGTTGCCGGAGACGCGCTGGAACGTCGCCGCCATCTGCGCGGCGAGCGTCGGCGAGACGAGGCCGGGCCGGAACGCGACGAGGAATCTGAGCCGCTCGGTCACCTGCGTCAGCGCCGCCGTCAGCACCCACGCGTCCTCGCACCAACTGCTCGTCGGCGTCAGCGCGGCGTCGAAGCCGAGCTGCTCGGCTGAGCGCGCGATCTGCCCGATGTAGCCGACGTCGGGCGTGCGCTCGCTCGCGCCGCTGAAGTCGAGGTGCTTGCGCGCCCCGACGGCGTTGCCCTTCGACAGGTCGGTGCGCGAGTCGCCCGTCGTCGGCAGGAACCAGTGCAGCGCGACGCTCATCTCGCGCCTCCGCTCTCCCCCAGCACGGAGGTGTCGACGATGTCGGTGAACGTCACCTCGCCGGGCAGCTCGCCCTCTTCGGTGAAGAGGTCGGCGAGTCTCTGCTGGGAGGCGACGATCGTGTCGTCGAGCGGGATGATGTCGGACGCCTTTCTGCGCGCCGCGGCTCTCGTCACCGACAGCGGCAGTCTCGTGTCCTCGGTCCATGCCGCCGCCCACTCGTCGGGGTTCTCGCCGGCCCACTCCCACGCCGCGCTCAGCCGTCTGACGTAGTCTCTGATCGCCTCGACCTTCGCCGGGTCCTCCAGCGCCTTCGCGGAGGCGATCTCGAAGCCGAGCCCGCGCTCGTGCGGCTCGCCCGCGACGATCTCGCGCGCGCCGAGCGACTGCTGCGCCTGGATCGCGAACGGGTCCCAGATCGAGATCGCGTCGACCGCGCCGTTCTGGTAGGCGGCGAGGGCGTCGGGCGGCGCGAGGAACGCGAACTCGACGTCGTCGGTGCTCAGCCCCTCGCTCTGCAGCGCGTTGAGGATGAAGGCGTGGCCGGAGGTTCCCTTCGGAACGGCGATCTTCTTGCCCTTCAGGTCCGCGATCGCTCTGATCTCCGAGTCTCTCGGCACGAGCAGGCGGTTCTCCTGTCTGTCGCGCTCCTGCACCGCGGCGATCACCTTGAACTCCGCGCCGGCGGCGGCGCCGAAGATCGGCGGCGCGCAGCCGACCCACGCGATGTCGATCTTGTCGGCGCCGGCCGCCTCGACGAGCGGCGGCCCGGCCTGGAACGTCGACCACTCGATCTCGTACGGCAGGTCGTCGAGCTGGCCGGACTTGCCGAGCACGGCGCGGATGCCGTCCTTCTGCACGCCGACGCGCAGCTTGACCTTCTCGCCGCCGCTCTCGCCGCCACCGTCGCCGCTCGCGGCCGCCGCCGTGTCCGCGCCGCCGCCGTCGTCATCACCACCGCACGCCGCCAGGCCGAGCGGCAGCAGCGCGAGTACGAGCAGCATCGAGATTGCACGGCGGAACGAGGTCGGCATGGTGGTCTGGCTCCTGGGTTGTGGACGGGCTATTCGCCGGCGTCGTCGACGCCGAGCCGCCGCAGCAGCTCGCTGCGACGGGCGACCAGCTCGGGGTGGTCGCGACGGCGGGGTCGCGGGAGGTCGAAGCGCTCGTCGTAGGAGACGCGCCCGCCTTCCAGCAGCAGGAGGCGATCCGCCAGCAGCAGCGCCTCCTCGACGTCGTGCGTGACGAGCAGCACCGCCGGGCGGTGGCGCTCCCACAGCTCGCGCACGAGCCGCTGCGCGGAGACGCGCGTGAGCGCGTCGAGCGCGCTGAACGGCTCGTCGAGCAGCAGCAGGTCGGGCTCCCGCACGAGCGCCCGCGCGAGCGCGACGCGCTGGCGCTGGCCGCCGGAGAGCTGGCGCGGCCAGGCCTTCTCGCGGCCGGCGAGGCCGACCTCGGCGAGCGCATCGGTCGCGCGCTTCGCCGCGGCGCCGCGGCCGCCCGGCTCGCGCAGTCCGAGCGCGACGTTCTGGAGCGCGCTGCGCCACGGCAGCAGCCGCGGGTCCTGGAAGACGACGGCCGGCTCGCGGCCGCTGGCGATCTCCCCGGTGGTGCCGTCGTCGAGCCCGGCGAGCAGCCGCAGCAGCGTCGTCTTGCCGCAGCCGGAGCGGCCGAGGACGGCGACGAACTCGCCCGGCGCGATCTCAAGGTCGATGCCGGTGAGGACGCGGTGGTCGCCGAACGCGCGGCCGGCGCCGCGGAGGCGGACGGTCGGGTGGCTCGCGCGGGCGGCGACTGCCGTCATCGCGCCACCTGGAAGTCCGAGCCGCCAGGCGAGGAGTTCCGACGGAAGCCGAGCCCCCTGGGCGAGGGCTCCGCGGAGTCGCGCCAGCGCAGCGCGCGCCGCTCCAGCGCGCGCACGATCGAGTCGGTCAGCAGGCCGAGCGCGGCGTAGCAGAGCAGGCCGACGACGATCACGTCCGTGCGCAGGAAGTCGCGCGCGTTGTTGATCATGTAGCCGAGGCCGGCGCCGGCCGCGATCTGCTCGGCGACGATCAGCGCCAGCCAGGCGATCCCGAGCGACTGGCGGAAGCCGACGAGCGTGCCCGGCAGCGCACCGGGGACGATCACGTGCCGCGCGCGCTCCCAGCGCGTCAGCCGCAGCGAGCGCGCGACCTCGATCAGCTCAGGGTCGATGCTGCGCAGCGCCGCGACGATGTTGAGGTAGAGCGGGATCACGACGCCGAGCGCGATCAGCAGCACCTTCGGCGTCTCGCCGATCCCGAACCAGAGGATGAAGAGCGGTACGAGCCCGAACAGCGGGATCGTGCGGATCGCCTGCATCGGCGGGTCGACGATCGCGTCGCCGAGCTTCGAGAGCCCGACGACGACGCCGAGCACGACGCCCGCGACGGAGCCGATCAGCAGCCCAAGCAGCGCCCGCCGCAGCGAGACGCCGAGCGCCTCGGTCAGCTGCCCACTCTCGAGCAGGTCCCACGCCGTCTTCGACAGCTCGACCGGCGACGCGAGCGTTCTCTCCGGCAGCACGCCGGTCGCGCTGGCGAGCTGCCAGAGCGCGAGCAGCACGAGCGGGCTGAGCCAGCGGATCCAGGTCGTGGTGCGGGGCATTGCGCCAACATACCAATCCCGATCGGAATAGGCGAATTAGTGCGGAACGACGCCTCACCCCGCACGTCTCAGCGCGGCAGCGAGACGCGCACCGCGCCGCCCCGCCCCCGCGCCGCCCCTCAGCGCGGCAGGGGCAGCGGGTCGCGCGCGTAGCGGCGCGCGAGCTGGCGGAAGAAGCCGCCATCGTCGTCGGCGGTGAGCGAGTCGCGCGTTCTGCCGAACACCTGCGGCGGGTTCGTGACGCCGTCTCTGCGCCAGTCGCACGCGCAGGTCGTCCCTTCCGCCCCGCCGCCGAACAGCAGCCCGATCACGCCGGCGCGCGCGAGCTGTCTCAGCACGCGCTGCCGCGAGTCGTCGAGCAGCGTCTGCACGCGGTTGTCGCGGAAGTGGCCCCAGGTGTCGTCCATCGCGCGCATCACCGTGTTGCCGAGCGGCAGCTGCCAGACGACCGCGCGCAGGCCGGTCCCGCGCACGACGCCGGCGAGGAAGCGCGTCGCGCGGCGGAAGTCCTCCGGCGCCCACCACGAGGCGCCGCCGTCGCCGCGGATCTTCTGCTCGAAGCCGGCGTCGGCGTCGGCCCAATCGGTGAACAGCAGCTGGAAGCGCGCGCCGAGCGAGCGCTCGAAGGCGGCAGCGCGCGCCGCGAGCGCGTCGACCTGCCGGCCGTTCGGCCGGTTGAGGTGGAGATCGGTTCTCGTGCCCCAGTCGCTCAGGTGGTAGGCGAGCTGGACGTTCGGCGCGTTGCGGTCGCGCAGCCGCACGATCGCCTGCGCGAAGCCAGCGGCCGTATCGGGCAGCCCGGCGAGCGCCGGCAGCCCGGTCGAGGCGACGGCGGCCGGCACGGTCGCGGCGTCGTCGTCCCTCGACGCCTGCTGGATGTAGGCCCACAGGTCGGGCTCGATCTGGAAGACGACCTTCGCGGGCTTGAAGCGGCCGGCGCGCGCGAACGCGAGCGCCAGGTCCTCGTACCACGCCTTCATCGTCGCCGGCTCGCGCAGGTTGCGCAGGTCGGCGCGCGCCTCGTCGCGGTCGCGCGCGCCGGGCGCCGAGTGGCGCAGCATGTAATAGGAGAAGACCGGCGTCGTGCGCGCCTTCAGCGACTCGCGCACGTAGTTCGACACGAACGCGCCGCCGGGGTTCCAGGTCGACCAGCTTCTCCCCGTGTTCACGCCGCCCGCGAGGTACTGGTAGCGCAGCCCGGTGCGGAACTTCGCGCGCGTCGCTGCCGCGCCACCCGCGCCGTCGGCGAGGCCGAGCTGGAGCGTCGCGGGCCAGCCGGCCGGGGGCGGCGGGAGCGTGGCGGAGGCGGCCTGCGTGAGCGGCGCAGAAGCGAGGGCGAGCAGCACGACCGCGGCGGTCGCGAGCAGGAGGTGGCGCGAGGACATGCGGCGAGATGATGACGGGCGAGCCGGCGCCGCACACCGGCGCCGCACGCGTTGCGGGAGTTCCCCGGTTCAGTTGTCCGCCGCCACACCGACAATCAGGGTATGACCACCATCCAGCCCACCGAGATCGTCGGTCGCGCGTTCGCGATCTACAAGCAGCAGGCGGGCGCGCTGATCCCCGCAGCGCTCGTCGTGTTCGCCGTCGTCGCCCTCTCCGAGCTCGTCTTCGACGAGGGCCTGCTCGTCCTGATCGCCTCGGCGATCGGCATCGTCGCCCACACCTTCTACACGGGGATGGTCGTCAGACTGGTCGACGACGTGCGCGACGGCGTGCTCGACGCGTCCGTGTCGAGCCTGTTCGCCAGCGTCGCGCCGGTCGCGCTGACGTTGATCCTCGCGTCGCTGCTCGTCGGCATCGGCGTCGGCATCGGCTTCATCCTCCTGATAATCCCGGGCCTCTTCCTGATGACGATCTGGGCGGTCGTCGCGCCCGTCGTCGTGCTGGAGCAGCGTGGCGTGATCGAGGCGCTGGGCCGCAGCCAGGAACTCGTGAAGGGCAACGGCTGGGGCGTCTTCGGCGTGATCGTGATCGTCTTCCTGCTGACGATCGGCGCGGGCATCGTCGGCGGCGCGCTCGCCTTCGCGGGCGGCGACGTCGTGCGCGTCCTCGTGACGTGGGCCGTGACCGTGCTCGTCGCGCCGCTCGCCGCGCTCGCCACGAGCGTCCTCTACTTCGCCCTGCGCGACCAGCCCTGAGCGGAAGCGCGGCGGTCGGTCTCCTACCGCCGCGCGTCCTTCATGTCGCGCTTCTTGACGAGGTCGATCATCACGTACTTGCCGTCCTCCCGGCGTTCGGCGAAGCCGCGCTGGGAGAGGCGCTTGAGCACGACGGGGCAGCGCTTGCAGCGCGGCTTGGACTTGCAGCACTTCTTCTTCGGCTTGACCGGCTTGGAGTGCTTGAACGCCTTCGCCATGGAGCGCTGAGTGTAGGTGCCCCGGGGTAGGGTGCCCTCATATGGCGCCGTTCACCTCATCTCTCGCAGAGCAGCTCGCGCCCGACCTGCTCGACCGCTTCCTCCGCTACGTCCGCATCGACACGCAGTCCTCGCGCGCGACCGGCAGACGGCCGAGCACGCTCGGGCAGCTCGACCTCTCGCGCCTGCTCGTCGAGGAGCTGCGCGCGCTCGGGCTCGCCGACGCCGAGCTGACGGCGAACGGCTACGTGATGGCGACGCTGCCGGCGAACGGCGCCGACCCGGCGGCGAGCGTCGCCGACGCGCCCGTCGTCGGGCTGCTCGCGCACGTCGACACGAGCCCTGATGCCCCGGCCGCGGGCGTCGAGCCGCTCGTCCACCGCGACTACGACGGCGCGCCGATCGCGCTCCCGCGCGGCGACACGGTGCTCGACCCGGCCGCGATGCCGGAGCTGGGCAGAGCGCGCGGCCACACGCTCGTCACGTCCAGCGGCGACACGCTGCTCGGCGCCGACGACAAGGCCGGCGTCGCGGAGATCATGGCCGCGGTCGCGCACCTCGCCGCCAACCCGCAGCTCCCCCGCCCCACGCTGCGGATCGGCTTCACGCCCGACGAGGAGATCGGCGAGGGCGGGCTCGACTTCGACATCGAGCGGTTCGGCGCGCGCTGCGCGTACACCGTCGACGGCTCCGACCTCGGCGAGCTGCAGGACGAGACGTTCACTGCCGCCGAGGCGGTCCTGACGATCCACGGCGTCGAGGTCCACCCCGGCTTCGCGACCGGCAAGCTCGTCAACGCCGCCCGCCTCGCCGCGCGCGTGATCGCGGCGCTGCCGTCGGACACGCTGACGCCGGAGACGACGTCGGGGCGGGAAGGCTTCATCCACCCGCACGAGGTGACCGCCAGCCCCGGCGAGGCGACCGTCCACTTCATAGTCCGCGACTTCGAGGACGACCTCCTGGCCCAGCACGTCGAGCTGCTGCGCAGCACCGCCGAGCGGATCGTCGCGGAGGAGCCGCGCGCGTCGATGGAGCTGGACGTGCGCCCCCAGTACCCGAACATGCGCGACCACCTCGCGGCCACGCCCGAGGTCGTCGAGCTGGCCGAGCGGGCGCTGCGCGCGGAGGGGCTGACGCCGGTCCGCACGCCGATCCGCGGCGGCACCGACGGCTCGCTGCTGAGCGCCCGCGGCCTGCCGACGCCGAACCTCTTCACCGGCGGTCACGAGTACCACTCGGTGCGCGAGTGGGCCTCGCTGCACGAGATGGCCGCCGCGGCGGCCACGCTCGTGCGGCTCGCGGAGGCGTGGGCTACGCCCGGCTGAGCCGAGAGATCGGCGCCAGCCGATCTCTCAACTGGAACCGGCGCCAGCCGGTTCCAGCGTGAACTGACCGACGAGCCGCTCGAGCTGGTCGACGGTGTGCGCCAGCTCCTGCGCGCTCGCCGCGATCTCCTGCCCTGAGGCCGACGTCTGCTGCGTCGAGGCCGACACCTGCTCGGTCGTCGCCGAGGATTGCTCGGCGACGGTCACGACGTCGACCATGTTGCGCTCCATCCGCGCCGCGCGCTCGGAGATCTCGCCGATCGCGGTGGCGATCTGCGCGACCCGCACGGTCATGTCGGAGACCGAGCCGCCGATCCGCTCGAACGACGCGCGCGCCTGCTCGACCGTCGCCGCGCCGTCCTCGGTCTGCCGTGCGCCGCTCTCGACGACCTCGACCGCACGGCCCGTCTCGCTCTGGATCTCGGCGATCAGCCCGCCGATCGAGCGCGCCGCGCCCTGCGACTCCTCCGCCAGCTTGCGGACCTCCTCGGCGACGACCGCGAAGCCGCGGCCGGCCTCGCCCGCGCGCGCCGCCTCGATCGCGGCGTTCAACGCCAACAGGTTCGTCTGCTCCGCAATCCCCGTGATCGTCGCGACGATCCCGCCGATCTGCCCCGACTTCTCGCCGAGCGCGCGGATCGCCGCGGTCGCCTCGCCGGAGGACTCGCGCACCGCCGCCATCGCGCTCGTCGCCTGCGCGACGGTCGCCGCGCCCTCCTCCGCGACGCCGCGCGCCTCCTCCGCGACGCGGGCGGTCTCCTCGGCGTCGCCGGTCGAGCTGCGCGTCGCCGCGACGACGTCGTCGGCGAGCCGGCGCGCCTCCTCGACGGTGCGCACCTGGCGCTCGGCGCCGGCCGCGACCTCGCCGACGCCGGCGGCGATCTCGCCGACCGCGCGGCCCGCCTCGTCGGAGGTCTGCGCCATCTGCTGGGAGGCGGCGGAGACCGACTGCGTCTCGCGCGCGATCTGGCGCAGCATCGCGGCGACTCTCTCGCGCATCGCGCTGTAGCCCTCGACGGAGCTGCGCGTGCGCGCGAGCGTCGTGTTGAAGATCTCCGCGAGGCGCCCGATCGACGCGTCCTCGCCCGCTGCGCGCAGCGGCTCGGTCGTCGGGTGCGCGGTGACCGTCAGGTCACCGCGGGCGACGGCGGCGAGCGCTGTCTCCAGGTCCGCGAGGTCGTGCGTGCTGAGCGCTTCCATCCGCTCGATCAGCTCCTCCAGGCACGACTGGTCGCCGAGCGCATCGCGCAGCTGCGCGCTCATCTCGGCGAACGCGTGCCCGAGCGCGTCCCGCTCGGACTTCGGCTCGACGTCGACCGCGAGGTCGCCGGCCGCGATCCGCCGAGCGGCGCTCGCCGCCTCCTCCAGGTAGACGACCATCGCGCGGAACGCCTCGGCCGCGTCGCCCAGCTCGTCGCGCGAGCGGACCGCGACCTCCTGCGAGACGTCGCCGGTCGCGATCCCGCGCGCCGCCTTCGCCAGCTGGCGGACGCCGCCGACGATCGCGCGCGAGAGCCACAGCGCCAGCGCGAGCGCGACGAGCGCGACGCCGGCCAGCAGCACGATCACGAGCGTGCGCGTCTCGCTGACGGAGTCGGTGCTGCGCTGCACCTTCTGCGTCGCGAGGTCCTGCTGGTGGTCGAGCGCCGCCTGCGTGCCGAAACCGATGCCGGCGAACGCGTCGCCGGCGGCGGGACCGGTGAGCGCCGCCGAGGCGGCGTCGCGGTCGCCGCGCAGCAGCGCCGCGGCGGCCGGTCTCGTCGCGGCGAGGTACGCCTGCCAGGCGTCGTCGAGCTCGGCGCCGATCCGGCGCTCCTCTCTGTCGGCGCCGCGCTCGCGCGTGTTCTCGAGCAGGACCGAGATCGTGTTCTCGAGCTGCTCCAGCGCGAGCAGGACGTCCCGCTGCGCCGCGCGGTCGGGAATCTCCAGCGTCGTCAGCTGCTGCTCTCGGTACGTTCTGAGCTGGCCGTCGATCGTCTGCACGACGCGCAGGGCGTCGAGGCTCTGCTTGCCGACGACCTCCGTTATCGCGTTGACGTGGTCGAGCCGCTGGATCGCGACGACACCGACGCCGGCCATCAACGCGACGAGCGCGAGAAACGCCCCGAGCAGCTTCGTCCGAACACTCAGTTTCACGAGAACACCCCTTCCGTGGGACCAGGACCGGCCCCGCTGCCGGGGCCGGCTCCCTCTCGTGATCGGTCGCTGCGCGCCGAGCTTCAACGCGCCACCGAGATGTCCAGTCGCGGCTGGACGCGAGTTCAATCGGTTGTGCTCAGCGCGGTCTCCAGGTCGGCCGGATCGACCGCATCTGCCTCGCTCGCCTCCAGCGTGAACTGCCCCACGAGCCGCTCCAGCTCCTCTGCCGTCTTCGCCAGCTCCTGGGCGCTGGCGGCGATCTCCTGCGAGGAGGCGGACGTCTGCTGCGTCGAGGCGGACACCTGCTCGGTCGACGCGCTCGACTGCTCGGCGACCGACACGACCTCGGCCATGTTCTCGCCCATCTGACCGGCCCGCTCGACGATCTCGGCGACCGCGCCGGCGATCTCGCCGACGCGCGCGTTCATGTCCTCGACGCTGGTGCCGATCCGCAGGAACGCCTCGCGCGCGTCCTGCACCGTCGCGACGCCCTGCTCGATCTGCGCGCCGCCGGCCTCGACGCCCTCGACCGCGGCGCCGGTGTCGCGCTGGATCTCGGCGACGAGGCCCGAGATCGACGCGGCGGCTCCGCGCGACTCCTCCGCCAGCTTGCGGACCTCCTCGGCGACGACCGCGAAGCCGCGGCCCTGCTCGCCGGCCCGCGCCGCCTCGATCGCGGCGTTGAGCGCGAGCAGGTTCGTCTGCTCCGCGATGCCGGTGATCGTCGCGACGATGCCGCCGATCTGGTCGGACTTCGCGCCGAGCCCGCGCATCGCCTCGGTCGTCGTCGAGGAGACCTCGACGAGCGCCTGCATCCCTTCGGTGGCGCGCGCGATCGTCTCGGCGCCCTCCTCGGCGACGGTGCGCGCCTGCTCGGCCGCGCGCGCGGTCTGCTCGGCGTTGTCGCTCGACATCTGCGCCGCCTGCACGACGGCCTCGCCGACCTCCCGCGCCTCGCCGACGGTCTTCACCTGCCGGTCGGCTCCGGCCGCGACCTCGCCGACCGCGGAGGCGATCTCACCGATCGCGCGGCCGGTCTCCTCCGACGTCGTCGCCATCTGCTGGGAGGCGGCGGCGACCGCCTGCGTCTCGCTCGCGATCTGCTTGAGCATTGCCGCGACTCTCGCGCGCATCTCGTCGTAGCCGTGCACCGAGGACTGCAGCCGCTGCAGCATCTCGTTGAAGATCTCCGCGAGGCGGCCGAGCTGCGCTCCCTCCTCCGCGGTCAGGGGCTCGGTCGTCGTCACCGCCGCGACCGTCAGGTCACCGGCGGCGACCGCGGCGAGCGCGTGCTCCAACGCCGCGAGATCCTGCTCGCTGAGCGTCTCCATCCGCTCCACGAGCGCCTCCAGCGACGAGCTGTCGCCGAGTGCCTCGCGCAGCTGCGCGGTCATCTCGGCGAACGCGTGGCCCAGCACGTCCTCGTCGGACTTCGGCTCGACATGGACCGTCAGGTCACCGGCCGCGATCGCCTTCGCGGCGCCGGCCGTCTCCTCCAGGTAGTCGACCATCTCGCCGAACGCTCTGCCGGCCTCGCCGATCTCGTCGCGCGATCTGATCTCGACCCGCTGGCTGACGTCGCCCTTCGCGATCCCGCGCGCCGCGCGAACCAGCTGGCGGACGCCGCCGACGATCGTGCGCGCCGCCAGCAGCGCGATCGCGATCCCGATCACAGCGGCGATCGCGAGCAGCACGACGATCGTGGTGGAGCCGGAGGAGACGGTGTCCTCGGCGTCGGCGACCTGCGCGAACGAGCGTCTCTGCAGCCGGTCGTTGAGCGCGAGCAGCTGGGTCGTGACGTCGTCGAACGCGACGGCCCCTTCGCCTCCGCGGACCACCGCGAGCGCGGCGGCGTGGTCGTCGCTGTCAGCCGCCATGGTGAAGCCCTGCGTCGTGCTGACGTACTTCCCCCACGCCTCGTCGAAGCGCGCGACCATCGCCCGCTCGCCGCCGCTGACGCTTCTGCGCAGCACGCCGATCTGCGTCGCGATCTTCGACTGCGCGTCGGCGAACGACCGCGCGGCGTCGCGGCGCTCGGCCGGCTCGTCGACGATGTAGCTGAGCTGCTCACCGCGGTAGCGGAAGACGTCCCCGTTGATCGCCCCGACCGCCTGCAGGCTCGGGACGACCGAGGTGTTGACGTCCTTGACGGTGTCGTTGACACCGCCCATTCGGCTGATCGCGAAGACGCCGACCACGACCATCAGCGCGATCACGACAAGGAAGCCGCTCAGCAGCTTCGTCCGGACATTCAGCTTCACAAACAGTTCCTTCCCCCGACATGAACTTGGCGCGACATGCCCATAGATCGGCCGCAGTTCGGTCGACTGTAGCCAGTACTCAGCGGATGTCCGATCTGCGCGCGGTAGCCTCGGTCGCGCGATGCCGCGATCAGCCGCCTGGCTCGCGCTCGGCGCGGCCACGCTGCTCGTGGCCTGGGCGCTCGACGCGCTCGGCCTTCCCTCCGCCACGCTCTTCGGCGCGCTCGTTGTCGGCCTCGCCGTCGCGCTGCGGCTGCCCGGTCGCTTCAGACTCGGCGAGGGCACGTTCCGCTCGGCGCAGGCGCTGACCGGCGTGACGCTCGGCTGCTACATGCAGTCGGAGTCGCTCGACGCGCTCGCGGGCGCGTGGCTGCCCGTCGCGCTGGTGAGCGCCGCGACGCTGCTGCTGTGCCTGCTCGCCGGCCACGTGATGGCGCGCGTGACGGACGTCGACGAGCCGACCGCCGCGCTCGGGATGGTCGCCGGCGGCGCTTCGGGGATCGTCACGATGGCGCGCGAGCTGGGCGCCGACGATCGGATCGTCGCGTTCATGCAGTACGCGCGCGTGCTGCTGATCGTGCTGGCGACGCCGCTGCTCGTCGCGCTCTTCTTCCCCGGCCACCACGGCGCGCCGGGCATCGGCGACGGCGGCGGTGACGGTCCGTTCCTCGGCACCGCCGGCGACTGGGCCGCGACGGTCGCGATCGCGCTCGCCGGCGCCGCCGCCGGCCGGCTCGTGCGGCTGCCGGCCGGCGTGCTGCTCGGCCCGCTGCTGCTCGCGGCCGGGCTGACGCTCGCGCTGCCCGACGGCAGCTTCGCGGTCCCGCCGCTGCTGCGCGAGGCGGCGTTCGCCGCGATCGGCCTGCAGGTCGGGCTGCGCTTCACCGTCGAGACGATCCGCCGGCTCGGCCGGCTGCTGGTGCCGGTCGTGCTGTCGGTCGTCGCGCTCGTGGTCGCCTGCTTCGGGCTCGCGGTCGTGCTGCACGCGACGACGCACGTGACGCTGCTCGACGCCTACCTCGCGACGACGCCGGGCGGCCTCTACGTCGTGCTCGCGGCGGCCGTCGGCACGGGCGCCGACACGACCTTCGTCGTCGCCGTGCAGGGCCTGCGGCTGCTCGTCATGGTGCTGCTCGCGCCGTTCGCCGTGCGGCTGCTGCTGGGCGATCGGGCGCGGCCACGCGTCACGGCGCCCTGACCGTGGAAGGATCACGCCATGGCCTCCTCCTACACCGCTGCCGCGGACCGCTACGAGACGACGATGCAATACCGCCGCTGCGGGCGCAGCGGCCTGCTGCTGCCGGCGATCTCGCTCGGCCTCTGGCACAACTTCGGCGACGACCGGCCGCTGGAGAACCAGCGCGCGATCCTGCGCCGCGCGTTCGACCTCGGCGTCACGCACTTCGACCTCGCGAACAACTACGGGCCGCCGTACGGCTCCGCCGAGACGAACTTCGGCCACATCATGCGCGAGGACCTGCGGCCCTACCGCGACGAGCTGATCGTCTCGACGAAGGCCGGCTGGGACATGTGGCCCGGGCCGTACGGCGAGTTCGGCTCGCGCAAGTACCTGCTCGCCTCGCTCGACCAGTCGCTGAAGCGGATGGGGCTCGACTACGTCGACATCTTCTACTCCCACCGCTTCGACCCGGACACGCCGCTGGAGGAGACGATGGGCGCGCTCCACACAGCCGTCCAGCAGGGCAAGGCGCTCTACGTCGGGATCTCCTCCTACGGCTCGCCGCGCACCGCCGAGGCGATCGGGATCCTGCGCGACCTCGGCACGCCGCTGCTGATCCACCAGCCGTCGTACTCGCTGCTGAACCGCTGGATCGAGAGAGGCCTGCTCGACGTGATCGGCGAGCACGGCGTCGGCTCGATCGTCTTCACGCCGCTGGCGCAGGGGATGCTGACCGACCGCTACCTCGACGGCATCCCGTCCGACTCGCGCGCGGCGAGAAGAACCTCGCTCGACCCCGGCTGGCTGGACGAGAGAACGCTCGCGCACATCCGCGCGCTGAACGAGATCGCGCAGCGGCGCGGCCAGTCGCTGGCGCAGATGGCGCTCGCCTGGACGCTGCGCGACCCGCGCGTGACCTCGACGCTCGTCGGCGCCAGCAGCGTCGCGCAGCTCGAGGACAACCTCGGGGCGCTCGACAACCTGTCCTTCTCCGACGAGGAGCTGCAGGAGATCGAGGACCGCACGACCGAGGCGGGGATCAACCTCTGGGCCGAGTCGGCCGAGGTCGACTGAGCGCACGCGCTAGAGTGGGTCGTCCGGCGGATCGCCCACTCGGCCGGAGCCCTTCGGGGCTCAGTCCGGGCCACGCGCCGGCCCTCGTGGCCGGCGGCCAGTCCCGGAGGTCGGGAGTGTCCAGTTGCCCAGGCATCAGACACAAGTCCTGGGACGTTTGTAGTTAGTGGCGATTCATGACCGGGGGTAACCGGCCGGGCCTTGTGCCCGGCCGGCCCCATTTCTGGCCCGGCGGCGCCGGCTTCGGCCGCGATGGGTTCAGGCTGCCAGCGCGTGGGCACACCGCTCGCCATGAGGGTGCCGACGCGGCGTCTCGTGGTGCTGACTGCGGTCGCGCTCCTCGCCGCGGCCGCCGGCAGCGGAGCTGCGGACGCCGCCGTCTGCGCGACCGCGCGCGGACCCGTCAACGGCAGCTTCGAGGAGCCGGCCGTCGGCGGCTTCTACCAGTTTCCGGAGGAAAAGGTCCCGGGCTGGCACACGACCGCCTCCGACCACCGCATCGAGCTGTGGCAGTCAGGCTACAACGGGGTGCCGTCCGCCGACGGCGACCAGTTCGCCGAGCTGGCCGGCACCGAGCCCTCCGAGCTGTTCCAGGACGTCGCGACGACGCCCGGTGAGACGTTCGTCTACCGGATCTTCCATCGCGGGCGCAGAGGGGACGACACGATGCGGATCGAGATCGGTCCGCCCGGCGGGCCGCCGGACGCGTCACGGACCGTCACGACGTCGAACACGGAGTGGCAGCAGGTGGTCGGGGTCTACCGCGTCCCGCCGGAGCTGACGACGACGCGGCTCGGCTTCGAGGCCGTCTCGAGCGCGTCGAGCGACCCGAGCCAGGGCAACTTCATCGACGGGGTCGCGTTCGGCGGCGGCGACTGCGCCGTCATGCTCGCCAACCGGCTGCTGCCCGCCGGCGACGACGGCCGCTTCGACCTGCTGCTCGGCGGGGTGCCGGTCGCGACCGCCGTCGGCGACGGCGCGACCGCCGGCCCGTTCAGCAACCCGTTCGCGGCGATCACGGTCGCCGAGCGAGCCGCGCCCGGGACGCGGCTGGAGAGCTACGCCAGCGTCGTGCGCTGCCTCGACGACGCGACCGGCGAGCCGGTCGTGCAGGAGGTCGGGACCGAGACCACGCTCCGCTTCGACCGGCAGCGCGACGTGACCTGCCGCTTCGCGAACGTGCGCGCGCCCGCGGTCGTCCTGCGCACCGCGATCGAGCCCGGCGGCGACCCCGGGCGCTTCGACCTGCGCGTGAACGGCCGCCTCGTCGCGAGCGCAGCCGGCGACGGCACCGTCGCCCCGCCGGAGCGCGTCGGCTCCGGACCGGTGACCGTCTCCGAGCACGCCGCGACGGGAACGACGCAGGCCGGCTACGCGACCGCGATCGCATGCCGCTCGCGCGCCGGCCGCGGCCCGGTCATCGCCGCAGACGTCGCGACGCGCCTGCGGTTCGAGCCGGCGGGCGCCGACGTCGTCGTCTGCACGCTGCTGAACGTCGCGCGCAGACCACCTCCCCCGCCGCAGCCGCCGCACGGCCCGTCCGGTACGCCGGGCGTCCCGGGCGCTCCCGGCGTCCCCGCTGCTCCGATCGCGGAGAACGCCGCCACCGCGATGTCCGACGCGGTCGATCTCGTCGTCCGAGCTGCGCCGGTGCGGCAGCGCGTGCGCGTCCCCGGCCCCGCGCGCGTGCGCGTCCACGTCGCGAACCGCGGCCCGAGCTCCGCGACCGACGTGCGGATCGCCGTCTCCGCTCGCCGCGCAGGACTCCCGGTGCGCGGCGTCGCGCTGCTCCCGCGCACCGACTGCGTGAGTGTCCGCGGCGGCGGCGCGTGCCGCCTGGCACGTCTGCCGGCCGGCGGTCACGCGACCGTCGAGCTGTCGCTCGCCGCCGCGCGCGGCGGGCGGCTCGTCGTGCGGGCAGGCGCTCGCGCGGACGAGCAGGAGCGCACGCCCGCCGACAACGTCGCGCGCGCGATCGCGACGGTCGTCGGAGCGCGGCAGCCGAGCGGGCCGGCACCGCCGGTCACCGGCTGACACTCGCCCCCACTCCTTGTAACAATGCTTACATTCTCCGTTGCACTGCCGGCCGCACCGGTCCATAGTGAGCATCAGAAGGGTCGTCAATCGAGTCAACCGCAAGGAAGACCACGAAGGCGGCCCTTCCGTCGTGCACGGGCCGGGCGCGACCTCAAGCGCGGCGTCAGCCGGCCTCAGGCCGCCGCCGCGCGGACCGCCGGCGCCACCTCGGCCGCGAAGCGCTCGATCTGCTCGACGGTGTCGCCGCCGGACGGCCAGAAGAGGAAGCCGTCGAAGCCGAGATCGGCGCCGAACGCGCTCAGCGTCTGCACCCAGTGCTCCGGCGGCCCCTGCAGCAGCCCGCGCACCGGGCCGTCGGCGATCTCGCCGCCGACGTTGTACACGCGCCGGATCGCCGCGGGGTCACGCCCGGCGCGCTCGGCGGCGGCGTCGATCTCACTCGTCATCGCGGGCACCGCGCTCGGCGGGACGTAGCTGCTCGACGGCAGCCAGCCGTCCGCCAAGCGGCCCGTCAGCCGCAGCATCCGCGGCTTGATCGCCCCGATCCAGATGCCGATCTCGTGCGCCGGCGGCGGACCGGGACGGAAGCCGTCGACGGTGTAGTGATCGCCGTGGAAGCGGACGGAGCGCTCGCTCCACGCCGCGCGCACGATCGCGATCGCCTCTGCCAGCGCGTCGACCGACTCGCCGGGGGTGCGCACCGGCCCGCCCATCGCCGCGACACCCTCCCAGAACGCGCCGGCACCGAGCCCCAGCTCGAAGCGGCCGCCGCTCATCACGTCGAGCGACGCGGCCTGCTTGGCGAGCAGCGCCGGCGGCCGCAGCGGGAGGCTCGCGACGTCGGGCAGGAACCGCAGCCGCTCGGTCTTCGCCAGCAGCGTGGCGATCAGCGCGAACGTGTCGAGGAAGCGCGCCTGGTACGGGTGGTCCTGGATCCCGATCAGGTCGAGCCCGCCGCGCTCGGCCGCGTCGACCTGCCGCAGCAGGTCGGGGTAGCTCGCCGCCTCCGGCGTGAGGAAGAGGCCGAGGTCGGGCGTCGGGCGGGTCGTGGCCATCGCGGGTCTCCTGCGGTCAAGTAGTTGCCTACACAATCAAACGACATCGTAGCCGATCTTGTTGTGCGCGCAACTACTAGACCGTCGTGCGCCGCCCGGCCGCCCGGCTGTCATCCGCGCGCGACCCGGTCGAGCACCTCCGCCGTCGCCGCCGGCTGGGAGAACATCGGCCAGTGGCCGGCGTCGAGCGTCACATGGCTCCAGCCAGGCGTCGCCGCGTCGACTGGCGACGGGAAGCTGCGTCTGAGGCACGTGACGTACGTGCGCGGGAGCGCGGCGGCGTCCGCGTTCGTCAGATCCAGCGCCTCGTGGAAGCCGGCGATCGGGTGACCGGCGCCCTGCGTGCGGATCGCGGCGATCTGCTCGGCGGTCAGCTCGTGCTCGCCGTAGTACGTCTCCAGCTCGGCATCGGTGAAGAACGGCACGCGCGTCGGGTCGCCGCCGGCCTCGGCCGCTGACGTGATCGCGCCCTCGAACTCCGGCCCGGCGCCCGCGAACGCCGAGACGCCGTCCTGCGGGATCTCCGCGTCGAGGTAGACGAGCCGCGCGATCCGCTCCGGCGCCAGCTCCGCCGCAGCCGTGATCGCGCCGCCGGAGTACGAGTGGCCGACGAGCACGACGTCGCGCAGCTCCTCGCGCTCCAGCAGCGCGACGACGTCACGCCCGTGCACCGAGAGGTCGACGCCGCTCACGTCGGCGTCGCGCTCCTGCCCGCCGAGGCCGGTGAGCGTCAGCGGGTGGACGTCGTGACCGGCCGCCTCGAGCCGCGGGGTGACCTCGGACCAGGCCCAGGCGCCGAGGCAGGCACCGGGGACGAGCACGATCGTGGCCATGGTTGTCGCTCCTTCGTCGTTGACTGCGGGCATGTCGTAGACCCTAGAAGCCAATCAGGGCGGTTTCTGCCCTCATTTCGTGATTTCCTTCTCTGTATGTCCCGTCCGACGACGCGCGTGCTCGAACTGCTGGAGCTGCTGCAGGACCGCCAGCAGGTGACCGGCCCGGAGCTGGCGCAGCGGCTCGGCGTCGACCACCGCACTGTCCGCCGCTACATCGCGAAGCTGGAGGAGTTGGGGATCCCCGTCGAGGCCGACCGCGGCCGCCGCGGCGGTTACCGGCTGCGCCCCGGCTTCAAGCTGCCGCCGCTGATGCTGACCGACGACGAGGCGAGCGCCGTCGTGCTGGGGCTGCTCGCCGCGCAGAGCAGCGGCCTGACGACCGCCGCCCCGGCGGTCGAGAGCGCGCTGCAGAAACTGCGCCGCGTGCTGCCGGTCGAGCTGCGCGAGCGCGTGCGGGCGCTGGAGCAGGCGCTCGGCTTCACGCGGCCGGCACCGCATGCGCCGGCGCCGCCGCAGACCGAGACCGTGCTCGCGCTCGCCGACGCGATCGGACGCGAGCGCCGCGTCGAGGTCGCCTACGCGACGCGCGACGGCGCGGCCTCGACGCGCCAGCTGGACCCGTACGGGGTCGTCTTCCACAACGGACGCTGGTACCTCTCCGCCCACGACCACGGCCGCGGGGAGCTGCGCACGCTGCGGCTGGACCGCATCGGCTCCGTGCGGATACTGCGCAGAGCCGCGCCGAAGCCGCCCGGCTTCGACGCCGTCGAGCACGTCAACCGCGCGCTCGCGCGCGTGCCGTGGACGAACGAGGTCGAGGTCGTGCTCGACGCGCCGCTCGCCGAGATCCGCCGCCAGGTCCCGCCGCACACCGCCGAGCTGGAGCAGCTCCCCGACGGCGGCGGCGTGCTGCTGCGTGCCCGCGCCGAACGGCTCGACGGCATGGCCCGCCTGCTCGCCGGCCTCGGCGCCCCGCTCGTCGTGCGCAGACCGGACGCGCTGCGCGACGAGCTGCGCGTCGTCGCGCGGCGGCTCACGGACGCGGCGGATGCGGGCGGAAGCGCTTGATCACGCGGTCGTTCCCGTCGTACCAGATGACCTTGCGCGGATACTCGGCGCGGCCCGCGGCCCGTGTCCGGCCCGGCAGGAGCGCGACGTTGTCCTCCACGCCGACCGCGGGCGAGCGCTCCTCCACCGCCGGGCTGTCGGCGTACAGCGCTCGCACCCAGCGGACGCCGTCCGGGACCAGCGCGGCGGTCGACGCCGACGCTCCGTCGCTCGCGGCGATGACGAACCCTGTCTCGTCGAGCGCCCGCGTCGGCGGCGTCACGCCCGTCGTCCACGCGGTCGGTCTCGAGCGACCGGGGCGCCGCACCTCCAGCACGACGGCGATGCGGTCGCCGGGCGCCGGTCTCCCCCCCGCCGGTCCACGTGCGCCGGGACGAAACGGGACGAGCCACACCGCGCCGTGCGAGCTGGCCACGGCGCGTCGAACCGACGGCAGCAGCACACGCGCGCCGGGCCAGCCGGACCGGGCCGGGCTCGGGTCGGCGGCGCGCGGCAGCACGGCGCCCGCACGTGCGATCGCATACCCGTCGCGCTCGACGTCGTGCTGGGGCCGGCGCAGCGCCGCGAGCAGGTCGCGCAACGCCGGCTCGGCCCGCTGCTCGCTCGTCAACGGAGGGTCCCGCGGCACCGTCGCGGCGGGAAGCGTCCCCTGACGTCCTGAGGGCGTCGTCGCGTCTGGCCCCTGCGGGCGCAGCGCGACGAACCCCGCGGCCGCGCTGACGGCGATCAGCAGCGCCGCCGCGACGGTCGCCGCGATCGGCGCCCGGCGCAGCAGCGAGACACGCGCGGCCCGCTGCGCCGCTGCGCGGCGGACGGTCGCTCTGCGCAGCTCCCGTTCCAGCTCGTCGAAGAACGCGCTCATGCCTCCGCTCCTCTCAGTTGCGTGCGCAGCCGCGCCAGGCCGCGGCTGACGCGCTTGCGCACGACCGCCTCCGAGCAGCGCAGCTCGGCCGCGATCTCCGCGTAGTCGCGCTCGTCCACGACGCGCGCGAGAACTGCCACGCGCTGCTCCTCGCCGAGGTGCTCGACCGCGTCCAGCAGCGCGGCGGGAGGGTGGGCGCGGTCATGTGCGGCCAGCTCCTCGACGCGGTCGAGGTCGTCGTCGGTCAGCTCGATCCGCTCCATCGCCAGCCGGCGGCGCGCAGCGCTCTCGACGCGCCCGCGCCGACGGCTGTCGAGCAGCTTGTGCTCGCCGATCGCGAGCAACCACGCGCGCGCCGCCGTCACGCCCGGGCGGTAGCGCGGGCAGGCCAGCAGCGCGGCGGCGAACGTCTCGGCGGCGAGGTCAGCCGCGACCTCGGGGTTGCCCGTGCGGCGCACCATGTAGCCGACGACGACGGCGAGGTGGCGGCGGTAGAAGGCGGCGAACGCGTCCGCGTCACCGCCGGCCGCCGCCGCGAGCAGCGCGTCGTCGTGGAGCTCCATCATCACCAAGCATCTCGCGCGAGCGCGAAAGCTGTGACCGACGACGGGCCGCGACGGGCGGCGCCGCGCGGCAGTCATCGTCCTGGATCGTGGTCGCTCTGCGACAGCAATCCAGGACGACCGCGCGCCGGGCGGACCGGCTCGGGCGCCCGCAGCCGCAGCGCGAGCGCGACGAGGTCGTCGATCGCGGCGCGGACGGCCGGGCCCGCGACGGGCACGACCGCACTCAGCGGGTGGCCCTGGGATCTGGAGTGCGCGGAGGCAACCGCGGCTGCCAAGCCCTCGGCGATCTGCAGTCGCGTCGTGCGGCGCAGCAGCAACGTCGCGCGGGCGGCCAGCTCGGGGTCGCGGGACGGGTCCGGCGCCGGCGGCGAGCCAGCGGTCGAGCGCGCCGGGATGGAGTAGCGCGCGGACGCGCGCCCAGGTGCGATTCGTCAAGCAGCGCGGGCCGGCGCGCGCACGCGCCGGCCCTCAGCCCAGTCGTCGCTCAGGCGGCGACAGGCGCGTCGTCGAGCGCGGCGAGCGCTCGGCGGGCGACCAGCGGCAGCGCGTCGCCGGCGGAGTAGAGCGGGCCGGCCCCGTCGACCAGCAGCAGGCGCGCGAGCGCGATCCCCTGCGGGCGGACCGGCTCCGGCGCGCGCAGGCGCTGCGCGAGCATCAGCACGTCGTCGCCGGCCTCGCTGACGGTCGTGCGCGCGACGGGCGCGACGAGCCGCAGCGGGTTCGGGCTGACGCCGGCGCGCGTGTCGAGGACCGCCGACTCGAGCCCGTTCGCGATCTGGCGACGCGATCCGCGGCGCGTCAGCCGCGCCGCGCGGGCGCCCAGGTCCGGGTCGGTCCACGGCTCGGCGCCCGCGGCGATGCGGCGGTCGAGCGTGCTCGGCGCCAGCCGCGCACGGAGCCGCGCCAGCGGCCGCGGCGTGCTCGGGGCGGTGAGGCGGTCGGTTGCGTGCGCGGCGGTGTTCATGGGACTCCGTTTCAGGGTGCTGGTGAGCGAGTTGGTGATCCACTGTGGCGCGCCCGCCGCGATTCCGGTGTGAACCTGCTCACCCTTCGCCCGAAAGTCACACGATCGTCACGACTCGTCGCTGCCCTCGTACCACAGCTTCAGCGCGTCGCCGATCGTCGCAGCGATCGTCAACGCGACGACGAGCACGACCGCCGCGCTGTGCCACGTGTCGCTCATCAGCCACGTGAAGACACCGATCGCCACGATGGCGGTCGCCCTCCAGCCGTACGCCTCCCAAGCGCGATGAATCCGCGCCCGCGTCTCGCGGCTCACCCGCCTGCGCCCGCGCGCGACCGGCAGCGGCCGCTCCTGCGCCGGCTCCCACCACGCGCGCATCAGCTCCCCCTGCAGCGCGTCCCGCTTCCACGGGTCGAGCCAGACGAGCACGAAGCCCCCGCCGGGCTCGACGAGCAGCGGCCCGAAACGGGCGTCCTCTCTCGCCGCTGCGAGATCCAGCAGCGCGCGCCGCATGTCGCGCTTGCGCAGGCGCTGCTCCGCGACCGGCAGCGCGAGCCAGCCGACGCTCAGCTCGCGCGCATCGGGCTCGACCACGATCTCGTCATCCATCTCCCGCAATCCCAGATCGGGGTGCATCAGGAAGAGACGCAGCGACGGGTGCGCCTTCTGCACCTCGTCGCCGAGCAGGATCGGACTGTCGTCCGCCATCGGGCGGCAGCGTACGCTCGCACCCCGACGCGTCGCGCCGGTTACCGGCCGAACAGACGCGACCGCCGCCTCAGGTGAGCGTGAACTGGCTGACGAGCGCGTCCAGCTCCTCGGCGGTGCGCGCGAGCGCCTGTGCGGAGGAGGCGATCTGCTGGGTGGAAGCCGATGTCTGCTCTGTGGAAGCGGACACCTGCTCGCTCGACGCGGAGGACTGCTCGGCGACCGAGGCGACCTGCACCATCGTCTCCTGCATCCGCAGCGAGCTGGCCGCGATCTGCTCGATCGCGGTCGCGATCTGGTCGACGCGGCCGTGCATGTCCTCGACCGAGCCGCCGATCCGCTCGAACGACGCGCGCGCCTGCTCGACCGTCGCGGCGCCGTCCTCGGTCTGGCGCGCGCCGGTCTCGACGACCTCGACCGCGCGGCCGGTCTCGCTCTGGATCTCGGAGATCAGCCCGCCGATCGACGCGGCGGCCTGCTGCGACTCCTCGGCGAGCTTGCGGACCTCCTCCGCCACGACCGCGAAGCCGCGGCCCTGCTCGCCGGCACGCGCAGCCTCGATCGCCGCGTTCAACGCCAACAGGTTCGTCTGCTCCGCGATCCCCGTGATCGTCGCGACGATCCCGCCGATCTGGCCCGACTTCTCGCCGAGCGCGCGGATCGTGCTCGTCGCCTCGCCCGAGGACGCGCGCACGGCGCGCATCGCCTCGGTCGCGCGCGTCACCGCGTCCGCGCCCTCGACCGCAACCTCGCGCGCCTGCTGCGCGGCGCTCGCGGTCTCCAGCGCGTTGTGGGCGCTCAGCTTCGACGCGGACGCGACCTCCTCGGTCATCGAGCGCGCCTCGGCGACCGATCTGACCTGGCGATCGGCGCCCTGGGCGACCTCGCCGATCGTGGTCGCGATCTCGCCGATCGCGCGGCCGGCCTCCTCGGAGGTCATCGCCATCTGCTGCGACGCCGCGGAGACGCTGGCGCTGCTCTCCGCGATCTCGCGCAGCATCCCGGTCACCTTCGCCTGCATCGCGCCGTACGCGCCGACCGACGCCTGCGCGCGGCCGAGCATCCCGTCGAAGATCTCCGGCAAGCGGCCGCGCGTCGCGCCCGGCTCCGCCGGCGGCAGCGGCTCGGTCCGCGACGCTATCGCCGCGGTCAGGTCGCCGTCTGCCATCGCGGTGAGGCCGCGTTCGAGGTCCCTCAGCGTCTCGGTCTCCAGCGAGTCCATCCGCTGCACGAGCGCCTCCAGGCACGATCTGTCGCCGAGCGCGGCGCGCAGCTCCTCGCGCATCTCGTTGTACGCCGTGATCGAGGAGAGCGTCTTGTCGAGGATCTCGTTGACGGCGACCTGGATCTCGCCGATCTCGTCGCTGGAGACTCTGCCGATCGGCCGCGTCGTCTGCTCGACGACGACGGTCATGTCGCCGCCGGCGACGGCGGAGAGCCCGTCGGTCAGGTTCGTGACGCAGTCGTCGCGCAGGTGGTGCAGGCGGGCGAGCACGCGCCGCACCCGCATCTGCAGCGCGAGCGTGATCCACAGCGCCAGCGCGATCGCGATCAGGACCGCGCCGACGAGGGCGATCACGAGCAGCACGCGCGAGCTGGAGAGCGTCGAGGAGAACGTCTCGTTGAGGCGGTCGACCTGCGCGCGCGTGCCGGCGTCCAGCGACGGCGCCGCCGCGTCGACGACGCGCTCGTGCTGGCGCTCGAACGTCGCGAGGTTCTTGAACGAGATCAATCCCATCGTCAGGACGATCGCGACCATCAGGCCGAACGCGAGTCCGAGCTTGCGGCCGACGGTCCAGCGGATACCAAGGAAGCCCTTCACCCCGATGCACTCCTCACCAGTTTTTGTCCCTGCGTCGCTCCATGAAGTCGGCAGACGCAAGCGTTTCTTGAGCCGTGCCACGCCCGGCCCGCCGCCTTCACGCGCGGAACATCTGTTCCATGGGTGAGATCGCCACAATGGGTACGAGATGCCCGCCCTCTCCTCCACCACCGCCGCGAGAGCGCTCGATCCGCTCGACCGCGACACGCTCCTGCTCGAACGGCTGCTCGGCGACGTGCTCGAGGAGCAGAACGGCCGCGCCTTCCGCGAGCGGCTCTTCTGGCTGCGCGACAGCGCAGCCGCCCTGCGCGAGGGCGACGACGCCCAGGGCGAGCAGCTGCTGACGTTCCTGCGCGGCCAGCCCGCCGCGCGCCTGGCGCCGTACGTGCGCGCCTGCTCGATGCAGCTGCAGCTCGCGAACATCGCCGAGGAGCTGGAGCGGCTGCGCCGCCGACGCGAGTACGACTCCGACACGAGCGTCCCGCAGCGCGAGTCGCTCGCGGCGACCGTCGGCGCCGTCAGCCAGGTGCCGCGCTCGCGCGTCGCCGAGGCGCTCGCCCAGCTCGACGTGCGGCTCGTGATGACCGCGCACCCGACGGAGGCGACCCGCCGCTCGGTCTTCGACCACCAGCAGACCGTCTGGCGGATCATGGAGAAGCTCGACGACCCGCGCGTCGGCGCGACCCGCCGCCGCGCGCTGGAGGACGAGCTGCGCGAGGTGCTGACGACCTGGTGGCAGACCGACGAGGTCCGCCGCATGCGCCCGCTCGTCGAGGACGAGGTGCGCCGCACGCTGTTCTTCTTCGAGGCTGTCCTGTTCGACGCGCTGCCGCCGCTCGCCGCCGAGCTGTCGCGCTGCTTCGACATGCCGTGGCCGCCCGCGACGCCTGTGCTGCGCTTCGGCAGCTGGGCCGGCGGCGACATGGACGGCAACCCCGAGGTCGGCCCCGCGTCGATCGCGCGCACGCTGCACCTCCACCGTGGAACCGCGCTGCGGCTGCTGCACAGACGCATCGACGCGCTCGCGCGCGAGTTCTCCCAGGCCGACGACCACGTCTTCCTCTCCCCCGCCCTGCGCGCCTCGATCGAGCACGACGAGGCGGAGCTGCCGAATGTCGGCAGCCGCCGCCGCAACCCGCACGAGCCGTTCCGCCGCAAGCTCGGCCTGATCGCCGGCCGCATGCAGAAGACCCGCCGGCGCGAGGCGGGCGGCTACAGCGACCCCGCCGAGCTGGCCGCCGACCTCGAGCTGGTGCGCAACTCGCTCAGCTCCGCGCGCGTCGCCGGTGGCGCGATCGCGCGGCTGCTGGTGCAGGTGCGGACGTTCGGCTTCCACCTCGCCGCGCTCGACGTGCGGCAGAGCGCTGGGCCGCTGCAGGCCGCAGTCGCGCAGCTCGTCGACGGTTACGCGGAGGCCGACGAGGCCGGCCGCCAGGCGCTGCTGGCGCAGGCGATCCCGGCGCTGGAGGGCACCAGACCGCCGAAGGCGCCCGCCGACGACGAGGTCCTCGCCGCCTTCGCCGCGATCGCCAGAGGCGTCAGGGACCACGGCGCCCGCGCGCTCGGCTCGGTGATCATCTCGATGGCCGAGCAGCCGTCCGACGTGCTCTGCACGCTCTACCTGCTGCGCCGCGCCGGCGTCGGCCGCGACGGCCTGCCGGCACTGCCGATCGTGCCGCTGTTCGAGACCGTCGACGATCTCACCGGCGCGCAGGCGACGATGAGCACGCTCTACGCCGATCCCGCCTACGCGTCGCACCTGAACGGCTGCGAGCGGCGGCAGGAGATCATGCTCGGCTACTCGGACTCGGCCAAGGACGGCGGCTTCATCTCCGCGCAGTGGGAGCTGTACGCCGCGCAGGAGCGGCTGATGGCGGCCGCCGACGAGCACGCCGTCAAGCTGCGCTTCTTCCACGGCCGCGGCGGCTCGACCTCGCGCGGCGGCGGCCCGAGCCACCGCGCGATCGTCGCGCAGCCGCCCGGCTCGATCCGCGGGCGCATCCGCATCACCGAGCAGGGCGAGGTGATCTCCCAGCGCTACGCCCACCCCGAGCTGGCGCAGCGGGCGCTGGAGCAGACGCTCTCCGGCGTCGTGCTGGCGACGCTCGCGCCGCCGGCCGAGCCTCCCGCGCGCTACCGCGAGGAGGCGCAGCGGCTCGCCGATGACTCGCGCCGCGCCTACCGCGCGCTGATCTACGACGACGAGCGCTTCGACGCGCTGCTGCACCAGGCGTCGCCGCTGGACGAGCTGGCGGAGCTGAACATCGGCTCGCGCCCGGCGTCACGCGGCGGTCGCAGGCTGCGCGAGCTGCGCGCGATCCCGTGGGTCTTCGCGTGGATGCAGAACCGCCTGCTGCTGCCGGCCTGGTACGGCGCCGGGTCCGCGCTCGACGCGGGCGACCTCGCGTTGCAGCGGGAGATGCGCGAGCAGTGGCCGTTCTTCCGGATGGTCATCTCGACGTTGGAGATGTCGCTCTTCAAGTCCGACCTCGGCGTCGCGGAGCGCTACGTCGAGCTGGTGACCGACGAGGGCGCGCGGGCGCTGTGGACACCGATCCGCGACGAGCACGAGCGGCTGGTCGAGCGCGTCCTGAAGATCACCGGCAGCGACACGCTGCTCGGCGGCACGCCGGCGCTGCAGAAGCGGCTGTCGCACCGCAACCCGTGGATCGACCCGCTCTCGCACGTGCAGGTCGACCTGCTGCGCCGCGCCCGCGCCGACGACGCCGACGCGCAGACCCCGCTGCTTCACACGGTGGCGGGGATCGCGGCCGGCATGCGCAACACCGGCTGAGCGGGACCTGCGGCAGTCTGCACTCCCTCTAGGGGTGCAGATTGACGCAGGTCGCCGCCGCGCGCGGTCTACGGCTTCGTGCGGGCTCTCGTCGCCGGGCCCGTGTACGTGGTGCCCTCGGGCGAGGTCCACTTCACGCGCCACGAGCGGCTGGCGTTCGTCGAGACGGGCTTCGTCCAGTAGCCGGAGCCGGAGAAGCGCGAGCTGCCGAGTCTTCTCCACGCGCCGCGGTCCTTGTACTCGATCGTGACCGAGCCGGAGCTCTTGGCGGGACGCACGAGGCCCCACAGCGTCGCGCGCGTCGTGCTGCCTCTGGCGGGCACGACGACGAGCGGCAGGCGGAAGCTGTGCAGCGACGGCTTCGCCTTGTGACCGCGGTTGAGGTACAGACCCGACTCGAACGCGCCGTACGCACGGCCGGTCGGGTTGTCGTCGTCGGTCAGCAGGTACTGCGAGAACGACTTCACGCGCGGGTTCAGGTACGCGATCCGCTCGGCGATCGAGCGGAAGTCCGACTGCTTGTCGAGCGGGACGCCGACGAGCTTGTCGGGCGCGCTCTGGACACCGAACTCCGTCAGGTAGAGCGGCAGGCGACCCGTGATCGCACCGGCAGCCGCGGCCTTGTCGAGCGCGGTCGTCAGGCGCGACAGCACGCCGATCACGACATTGCCCTGGTCAGACGGTCTCAGGAACGGGCCGGCCTGGGTCGAGTACGGGTGCATCGCGAAGCCCTGTGCGGGCAGCTTCGAGCAGGTCTTGCCGTTGACCTTGACCTTCTTGTAGCTCTTGTCGAGGCAGAGCATCCCGCGGACGAAGTCGATCGGCGCGACCGTGCCGAACGTGCGCGAGGAGTTTCTCTGCGGCGCCAGCTCGCCGACGAGGATCGGCTTGGTGACGCCGGCCGTCTTCAGGCCCGCATACGCTCTCAGGTAGAGGTCGCGGTAGATCAGCGGGCTGGCGAGTCTGTTGCCCTGGTAGATCGGCTTCAGCAGCTTGCCGAGGTTCGGCTCGTTCCAGACCGACCACAGCTGCACCTTCGAGCCGTAGCGGCGGCCGACGGCCGTCGCGAACTTGCCGAACTCCGTCGCTGAGGGACGCGTCAGGCCCTCGGCGTCACGGCCGCCGGCGGTCGCCCAGCGCGGCGCGCCGCCGGTGATCGTCACCTGCACCAGCAGGCCGCGCTCACGCGCGCCGTCGATCGCGGCGTCGTAGTTCTCCCAGCCGCTGTAGGCGGCCGGGTCGGTCGCGTTGAACGACGGCTTCGTGCGCGAATCCGGCGACGGCGCGACCTCGCGCCAGCCGAGCTGGATGCGGATGCCGTCGGCGCCGAGGCTCTCGATCTCGTCGAGCGCTGCGCCCGGCGATCCTCTCGTCAGCTCACGCGGAGCCTCGACGGTCGTGAACTGCGAGCTGCTGGCGTTCGCGGCGACCGCTGGCACGAGCAGCGTGAGACCTGTGGCGAGGACGAGCAGGATCCGTTGGCGCACGAAGGCGACCTCCATTTCGGGTACGGGTCACCGCGCCGGAGCGCGATGGAGTCGAGCCCGCGTGCGGTCGACCGTGGCGGGCTCATGATGGTGCTAACGCGTCAAGGCATCGAAGGTAGCGGAGATGCACGACGGACCGCGTCTACGGCGCGAAGCGCGCGAGCGTCCCCGGGCCGGTGTATCTGCCGCCGTCCGGCGCCGTCCACTTGACACGGAACTTGCGGTTCTTCTTCATCGCGACCGAGCGCTTCCAGTAGCCGCTGGAGCCGAACCGCTGGGACGCGAGTCTGCGCCAGCCGCGGCCCGCGTCGGCGTACTCGATCGCGATCGTCCCGCCGCGATGCGCCTGCTTGCCGGGGCGCACGAGGCCCCACAGCGTCGCGCGCGTGCTCGTGCTCTTCTTCGCCACGACGACGAGCGGCAGGCGAAAGCTGTGCAGCGCCGGCTTCGGCTTGTCGCCCTTGTAGAGGAAGAGGCCGGACTCGAACGCACCGTACTCGTAGCCGGTGCCGCCGTCGTCTCTCAGCAGGTACTGCGAGAACGACTTCACGCGGGAGTTCCCGTATGCGATCCGCTCGGAGATCGAGCGGTAGTCCGACTGCGCCGGCAGCGAGACGCCGACGCGCTTGTCCGGGTAGCTCTGGACGCCGAACTCGGTGATGTAGATCGGCAGACGGCTCGGGATCGCGCCCGCACGCGCCGCCTTGTCGAGCGCGGAGACGAGCCGCGGCAGCACGCCGATCGTGACGTTGTCCGCGGGCGGGACGAGGAACGGCCCGGCCTTCGTCGAGTACGGGTGCATCGCGAAGCCCTGCGTCGGCAGCTTCGCGCAGCGCTTGCCGCGGACTCTTCTGTAGTTCGCGTCGAGGCAGAGCATCGAGCGCAGGAACCGCAGCGGAGCGATCGTCCCGATGTCGCGCAGCGAGTTGCCCTGCGGGGCCAGCTCGCCGAACAGGACCGGGGCGCGCACGCCGACGCCGCGGAGCGCCGAGTACGCCTTCGTGTAGAGGTTGCGGTAGACGGTCGCGCTCTCGTCGTTCGCGATCGGCTTGAGGAACTTGCCGAGGTTCGGCTCGTTCCAGATCGACCACCACGAGACTCTGCTGCCGTAGCGCCGCGCGACCGCGGTCGAGAAGCGCCCGAACGCGGTCGGGTCGGGACGCGTCAGGCCGTCGCGCTTGGACGTCGCCCAGTCGGGCGCCGGGCCGCCGAGCGTCACCTGGACCTTGAGCCCGCGCTCGCGCGCGCCCGCGATCGCGGCGTCATAGCGCGCCCAGGCGCCGTCGGGGTAGGCGTTCGGGTTGCTCGCGTTGAACGACGGCGCGCGGCGGTTGTCGGGCTTGGGCGCGACGTTGCGCCAGCCGACCTGGATCCGGATCGCGTCGGCGCCGAGATCGTCGATCAGCGACAGCCACACGCCCGGATCGCCGGACAGCAGCTCTCGGGGCGCTTCGACGGTCGTGAACTGCTTGCTGTTCGCGCTCGCCGACACGGCGGGCACGAGCAGGACGAGACTTGCGATGGCGGCGAGCAGGATCCGGTGGCGCACGATAGGCGGCCTCCTTCGGCTTTGGTTGCGGTTGGGCACTCCTGTAGCCAACCCGCGACGGCCCCGAAGGTTCCGCCGCGCGTCCGGGGGCCTACCCCTCCGCCGCGACCGCCGCCGCGTCGCCGCCGGCGACGATGTCGGGCAGCTCCTCGCCGGAGCTGCGCGGGCTGAGCGGCGAGCGTCTCGCGCTCGTCAGCTCCTCGGCGGTCACGTTGAGCGGGTGGTGGCACGCGGCGACGTGGCCGTTCGCGTACTCGGTCAGCTGCGGCTCGACCGCCGAACACACGTCTGTCGCGCGCGGGCAGCGCGTGCGGAAGCGGCAGCCGCTCGGCGGGTCGATCGGGTTCGGCGGCTCGCCCTCGACGACGAGCCGGCGGCGGGCGCGGTTCTGCCGCGGGTCCGGGATCGGGATCGCGCCGAGCAGGCCGACGGTGTACGGGTGGATCGGCTTGACGTACAGCTCCTCGGCCGGCGAGGACTCGACGATCTTGCCGAGGTACATCACCGCGATCCGGTCCGAGACGTGTCGCACGACCGACAGGTCATGGGCGACGAAGACGTACGACAGCCCGAACTCGTCCTGCAGGTCGTCGAGCAGGTTGATCACCTGCGCCTGGATCGAGACGTCGAGCGCGGAGACCGGCTCGTCGAGCATCATCAGCTTCGGCTCGACCGCGAGCGCCCGCGCGACGCCGATCCGCTGCCGCTGGCCGCCGGAGAACTCGTGCGGGAAGCGGTTGACGTGCTCGGGGTTGAGCCCGACCCGCTCCAGCAGCTCGCGCACGCGCGCGTCGGCGTTCTTGCCCTTGACGCCGTGCAGCGTCAGCGGCGCGGAGACGATCTGCCCGACGCGCTTGCGCGGGTTCAGCGACGCCTGCGGGTCCTGGAAGACCATCTGCAGCTCGCGCCGCACCGGGGCGAGCGCTCTGCGCCCCGCTCTCGTGATGTCTCTGCCGCGGAAGCGGATCACGCCGTCGGTCGGCTCCAGCAGCCGCACGATCGAGCGCGACAGCGTCGTCTTGCCGCAGCCGGACTCGCCGACGATGCCGAGCGTCTCGCCCTCGTGCAGCACGAGCGAGACGTCGTCGACGGCGTGCACGTGCCCGATCGTGCGGTCGACGATCACGCCGCTCTTGATCGGGAAGTAGAGCTGCAGGTGCTCGACCTCCAGCAGCGGCGCTCTCTCGCCCGCCGCCGTCATGCCACGACCTCTTTGGTCGCGAGCCCGATCTCGCCGTCGCCGATGTCGCGCAGCCGCCGCTTGTCCTCCAGCCCCAGCCAGCAGCGGTCGCAGTGGCCGGGCTTGGCCGGGTCGCGCACCTCCAGCAGCGGCTTCTCGGTGCACTTGTCGAACTCGTGCGGGCAGCGCGGGCGGAAGTGGCAGCCCGCGGGCGCGTTCAGCAGCGACGGCGGCAGCCCCGCGATCGCCGGCAGGCGCCCGGGGCGGTCGCGGTCGATCCGCGTGATCGAGCCGAGCAGACCCCACGTGTACGGGTGCTGCGGGTCGTAGAACAGCTCGTCGAGCGTGCCCTGCTCGACGATCCGGCCGCCGTACATGACGGCGACCCGATCGGCGATCTCGGCGACGACGCCGAGGTCGTGCGTCACGAGGATCACGCCGGCGTTCGTCTCCCTGCGCAGCTCGTCGAGCTCTCTGAGGATCTGCGCCTGGATCGTCACGTCGAGCGCGGTCGTCGGCTCGTCGGCGATCAGCAGCTCCGGCGAGCACGACAGCGCCATCGCGATCATCACGCGCTGGCGCATGCCGCCGGAGAACTCGTGCGGGTAGGAGCGCAGCCGCTCGGCCGCGCGCGGCACGCCGACGCGCTCCATCAGCTGCACGGCGCGGTCGAGCGCCTGCGCCTTGTGGACGTGCTCGTGCGCGCGGATCTGCTCGACGATCTGGTCGCCGATCCGCTGGACGGGGTTCAGCGCCGTCATCGGGTCCTGGAAGATCATCGCGATCTGCTTGCCGCGGATCTTGCGCAGGTCGTTGTCGGAGGCGCCGATCAGCTCGGTCTCCCCCAATCTCGCGGTGCCCTCGAAGCGCGCGTTCGGGGAGCGTGTGAGCCCCATCAGCGACATCCCGGTCACGGTCTTGCCGGACCCGGACTCGCCGACGATCGCGAGCACCTCGCCGCGGTCGACGTGGAAGGAGACGCTGTCGACCGCCTGCAGAACGCCCTCCTCAGTGCGGAAGGAGACGCGCAGGTCGTCGACGTCGAGCAGTCGTTCGGCTTCGGTCATTCGAGTATCAGCCCGTCAGTCGGATGCGGGGGTCGAGGAAGGCGAATATGACGTCGGTCACGGCGCTCAGGATCACCACGGCGAACGCGCCCAGCATGACGACGACGAGCACCGGCGGCACGTCGAGGGACTGGATCGCTTCGGCAGCGTACTGGCCCACGCCCTGGAGATTGAAGACCGACTCGGTCAGGATCGCGCCGCCGCCGATCACGGCGGCGAAGTCGAGGCTCCACAGCGAGATGATCGGGATCATCGAGTTGCGCAGCACGTGCCGGACCATCACCCGCTTCTCGCTGATCCCCTTCGCGCGCGCGGTGCGGACGTAGTCCTCGCTCATCGTGTCGAGCACGTTGGAGCGCAGCACGCGCGAGTAGACGCCGATGAACAGCACCGACAGCACGCACCACGGCAGGATCATGTGGTAGAGCCAGTCGATCGGGTCCTCCGTCAACGGCACATAGCCGCCGTTGGGGAAGAGCGTGATCTTGAACGCGAGGAAGTACAGCGCGACGGCGCCGAGCAGGAAGACCGGCGTCGAGACGCCGATCAGCGCGAGCACCGTCAGCGCGCGGTCGGTGAAGCGACCGGCCTTGATCGCGCTGAAGAGGCCGAAGACGACGCCGAAGAAGAGCCAGATGATGCCGGCGCCGATCGACAGCGACAGCGTCGCGGGCAGCGCGGCCTTGACCTGGTCGAGCACGTTGAGCTGCTGCGTGTAGGAGATCACCTCGCCCGAGAAGATCTTCTCCATCGTCGTCAGGTACTGCTGCCAGAGCGGATCGTCGAACCCCCACGACTGGCGGATCTGCGCGATCTGCTCCGGCGTCGCGAGGCGTCCCGCCATCCGTACGGCGGGGTCGCCGTTGGGAATCGCCTGGAAGATCAGGAACGTCAGGACGGAGATCGCGAACATCACGAGCACCATCGAGATCAGGCGGCGCACGACGAAGCGGACCATCAGTGCTCCACCATCACTTCCATCGGGTCGTCTCTGACCTTCTCGGTGATCCTGACTCTCGCGCGCGGGTCGAGCGCGTCGCGCACGCCATCCCCGAAGACGTTGATGCCCAGGACGCAGAGCACGAGCATCGCGCCCGGGACGAAGGTCAGGTGGATCGCGCTCGGGATCAGCCGGATGCCGTCGGAGATCATCGTCCCCCACGACGGGTTCGGCGGCTGGATGCCGGCGCCGAGGTACGACAGCGCCGCCTCCAGCAGGATCGCGTTGGCGACCATCAGCGGCAGGAAGACGATCAGCGTCGATGCGACGTTCGGCAGGATCTCTCTCGCCATGATCCGCAGCGAGCTGGCGCCCTGCACGCGCGCGGCGTCGACGAACTCCTTCTCGCGCAGGCCGAGCACCTGCCCGCGAATCGGCTTCGCGACGTACGGGATGTAGACGATCCCGATGATCACCGCCGGGACGTAGAGCGAGTTCCCGCTCAGCGAGATCGGTCCTATCGTCATGCCGCCGAGCGCCAGCGAGGTGCCGAGCGCGATGCCGAGCAGCACGACGGGATACGCCCAGATCAGGTCGAGCAGGCGTGCGAGCACGCCGTCGACCATGCCGCGGAAGAAGCCCGCGACGATTCCGATGATCGTCGCCAGCAGCATCGTGATCAGCGTCGCGACGAAGCCGACCTGGAGCGAATTGCGTCCGCCGTAGAGCAGGCGGACCGCGAGGTCGCGGCCGTTCTGGTCGGCGCCGAGCAGGAATCTGCCCTGCCAGGTCGGCCCGATCGGCAGGCCGGCGGGTGAGACGACGTCCTTCTCGGTGCCGCGCACGTCGACCTGCTCGGTCACGTGGTTGTCGTTGGGGCCCGTCTGCGCGACGTGGTCCGCGTACAGCGGCGCCGCGAGGCACAGCAGCACGATCACGAGGAACAACGCGCCGAATGCGAGCGCGACCTTGTTGCGCCGCAGCCGGCGGAATCCGAGTCTGTACGGCCCGATCCCGGCAGTGGGCTCTCCGTCAGGCCCGGCGGCGACTGGGAAGTCGCCGCCTGCCTGACGGATCGCGCCGGTGCCGGTGGTGTCGGGCGTTGCGGGGTCTATTGCCACCGGTGAACGCCTCTACTTCAGCGAGAGGGTGGACCAGTCGTTGAAGTACAACGGGTGGAACACCGAGTCGAAGTTCAGCTTGTCGGAGAAGAACTTCGGCACGCTGATCGAGCCGAACACCGCGTTGTACGCTCTCTGCGCGGTGTACTCGTCGAGTGCTCTCCATTCGTCGGCGACGCTGTCCAGCTCGGTCGCGGGGACGGCGTTGAGTCTCAGAAGCTCTCTCTGGATGTGCGGGTCGTCGACCTTCGAGAAGTTCTGGTTGTTGGTCGGCTGGATCGAACGGGCGTCGAGCAGCAGATAGAAGTCCGACGGGTTCGGGAAGTCCTGCAGCCAGTTCGCGAAGCCCGTCTGCGGATCCGTTCTCTCGTTGCCGATCGTCGGGAAGTAGACGGTGTCGGCGATGATTCTCTGCTGCGCGTCGAAGCCGATTCTGTTGAGCATGTCGGTGTAGTAGTCGACGTACTCCTTGCGCGGGCTGCGCTCCTGGCCCCAGACGACGACTCTGGTGCCTTCGAGGCCCTCGTCGCTGATGATTCTGCGCGCGCCCTCGATGTCCGGCGTGTCGCCGTACGGGCACTCCGCGTCGGGGTGGCCGACGATCCCCTCGGGGATGAAGAAGCAGCTCGGCGAGAAGAACCCGCTGGAGAGCCGCACGAGCGCGTCGCGGTCGAGCGCCATGTTGACGGCTTCGCGCGCCTTCTGGTTGTCGAACGGCGGCTTGGTCGTGTTGAGGAAGAAGTAGAACGTCGACGGCACCGGCTTGCGCGCGAAGCGATCTCTCGCCTGGCTCTCGATCTGCGGCAGCAGCGCCGGCGGCAGCGTGTCACCCGGGTCGAAGATGTCGGCCTGGTTGTTGAGCACCTGCTGCGCCTCGGAGTTCGTGTTCGACACGATTCTCACGTTTATCGCGTCGAGGTTGCCGAGCGGGATGTCGGGGATTCTGAACGCGGCGAACGCCGGGTTTCTTCTGACCGTGAACGAACGGTTCGGGACGACGTCGGTCAGCATGTACGCGCCGACGCCGGGAGGCGGATCGGCCGACAGGTTTCTGATCGGCGTGCCGCTCGGGACGAGCGCCAGCGCCGGGAACGCGAGCACGTTGGAGAACGCGCCGTACGCCTCTCTCAGTCTGATCGTGATTCTGCCGGTCGCGTCGCTGGCAGTGATGCCGGAGACTCTTCTGGCTCTGCCTTCGTCGAACTCCTGCGCGCCGACGACGTAGTTGGTGACGAACGATCTGCCGCCCCACGGGATCTTGATCATGCGCTCGACGGAGTACGGGAAGTCAGTCGCTCTGACGGGCGTGCCGTCGGAGTATCTGAGGTCTCTGCGCAGCGTGAAGTCGTACGTTCTGCCGTCCTGGCTGATTCTCGGCAGCGCGTCGGCGAGGCCCGGGATCAGCTCCGTGCCGGCCTGGCCCTCCTCGTGCCGGTAGGTCAGGAGACCCGTGTAGCTGATCCAGTGCGGCTCGACCGCCTGGGTCGTGTACGCCAGCTGCGGGTCGAGGTAGTCGGGCGCTGTGCCCATGAGCACCGTCGCGGTGCCCCCCTGTCTTGCCCCTCCGGTGGTCGCGCCGCCGCCACCCGATGTGGTGGATGCCGACGTCGAACCGCCGTCGTCGTCTCCGCCGCACGCAGCGACGGTCACCGCGAGCGCCAGTGCGACCAGCATCGCACCGACGATCCGTGCCCACGTCCTCATGTAGAGCCCTCCTCGTCGTGTAGCTCTCTGTTGAGCTTTTCCTCCGGGCGAGCAATCTAGTCCCCCTCCACTGCGTGAACTGGGCGCGATCAGTTGTTGTTGAGTTGTTGAATTGTGTGCACCAGGTTATGGCGCGAGCAGAGGGTTTGTGCGGGGATTTTCGGGGTAGACGCGGGCGTTCAGGAGGGTGAGGCGTTCACCCATCTGCCGCGGGTGAAGCGGACGAGTGTCAGCAGCAGACGCGCGGCGATCAACGCGACGAGACCGACCCAGACGCCGACGATCCCCCAGTCGAAGACGAGCGAGGCGAGCGCGATCGGCGCCCACACGCCGAGCGCGGCGGCGAGCATCGACCACATCAGGAAGCGCGAGTCGCCGGCGCCGATCAGGATCCCGTCGAGCGCGAAGACCGCGCCGGCCGCCGGCTGCATCAGCGCGAACAGCCACCAGACCGCGCGCGTCCGCTCGATCACCGCCGGATCGTCGGTGAACGCCTGCGGCAGCACGCTGCCGAGCGCGAGCATGACCGCCCCGAGCAGACCACCGAATGCGACCGACCACCAGATCATCCGCGTCGAGGCGGCGTGCGCCTCGAATGCCCGCCCCGCGCCGAGCGCGCGGCCGACGATCACCTGCGCGGCGATCGCGACGGCGTCGAGGATCAGCGCCAGGAACGCCCACAGCTGGAAGGCGATCTGGTGCGCGCCGAGTGACGCGGTGCCGAAGCGCGCGATCACCGCGCTCGCGAGCGCGAACGAGCCGGTCAGTGCGGCGGTGCGGACGAACAGGTGGCCGCCGACGTGCGCGAGCCGGCCGATCGCGGCGCGGTCGGGCCGGCGGGAGTCGGCGGGCGCGCGCAGCAGGTGCCACGCGAACGCGGCGCCCATCCCGGCCTGCGCGATCGCGGTGCCGATCGCCGAGCCGTCCAGGCCCCAGCCGAAGCCGTAGACGAACAGCAGGTCGAGCACGACGTTGACGCCGTTGGCGGCGATCACGATCCGCAGCGGCGTGCGCAGGTCGGCGGTGCCACGCAGGTAGCCCTGGCCGGCGAGCGCGATCAACGCGAACGGCAGCCCGAGCGCGGCGATCCGCAGGTAGCTGACGGCGAAGCCGGCGGTCTCCTCCTCGCCGCCGAAGAGCGCGACGGCAGGCTCCGCGAGCGCGACGATCGCGAGCAGCAGCGCCAGCCCGATCGCGCTTGCGAGCCACAGCGCCTGCGCCGCGATCCGCCCCGCCGCGCGCTCGTCGCCGGCGCCGTGCAGCCGCGCGACCTGCGCCGTCGTGCCGTACGCGAGGAAGTTGAAGAGCGTGAAGCTCGTCGTCAGGATCACGCCCGCGATCCCGAGCGCCGCGAGCTGCGGCGTGCCGAGGTGACCGACGATCGCGGTGTCGACGAGCAGGTAGAGCGGCTCGGCGGCGAGCGCGCCGAGCGCCGGCAGCGCGAGCCGCACCATCTCGCGGTCGCTGGCGTGGATGCGCGGCACGGGGCGGCATCGTGTCACTAGGGTGCGCGACGTGACCGGCTCCCCCACACCCCGCCGCGTCTTCGTGACCGGAGCGCGCGGCTTCATCGGCGCCGCGATCGCCGACCGCTGCCGCGCGGCGGGCGCGGAGGTGCGCGGCGTCGACCAGGTCGCCGACCGCGCGCTCGGCGTCGTCGCCGGCGACGTCGCGACGCCGGGCGAGTGGCAGCGGCACGCGGCCGGCTGCGACCTCGTCGTGCACACGGCGGCGGTCGTCTCCAACGCGCTCGGGCAGGACGCCTCGTGGCGCGTGAACGTGCTCGGCACCCGCCAGGTGCTCGACGCCGCCGTGCGCGGCAGCGCCGCGCGCTTCGTCCACCTCTCCTCCGTGCGCGCGTTCTCCGACCTCGGCTTCCCCGCCGGCGTCGACGAGCGGCACCCCGTCCGCACCGACGGCGCCGCGTACGTCGACACGAAGATCGCCAGCGAGCACGTCGTCCTGCAGGCGCACGCGGCCGGCGAGCTGGCGTGCACGATCGTGCGGCCGGGCGACGTCTACGGGCCGGGCTCGCAGCCATGGGTCGTCAAGCCGCTGGAGCTGATCCGCAAGCGCACGTTCGCGCTGCCGGCGCTCGGCCGCGGCCGCTTCAGCCCCGTCTACGTCGAGGACCTCGTCGACGGGATCGTCCTCGCCGCGGCGGCGCCGGCGGCCGGCGGGCAGGTGCTGACGCTGTCCGGCGCCGCGACCGTCTCGACGCGCGAGTTCTTCGCCCACCACCACCGCTGGCTCGGCGTCCGCGGGCCGCTGCTGCTGCCGACGCCGGTCGCGCTGGCGATCGCCCACTCGGCGGCCGGCGTCAACCGCGTGCGCCGCGTCGAGTCGGAGGTCAACCCGATCTCGATGCGCTACTTCGCGCGGCGCGGCGGCTACTCGATCGCGAAGGCCCGCGCGCTGCTCGGCTACGACCCGGCGGTGACGCTCGAGGACGGCATGCGGCGAACCGAGGCGTGGGTGCGCGCCAACGCGCTCGTGTGACGAACACCGCATGCGACGCTCGCTTCGCGGGTAGCTGATTGAACGTGACCGACAGACTCGGTCATGCAATCAATTGAGGAGGAATCGCACATGCTGTGGCTCATCTTGGGAATCGTGCTGCTCATTCTCGCCATCGCTGGTGGCGCGATCGTCAACCCGATCCTGTTCGTCCTCGGCATCGTCGCGATCGTGGTCTTCCTGACCGGCTGGCGCGGCCGCAGCGCGGCGGTCTGACCGGCGCGACGGCCCGCGCGTCACTCGTCGTGCGGGCCGTTCTTGGGCTCGAAGGTGACCTCGACGCGCGCGCCCTCCTTGCGCTCCTCGACGCGCGCGGAGGCGCGCATCGCCTTCACGTCGGCGGAGGTGACGGGGTCGAACAGCCCGCGCGGCCACAGCCTGCGCACGCGCACGACGTTCGCCTCGGCGGCGTAGAGCAGGATCTGGCCGCCGAGGTAGAGCCACGACAGCAGACCGATCACGATCGCGAAGAAGCCGTACGTCGCGCTCGCACGGGCGACGACCTTGTTGACGTAGATCGCGCCGAGCGTCTGCAGCGCCGCCCATCCGACCGCGGCCAGGAAGATGCCCATCCACAGGTCGCGCGTCGGGATCTCCTTGTGCGTCAGCAGCCGGAAGCTGGCCCAGAAGAGCCCAACGTCGAGCAGCAGCGTCAGCGCGAAGCCCGACGCCTTCACGCCGACGCTGTCGAGCCCGCCGACCAGCAGGCCGACGCCGACCGTGATCGCGATGTTGAGCGCGCCGAGCACGCCCAGGACCAGCAGGCCGCGCAGGCGGGCCATGAAGAAGTCGCGCCGCTCGCGGTGCGGGATGTCCCACACCTGGTCCATCGCGCGCTGCGCCGCGAGCGTCACGCCGAGCCCGGCCCACAGCGCGCCGAGCGAGCCGATCACGAGCGCCGCGGTGTCGCCTCTGAGCGCGCCGATCTGGATGTCCTCGCCGATCACGGGGAACTGGCCGAGCGTCGAGTCGACGATGCGGTCGTACCACTCCTGGTTGCCCGCGAGCACGTAGCCGAGCACGGTCACGAGCACGAGCAGCAGCGGGAAGATCGAGAAGAAGCCGTAGTAGGCGATCAGCGCCGCGAGGTGACCGGCCTGGTCGTCGGAGAACTTCTTCACGACCGCGAGCGGGAACCCCAGCACCGGCTTGCGGCGCTGGAGTCGGTCGAACGCACGCACGGGCCGCAGGAGATCCATTGGCGGAGTTGTACCCGGCGCGCCGGTCCGCGTGGGGCGCCGCGGTTGCGGGAAACGTGAGGCGATGGCCCGCACGCGACGCGTCGACTGCTCCGGTCCCGGGATCGCCCGGCTGCGCCGCGGCCGGGGCTTCAGCTACGTCGGCGCCGACGGCGAGCGGATCGAGGACGACGCGACCGTCGACCGCATCCGCGCGCTCGCGATCCCGCCCGCGTGGACGGAGGTGTGGATCTGCTCCGACCCGCTCGGCCACATCCAGGCGACCGGCGTCGACGCCGCCGGCCGCAAGCAGTACCGCTACCACGACGGCTGGCGCAGACGCCGCGACGCCGCCAAGTTCGACGCGATGGTCGCGTTCGCCCGCGCGCTGCCGGCGCTGCGACGACGGGTGCGCGACGACCTCCGCGGCGACGCGCTCGACCGCACGCGCGTGCTCGCCTGCTGCGTGCGGCTGCTCGACGTCGGCTTCTTCCGCATCGGCAGCGAGGACTACGCCGAGCAGAACGAGACGTACGGCCTGACGACGCTGCTGAGACGGCACGTCCGCTTCGACGGCGACGTGATCGTCTTCGACTACCCCGCCAAGGACGGCCTGCGCCGCGTGCAACAGGTGCTCGACGACGACGCCGCCGAGATCGTGCACGCGCTGAGGCGGCGGCGCGGCGGCGGGCCGGAGCTGCTGGCGTACAAGCAGCGGCGGCGCTGGGTCGACGTGAAGGCCGACGAGGTGAACGAGTACCTGAAGGACGCGGCCGGCGGCGACTTCACGGCGAAGGACTTCCGCACCTGGAACGCGACCGCGCTGATGGCCGTCGAGCTGGCGGTCCGCGCGGCCGACGCCGGCTCGCGCGCGTCACGCAGACGGATCGTGACCGCGTCGGTCAGAGCCGTCGCGGTGTTCCTCGGCAACACGCCGGCCGTCTGCCGCAGAAGCTACGTCGACCCGCGCGTGATCGACCGCTTCCAGTCCGGCCTCACGCTCGCCGCGGCGCTCGCCGCGCCGGCCGAGCCCGACCCCGACGAGCCCGCCGAGGTGCGGGCGGTCGATGAGCGCGTCCGCCACGCCGTGCTCGACCTGATCGCGGACGGCTGACTACTCAGTCGGCTTTTCAGTCGAACATGGCGCAAGATCGCTGATTGACGTTGGGAGACTCCCCGCCGTCATCGATCGACGGGAGTCACGGATGTCCAGCGGTTTTGGCAGACAAGCAGGGGCGATCGGAGGCGCCGTCGCGCTGTTCGCAGCGGTCGTGCTCGCGGCAGCGGCGCCGGCATCGGCAGCGACGCCGCCGAAGAAGATCTACGCGTGTGTGACGGAGGCGTACAACACACTGAACCTGACGACCAAGAACGGACACTGCCCGGACGGTCAGATCAAGGTCTCGTGGAGCGTCGAGGGCAACCCCGGGCCGCGCGGTCCGCAGGGCGACGCCGGGCCCAGAGGCGCTCCCGGGAGAAGAGGCAGAACCGGTCCCGCTGGTCCAGCTGGTCCCGCCGGTCCGCAAGGCCCGGTCGGCCCCGTCGGCCCCGCCGGCTCGGCCGACACGCCGGCCGAGGTGCTGGCGAAGCTGCTGCAGGTCGACGGCCCCGGCTCCGGCATCGACGCCGAGTTCCTCAACGGCCAGCCGGCGGGCTTCTACCAGCAGCGCGTCAGCGGCAGATGCCCGAGCGGCAACTACATGCAGGAGATCGCGGCCGACGGCACCGTCAGATGCGACAACCCGCTCAGAGCCCCGGTGAGAATCGTGCAGGCCGCCTCGCCCGGCAGCGCGTTGGAGACCTCGATCACCGCCCCGGCCTCGACGTCGACCGTCACCAGCGTCACCCAGCAGGGCATCGGCAACGGCCTCGACGTCAGCCTCACCAACAACGGCGCCGGTGGGCGCGGCGTCTCGGTCGACAACCAGGGCACCGGCCCCGGCGTCTTCGCCAACACGGTCGGCGGCAACTCGATCTGGGGCATCGTCGGCTCCATATCGGCAGCCGCCCTGATCGGCGACAGCGGCAGCGGCGAGGCGGTCGTCGGCCGTCAGAACGGCGCGATCTGCGAGAGAAACATAGGCAGATGCAACGGCATAGGCGCGATCGTCGGCCGCCATGACGGCACCGGCGGCTACGGCGTCCGCGGCTTCGTCACCGACCCCAACGGCGCGATCGGCGTGATCGGCCAGGCCGGCATCTCCGGTGGCACCGGCACCGGCGTGCGCGCCGAGAACGTCAACGCCGCCAACAACGACAACGCGCTCGAGGCCGTCACCATCGGCAACGGCTCGGCGCTCTTCGCACAGGGCAGAACGACCGCCGCCACGTTCAACGGCGCCGTTCAGATCAACGGCGACCTCACCGTCACGGGCACCAAGAGAGGGTTCCAGATCGACGACCCGCGGGCACCGACCGAGCGCACGCTCACCCATACGCCGGTCGAGTCCGACACGATGTCGGTCACCTACAGCGGCAACGTCACGACCGACGGCGACGGCCGCGCGACGGTGAGACTGCCGTCGTACGCGACCGCGATCGCAGGGGACTGGAGCTACCAGCTGACCCCGATCGGCCGCTTCGGCCAGGCGATCGTCGCGCGCGAGGTCGACGGTGACGGCAGCTTCGCGATCCGTACCGAGCACGGCGACACGAAGGTCTCGTGGACGGTCGTGGGCGTGCGCAACGATCCCCAGGCCAGACGCGACGCGATCGACCCGGTGCAGGAGAAGCGCGGCGCCGAGCGCGGCAGATACATCGACCCGTCGCTCTACGGCAAGCCCGCGTCGAAGAGCAGCATCAGACACATCAGCCCGAAGGGGCGGTCGACGAGCGCCCGGGCCGCGGGCGCCGGCCCGCGCCTCGCGTCCGAGCGCTGAGCGCCGACCCGTCGCCCGCCGCGCTCACGCGCGGCGGGCGACGAGGTTGAGGCGGACGTAGTCCAGCTCGGAGTCGGCCGCGACCTGCGCGACGAAGTCGTCGTGCAGGTCGGCGGGCAGGCGTTCGAGGTGGGAGCCGAGCACGACGGTCGCGTAGAACTCGTGCCTGTCCTCGACCTCGACCGGCCACGGCTGCAGCCAGCAGTCGCCGACCGCGAAGCCCGCCGCCTCCAGCCGCGCGCGCGTCGCCTCGGCGGAGGCGTAGTTCCACGGTCCCGCCCAGCCGCCGAGGTACGGCGCGAACGGCTCGCGCTCGGACAGCCGCGCCACCGCGGCGACGACCGAGGCGACGTTGCCCTCGCCGCCGCACTGCGCGACGAACTGGCCGCCGGGCCGCAGCGCGGTGTGGACGCGGCGGAAGAGCGCGTCGTGATCGGCGATCCAATGGAACGTCGCGGTCGAGATCGCGGCGTCGGCCGGCCGCGGGACGTCGGGATGGGCGGCGAGGTCCAGCGCGACGAGGTCGGACTGGATCACCGTCGCGCGCGTGCCGGCACCGGCCAGCTCGGCCCGCGCCCGCTCGACCATCGCGGCGGAGCCGTCGACCGCGACGACGCGGCCGGCCGGCAGCCGCTCCAGCAGTGCGCGCGTGATGCGGCCGGTTCCGCAGCCGAGGTCGAGCACGGTCTCCTCGCCGCGCAGCTCGAGCCGGTCGAGGACGGCTCTGCCCCAGTCCTGGTGGGGCGTCGAGACCTGGTGGTAGCTGGCGGCGTTCCAGTCGCGGGGTGTCATCGCGAGACCTCCTCCTCTGCGGTATCCGCTATCACGTACAAACGTCTTCTATACCGTACACGATCGCGACGTGAGGCAGTTTGGGGCCCCAATAGGGACCCAAACGACCGCAGGTCCAGGTCGGAACGAGCGGCCGGCGGCAGTCAGTCGGCGTGGCTGCCGAGCGCGGTCGCGAGCACGACGAGCGCGATCCCGATCGACTCGGCGACGCCCGGCACCTGACCGAGCACGACGAGGCCGGCGAGCGTCGCGGTCGCGGGCAGCAGCGCCAGCAGCAGCGCGAAGCGGGCGCGCGGCAGGCGGACCATCGCGACCTGGTCGAGCGCGTACGGGATCACGCTCGACATCAGGCCGACGCCGAGGCAGGCGGCCAGCAGCGGCAGCGACAGCAGCGCGTCGCCGGCGATCGGCGCGGCGACCGGCGCCAGCGCCAGCGCGCCGATCGCCATCGCGGCGGCGAGCCCGCGGCGGGCGCCGAGCGCCGCGTCGGCCGCCACGCGATGGCCGAGCACGATGTACAGCGCCCACATCGCGCCGGCGCCGAGCGCGAGCGCGACGCCGAGCGGGCTGCCGCTGACGTGGACGTCGCTCAGCAGCAGCACGCCCGCGGTCGCGACGCCGAGCGCGAGCGCGTCGCGGCGGGTGCGCGAGCCGAGCGCGGTGACCGCGATCGGGCCGGCGAACTCGAGCGCGACGGTCGTGCCGAGCGGCAGGTGGTCGATCGCGAGGTAGAAGGCGGTGTTCATCGCCGTCAGCGCCAGCCCGAAGGCGGTGACGAGAACGAGCCGCGGGCGCGTCCAGCGCGCGCCGCCGGCGAGCCGCCACGGCCGCGCCCACACGACCAGCACGACCGCGGCCGCCAGCACGCGCAGCCACGCGACGCCGAGCACCGGCACGCGTTCGAACAGCAGCACCGCCAGCGCCGCGCCCGCGTACTGCGTCAGCGCGCCGGCAGCGAACAGCAGCTGCGGCGGCGTCCGCCAGGCGAGCGACCGCACCCCGCCGGCCGCGCCGGCCCCGCCGGCCGCGCCAGCCCCGCCAGCCGTGCCAGCCGCGCCGGCCCCGCCGCCGGCGCCCCGCTCGCCACCCGCCGCGTCCGGCTCGGCGCCCCGTTCGCCGCCCAGCCCGCCGCCCACGGCGTCAGAGCCCGAGCGCGTCCGCCTCGCCCAGCGGCAGCCGCTCGTCCAGGCGCGTGACGCGCAGCAGCCGGTCGACCTCGGCGCCGCCGCGCACGAGCGCCAGCTCGTAGCCGCCGCGCTGGGCGCGATCGTGCTCGGCGACGAGCAGCCGCAGCCCCGAGGAGTCCATGAAGCTGAGCGGGCGCAGGTCGATCAGCAGCCGCGCGAAGCCGTCGTGCTCCCGCAGGGCCGCGGCCAGCTGCGGGACGGTGGCGACGTCGAGCTCGCCCGAGGGCGTCGCGACGAGCGTCTCGCCGCGCCGCTCCACCGCGACGCAGAACAGCGGGTTCGGTTCAAGGGAGGTCATCGCCCTGACCTGTACCCCGCAGCCGCACGGTCGATGCCCGCTGACCTCCCGAGGTTGCCCGATCGCGAGATGCGGGTAGCGACGGGACAGCCACATGAATGCCGACGCACGCATCTCCCCCCGGCGCTCCCACCACCGGCGTCATCAGCCTGCCGGTGAGGCCGAGCGCACCGACGGCTCCGACGGGGCGCTCCCCGGCGGCCTCGCGTTGACGCTGCCGGCGACCTCCGAGGCGCCGACGCTCGCCCGCCGCGCCGCCGGCCACTCGCTCGCGCATTGGACGCAGGACCGCCGCGACGCGGCGCTGCTCGTGATCTCCGAGCTGGTCACGAACGCCGTCCGCCACGGCAGCGCCGACCGCAGCGACCAGGTGACGCTGCGCGTCCGCCGCCGCGGCCTGACGACGCGAATCGAGGTGACCGACGCGCGCTCGCGCGACGGCACGCTCGAGCTCGACGGCGACGAGCCGCTCGACGGCGCGGACCGGCGCTCCGGCTGGGGCTTGCCGATCGTCGCCGAGCTGAGCGACCGCTGGGGCGTCGAGCGCGGACCGGGCCGCACATGCGTGTGGTGTGAAATCGACGTGTAGCGCGTCGCGCTGGCGCATATCCTTCCGCACGTGAACGGGGCGCAAGGCGGGACACGAGACGACGGCGCGCGAACGGACCCGACGTTCGCCGAGCGCTATCGGCGCGCCTTCCTGACCTACCTCCAGTCCGGCGACGAAGCCCACGTCGCGCCCGCCTACGAGCTCAGCCGCGAGGCGGTCGGCGGCCGCCTCAGCCTGCTGGAGCTGGCCGAGGCGCACCGCCACGCCGTCGCCGAGGGCGTCCTGCCCGAGCGCGACGCGGCCCGCCAGCAGCTGCTCGCCGAGCGCGCCGCCGACTTCCTGCGCGAGAGCCTCGCGACGTTCGAGATCGCGCACCGCGGCTACCTCGAGGTGCAGGAGGTCGCGCGCCTGGAGCACGAGCACGCGCGCCAGCTGCAGTCGGTCGCGGAGGTGTCGGTCGCGCTCAACGCCGCGCTGCCGGTCGCCGACGTGATCGAGCTGGTGACCGCGGAGGCGCGGCACGTGCTCGGCGCCCGCTCGGCGCGCGCGCATCTGGAGCTGCCCGGCTCGCAGCCCCGCCGCACGATCACCGCCACCTCCGGCGAGGCGCCGGCGGCCGGCGCGGCGGCCGGCGCCGGCGCGCTGCGCGCGAGCCTCACAGGCCGCCGCGGGCTCGTCGTCGGCGAGATCGAGGTGTTCGGGGCCGCCGACGCCGACGCCGGCGCGGAGGCGATCCTCGTCCAGCTCGCGCAGGTCGCCTCCGCCGCGATCGGCAACGCGCAGCTGTACGGGCTCGAGCGCGAGATCGCCGAGACGCTCCAGCGCAGCCTGCTGCCGCAGACGCTGCCGCGGATCGAAGGGCTCGACATCGAGGCGCGCTACTGCGCCGCGGGCGACGGGATGGTCGTCGGCGGCGACTTCTACGACGTCTTCAAGACGAACGGCACCGCGCTGGGGATCGTGATCGGCGACGTCTGCGGCAAGGGCCCGCACGCGGCGGCGCTGACCGCGCTCGCGCGCTACACCCTGCGCGCCGCCGCGCTGTGGGAGCGCAGGCCCGAGCGGGTGATGGCGATACTCAACGAGGCGATCCTCGACCAGAGCGCCGACCACCGCTTCTGCACCGCGATCTTCGGCCAGCTCCACCGCACGACCGACGGCGGCGCGCGGATCGACTTCGTCACCGCCGGCCACCCGCTGCCGCTCGTGCGGCGCGCCGGCGGCACGGTCGAGACGGTCGGCTCGCACTCGACGCTGCTCGGCGTCGTGCCGGACCCGGCGCTGCACACCGACACCGTCACGCTCGCGCCGGGCGACCTGCTGCTGCTCTTCACCGACGGCGCGACCGAGGTCCGCCGCCGCGGCCGCGAGGTCTTCGGCCTCCCCCAGCTGCAGGCGCTGCTGGGCGAGATCGGCGAGGTCTCGGCCGCGAAGGCCGCCGAGCGCGTCGAGGACGCGGTCCTGAACGCTTCGGGCGGCCCGCCGCGCGACGATCTCGCGATCGTCGCGGTGAAGATCCCGGCGAGAGCCACATGAGAGACTTCGCGACGCATCGATCCGGATCGAGGACGGGGAATGGCTGAACGACGGAGAGCGCAGCGCAGAGCGAGACGGCCGGCGGCGAGAGCAGCCGCTGCCGCTGCGGCCGCTGCCGGCGCGAGAACCGGCGAGTCGAGCGCGTCACTGCTGCGCGAGCTGGTCGCCCACCTGCGGCGCAACCGCACGCAGCTGCGCGAGGAGTGGGCGCGCCGCATCACGAACGCCCAGCTGCTCACGGCGATGACCTCGGAGGAGATCTTCGCCGAGGCGACCTCCGTCTACGACAACTACATCGAGGTGCTCGAGACCGGCTCGGTCGAGGCACTCCAGGACTACGCCCGCAACCTGTCGGAGCGGATCATCCCGCGCGGCGTCGAGACCGACGAGGTGCTCGGGATCGTGCTGCTCCTGCGCGACGTGCTGGCGCGCTCGCTGTTCGAGAAGTACCAGTCGGACTTCGAGCTGCTCAACCGCGTGCTCGACGCGTACGAGCCCGCGGCGAACCGGATCGCCAACACCGTCGGCGTCTCGTTCGTGCAGGAGCGCGAGCGGATCATCCGCCAGCAGCAGGAGGCGATCCGCGAGCTGTCGACGCCGGTCCTCCAGGTGCGCGAGCGGCTGCTGATCCTCCCGATCATCGGCGTGCTCGACTCGCAGCGCGCGCGGCAGGTGACCGAGCAGCTGCTGCGCGGGATCCGCACCAACCGCGCGAAGGTCGTCGTGATCGACATCACCGGCGTGCCGACGATCGACCAGACGGTCGCGAACCACCTGCTGCAGACGGTCGAGGCGTCGCGGCTGATGGGCGCGAGCGTGATCATCACCGGCCTCTCGTCCGAGATCGCCCAGACGCTCGTCACGATCGGCGTCGACCTGTCGAAGGTCAACGCGGTCGGCGACCTCCAGGGCGGCATCGAGGAGGCCGAGCGGCTGCTCGGCTACGAGGTCACGGTCCGCGCGGAGTCGGCCGAGCCGCTGCGCTAGACGTGCCGGTCCCGATCCTCAAGCAGGGCGCCGTCCTGATCGCGTCGATCCAGACGGCGCTGACGGACACCGACGTGCTGCGGCTGCAGGACAAGCTGATGGAGCAGATCGGCCGCTACCGCTCGCGCGGGATCGTCGTCGACGTGACGGCGCTCGACGTGATGGACTCGTTCGTCTCGCGCTCGCTCAGGGGGATCGCGCACATGACGCGGCTGCGCGGCGCCGAGACGGTGATCGTCGGCATCCAGCCGGAGGTCGCGTTCGCGATGGTCCAGCTCGGCACGTCGATGGAGGACGTGCACACGGCTCTCGACCTCGAGGAGGGCCTCGCCCTGCTCGAATCGCTCGGCGGGGAGGCCGAGCGCCGCGGTGGCTCCTGACGGAGAGGTGCGCGTCGAGATCGCCTCCGACGACGACGTCGTCGCCGCCCGCCAGGCCGGCCGCCGGCTCGCCGAGTCGCTCGGCCTCGCGACGACCGACCTGACGCTCGTCGCGACGGCGATCTCCGAGGTCGCGCGCAACATCACCGCGTACGCCGGCAGCGGCGAGATCGTCGTCCGCCGCGTCGAGCTGCGCGGGCGCAGCGGGATCGAGGTCGTCGCACGCGACGAGGGCCCTGGGATCGACGACATCGAGCGCGCGCTGCAGGACGGCTACACGACCGGCGGCGGGCTCGGGCTCGGGCTGCCGGGCGCGCGACGGCTGATGGACGACTTCGCGATCAGCTCGCGCGTCGGAGCGGGTACCACCGTGACGATGACGAAATGGGTGCCGTACTGACCGTGAGCTCCGAGCGCGCGCTGCATCCCGACGTCTCCGTCGCGCTCGCGCAGGTGAACGCCGCGGGCGAGAGCGTCTCCGGCGACGTGCCGGTCGCGGTCCGCTGCCGCGACGGCCTGCTCGTCGCCGCGATCGACGGCCTCGGCCACGGCGCTCCCGCGCGCGAGGCGGCGACGCGCGCCGCCGCGGTGCTGGCGGACGGCTGCGACGAGCCGCTGCCGGCGCTGATCGAGCGCTGCCACGCGGCGCTGGCGGGCACGCGCGGCGCGGCGCTGACGGTCGCGCGGATCGACGCGCGCGACCATTCGCTGACGTGGCTGGGGATCGGCAACGTCAACGGCGTGCTGGTGCCGGCGGTCGACGGCGCGGCGGCGCCGGAGGCGCTGCTGCTCGCCGGGGTCGTCGGCGACCAGCTGCCCCAGCTGGTGCCGGTGACGCTGCCGCTCGTCGCCGGCGACACCGTGCTGCTGGCGACCGACGGCGTCGACGACGCGATCGCCGACGGGCTGCGCGTCCGCGGCGCGCTCGGCCCGCTCGCCGACGGCCTGCTGCAACGCCACCGGCGTGGGCCGTCCGACGACGCGCTCGTGCTGCTCGCGCGCTTCGAGCCCGGCTCCGGCGCCGCCGGATCGACCGCCGCTATCCTGAGTTAGATGGAACTCGAACTCTGGCTCGACGTCGTGTGCCCCTGGTGCTACCTCGGCAAGCGGCGCCTCGACGCCGCCCTGGAGCGCTTCGACGCGCGCGACCAGATCACGCTCGTCCACCGCAGCTTCGAGCTGGACCCCGACGCGCCGCGCCGCCGCGAGGGAACGCTCGCCGAGATGCTCGCGGCGAAGTACGGCGGCAGCGTCGCGGAGGCCGAGGCGCGCCAGGCGCAGCTGACCGAGCTGGGCCGCGAGGACGGGATCGCCTTCAGATTCGAGCGCGCGCAGCCGGGCAACACGTTCGACGCCCACCGCCTCATCCACCTCGCCGCGTCGATCGGCGCGCAGGAGGCGGTCGTCGAGCGGCTGATGCGCGGCTACTTCGGCGAAGGGCTCGCGATCGGCGACCCCGCCGAGCTGGTCGCGGCCGTCGCCGACGCCGGGCTCGACGCGGCGACGGCGCGCGAGGCGCTCGACGGCGACGATTTCGCCGCCGCCGTGCGCGCGGACGAGGAGCGCGGGGCGGCGCTCGGCATCCGCGGCGTCCCGTTCCTCGTGCTCGACGGCCGCTACGGTCTCTCCGGCGCGCAGCCGGTCGACGCGTACCTCCAGGCGGTCGAGCAAGCGTGGGGTGAGCGCGCCGCGGTCGCGTAGGATCGCTCCTTCACCGTCAGCTTCTCGGGGAGGAAGTGGATGCCTCAGCTGTGGAGGACGGCCGCGGGTGCGGTCGTCGGCGTGATCGCGACGGCGCTGGTCGTCGCGCTGCTGCCGGGCGCCGCCGTCGCGGCGCCGAGAAGACCGCGTGACCGCACCTGCGGGACGCTCGCGAGACCGCGGATCGTCGACATCGTCGCCGAGGGCGTCACGTGCAGAGTGGCGCTGGAGATCGTCGGAAAGCACGCCAGATCCGCGGCGCGCAGAGGCGCGTGCGATCCCGCGCGCACGCCCGCGTCGTGCAGACTGCGGCCGTTCGAATGCGTCGCGAAGACGTTCGACGACATCGGCACGCGCGTGATCTGCTTCACGACCGCCGACGACAGGAAGGTGACGTTCCGCTACCCGCGGTGAGCGTCACGGTCCCGTGGGACCCCGGCGCGCTCCGCCGCATGGGCGCGCGGTCGCTGGGGTAGATCCCCACGAGATGCCTGCAGACCCGTCCCAGCGCCCGGCGCCGGAGCGCGCCCCGGCACAGCCTCCCGCGGACCACGTCGCCGACGACACGCTCGACGCGCTGCAGCTGTTCCTGCGGCGCGCGAGCCGCTACCCGCTGCTGACGCCGGCCGAGGAGCTGGCGCTCTCGCGCCGGATCGAGCGCGGCGACCTCGCCGCGAAGGAGCGGCTCGTGAACCACAACCTGCGGCTCGTCGTCTCGATCGCGCGCCGATTCCAGGGCGTCAGCGAGCTGACGCTGCTCGACCTCGTGCAGGAGGGCGTCGTCGGGCTGATCCGGGCCGCGGAGAAGTTCGACTGGCGCAGAGGTTTCCGCTTCTCGACGTACGCGACGCTGTGGATCCGCCAGGCGATCCAGCGCGGGATCGCCACGCACGGGCGCACGATCCGGCTGCCCGTCAACGTCGCCCAGCGCGAGCGCAAGGTCGCCGCCGCCGCGCGGCGGCTCGAGGCCGAGCTGGGCCGGGCGCCGACGGTCGAGGAGATCTCCTCCGCGTCCGACCTGCCGCCCGACCAGGTCGCCGATCTGCGCGAGGTCTCGCGCACGCTCGCGAGCCTCGACCAGGTCGTGACGGCCGACACCGACACGACGCTCGGCGAGCTGCTGCCGAGCGAGGCGCCGGAGGTCGAGGAGCAGGTCGACGCGCTGCTGCAGGCGGAGACGGTTCGCCGCACGGTCGAGCACCTGCCCTCGCCGCAGCGCGACGTGATCAAGCTGCGCTTCGGGCTGGAGGAGGACCGCACGCCGCTGCCGCACGCGCAGATCGGCCGCCGCCTGGCGCTCGCGACCGCACAGGTGCGCGCGATCGAGCGCGAGGCGCTCGCGCGGCTGGCCAGCCGCGGCGAGCTGGCGGCGCTCGCCGACGCGGCCTAGTTGGCGGCGATCACGTAGCGCACCCGCCCGACGCGGGCGGGGCGCAACCGCCGCGGACGCAGCTCGCAGTGGACGGTCAACCGCACGCCGCCGTCCGTCTCGACGTCGCAGGCGAAGCGCGAGCCGGGATAGGGCCGCGCGTCGCTCGGGACCTCGATCCGGCGCACGACGTGGCCCAGCTCGCCGAGGCGGCGCGCGAGCCGCGGCACGAGCGCCTCGCGCAGCTCCGCGAACAGCAGCAGCTGGCTGTCGTGGCGCCCGTCGCGCATCGCCAGCCGCAGCTCTCCCTCGTCGCGATTGAGGCCCTTCGAGCCGGAATCCATACCCCTGAATTACCAGACTAAGGCCGATCAAGCAACGTTCTCCACTGCTATCTGGTCTTTACACCGTCAGCTGATGTAGACCGGAGCGCCCGGGACTGAAATGTTTCCACCCCATGAGCGCTGTCATTCAATCGAGCGAGCACGAGAGGCTTGGCCGGGCCGTACGCGAGTTGCGTGTCCGGCGCGGTCTATCGCAAGAGCTGCTCGGCTACCGAAGCGGTCTCCACCGCAACTACGTCGGCGCGATCGAGCGGGGCGAGATCAATCCCACGTTCCGCGTGCTGATGAAACTCGCGCACGGTCTCGACTTCGAGTTGTCCGAGATCATGCAGCTCTGGGAGGAGCGCTCTGGCGATCCACCTCCCAGACGACGACGCCGGGTCCGGAGCAGATGAGCGTCCCGATTCAGTGAATCGGGACGCGCTCCCCCGGCGACTGCGCTGGTCCTCCCGTGGCGACCCCTCTCCCCTGCCCGGCATCGAGGGTTTCCCTTGCGCCGCCAGCAGGTAGCCCCATGGAGAGCAGGTGACCCATGAGGAGGACTCAGTGCAGGTCAACGACCTCGACCACGGCCGGCTCCGCCGGCTCGCCGCGCTGCACCCCGAGAACGGATTCAAGGTGCTCAGCGTCTACATGGACCTCGACCCCACTTCGTTCGGGACCCCGCCGGCGCGCGCGTCCCAGGTCTCGTCGCTGGTCGACGAGGCGGAGCGCCGCGCCCGTCACGCCGACCTCGACCACGCCGCGCTGATGGCGCTGCGTGCGGACGTCGGGCGCGTGCGGGAGTACCTGCGCGGCGACTTCTCCGCCAAGGGCGCGCACGCGCTGGCGCTGTTCGCGTCCGAGTCCGCCGACCTGTTCGAGGTGCTGCGCCTGCCCGATCCCGTCCGCCGTGCCGTCGTCGTCAACGGGACGCCGTGGCTGGATCCGCTGATCGGGCACGGCCGCGCACGCCGCTGCATCGCGCTCGTCAGCCGCCGCACGCTGCGGGTCCTCGCCGACACGCCCGACGGCAGCATGGGCGAGATCGCCGCGTTCGCCGACGACGTCCCCAACCAGCACGACAAGGGCGGCTTGTCGCAGGCGAACTACGAGCGCTCGATCGAGGAGGAGGTCCGCAAGCACCTGGAGCACTCGGCGCAGGTGCTCTTCGACCATCTCCAGCGCCACCCGTTCGACGTGCTCGCGGTCGGCGCGACCGCGGAGCTGTATCCCGAGTTCGAGCGCGCGCTGCACTCCTACCTGCGCGAGCGTTCGCTCGGCCGCTTCGACGTCGACGTCGAGCACGCGAGCGCCGAGCAGGCGTACGCCGCCGCGCTGCCGCTGCTGGAGGCGGAGAAGGAGCGCCGCCTGCGCGTCCTGCTCGACCGCCTCAACGCCGGGCTGGCGAACGGCGAGCGCGCGGCCGGCGGGCTCGGCGCCGTGCTCGACGCGCTCAACGAGCGCCGCGTCGAGACGCTGCTCTACGAGGCCGGCTTCGCCTCCCCCGGCTACGTCTGCCCGCAGTCGGGCTGGCTCGGCATCGGCCCGACCGACTGCCCATCGGGCGAGGAGCGTGCGGAGCGGCGCGAGAACGTGCTGGAGGACGCGATCGCCGCCGCGATCGTCCAGAACGCCGACGTGCGCTCGCTGCGCGACCGTCCGGAGCTGGGCCCGCACGGCGGGATCGCCGCCCTGCTGCGGTTCTGAGCGGCGCAGCGCTCCCTCACGCGGTCGCTTCGGCGACCCTGCGCAGGCGTTCGAGCGTGCGCCGCAGCAGGCGCGAGATCTGCATCTGGGAGACGCCGAGCCGGGCGGCGATCTCGCTCTGCGTGCGGTCCTCCTCGAAGCGCAGCCGCAGGATCTCGCGCTCGCGCACCGGCAGCGCGTCGAGCGCGCCGGCGATCGCTTCCCGGTACTCGACCAGCTCGAGCCGGGAATCGTCGGCGCCGAGCGAGTCGACGAGCGCGTCGCGCTCGCCGTCGGCGCTCGGGCGCGGCGCGTCGAGCGAGACGGTGTCGGTCGCGCGTGCGGCCGCCATCGCCTCGACGACCTCCTCGACCGTCAGCTTCAGCTGCTCGGCGATCTGCGCCGGCGTCGGTGCGGCGCCCTGGGCGACCTGCAGCCGGTCCGCCGTTCTGTCGACCGCCAGCGCCCGCTCCTGCAGCCCGCGCGGCACGTGCAGCGCCCAGCCGTTGTCGCGGAAGTAGCGCCGCAGCTCGCCGAGCATCACCGGCACCGCGTAGCTGGCGAATGCGGTCGTGCGCCGCACCTCGAAGCGGTCGACCGCTTTCACGAGCCCGACGGACGCGACCTGGACGAGGTCGTCGAGCGGCTCGCGGCCGTGGTAATAGCGCAGCGCGAGCTGGCGGGCGAGCGGCAGGAAGCGCGTGATCAGCTCTTCGCGCGCACGCTCGTCGCCGCGCAGGTGGTAGCGCTCCAGCAGCCGTCGCGTCCCGTGGATCTGATCGCTGGTACGGCGGTCCCCCTTGCCCTCGCCGCGCTGCCGCAGAGCGTGCGGCCGTCGCGCCGAACTGATTGGCGGCATGTCTTTGCGCTACCCGAGCGCCGTCAGGTTGAGCACCGTAGGCGCGGGGTAAGGTCAGCGCGTGAACCTCGACCCCGCGCCGGCCACGAGCCCTCGCCTGTTCGACGCGATCGTGGTCGGGGGCGGCCCCGCCGGGGAGGTCTGCGCCGGCAAGCTCGCCGGTGCCGGGCTGGAGACGGCGCTCGTCGAGCGCGAGCTGATCGGCGGCGAATGCTCCTTCTACGCGTGCATGCCGTCGAAGGCGCTGCTGCGGCCGGGCGAGCTGGCGGAGGAGACGCACCGCGTCGTCGGCGTCACCGACGCGACCGTCGAGCCGATCGTCGCGCTGCGCCGTCGCGACGAGGTGATCCACGAGCTGGACGACAGCGGGCAGCTGCCGTGGCTGGAGGATCGCGGGATCACGCTGATCCGCGGCGACGCACGGCTCGACGGCGAACGGCGGCTCGTCGTCGCCACCGGCGACGGAGGCGAGCTGCGACTGCAGGCGCGCCGGGCGATCGTGCTCGCTACCGGCAGCGGCGCGTCGATCCCGCCGGTGCCCGGCCTCGCCGAGATCGAGCCGTGGACCAACCGCGAGATCACGACCGCGCAGCAGGTCCCGCCGCGGATCCTGATCCTCGGCGGCGGCGTCGTCGGCGTCGAGATGGCGCAGGCGTGGTCGAGCTTCGGCGCGCACGTGACGCTGGTGGAGATCGGCGAGCGGCTGATCGCGCAGGAGGAGGAGATCGCCTCCGAGCTGGTCGCCGACGGCCTGCGCGGCCATGGCGTCGACGTCCGGCTCGGCGCGACGGTGTCCGGCGCGCGCCGCGATCCCGACGCCGGCGAGTCGGTCCTGACGCTCGACGGCGGCGAGGAGCTGCGCGCCGAGGTGCTCGTCGTGGCGGCAGGGCGCGCGCCGCGCACGCAGGGGCTCGGGTTGGAGACGGTCGGGCTGGAGCCCGGCAGACACGTCGAGGTCGATGCCCGGCTGCGCGTGCCCGGCAGCGACTGGCTCTACGCGATCGGCGACGTCAACGGCCGCGCGCTGCTGACGCACGAGGGCAAGCTGCAGGCGCGGATCGCCGCGCTCGCGATCGCCGGCAGAGACGACGCCGAGCTGCGCGACGACGGTCCCCCGCCGCGCGTGATCTTCACCTCCCCGCAGGTCGCGGCGGTCGGCATGACGCTCGACCAGGCGCGCGACGCCGGGGTGCAGGCAACGGCGGTCGACGGGCGGATCGACGCGGTCGCAGGAGCGAGCTTCTGGGGCAAGGGCGCGGACGCGCGCGTCCGCTTCGTCGTCGACGAGCGGCGGCGGGTGCTGGTCGGCGCGACGTTCGTCGGGCCGGACGTCGCCGAGATGGTCCACGCGGCCTCGGTCGCCGTCGTCGGCGAGGTGCCGGTCGACCGTCTCGTGCACGCGGCGCCGGCGTTCCCGACGCTCAGCGAGGCGTGGTTGAAGCTGGCCGACTGGGCCGGCACCTGATCCGCCCTCGCGGAGGCGAGAGCCGCTATCGTGAGGTCCGTCCGATGACACTGCTCGAACTCACCACCGAGACCGACGGCACGACGGTGCGCCTCGCACTCGAAGGCGAGCTGGACATCGCCAGTGCCGGACAGGTCGAGCGCGAGCTGACGCGGATCGAGACCGACGCGCCGCCGACCCTGATGCTCGACCTGCGGCGCCTCGCGTTCATGGACTCGACCGGCCTGCGGATCGTCGTCGCCGCCGACGCGCGAGCGCGCGAGCAGTCGCGCAGACTCGTCGTCGTGCGCGGCCCCGAGGCGGTCCAGCGGATCTTCCGCATGACGCGCCTGGACGAGCGGCTCGAGATGGTCGACGAGCCCGCCGGCGCCCAGGCGCTCTGAGCGCTCAGCGGATCGTCACCCACGCCCGGCTCACAGGTGCGCCCTTGCGGGCGCTCGCCGCGACGACGAGCTGGTAGCGCCCGCGGCGGAGCGCGCGGCGTGAGCGCAGCGTCACGGACACGCGGCCGCCACGGGCGCGTCCCCGCGTCGCCGCGGCCTGGGCGCGGCCGCGCAGCAGTCGCACCGCCACCGCGCCGCGCCGGCCCGCCAGGGCGCCGCGGAGCGTGATGCTGCAGCGCACGGCGCGGGTGCCTGCTCGCGTGCAAGCGGCCGCCGGCGCCGTTCCTGCGGGTGCTCCAGGCCGTCCCCGGGGGCCTTCCGGCCCCGCGGGGCCGCGAGGCCCGGCAGGGCCGCTGGGGCCGGCCGCACCGTCTCGACCACGCCGGCCGCTGGGTCCGATCGCGCCGTCTCTGCCCGCCGCGCCGCTGGGCCCGGCCGCACCGTCTCTGCCGGCCGCACCGTCTCTGCCGGCCGCACCGTCTCTGCCGGCCGCGCCGTCTCTCCCGTCGGCGCCATCTCTCCCGCCGACCGGAGGCGGCATCAGGATCCCGGTCCCCGACAGCGCGACGGCCGGCGCGGAGCCGGCGGCGTCGCTCTCGACGACGAGCGTCGCCGCGCGCGGGCCGGCGGCGGTCGGCGCGAACCGGACGCGCACCGAGCAGGACGCGCCGCGTGCGAAGGAGCGCCCGCTGCACGTGTCCTGCAGCAGAAGGAAGTCGTCGGCCGCGCCGTCGAGCCGCAGCTGCTCGACGTCCAGGCGCAGGGCGCCCGCGCTCGTCACTCTCACGGTCTGCCCGCCGCCGAGCGTCCCGACCGCCTGGTCGGCGAAGCCGAGCGCGGGCTGGTCGACGGTGACGGCGGCGACGCTCTCGTTGCGCAGCGAGCCGACGAGGCCGCGCCCGAGCACCTGCAGGTCGGCGAGCCCGTCGCCGTCGAGGTCGCCGGCCGTCAGGGCGATCGGATCGGCGACGACCGGCGTCTGCGGGTCGAGGTCGGTCGAGAACGTGCCGTCGCCGGCATTGACGAGCAACTGGACCCGGCTCGCGTCGTACCGTGCCACGGCGAGGTCAGGGTCGCCGTCTCCGTCGGCGTCGCCGGCGGCGAGGTCCGTCGGCGTCTGCGTCACCGCGACCGTCGAGCCGACGACCAGTCTGCCCGTGCCGTCGCCGAGCGCGACCGTCACGGTGCCGTCCGTCTGGCTGCTCGCCGCCACGTCGAGGTCGCCGTCTCCGTCGAAGTCCTCGGCGACCAGCGCGCTGGGGTCGGCGCCGACGCCGAGCGAGCCGCCCGGCACCGGCGCGAACGTGCCGTCGCCGTTGCCCCGCAGGACGGTGACGGTCGCCGCGACGCGGCTCGCCAGCACGAGGTCGACCCGTCTGCCGGCGTTGAAGCGCCCCGCCGTGACGAGCGGCAGCATGCCCCCGCCGACGTCGACGACGGCTCCCGCGCTCAGTCTGCCGCCGCCGGTGCCGAGCAGCGGCTGCACGCGGCCGTCGAGCAGCCCCGCGACGACGTCAGGGCGGCCGTCGCCGTTCACGTCTGCGACGTCCATGCTCCAGATCTCCGCGGCGGCGGGGAACGGCGAGCCGGCGACCGGCGTCAGCGCGCCCGTGCCGTCCCCGCGCAGCACCGTGACGTCCGACTGGTTCTGCCGCTGCACGATCGCGTCCGGGAAGCCGTCGTCGTCGAGGTCAGCGGCCTGTACCCGCACCGGCCCGGGGCCCGCGATCGGCGTGACCTCCGGGGCGCCGAATCCGCCGCCCGCGGCGCCGCGCAGGACCGCGAGCTCGCTGGCGCCGCGATCCGCGACGACCGCGTCGAGGCGGCCGTCGAGGTCGAAGTCGGCGAGGTCGAGGTCGATCGTGTCGGTAGATCTCGTCGCGAACGGCGAGCCGGCGACGGGGCTGAACGTCGCTGCGGTCGCCGGAGCGGTGAGCGCCAGCAGCGCGGCTGCGGCGGCGAGAAGGGTGCTGATCGTGCGCATGCGCCAGATCATCGACGATCCGGCATCGTCGACGCGCGCTTCTGAGGTCCGGGCCGACCTTCACGACGGCGGGCGGCGACGGGCACTCTGTTAGGGTCCCCTAATGCTCTCCAGACGACCGCGGACCGCGGGCCTCATCGCCGCGGCCGCGCTGACCACGCTCGCTGCCGCGCCCGCGTACGCCGGCGCCGCGACCAGCGGCTCCACGACGATCGACCTGAAGGGCGCGGTCGCCAGATCGCTCAGCTCGCAGCAGGTCCGGCTGTCCGCGCAGAAGCCGGCGAAGGCGACCGCGAAGCGGATCACGCTGCCGGTCAGCGGCGGGACCGTCGCCACCGGAGCGACGCTCAAGCACGGCGGCAGCGTCACCTTCCGCACCCGCGTCAGAGGCCGCACGCGCAGCGCGAAGCTGACCGCGTGGGAGACGCGCGTCGGCAGCAGCCGCTCCAGCGTCAGCGCCAAGCTCGGCGCCAAGCGCATCACCGTCTTCACGATCGCCGCGCCGAAGCGCAGCGTCGCGATCGACAAGACCGCCGGCACCGCGAGGCTGACCGGCGGCAGCGTCCGCCTCACCGCCGCCGGCGCCACCGCCCTGCGCCGCGCGCTCGCGCTCCGCAGACTCGCCCCTGGCCCACTCGGCAGCGCGAAGGTGAGTGCGAGCGTCGGGGCAGCGAGAAGAGCTCCGACCCAGCCCGGCACCTCGAACCCCGGAACGAGAAACCCCGGGCCGACGAACCCGACCGACCCGAACACGCCGAGAGCGCCCCCGATCGCGACCGAGCCGCCGGTGCTCGCACGCCCTGCGGCCGCGGTCAACATCACGGGAGCGAGACTGACGTGGTGGGTGCGCGACTCCTGGATCGCGTACCTCTCCGGAGACAACCAAGCGCCGGCCGGCACGAAGGGAACGTCCGTCTCGGGTGCCACCGCGCAGACGCCGATCCTCGCCGGCCAGCATCTCTGCAAGGACGATCCCAGACCTGAGACAGGCCCGCTCTCGTATGCGTTCGAGTTCCCGTTCAAGAACGGCTGGTACGACGAGGCGAGCGGCGTTGCGGGCGTCTACTTCAGCGGCACCGTCCGGTTCCTGCGCGTCGACCACGGAATCGACATGACCGCCACCGATCCGGAGGTCGAGATCAACGGCACGTCGTCACGCACGATCTTCCGCTTCGACGGAGGCGCCAACACCAGACTCGGCAACAAGCGCGGACCGCTGACGGCGCTCGACGTCGCCAGAGCGCCGCGCACCGTCGACCCGGCGACGAGAACGATCACCTACGACCCGATCCTCGGCAGACTGGCCGACGGCGGTGCGGACTCGTTCGCCGGGTTCTACTCGGTCGGCAGCGGCTACGGCTGCGTGCAGCTGTCGTTCACCTACTGAGCCGCCGCAGAAGCGCGTCCTGAACGCAGAAGGGCCCCGCCGGCGGCGGGGCCCTTCGTCGTTCTGCGGTGATGCGGCTCCGCTGCTACAGGCGAACCTTCGCGGTCGCCTTGCCGCCGACGACGCGCAGCGTGTAGAGGCCCTTCAACTGCTTGCGCTTGGAGTCAGCCGAGAGCGTGACCGTCAGCGTGCGGCCGCGGACCGTGCCGGTCGCGAGCGTCTTGCTGCTGTTGCGCGCGGTCACGCGCACCTTGCGCGGGGCCTTGCCCTTGAACGGCGCCTTCGACAGCGTCGACGTCTGGACGCGGACGACCTTCGTCGTCCCGTTCTTGCCGTCGTTGCCGTTGGTTCCGTTCGTTCCGGTTCTGCCGTCGGTGCCCTTGGCGCCGGTGTCGCCCTTGTCGCCCTTCGGGCCGCTGTTCAGGGGCACGTTGATCGTGAACGAGCCGAACGTGTTCGGTCTGCGCTCGGGGCCTCTGCCCGCGACGTACGGGGTCGGGAAGACGTACAGCGACTCAGCGACCTCAGGGGTGAGCGTGAGGCTCGTGGAACCGTCCGCGCGGAACGAGTAGTCGATCGTTCTGAACGCGAAGACCGGCTCGGTACGGTCGTAGCTGACCGGCGCGGTGTCCGGGCCGTTCGGCGTTCTGAGCCCGGTCGCGTAGAGCTCACCGGTTCTTGTCACCGGGTCGAGCACGATTCGCGGGTTCTCGACCGTGATCGTGAAGCCGTGGCCGTCGGCAGGAGCCGGACCGGGCGAGACGAATCTCACGCCACCCTGGAATTCCATCGATCCGGTCAGCGCGATCGGGTTCAGGCTGCCGCTCGTCGCCGGCAGCGACCACGTCGCGACCTGGTCGACGCCACGCGGGCTGGTCGGCGTGACGGTCGGACCCGTCGCAGGCGCGATCGGCGAGGCGGTGCCCTTAGCTGAGAATCTCGCCGGATTCGTCACGTAACCGAGCCACGTACGCTCGGTGTCCGCGGGGGCAGCCGAGTTCGCGACGTTGGCCGTCGACCAGTCGAGCGTGACGGCGGCCGAAGCAGCCGGTGCAGCGATGGCCGCCGCGCCGAGCGCGGCGGTGGACAGCAGCAGCGCGCGGCGTGCGCGCGAGCGGCCGGTGAGGGATGTCGTCATTGGAGCGACGTCCTTTCGTCGGGTGGTTCGTCAGTGAGTTGCGATCCGTCGCCTGCGGCGGCGGCGCGATCCCTCGCGCCGAGCCATGCCACGTGCAGCGCGGTGTGTCCGTCCGAGCGTGTCTCGAGCGCCGCATCCACATGCCAGACGTCCGCGAGCCGTTCGCGGACGAGGACCTCGCCGGGCGCTCCGGTCGCGACAGAGCGTCCGTGCGCGATCACGACGACGGTGTCGGCGACCGCTGCAGCGAGGGAGAGATCGTGCACGACAAGGACGACGGCGAGCCCTTCGTGCGTCAGCCCGCGCAGCAGTTGGGCGAGCGTCGCAGTCGCGCCGAGGTCGAGCGCAGAGGTCGGCTCGTCGGCCATCAGCACCGGAGCCTCCTGCGCCAGCCCGACCGCGATCTGGACCCGCTGCAGCTCGCCGCCGGAGAGCGTCGTAAGGCGTCGTTCGGCGAACTGCTCGATTCCTGCCCGCGCGATCGCGCGCTCGACCGCGTCGTGGTCAGCGCGGGTCATGCGTCCGAGCGGCTTGACGTGCGGCGAGCGGCCGATCCGCACGGCCTCGCGCACCGTCACACCGTCGGGGACGCGCGCGCGCTGCGGCACGAACGCCCGCAGCGCCGCCAGCTGACGACCTCGAAGCTCCGTGACGGGAACGCCGCTCCAATGCACCGTCCCGGCCGTCATCGACTCCAATCCGGCGACGGCACGCACGAACGTCGACTTGCCGGCGCCGTTGGGACCGACGACCGCGACCAGCTCTCCGGCTCCTACGACCAGATCCGCGCTGTGCAGGATCGTCTTGCCGCCGATCGCGACCTCGACGTCGCGCGCGTCGAGCAGCGGCGCGCCGGCCACGAACGCGGGCTGTCGGCGCTGGAGCAGCGCGCTCACACCGCTCTCCGCAGCAGCACGAGGAACAGCGGGACGCCGATCAGCACCATCAGCGGGCCGACCGGCAGCTCGATCGGCGCGGCCACCGTCCGTGCGAGCGTGTCGCCGGCCATCATCAGCGCAGCGCCGGCGAGCGCCGAGGTCGGGACGACGAACGTCTGCGACGAGGTCCCTGCGGCCATCCGCACGACGTGTGGGATGAACAGCCCGAGAAAGGTCACGAGGCCGGCGATCGCCGCGGCGGACGCCGCCAGCAGCGCCGCGGAGACCGCCGCGATCAGACGGATCACGCGCGGCTTGGAGCCGAGCGACGCGGCGACGTCGTCGCCGAGCGCGAGCCGGTTGAGCGGTCGCGTCAGCATGATCGCGAGCAGGAAGCCGACCGCGAAGTACGGCCAGACGACGCGCAGGTTGCTCCAGCCGCTCGTCGTCAGCCCGCCGGCGAGCCAGAAGATCGCCGACTGGACGCGCTCCGGGAAGGCCGTCATCAGCGACGTCGTCGCGGCCTGGAAGGCGGCCGTCATCGCGATGCCGGCGAGGATCAGCCGGCCGACGCCGCCCGCGTTCACACCGCTGTTGGCGATCCCGAAGACCAGCGCCGACGCGAACAGCCCGAACACGAGCGCGCCGACCGGCAGCAACGCGATGTTGTCGGGGAAGGCGAGCAGGACGAGCATCGCGCCGAACGAGGCGCCGCCCGTCACGCCGATCACGTCAGGCGACGCGAGCGGGTTCGCCAGCGCCCCCTGCAGCAGCGCGCCGGCGACGCCGAGCGCGGCACCGACCGACAGCGCCTCGATCGTGCGCGGCAGGCGCAGCTCAAGGACGATCTGCTTCAGCGGTCCCGGCTGAGCCTGCCCGGTCAGCGCGTCGAGCACGGTCGCGAGCGGCACGTGCACCGCCCCGAGCGTCATCGACGCGGCCGCTGCGGCGACCAGGGTGGTCGCCGCGACGGCGACCACCAGGATCTGTCGAAGGCTCAACGGCCCTCGCTACCGGTTTCTCAAGTACTTCGTCTGCACGTCGTAGATCGACGTCGCCGCCGTCTCCCACGCCTGCAGCAGCGAGTTGTCGGTCGACACGTAGATTCTGTTGCTCCGCTGGGCCTTGGTGCCCTTCCACGCCGGGTTCGTCTTGAGGAACGAGACGACCTTGCCCATGTCGCTGGGGTTGCCGTGCGGCACGGCGATGATCACGTCAGGGTTCTTCTGCAGGATCGTCTCGGCGGAGATCGGCGCGAAGCCGCCGGTGCCGCTCATGCCCTCGGTGACCAGTCGTCCGCCGGCTGCGGTGACGAGGTCTCCTCCCCACGTCTCGGGCAGGAACGCCAGCGTGCGACGGCCGACGCCGAGCACGACGAGGACGCGGGGGTTGCGCTTGATCTTGCCCTGCGCGACCTTGATGTTCTTGCGCTGGAGCGCCGCGTAGCTCGCAGCCTCCTTGCGTCTGCCGACGAGCTGGCCGATGAACTCCGTCTGCCGCGCGACGTCTGAGACGCGCTCCGGGTCGCTCATGACGACGCGGATGCCCAGACCGCGCATGCCCGCAGCGCTCTTGTTCCAGATCGGCGCGGACAGCACCAGCTGCGGATTGAGGAGCGCCAGCTCCTCGAGGTTCGGGCCGCCGGTCGTGTGGTTGAGCGCGAGGCGCTTGACACCCTTCAGGCGCTTCGAGACCTTTGTGTCGCCCGACGGCAGCGCGCCGATCGCGACCGGCTTGACGTCCAGCGCCATCAGCGTGTTCGCCTGGAACGGCGTCAGCGCGACGATCCGCGGGGTCGCGGCCTGGGCGGCCGCGGACGCCGTGAGGACGAGCAGCAGCGCGGCGAGGAGCGCGACGCAGGCGGTGCGCAGGCGGGTCATGGGCACGCGGGTCATGCCGGCACCTCGCGCTGGAGCACCTCGTAGGTGCGGACCTCGTTGCCGTGCGAGAGCTGGCCCTGGCCGCCGCCGTGGGAGTGGGCCTTGCGGAACGCGTCGCTTCTGAGCCAGCCCTGGAACGCCTCGCGGCTCTCCCAGCGGCTCGTGACGAGGTATTCGTTCTCGCCTTCGCGGCGCAGGAGCTCGAAGCCGAGGAAGCCCTCGACGCCGGACAGGTGGCTCTCGCGCGTGCGGAACGCCTCCTCGAAGTCGGCGGCGCGACCCTCGGCCGCGCTGACCACGTTCATGACCACGATCATGTGGTTCCTCTCGCTGCTCGTATCAAGGTTTCGGGACCGTCTTAGGTAGACCTAATGAGGGTAACCGAAGAGGTCAGCCTCGCGCGCGCTTGGCGAGCTCGACCGTCGCGGCGCGCAGGCCGTCGGGCTCCGTCGCACGCTCGGCGAAGCCGATCCGCGCCGGCGCCTTGCCGCGCGGCGTGTCGATCGAGAGGTCCATCCCGTAGCGGTCGATCGCCGTGCACGTCGCGGCGGTGCCGTCGGAGTATCCGGCCAGTCTCTGCGAGATCAGCAGCAGCGCGTCCGCGTGGTCGTCGTTGAGGTGCTCGACCGCGTAGTCGGCGTTCGGCGCGGTCGGGTCGACCTCGGCCGCCTTGTACGCCGCCGCGTCGTCAGAGCCCATCACGCCGTAGCCACCGACCCAGCGGACGCGGTCGACGTTCAGCACCCACAGCGAGAAGTCGCCGAACTTGGCGTACGTTCTGCCGTACGGCATCGCGCGGTAGGCGGCCTCGCGGGCCTCCTCCTCGCGCGCGCCCTCGGGCTTCTCCCAGCGGCCGGCGAGCGTCACGCGGCCGCTCTGGAGCGGATCCGGGTTCGTGATCGGCGCCGCCACCATCAGGCTGCCGCGCTGCTCGCGCTCGAGGTTGCGGCCGTGCTCGGCGAGCGTCGAGACGAAGATCACGGGCGCGCCGTCGGCGAGCGTGCCGAAGACGACCATCGACGCCCACGGCGTGCCGTCCTCGCTCGTCGTCGCGAGCGTCGCGACGGTCGAGTGGGCCAGCAGCGTGCGCGCTTCCTCGGCCGGCGTGCGGCGCGGACCCGGCTCAGCGGCCTCCAGCGGCGGCGGGAAGTACTGGAATCCCTCGGGGGCCTGATGATCGGGGTTCGGCGCGCGCATAGTGGACATGCGCGTTAGGGTAGCCTAAAGCTGGCGCGCTCGCCTTGATATCCCGCGCGCGCGTTCCCGTTCGCGCGTCAGCAACTCCCGCACGCGCAGTTCGACGGCCTCCCGCGCGACCCGCCGCCGCCGGTCGTCGCCGGGTGCGCCGGCCCGCGCGGGCGGCGCCGAAGCCGCCGCTTCGCGCTCGTCCGGGTCGCGATCGGCGAGCGCACCCATCGCCGACCGCCGAAGCTGATTCGCCGCGGCCCGGCCGTCAGGCCGCCGCGGCGAGCGCCCGCTGCTCCACATCGAACAGCGGCCGTGTCACACCGTCCCGCAGGAGCAGCCGCGGGTTCGCCTGCGTCAGCCGGTACGCCTGCGTGCTCGACGCGCCCGCGCGCAGCAGCAGGTGGAAGCCGAGCTGGAGCGTCTGCTCGCGCGAGCCCGGATGGCCGTCGGAGGCGAGGCAGAAGGCGACGCCTTCGCGCACGAGCCGCACCGCGGCGTCCTGCACGTCGAGGCCGTGGTTGCCGAGCAGCGAGCAGACGTTGACCTGCAGCAGCGCGCCGTGCGCGAGCAGCGGGCGCAGCCGTGCGAGGCCGTCGCCGGCGAGCAGGCCGGCGCTGCGCTCGGGGTGCGCGAGCAGCAGGCCGAAGCCGAGCTCGCGCAGGCGGGCGGCGGCGAGCGCGAAGTCGTCGTCGATCCCGTCGAACGGGCATTCGAGCAGCAGCCAGCGCGCGTCGGCCGGCCCCTGCGCGATCCGCTCGAGGTCGCTCGCGGGCAGCAGCAGCGCGTCCGCGTGGGCCAGCTCGGCGCCCGAATGCAGGCGGATCGCAAGCCCGGCGGCGGCGATGCGGCGCTGCGCGTGCGCGACCCGCTCGACGATCTCGCGCACCGCGACACCGGGGAACTCGTCCCGCTTGACGTGCGGCGTGCAGGCGACGTCGCGGACGCCCTCGGCGTGCAGCCGGCGCGCGTGCCGCAGCGTGTCGTCGTAGGTGGCCGCCCCATCGTCGAGGCCGGGGAGCAGGTGGCAGTGGAGGTCGACGTACGACATGGGGCGAGACTACGCCCGCGCCACCCACCGAAAGTGCTGCAAATGTGAACCTTCACGGAAGTTTCACGGCGTGTTTCCGCGCCCCTCCTCGCAGCTCGTCATCTCTCCCTTCTGCGATACGCGTCCTCCTCCGCGTTCTCCCTGTAGCCGATCTCCTCCTGGTCCTGCCCTTCGCGCTTGGCATGGCGCTCGGCCGCCTCGCGCGCCGCGCCGAGGTCGGCGCCGGGGACGTCGTCGGGCACCTGCTCGGCGGGCGCCTCCTCGGGCAGCTGGTCGGACTGCTTCGGCGTCTCGGTCATGACAGCTCCTGCTCGGTCGTCGTCTCAGGCCCCTTCGGGTCCGGGCTGGGGATGTCGGGTGCCGGCGGGTCGGGCTCGACGGGCGGCTGCGGCTCCGGGACCTCCGGGCCGGGCGGCGCGTCGGGCGGCTGCGGCGGATCGGGATCCGGGACTGTCGGTCCCGGGTCGCCGGGAAGCGGCTGGTCCGGCTCCACCGGCTCGGGGACCTCCAGCGCCGGCTGGCCTGCTGCGGCGGGCATGGCGGCCTCCTCTCGTTCGTTGCCCCTCGGGTACCCCGGCGGCGCAGCGCGAAACGAACGCACAAATGGCAGTTTGCCGGTGCAGTGGGCGGGGCAGATGAGCGCGATGACAACGACCGAAGACAAGATCGTTCAATACCTGAACGAAGCGCGCGCGATGGAGCTGGCGCTGGTGCGCACACTGCAGGCGCACATCGCGATGACGCCGAGCGGCGGCTACCGCCGCATCCTGGAGCGCCACCTGCGCGAGACGCGCGACCATGCCGACCGGGTCGGCCGTCGGCTGTCCGATCTCGACGCCGCGCCGACCGTGGCCGGGACCGTCTACGGGATCGGCCAGCAGCTCGCGGGCCAGCTGCTCGCGCTCGGCAAGGCGCCGCTCGACGTGCTCCGCGGCGCGAGCGCCGAGGAGAAGCTGCTCAAGAACGCGAAGGACGAGTGCGCCACCGAGGCGCTGGAGATCGCGACCTACGACGCGCTCGAGCAGCTCGCGCTGCGCGCCGGCGACAAGCCGACCGCCAGACTCGCGGCCGATCACCGCGCCGACGAGGAGCGGATGCTGAGAGCGCTGCGTCAGCAGCTGCCGGCGCTGACCGACGCCGTCGTCGGCGCCGAGGTCGACGGCAGACCGACGTTCGACGCCGGCAGAACCGGTGCGGCGCAGACGGCGCAGCGCACGGTGCGGGATACGGAGCGCAACGTCTCCGACGCCGTGCAGGGCACGACGCGCGCGGTGCGGAGAGCCGCGGCCGACACGAGACGCGCAGCCGCCGGCGCGGTCGACGACGCCGCTGGCGCGGCCCGCGCTGCGATCGGCTCGTCCGCCACGAGCGCGACGACCGAGGAGCGTGAGGAGCAGCGCCAGCCGTTCGCCAGATACGACGAGCTGAACGCCGACCGCGTCGTCGGCAGACTCGACGCGCTGACGCCCGCGCAGCTGCGCCACGTCGCGACCTACGAGCGTGCGCACAAGCACCGCCGGACCGTGCTGGAGGCGGCCGAGCGCAAGCGCGGCGGGACCGAGCACGGCGATCGCGCGCCCGCCGGCAGGCGGTGAGCGCGCTCGTTCGACCGCGACCGTGTCGGCGCGCAAACGTCCGGATTTCCGCAAAAGCGGTTTTGACCAGTGAGAAGAGCTTCACCATGCCAATCGCGCCGACGCACTGTTTTCAGAGCTGCCCGGTGACAGATATATGCGTTACGGTGAACGGGATGACGCATGACGTGCAGCGCGCAGGGGTGCACGCAGCCGGTGACCGTGAGCTGCCCTGCGCGGAAGCCGCCGCACTGCTCAACGTCCCGGTGACGGCGCTCGAGACCTGGTCGCACAGGCTCGCCTTCCCGTGCGACGTCGGCGTCACCGGCTCGCCGCGCTTCCGCCGCCGCGAGATCGAGGCGCTGCGCGACGCGCTGCCGGTCGCGCACTCCGTCTCCGGCGCGATCCACGTCGCCCGCCTGCGCGTCGACGCCTGAGCGCGCAGCGCCCGCGCCGCAGCCCCGCACACACCGCGCCCGACCGCGTCAGCGCGGGGTGACGCGCGTCGCGGACGCCTTCCAGACCGCCACGACGCGCACGCCCGGCACCAGTCCGAGCTGCTCGACCGACGCCTGCGTCACCTCCGCGGCGAGCGGCTGCGGAACGGCCAGACCGACTCGCACGCGGTTGCCTATCGGCGTCACCGTGACAACCTCTGCCTCCAGCCGGTTCTGCGCCGACGACGCAGCCACGGCCGCGCCGCCGGACGGCTCGACCGTGACGTCCCACGGGTGCACCGCGATCGCGACCGCGCCCTCCCCCCGGTCGGCCGCGACGACGCTGCCGCCGCCGTCCAGCTCGATCGCCGTCAGCCGCCCGTCGCCGCCGCCCGTGCGCACCCCGCCCAGCAGCACCGACGCACCGGTGAAGTCGGCGACGAAGCCCGACGCCGGCGCCGCCGCCAGCGCCGAGGCCGCACCGCGCTGGACGATCCGGCCGCCGTCGAGCACGGCGACCTCGTCGCCGAGCAGCGCCGCCTCGGCGAAGTCGTGCGTGACGAGCAGCGCCGGCACGTCCAGCTCGCCCAGCAGCCGCGCCAGCTCGCGGCCGGCGCTCGCACGGGTGCGCGCGTCGAGCGCGGAGAGCGGCTCGTCGAGCAGCAGCACGCGCGGGCGCGGCCCGAGCGCCCGCGCGAGCGCGACCCGCTGACGCTCGCCGCCGGACAGCTGCGCCGGGCGCGCGTCCGCCAGCGCGCCGGCGATCCCGAACCGCTCCAGCAGCGCGTGCGCCCGCCCGCGCCGCTCGCCGCGCGGCAGGTGCCCGAGGCCGTACGCGACGTTGCGCCACGCGCTCATATGACCGAACAGCGCGTAGTCCTGGAAGACGTAGCCGCAGCCGCGCCGCTCGGGCGCGACGTCGATCCCGCGCGCGCTGTCGAGCCACGTCTCCTCGCCGCACGCGATCTGCCCCCGCTCCGGCCGCACGAGCCCCGCGACCGCGCGCAGCACGGTCGTCTTGCCGGCGCCGCTCGGCCCGGCGAGCGCGACGCAGCGGCCGGCGGGGACGTCGAGCGCGACGTCGAGGTCGAGCGTGCCGATGCGCGTGCGCAGCTCAGCGGAGAGCATCGCGCCCCACCAGCTTCACCGTCAGCAGCAGCGCGGCGGAGACCGCCACCAGCACCGCCGACAGCGCGAGCGCGCCGTCGAAGTCGGTCGCGAAGCGGTCGTAGATCGCGAGCGGGACCGTCTGCGTGATCCCGCGGAACGAGCCGGCGAACATCAGCGTCGCGCCGAACTCGCCGAGCGCGCGCCCCCACGCCAGCGCCAGCCCGGCCGCCAGCCCCGGCAGCGCGGCCGGCACGGCGATCCGCGCGAACGTGCGCGCCTCGCTCGCGCCGAGCGTGCGCGACGCCTCGCGCCAGCGCGGGTCGACCGCGGCGAACGCCGTCTGCGCCGCGCGCAGGTAGAACGGCGCCGAGACGAAGACGAGCGCGACGACGACGCCGGCGGTCTGCAGCACGAGTCTGATCCCGAGGTCGTCGAGCGCCGGGCCGAGGATCCCGCGCGGGCCGAGCGCCGCCAGCAGCCCGATGCCGGCGACGGCCGGCGGCAGCACGAGCGGCAGCTCGACCAGCGTCACGACCAGCTCCCGTCCGCGGAAGCGGCGCGTCGCGAGCAGGTAGGCGGCCGGCGTCCCGACGACGACGATGATCGCGACGGCGATCGTCGTCGTCAGCAGGCTCAGCCGCAGCGCGTCGCGCGAGGAGGGGTCGCCGAGGCTGTCGAGCAGCCGGCCCGGCCCGGTGTCGACGAAGATCGCGACGACGGGGAGCGTCAGGAACGTCAGCGCGACGGCGAGCGAGAGCCCCAGCAGCGCAGGGAACCAGGCGGCGCGCAGGCGCGGAAACCGCTCGCGCGGCGCGAGCGGTTGCGCGCTCACCCCGTCGGCGGCGGCTCGAAGCCCGCCGCTCTCAGCGCCGCCGCCCCCTCCCCGCTGAGCAGCCCGTCGACGAATCTGCGCGCCGCGGCCGGGTGCTCGGCGCCGTCGACGACCGCCGCCGCGTACGCGACGCTCGGCTGGATCCGCTGCGGCAGCTCGATCGCGTTCAGCTTGCCGCTCGCGCCGTCGACGTCGGTCACGTAGACGAAGCCGGCGTCGACCGCACCCTGGGAGACCTTGCCGACGACGCCGCCGACGTCGGGCTCGTTCGAGCGGACGTTGGCGAGGATCGCGTCGCTCTGCTCGCTGCCGAGTCTTGCCAGCACTCTGCGCGTGTAGGCGCCGATCGGCACGCTCTCGGAGCCGATCGCGATCGTGACGCCCGATCTCGCCAGGTCGGCGACCGATCTCACGCGCGCGCCGTCGGACGGAACCGCGATCACGAGCCTGTTGGCGGCGAAGACGACCGGCTCCCCCACCAGTCCCTCGCTGTGCAGCTCGTCCGGCAGCGTCGTGTTGGCGGAGGCGAAGACGTCCGGTCTGACGCCCTGGCGGATCTGCGCCGCCAGCTCGTCGGAGCCGGCGAACTGGAAGCGCACGTCGCCGCCGAGCTGCTCGCCGTACTGCTCGAACGCCTGCTTGAGCGATGTCGCGCCGGAGACGACGAGGTCGCCGTCGGCGTCGCCCGCGGCGGTCGCGCCAGAGCCGGAGCCTGAGCCGCCGTCGTCGTCGCTGCCGCAGCCCGCGCCGGCGAGCGCCGCCGCCAGCGCGATCGCGACCAGCAGCAGCCTCAGCCGCTTCATCTGCCGCCTCCGTCCTCGATCATCACCGACGTCGCCTTCACCCGCGCGGTCGCGTGCATCCCCGGCGCCAGCCCCATCTCCTCGACCGAGTCGCGCGTTACAGCGGCCGTGACGAGGAACGGACCGGCCTCGATCTCGACCAGCGCCATCACGCCGTCGACCTCGACCGAGCGGATCACGCCCGGGAAGCGGTTGCGCGCGGACAGCGGCGTGCCGGTCCGGTGACGGCGCGGCCGCGCGCTCAGCCGCTCGACCTCCGCGCGCGGGACGAGCCGGTGGTTGCGGGCGTCGCGGACAGTCCGCAGTCTGCCGTCGCGGTCCCAGCGGCGCAGCGTGTCGGCGCTGACGCCGAGCGCCTGCGCCGCCTCGCCGATCGTGAGCGGTGTGCCCGATCTCGCCATCTGCCTAAGCATTGCATAGGCAAAACGATCCGACACCGGACGGCACACTCACCCGGTCACGTGCGATGGTGATCGCCGCCGTGCTCTCGCCGTACGCCGACATCCTCCGAATCCCCGGGGCGCGCGCCTTCGTATCCGCGGGTTTCGTCGGCCGCATGCAGATGGCGATGATCGGCCTCGGCACGGTCCTGCTCGTGCGGCAGGCGACCGACTCCTACGGCATCGCCGGCGCGGTCGGCGCGACGATCGCGGTCGCCAACGCGATAGGCGCGCCGCAGATCGGCCGTCTCGTCGACCGCTTCGGCCAGCATCGCGTGCTGCTGCCCGCGATGGCGGCGCACGTCGCCGGCATCGCCAGCCTGATCGCCGCCGCCGCGCTCGACGTGCCGACCGCCGTCTACTTCCTCGCCGCGTTCCTCGCCGGCGTCGCGTTCCCGTCGTTCGGCTCGCTCGTGCGCTCACGCTGGACGAACCTGCTGCACGGCACCGAGCGGCTGCAGACCGCCTACGCGCTGGAGTCGGTGCTGGACGAGATCGTCTTCACCTTCGGGCCGGTGCTCGTGACGCTGCTGGCGACGACGATCTCGCCGACCGTCGGCCTGCTGACCGGCGCGGCCTTCCTGATCGTCGGCGGGCTCGCGTTCGCCGCCCAGCGCGCGACCGAGCCGCCGGTCGTCAAGACCTCCAAGCGCGTCGCGTCCGCGATCCGCAGCCGCGGCCTCGTCGTGCTCGCGCTCGTCCTGATCGGCCTCGGCGGCGTCTTCGGCACGATCGAGGTGTCGATGGTGGCGTTCGCCGAGGAGCACGGTCACGAGGTCGCGACCGGCCCGCTGCTGGCACTGCACGCGATCTCCAGCGCCCTCGCGGGGATCGCGTACGGGGCGCGCGTCTGGCGGCTGTCGCTCCAGCGTCGCCTCCAGGTCGCGCTGGCGCTGCTGTTCGTCGGCACGATCCCGATCGCGCTCGCGAACACGATCCCGCTGATGGCGGTCGCGATCGTCGTCAGCGGCCTGACGATCTCGCCGACGCTGATCACGAGCTTCGCGCTCGTCGAGGCGCTCGTACCGCGCGCCGCACTGACCGAGGGCTTCGCCTGGCTGTCGACCTCGCTCGGCGCCGGCGTCGCGATCGGGCTCGCGGTCGCCGGCCACGTCGTCGACGCGACCAGCGGCCACCGCGCCTTCGTCGTCGCGATCGCGGCCAGCCTGCTCGCCGCGATCGCGGTCCTCGCCGGCCGCCGCTGGCTCTCGCCGCGCCCCGTCGCGGCGGCCGAGCCGGCGGCGCCCGCCGCCTAGCTCCGGCTCAGCAGATCTTGCGCGCGACGTCGCCGTGCGGGTCGGTCCGCGGGCGGCCGTTGCCGTTGCTCAGCTCGCGCGTGATGTCGTCCAGCAGCAGGTCGACCATGTCGCGGCTGAAGCTCTCCTTGACGACCATCCGCAGCACATTGACCTCCTGCGCGTCGGGCGGCATCGGGTACGCCGGGATGATCCAGCCGCGCCTGCGCAGCGCGTCGGACAGCTGGAAGACGTCGAGCTCGTCGGGATCCTGCGCGCGCACGACGACGACGGGGAACGACTCGCGGTCGTGCAGCGCGATGAACGCGCCCGTTCTCAGCAGGCCGTCGGTGAGCGCCTCGGCGTTGTCGATCATCGCCTGCGCGATCCGCTCGTAGCCGCGGTAGCCGAGCCGCAGGAACGTGTAGTACTGGAGGATCACGCTGCTGCTCGGGCGGCTGAAGTTGAGCGAGTAGTTCGGCATGTCGCCGCCGAGGTAGTCGATGTGGAAGACCAGCTCGTCGGGCAGGTCCGACTTGTCGCGGAAGACGACCGTTCCCATGCCGGGCGGGACCAACCCGAACTTGTGGTTGGAGACGTTGATCGAGCGCACGCTCGGAAGGCGGAAGTCCCACAGCAGCTCCGGGCGCGTGAACGGCGCGAGGAAGCCGCCGGAGGCCGCGTCGATGTGGAACGGGACGTGCCAGCCCCGCTCCGCTCTGATCCGCTGCAGCAGCTCGTCGATGTCGGCGAGGTCGTCGATCTGGCCCGTGAACGTCGTGCCGAGCAGGCCGCCGACGGCGATCGTGTTCTCGTCCACGCGCGCCTCCACGTCGGCGGCGGAGAGCGTGTAGTCGTCCGGCTTCATCGGCGCTATCCGCGCTTCGACGTCGAAGTAGCGGGTGAACTTCTCCCAGCAGGTGTGGACGTCGGCGCCGATCACGAGGTTCGGTCTGTCGATCGGCTTGCCCTCGGCCTTGCGGCGGTTGCGCCAGCTGGTGCGGTGCGCCAGCATCGCGAGCATGATCGCCTCCGAGGAGCCGATCGTCGCGGTGCCGACCGGCGTCTCCTCCGGCGGCGCGTGGAAGAGCCTTCCGACCATCGAGACGACGCGCTCGTGGATCGCCTCCGTCTGCGGGTACTCGTCCTGGTCGATCATGTTCTTGCCGAGCGTCTCGGCGGCGAGTCTCTCCGCCTGCGGCTCGGCCCAGCTGGTGACGAACGAGGCGAGGTTGAGCGCCGGGTTGCCGTCGAGGTTCAGCTCGTCGTGGACGAGCAGGTAGGCGGCGTCCGGGTCCATCCCCTCGCTCGGGATTCTGAACTTGGGGACCGGATGGTCGACCCACCGCGCGGCGTACGAGGCCGCGTGCAGCGCATCGGACTTCGTCTTGACCTTGTGCATCGCATGCTCCCTCGTTGACCGGGGCCCCTTTCGCCGCCCAGCGGCGAAGCCCTACCGCTACTGACGATCCTTCACACGTCGCACGAGCTTCAACCCAGACCAGGTCGCGTCGATCGCGCAAACCTTGACATCGACGACGCCGGCCGCGAGCGCCAGCTCACGCACGACGTCCTCGGTCAGGTCGGTCGGCACTCTCGAGGCCTTCTTCGGCCACGCGATCCACAGCGCGCCGTCGGTCTCCAGCGCCGCGATCAGTCTGGGCATCCGGCGATCGAGCCGCGCGCGCTCGAGGAAGAACGCGACGGCCAGGTCGAGCGGGCCGCGCGCCTGCGTGCGCGGTCTCCCCGCCCCGTCGGGCAGCGGGCCGAGCGCGTCGGCGAACTGCGGCGGCGCGTCCAGGAACGCGATCCGCTGCCCGGGCTTGATCCCGAGCTTCTGCGGCAGCGGGGTGCCGGAGTAGCCGCTCATGCCAGCCGGTATCTCAACGAGTCTTCGGCCGCCTGCTGGACCTGATCGAGCGTCATGAAGGCGTCGCCGCCCATGTGGGCGTGCGAGACCTCGGCCGGCGTCGGCAGGTCGGCGGCAGCCGGCCAGCTGTCGGGCGACCACACTCTGGAGCGGACGAACGCCTTCGGGCAGTGCGCGTAGACCTCCGCGGCCTCGACGACGATCGCGCTGCGCGGCGGCTTGCCGACGGGCGTCAGGCGGTCGAGCAGGTCCGGGCGCGCGCTGACGCGGGCCGGGCCGTTGACGCGCAGCGCCTGGGCGCGGCCCGGGATCACGAAGATGACGGCGGCGTGACCGGTCTCGATCACGTTGCGGAGCGTGTCGAGCCGTCTGTTGCCGGTCGCGTCGGGCAGCGCGAGGTGGTGGTCGTCGAGCACGCTGACGAAGCCGGGCGGGCCGCCGCGCGGCGAGACGTCGGTGCGGCCGGCGGCGTCGTGGCTGGCGACGAAGGCGATCGGCGCGACCGCGATCAACCGTCGCGCCATCGGGTCGATGCGGTCGATCTGCTTGCGCACGGCCCGCTCGTCGACCTGCTCGTACAGCTCGTGCAGCTCCGCCTCGCTGCCCAGCGCACCGTCGAACGGGCCGGCGGTCATGACACCGCCCCCAGCCACGCCGCCACGTTCGCCGCGTCGCGGTCGGGCGGGAAGACCGGGTAGAAGACTCTCGCGATCACGCCCTCGCGCGCGATCAGCGTGATCCGCCTGTAGAGCGTCATGCCGGCGATCTCGAACGTCGGCAGGCCGAGCGCCGCCGCCAGCTCCAGACCGGGGTCCGACAGCAGCGGGAACGGGATGTGCTCGCGCGCGGAGAACGCCTGCTGGTCCTCGCTCGACTGCGCGCTGAGCCCGACGACGTCGGCGCCGAGCACGGTCAGCTGCGCGCGGTGGTCGCGGAACGCGATGTTCTGCGGCGTGCAGCCGCGCGCGCCGGGGACGTCGTCCCAGCCCTCCGGCAGCTCCTCGCCGGGCGTGCCCGTGCGCGGGTAGACGTACAGCACCAGCGTCGCCGCCTCGGCCGCGATCGCGGCCAGGTCGACGGGCTCGCCCTTGGTCGACGGGAGCGTCAGCGCCGGCAGCTCCAGCCCCGGCAGGTGGTCGGCGGCGCCGTCGTCGAGCGGGACGGGCAGATCGGGCGGCAGTCGGCGGAAGTCTTGCTCAGCGGCCATCCGTGACAGTCTGCCACCTGGAGGAGCGTCGATCTCCGCTTCAGTGATGTATGGGCACGCTGGCCCGGCTCAGAGCGCGGCGCGCTCGGCCAGCCCCGCGATCACGCGCGAGAGCTGCCCGCCCTGCCACGCGATCGGCGATCTGCCCTCGTCCTCGACGACCAGCCGCGCGCCCGGGAGCGCGCCGGCGTACGCCTCTCCGATCGCGAGCGGATGGCCGGGATCGGCCTCGTCGCGGTCGGCGACGACGACCGACGGGATCCCCTCCAGCTCCGCGAGGTCGTGGAGCGTCTCGAACGGCCGCGAGCGCGGCACCGCGCGCAGCGCGGCGACGATCGCGTCGGGGTGGTCGTGCAGCGAGAGCCGCTGGCGCAGGACCGTCCGCACCGTTCTCTGCCACCCCTCCGGCATCCGCTCGACTCTGTTGGCCTCGACGAAGCCCTCGATCCCGCCGTCGCGCAGGCCGTCGGCGAGGCGGTCCCAGTACGCGAGCCGCGACGGCTCGTCCTGCGTCACCGGGTCGTACGCGGGCGTCACGACGGCGATGCCGGCGACCCGCTCGGGCGCGTCGAGCGCGAACCGCAGCAGCGTGTGCGCGCCCATCGACGCGCCCGCCAGCACGGCGCGCTCGATCCCGCGCTCGGCGAGCACCGCCCGCAGGTCCTCCGCGAGCAGGTCGTAGCCGTAGGCGTCGGCGGGGGACGATCTGCCGTGCCCGCGCGCGTCGTAGGAGACGACGCGATGGCCGCTGCGCTCGAGCGATCTGGACCCCATCACGACGTAGCGGCGCGTCGCCGTCAGCCCGTGGAGCAGGACGATCGGCGGCCCCTCGCCCTCGTCGGTCCCGCTGAGCAGCACCCCGTCGCGTTCGACAGTGAAATCGGTCATGACGCGAGGTCTATAGCGGAAGCGGGCCGGGCGGCGTCGGCCGCTACCCTCAGGGACATGGTCTTCGACGTCACCGAACAGGACTTCCAGAGAGAGGTCATCGAGCGCTCGCACACGATCCCCGTCGTCGTCGACTTCTGGGCCGAGTGGTGCGGGCCGTGCCGGCAGCTCGGGCCGGTGCTGGAGAGAGGCGTCGGCGCGCGCGAGGGCAAGGTCGCGCTCGCGAAGCTCGACGTCGACACCAACCAGCAGCTCTCGCAGGCCTTCCAGGTCCAGGGCATCCCGGCCGTGAAGGCGTTCAAGGACGGCGAGGTCGTCGCAGAGTTCACCGGCGCGCAGCCGCCCGCCGCCGTCGAGCGCTTCCTCGACGGGCTCGTCCCGTCCGAGGCCGACGGGCTCGTCGCCGCCGGCGACGAGGCGTCGCTGCGCCGCGCGGTGGAGCTTGACCCCAACCGCGCCGACGCGCTCGTGCCGCTCGCGCGGCTGCTGCACGCGCGCGGCGAGGACGACGACGCGCTGGAGCTGCTCGAGCGCGCGCCCGGCGACTTCGGCGCGAGCGGCCTCGCCGCCCGCATCGAGCTGGAGCGCAGCGGCACGCCCGACCTCGCCGACGCGTTCGGCGCGCTCGACGCGGGCGACCAGGAGCGCGCCCTCGACCTGCTGATCGGCGCGCTGCCGAGCGCCGACGGCGCCAGAGACGACATCCGCAAGGTCGTCGTCGGCGTGCTCGACGAGCTCGGCGTCGGCAACGAGCTGGCGCGCGACGCGCGACGCCGGCTCGCAGCGGCGCTCTACTAGGACCGCCGCTCCCGCATGCCCGGAGCGTAGGCTGCGGGCATGCGGATCATCGTGCTCGGGGCCGGCCACGTCGGCATCACCGTCGTCGAGGCGCTCGTCGAGGAGCACGAGCTGGTGGTCGTCGACCTCGACCCCAACCGCCTGACCGCGCTCTCGAACGCGTTCGACGTCGTGACGGTCGAGGGCAACGGCGCGAGCCGCCGCGTGCTCGACGAGGCGGGCCTCGTCGAGACCGACCTGCTGATCGCCTCGACTGCGCGCGACGAGGCCAACCTCGTCGCCGCGATGCTCGCGCGGCGGCTGTCGCCGTCGACCAAGACGCTCGTCCGCACGACCGACGTCGAGCACCTCAAAGCGTGGCGCGAGGGCGTGCTCGACGTCGACTTCATGGTCTCTTCCGAGCTGGAGGCGGCCCGCGCCGTGATCAACGCGATCGCAGTCCCCGGCGCCCGCGCGACCGACGTCTTCGCCGACGGCCAGGTCGCGATCGCTGAGTTCGACGTCGAGCCGCGCGCGCAGACCTGTCAGTTCGTCGGCGTCCCGCTCGCGCAGGCCCAGCTTCCGGCCGACTCGCGCGTGGCGCTGATCGTGCGCGACGACCGGCTCGTGCTGCCGAGCGGGCGCGAGTCGATCGAGGTCGGCGACCGCGTGATCGTGATGGCCTCGCCGGCCTCGGCGCGGGAGTGGAGCCGGCTGCTGCTGCCCGACGAGCCCGCGATCGAGAACGCGATCGTCTTCGGCGCCGACCGGCTCGGGCTCGCGGTCGCGCGCAAGCTGCTGGCGCGGCCGATGCGCGTGCGGATCGTCGAGGCCGACGCCGCGCGGGCGCGCAGAGCGGCGGCGGCGCTGCCGCAGGCGCGCGTCTTCCACGCCGACGCGGTCAACCGCGACTTCCTGCGCGAGGAGCGCGTCGGCCGCTCCGACGTCGCGATCGCGACGCTCGGTTCCGACGCCGAGAGCCTCTATGCCGCCGTCACCGCGCGCGTCGCCGGCGTGCACACGACGATCGGCCTCGTCGACGACCCAATGTCGGTGAAGGTCTTCGACCGCGCCGGGGTCGACGTGACCGTCAATCCGCGCACGGCGACGGCGGAGGAGCTGATCCGCTTCGCGCACGATCCGCGCACGCGCCAGATCGCGATGCTCGACGACGAGCGCTTCGACGTGCTCGACGTCGTCGTGCGGCCGGACAGCCGGTTTGTCGCGACGCGGATCTCGGAGATGCCGAGAACGGGCTCGACGATCGGCGCGATCGTGCGCGACGGGAGAGCCCGCTTCCCGCACGGCGACGACGCGCTGCAGCCGGGCGACCGCGTGATCGTGCTCGTCGACCCGGCGCGGGCGTCGACCGTCGAGCAGGCGCTGTAGATGTCGCTGTGGCCGCGGCCGTCGCGGCGCTCGCGGCGGTCCTCGCTCGGCGTCGACCTGAACGCGGTCCTCGACCTGCTCGGCGGGGTGCTGAGATGGGTCGGCCTGCCGTTCATCGCGCCGGCGCTCGTCGCCGCGTTCGCGGGCGAGGCGATCTGGCCGTGGCTGTTGACCGGCGCGGCGACCTCCGGCACCGGCCTGCTGCTCGACCGGTTGACGGCCGAGCGGCGCGTCGAGCGGATCGGCACGCGCGAGGGCTTCCTCGTCGTCGCGCTCGTGTGGCTCGTCGTGCCGGCGTTCGCGGCGCTGCCGTTCGTGCTCGGCGGCGAGCCGCAGCTGTCCAAGCCGGTCGACGCCTACTTCGAGGCGATGTCGGGCTACACGGCGACGGGCGGGACGGTCGTCCCCCACGTCGAGCAGCTCGGGGAGGCGACGCAGTTCTGGCGCCAGCTGAGCCACTGGCTCGGCGGGATGGGGATCATCGTGCTCGCGATCGCCGTGCTGCCGCGGCTGCGCGTCGGCGGGCGGCAGCTGCTGCAGTCCGAGCTGGCCGGGCCGACCGAGACCGAGAAGCTCGGCGCGACGATCCGCGACACGGCGCGGCGCCTGTGGTCGCTGTACGTCGGGCTGACGCTGGTCGCGACACTCGTGCTGTCGCTCGTCGGCTGGCTCGGTCTCGACCCGGAGATGAATCCGTGGCAGGCGTTCGCGCACGCTTCCTCGGCGATGGCGCTCGGCGGCTTCTCGCCGCAGGGCGAGTCGGTCGCGGCGTTCGCGCCGATCACGCAGTGGCTGCTGTGCCTCGTGATGATCGTCGCCGGCTTCAACTTCCTGCGCCTCTTCCGCGTGCTGATCCAGCAGCGCGTCGCCGAGTTCGCGCGCGACGACGAGGTGCGGCTCTACGTCGGCTTCCTGCTCGTCGCGACCGCGCTGCTGCTGACCGAGCTGCTGACGAGCGACATCGCCTCAGGTGAGACCGCGGTCCGCTTGGCCGCCTTCCAGGCGACGTCGATCATGACGACGACCGGCTTCGCGACGGCCGACTACACGACCTGGGGACCGCTCGCGACGGTCACCCTGCTGCTGCTGATGTTCATCGGTGCCTCCGCCGGCTCGACCGGCGGCTCGATCAAGGTCAAGCGCCACCTGCTGCTGTTCCGGATGGTCCGCCGCGACCTCGCACAGGCCGCCCACCGCGACGTCGTCGTGCCGGTCCGCGCAAGCGGCTGGGTGGTCGACGAGCGGGCGCTGCGCTCGGCGGTGCTGTTCGTGCTGCTCTACATGTTCACGTTCGCGCTCGGCGCGCTCGGCCTCGTGATCGACTCCGAGCGCGTCGGCGGCGACCTGACGCCGTTCGAGGCGATCGGCGCCTCGGCGGCGTGCATCGGCAACGTCGGGCCGGCGTTCGGCTTCGCCGGCCCGTACGGCTCCTACGCCGACTTCAGCAACCTCTCGACGGCGGTCCTGACTGCGCTGATGTGGCTCGGCCGCGTCGAGATCGTCCCCGTCGCCGTCCTGCTGACGCGCAGCTTCTGGCGGCCGTAGGCGGCGCGGCGGCGAGTCCGCGGACGAGCCGCGGTCGTTTGCTGGTCCGTGAGACCAGCAAACGACCGCGGCTCCCGCTCGTCCTACGCCGCGCGCCGCGCCTCGGCCGCCTCGACGCTCCAGAACGCGTCGCTGCCCGCGGCCTGCTCGACCACGCCTGTCGTGGCGGCGAGCCGGGCGCGCGCGTCCTCGCGCGAGATCCCCATCACTACCGCGACCTCCTGCGTGGCGAGCGGCTCGGGCGCCCACGCCAGCAGCTCGTCGACCGACTCCGGCTCCGCTCTGCGCGGCAGCTCGGGGTCGAGATTCGCGACGGCGACTTCGTAGGCGAGCGCCGGCTGGAAGCCGGGCGCCTCGATCGTGACGCGGTCGGACGGACGCGTGAAGACGAGCGACGGCGCGGTGTAGCGCCATCTCGACGGGTCCTCGGTCACTCTCGCGAGCTTGCCGCTGAGCGCGACGGCGGCCGGGCCGGGAGCACGCGCTGCGGCCATGTCGCGCGCCAGGGCGTGGTCGACGGCGGGGTCGCTGAGCCAGCGCTCGAGCACGGCCGGGTCGATCCCGGCCTCCGACGCGGCGGCGACGATCGTCTCGGGCTCGTCGAGCTGTGCGGTCGGGATCGTCATCGCGTGGACGCGCAGCCGTCGCAGCAGCGCCTCCGCGAGCGCCGGGCCGGCATGCGCGCGCGCCGCGACGACCGCCCTGGCGGCCGGCTTCGTCGCACCCATCCGCGCGCGGACCGTCGCGTCGAGCGGCATCCCGTAGCGCTCGGCGAACTCCGCGAAGCCCTCCGCGAGCATCTCGGGCGTGTAGCCGATGCGGACGTAGTGCTCGCGGTCGGAGCTGAGCACGATCATCCGCGTGCGCCACTCCAGCGCATCGCCGTAGAGCCATCTCAGGCGCCGCTTCATCGGCTCCGCGGACCACGCCCACGGGCATGCGGCGTCGGTGTATTCGGTCACTTCGATCGTCGAACCCATGATTGCGCAATTATTGCACACGCAACGGTTAGGTTCCTGTCAGAGCGGCAACGCGAGCTGGTCCGGTGGCGGGGCTCTCCCCCCACTGCCCGCCTTCGCCCCCTCCTCGTCCTCGAACGAGGCGAGCCGGACCCCGAGCAGCCGCACCGGACGCGGCGGGGCGTAGGCGCGCAGCAGCTCGAGCGCGACGTCGGTCACGAGCGCGGTGTCGTTCGTGTGCGCGTCGACCGTGCGGGCGCGCGTCACCGTCGTCCAGTCGTCGAGCCGCACCTTGATCGCGATCGTGCGGCCCCGCTTCTCCCGTCTCTGCAGCCCCTCGCACAGCCCCTGCGCGAGCCTGCGGAGGATCTCCTCCAGCTGCGTCAGCGAGGTGACGTCCTCGTCGAAGGTCCGCTCGTTCGAGCGCGACTTCAGGACGCGCGAGGTCTCGACCTCGGACGAGTCGTGGAAGTGCGCGCGGCGCAGCAGGTCTCTGCCGTGACGCGCGCCGAAGCGCTCCGTCAGCCGCTCCTCCGGCGTCGCCTGCAGCTGGCCGATCGTCTCGATCCCCATCTCGCGCAGCCGCTCGACCGACTTCGGCCCGATCCCCGGCAGCAGCTTCGGCGAGTGGCCGGCGAACCGCTGCGCCGCCTCCTCCCGCCCCATCGCGACGAAGCCGGCCGGCTTGCCGAGGTCCGAGCAGATCTTCGCGATCAGACGCGAGGGGCCGAGCCCGACCGAGACCGTGATCCCGGTCTCCGCTCTCACCTGCTCGACCAGCTCGCGCAGCACCCGCACCGGCTTCTCGACGCCGGTCAGGTCGGCGTACGCCTCGTCGAGCCCGAGGTGCTGGAGCCTGCCGAGCCGCCCGCCGACGATCTCCCACAGCGCGCGCGAGACGCGCCGATACGACTCGAAGTCGGGCGGCAGCAGGATCGCGTGCGGGCACAGCCGCTTCGCGCGCGAGAGCGGCATCGCGGAGCCGACGCCGTATCTGCGCGCCGCGTACGAGGCGGTCGTGACGACGGAGCGCGGCCCGTCATGGGCGACGATCACGGCCTTGTCCCTCAAGTCAGGCCGTCTCAGCAGCTCGACCGACGCGTAGAAGGCGTCGCAGTCGAGGTGCGCGATGACGCGCTTGGGCCTGTCCTCGGGGCGAACGTCTGTTCCCACACGGGTACTGTACGCCGCCGGCCGGAGCGACCGGCGGCGTCCAGCTCAGACCGTCGTCCAGACCGTGCCGACGCCGTCGAACCCGAGGGCGCGTGCGGTCGCGCCGGTGAGGTCCCACTCGCGCGCGCCGACGTACGGGCCGCGGTCGATCACCGGGACCGTGACCTGACGGCCGCCGTAGCGGATCGTCACCTTCGTGCCGCACGGCAGTGACTTGTGCGCGACGCCCATCTGCGAGTAGCCGAGCGTGCCGCCGCAGGCGAGCGGACCACCGTAGATGCCGTACCACGACGCGAGCGAGGCGCGGTAGCCGCGGACCGAGCCGGCGTGCGCGACCGTGCCGGCGTTCGCCTTCGTGCCGGCCGAGCGCACGCGCAGCTTGGTGGTGCCGAGCCGCTGCGCGACGACGCGCGCGGAGAAGTGGCCGTCGGCGCGGGTGACCGCCCGGCCGACCGCGCGCCAGCGACCGCCGACGTTGCCCTCGACGGTGACCTGGTGGCCGCGGGTGCGCGGCAGCAGCACGCCGCGGACGCGCACGGCGCCGCCGGTGCGCGTGTCGTGGCTGCGACGCTTGACGACGAGCTGGCCGGCGACCGCCACGCGCGACGCGCGGCTGGCCGACTGCGCCGCCTCGGCAGCGGCCGAGGCGCTGGCGGCGACGACGCGGACCTTGCCGGTCGCGCGCAGCTCGGCGGCAAGCCGGTAGCGGCCGTCGGGCCGCACGCGGGCGGTCTCGATCGCCCGCCACCGGCGCCCGGCCGGCGCGTACTGGAGCGCGACCGAGCCGTCGTGCGCGCCGGCCGCTATGCGGCCGTGCACGACGACGTCCTGGCCGTAGCGCAGGCGCCGGTCCTTCAATCTGGCCGTCGGTGCTGCGGCGGGCGCTGCTGCGGCGGCGGGCGCGTGCGCGACCGGAGCCGGGGCGCCGCCGGCGGCGACGGCGAGCGCCGTCGCGGACAGGGTGGTGCCGACTGCGAGCGCGCCGGCCGCAACGTGGCGCGGCCGCACGCGCAACGGGAGTTGCGAGCGCAACGGAGTGTGACCTCCTTCGTGCCGACCGCACGCCTACGGGGTTAGCTGACGGGCTCGCGGCGGCTCGGCGCTCGCGCGGCGGAGCGCGTGTCGCGCTCGCTGCGTCTCGGTCGATTCGTCGCTACGGCGGCAGCAGCCGCTCGATTCGCCCCGGCCGGAAGGAGGTGCTGTTCCGGCAGTGGGTCCCCCGTTCGCCCCTGTTTCGGCCAGGGGCGACTCGGCAGGTCGGATGTGAGCCGCCAAGGTAGCCCTGCCCCAGCCGCGCTCTGTGACCGATCTCACAAGACACTCTCGATCGGTCAGCGAACTGACACGAATCGGCGCAAAAACGTTTCATCACGCGCGTTTCCTCCGCAGACCCGAGCCGTTGCGCGCGGGGTCCCGAACCTCCAGAATGGCGTCCGTGGCCAACCGCGACCGACTCTCCGGGCTCGACTCGTCCTTCCTGCACCTGGAGCACGACGCAGCCACCCACATGCACGTCGCCTCGTGCATGGTCTTCGACGGCCCGCCGCCGACGCACGACGAGCTCGTCGCGCACGTCGAGGCGCGCCTGCACCTCGTGCCGCGCTACCGACAGCGGCTCGCGTTCGTGCCGTACGGCCAGGGCCGGCCGGTCTGGGTCGACGACCCGCACTTCAACACGCGGTATCACGTCCAGCACCACGCGCTGCCCGCGCCCGGCGGCGAGGAGGAGCTCAAGCAGCTCGCCGGCCGCGCCTTCTCGCAGCAGCTCGACCGCAACAAGCCGCTGTGGGAGCTGTGGCTCGTCGAAGGGCTCGCCGACGGCCGCTTCGCGCTGCTCGGCAAGACGCACCACGCGCTCGTCGACGGCATCTCCGGCGTCGACATCACGACCGTCCTGTTCGACCTCACGCCCGAGCCGCCGCCGACCTCGACGCCCGAGGTGCCGTGGGTGCCGCGCCCGCTGCCGACGAACGCGCAGCTGCTCGCCGACGCGATGCTGGAGCGCACGACCGTCCCGGCCGAGATCGTCCGCGGCATGCGCGCCTCGCTGCGCGCCCCGCGCCGCGTCGTCAAGAAGGTCGTCGAGGACCTCGCCGCGGTCGGCTCGTTCACGCTGCCCGGCGTGCGCGGCGCGCCGCCGAGCCCGCTCAACGTCAGAATCGGCCCGCACCGCCGCTTCACGTGGACCAACGAGGACCTCGAGCGCGTCAAGCAGATCAAGAACGCGCTCGGCGGGACCGTCAACGACGTCGTGCTGGCGACCGTCGCCGGCGGCCTCGGCCGCTACCTGCGCGCGCACGGCCACCCGACGATCGACCTCGTGCTGCGCGCGATGATCCCCGTCAGCGTGCGTGCCGACGCCGAGCGCGGCGCGCTCGGCAACCAGGTCGCCGCCGTCTGGGCCGGGCTGCCCGTCGGCGTGACCGACCCGGTCGAGCGGCTGGAGCTGGTCAAGCACGAGATGGAAGGCTTGAAGGAGTCGGGCCAGGCGGTCGGCGCGCGCGTGCTGACAGAGCTGACCGGCTTCGCGCCTCCGACGGTGATGGCGCAGGCGGCGCGGCTGCAGGCCCACCAGCGCTTCTTCAACCTCGTCGTCACGAACGTGCCCGGCCCGCAGCTGCCGCTGTACGTGCTCGGCCGCCGGATGCAGGCGATCTACCCGATGGTCCCGCTCGCCCAGAACCAGGCGCTCGGGATCGCGATCATGAGCTACGACGGCTGCATCTCGTTCGGCCTCAACGCCGACTTCGACGCGCTGCCCGACCTCGACCTGCTCGCCGGCCAGCTGACCGAGGCGCTGGAGGAGCTGGCCGCAGCGGCCGGCTTGCCGCCGCTCGGCTCGCCGCGCAGACGCCGCAACGGGCGTCCCGCGAGCAGCCCGAGCCCCGCACGCGCGGCAGCCGGCGGCAGCGCCGAATAGATTGCAGGCATGAGCACCGACCAGTCCGGTCCGCCGCGCGACGGGAGCGACCACCGCGGCCTGCGCCGTCTCGGCGGCGGCCTGCTGGCGGTCGCGATCGGCCTCGGCGCCGTCATCCTGCTGCTGCTGTTCCTCAACTCGCGCGACGAGGCCGGCATCGACCCGGCGGCGGAGGACAAGGGCCCGGTGCCCGGCGTCCCGTTCGCCGGCGCCGCCGACCTGCTCGACGCCCAGCAGCTGAAGCTGCTGGCGGCCGGCGACGTCTACCTGCTGTACGCGACGCCGAGACCGCCCGCGGCGCTGCGCGCGCTGCAGGAGGAGCTGTCAGGACCGCCCGACCCGGCGCTGGAGGAGGCCGGGCAGGCCGTGATCCTGCAGCGCGACCGCTCGGTCGGCGGCATCACGGCGCTGGCGTGGAGACGCAGACTGGTGACGCAGGACCCGGCCGACCCGGCGCTGGAGGCGTTCGCCTCCTACTGGCTCGGCCGCGGCGAGGCCGGCTGAGCCGCGCCGAGCCTCCGCTGCGGCGGGCGCCCCTGCGATCATGCCGCCCATGTCCACGCCCCCAGGCCCCCTTCGGCTGGCGCTCTGCCAGATGAATGCGACCGTCGGCGACATCGCCGGCAACGAGCGCAAGATCAGCGACGGCATCGCCGCGGCGCGCGGCCAGCAGGCCGAGCTGGTGCTGTTCCCCGAGCTGGCGCTGACCGGCTACCCGCCGGAGGACCTGCTGCTGAAGGAGCACTTCCTGCAGGACACGCGCAGGGCGCTCGACCGCCTCGCGGCGGAGACGCACGGGATCGTCGCGCTCGTCGGCTTCCCGGAGCGCGACGACGACGTCTACAACGCGCTGGCGGTGCTCGCCGACGGCGCCGTCCAGGGGATATACCGCAAGAACTACCTGCCCAACTACGGCGTCTTCGACGAGCAGCGCTACTTCGCCACGGGCGACGGCGGCGCGTTGATCGAGGTCGGCGAGGTGAAGATCGGGCTGACGATCTGCGAGGACATATGGGAGCCCGGCGCACCGGCCTCCGACGAGGCGTACGCGGGCGCCTCGGTGATCGTCAACCTCAGCGCCTCCCCGTACCACGCCGGCAAGGCGGTCGAGCGCGAGCGGATGCTGATCCAGCGCGCGCGCGACTCGATGTGCGTCGTCGCGTTCTGCGGGCTGGTCGGCGGCCAGGACGAGCTGGTCTTCGACGGCCACTCGCTCGTCGTCGACCACCGCGGCGAGGTGATCGCGCGCGCCGGCCAGTTCACCGAGGAGCTGCTGGTCGCGACCGTCGACCCGCTCGCCCCGCGCACCTACCGGCTGCGCGACGCGCGCCACCGCGCCGCGGGCCGCGATGCGAGACCGGTCCCGACGATCGCGCGGCTGGAGCTGCCTGAGACGCCCGCCGACGACGAGCACCCGCTCACCCGCGGCCCGATCGCGCCGCTGCTGGAGCCGACCGCTGAGGTCTACACCGCGCTCGTCTGCGGCCTGCGCGACTACGTCCGCAAGAACGGCTTCGACCGCGTCGTGCTCGGCCTCTCGGGCGGCGTCGACTCTGCACTGGTCGCCTGCGTCGCGGTCGACGCGCTCGGCCCCGACGGCGTCGCCGTCGCGGTGATGCCGTCGCCGTACTCCTCGCAGGAGACGCAGGCCGACGCGCGCCAGCTCGCCGACAACCTCGGCGTCGAGCGCTACGAGTTCAACATCCAGCCGGCGATGCGCGCGTACGCCTCGACGCTCGCCGACACGTTCGCCGGCCGCAAGCCGGACCTGACGGAGGAGAACCTGCAGGCGCGCATCCGCGGCAACCTGCTGATGGCGCTGTCGAACAAGTTCGGCTGGCTCGTGCTCGCGACCGGGAACAAGTCGGAGATGTCGGTCGGCTACTCGACCCTCTACGGCGACCTCGCCGGCGGCTTCGCCGTGATCAAGGACTGCCCGAAGCTGCGCGTCTACGAGCTGACCCGCTACCGCGACGCGCTCGCGCGCGAGACGACCGGCAGAGAGCTGGTCCCGGCGATGATCATCGACCGCCCCCCGAGCGCCGAGCTGCGGCCCGACCAGAAGGACGAGGACTCGCTGCCCCCCTACGCCGTCCTCGACCCGATCCTCGACGGCTACGTCGAGCAGGACCTCGGCCGCGACCAGCTGATCCTGCGCGGCTTCCGCGAGCAGGACGTCGACAAGGTGATCGCGCTCGTCGACCGTGCCGAGTACAAGCGCCGCCAGGCCCCACCCGGCATCAAGATCACCAGCCGCGCCTTCGGCCGCGACCGCCGCGTCCCGATCACGAACAAGTACCGAGGGTAGGCGGCGGGGAGGAGCGCGTCGCCGCACGCGGGGCGCGTGATCGACCACGTTGTCCTGGGTTGGTGTCGCAGAGCGACATCAAGCCAGGACGGTTCCCGTCTCCAAGACGGGCGGACGGGGCGTCCTGGATCGAGTCAGCCCGGCTAGCGCCGCGCCGCGTAGCGCGTCGTCGCCATGTGCAGCCCGACGGCGGTCGCGAAGCCGCCGGCGAGGGCGATCGCGAGGCAGGCGTAGATCGGGACGGCGTCCTGCAGCAGCTCGGTGAGCCCGATCGCCGCGACGATACCGCCGAAGCGGACGATGAGGGAAGGCGACGTTCGCATCGGCGGAGTGTCGCAGGCCGCGGGCCGTCGGGAGCGGCGGCGGCGGCCGGGAGCGGCCGGCGGAGCGGGGCGCGATGACGGACGCGCCCCGCTCGTTGGGCCTGGGCTCGCTCCAGGTTCAGGCGGCTGCGCCTGCGCTACGCCGCGACGGGCGTCAGCAGCTCGGCCAGCGTGATCTCGCCGGCCTTCGTGTTGAGGCCCGCGGCGAGGCGCGGGTCGCTCTCCAGCGCCGCCTCGACGCCGCGGTCGGCGAGGATGCGGATGTACGGCATCGTCGCGTTCGTCAGCGCGCGCGTCGAGGTCGCCGGGACGGCACCCGGCATGTTCGCGACGCAGTAGTGCAGGACGTCGTCGACGACGTAGGTCGGCTCGTCGTGCGTCGTCGCTCTCGACGTGACGGCGCAGCCGCCCTGGTCGATCGCCACGTCGACTATCACCGAGCGCGAGCGCATCTTGCCGAGCAGCTCCTGCGTGATCAGCTTCGGCGCGGCGGCGCCGGCGATCAGGACGGCGCCGATCACGACATCGGCGTTCGTGACCTCCTCCTCCAGCGAGAGCGGATCCGACATCAGGACGCGGATGCGGCCGTCGAAGCGGTCCTCCAGCTCGCGCAGGCGGCGCGGGTTGCGCTCGAGGATCGTCACCTCGGCGCCCATGCCGGCCGCGACGCGCGCCGCGTTGAAGCCGACGACGCCGCCGCCGATCACGACGACACGTGCGGGGGCGACGCCGGGCGCGCCGCCGATCAGGACGCCGCGACCGCCGAGCGGGTGCTGCAGGAAGTACGCACCGGCCTGGCCGGCGAGGCGGCCGGCGATCTCGCTCATCGGCGCCAGCAGGGGCAGCGAGCCGTCGGTCTCGGTGACGGTCTCGTAGGCGATGCCGGTCGTCTTGGCGGCGACGAGCGCGTCGGTCAGCGCCGGCGCGGCGGCGAGGTGGAGGTAGGTGAAGAGCGCGGTGTCCTCGCTCAGCAGGCCGTACTCGGAGGCGATCGGCTCCTTGACCTTCAGCATCAGGTCGACGTCGCCCCAGACGTCGGCCGCGTTCGGCGCGAGCTTCGCGCCTGCCGCCGTGTACGCCTCGTCGCCGAAGCCCGAGCCGACGCCGGCACCGGCCTGCACGAGCACGTCATGACCTGCGCCGACCAGCTCCGCCGCGCCCGCGGGCGTCAGCGCGACGCGCCGCTCGGACGGCTTGATCTCCGTGACAACGCCAACCTGCATGTGCCCAACCTCCGTCATCGGCGACGGGCCACGCAGGGGCCGCCGCACAGCTCGTGCATATCGCGCCCAAGCGTCGCGCCCGGCCGAGGTCGCCGCAGGAGGACGAACCGTCGCATGCTGCGCCAAGACTGCGGACGTTCTGTCGCAGGTCTGATGTGCGACCCTGAACGCCATGGCCGCGGCGTCCTCCCCCTCCCCCGGCGACCTGCCGCCGCGCATAACGGTGGCCCAGGCGCTCGCGCTGCCCGCCGTCCAGCAGGGCCTGCCGGTCGTCGTCGCCGGCGAGCGCAACCTCGACCGCCCGATCCGCTGGGTCCACGCCGGCGAGGTCTCCTACATCGCCTCGGTGCTGCTCGGCGGCGAGCTGCTGCTGACGACCGGCATGGGGATCGGCCGCAGACCGGCCGAGCAGCGCCGCTTCGTGCAGGAGCTGGACGAGGCCGGCGCCGCCGCGCTCTGCGTCGAGCTCGGCGGCGCGCTCGACGACCTGCCGCCCGCGCTCGTGCGCGAGGCCGAGCAGCGCGGCCTGCCGCTCGTCGCGTTCCGCCGCGACGTCAGGTTCATCCCGGTCACCGAGGCGATCCACACCGAGCTGGTCAACAGCCGCTACGCGGTGCTGCAGCGCTGCGACGAGATCCACCGCCGCCTGACCGAGGTCGTGCTCGACGGCGAGGGGATCCCGGAGGTCCTGCGCGTGCTCGCCGAGACGCTCGCGACGCCGGTCGTGCTGGAGGGCGCGCGCGGCCGCGTGCTCGCGCACGCCGTCCCGGCCGGCGACGCGCGCGGCGAGGACGCGCTCGACGCGTGGGCCTCCACGCGCGGGCGCGACGCCGCCGGCGGCGCGCCGTGGCGCGCGGGGATCGCGGCGCCCGTCCCGCTCGGCCGCGGCGCGCCCGGCCGGCTCGTCGTGCTGCCGGTGACCGACCCGCTCGACGAGCTGGCGCGGCTCGTGCTCGACCGCGCCGCCGGCCTCGTCGCGCTGTCGCTCCAGCGCAGCCGGCAGGAGGAGGAGCTGTTGGCGCGCGAGCGCGGCTCGTTCCTGCTCAGCCTCTCCGGCGGCCGCATCGCGACCGCGGCGGCGCGCCGCCAGGCGGAGCTGATCGGCTTCGCGCCGGCCTCAGGGCTGCTGCTCGGGCTCGCCGCCGAGACGGCGGCGCCGGTCGAGCCGGCCGAGTGGAGCCTCGTGCTGCGCGACGCGCAGGTCGAGCTGGAGGGCCGCGGCGCCGCGGCGCTCGTCGGACAGCGCGAGCACCCCGGTCAGCTGCTGGCGCTCGTCGCGCTGCACGAGCAGGCCGAGCGCGACGCGACCGCCGCGCTGGCGGCGGCGGCGCTGCGGACGGCGGCGACGCGCCGGATCGGCGGCGCCGAGCTGGTCGTCGCGGTCGGCCGGGCGGCCGGCTGGGACGCGATCGGCAGCGAGCTGCGGTTCGCCGCCGAGGGCGCGGCGAGCGCCGGGCCGCTGCCCGCGGCGGCGTGGTACGACGCGCGCACGCTGGAGCTGCAGCGACTGCTGTGGCGCTGGCGCGAGGACCGCGAGCTGGCGGCGCTCGTGCAGCGGCGCCTGGGGCCGCTCGTCGCCCACGACCGCAGACGCAGACACCAGCTGCTGCCGACGCTCGAAGCGCTCTGCGCGCACGGCGGCCACAAGGCCGAGACGGCGCGCGCGCTGCACCTCAACCGGCAGGCGCTCTACCACCGCCTCGACCGGATCGAGCAGCTGCTCGGCGCCGACCTGTCCGACGCGCAGGAACTGCTGACGCTGCACCTCGCGGTCGAGGCGCGACGCTACGTCGAGCGCGACTGAGCGCCCGTCCGCGGCGCTCGCCCGCGGCCGCGCTCAGTCCGCGCGGTGCCGCTCAGCTCGCGCGCGGGGCGCGCACCGCGATCGTCATGCGCGTGACGGCGCAAAGGCGGTCGGCGTCGTCACGCACCTCGCACTCCCAGATCCACGTTGTCGAACCGCGGTGGATCGCTCTCGCGCTCACGTTGATGTGGCCCTCGGTGATCGGGCGGATGAAGCTCGTCTGGTTCGACAGGCCCATCGCGTGCATGCCGTCTCTGCTGACGCCGAGGAACGTGCCGAGCGAGGCGAGCGTCTCCGCGACGCTTGCGTAGACGCCGCCGTGGACGAGGCCGAACGGCTGCAGCAGCTCGGGCTTCACAGGTATGCGAGCGCGCATCTCGCCGTCGCCGTGCAGCAGCTCCTCGTAGCCGAGGAGCGAATCGAAGCCGCTTTCAGAGGGAGGAAGGGGTCTGAGGCTCACGGCGCGGCACGATAGTACGCTTGGCGGAGATGAGCGCTGCCTTCGAGACGCTTCCCCCTGACCAGCGCGCCGTCCTCCAGCTGATTCTCAAGCAGGGCCGCGGCTACGCCGACCTGTCCGGTCTGCTCAAGATCGACGAGGCAGCCGTGCGCGCCCGCGCGCACGCCGGACTGGACGCGCTCGTGCCCAACGGCGCCGGCGCCGCGTTGACGCCCGAGCGCCGCGGCCAGATCGCCGACTACCTGCTCGGTCAGCAGAGCGACGCTGATCGCGCCACGACCGTCCAGCACTTGGAGGACTCTCGCGCCGCCCGCCGCTGGGCCGGCGCGCTGCACGCCGAGCTCGCGCCGGTCGCGAGCGGCGAGCTGCCCCAGATCCCCGGCGCCGCCCGCAACGGCGCCACGCCCCCGGCGGCCGCTGCCGCCCCGCCCGCGCCCGCCGACGCGCCCGCTCCCACCGACGTCGCGCCGTCCACGCCGGACGCCGACGCCGGCGACGACACGGACGCCGCCGGCGCCCCCGCTCCGGAGCCGGCGGCCCCCGCTGCCTCCTCCACCCCTCCGCGCGCGCCCCGCGAGCGCAGCCGCACGACCGCGGGCGGCGGACCGTCCAGGCTCGGCGGGATGCTGCTGCTCGGCGGCGTCGCAGTGCTCGTCGCGGTCGTGCTGATCGTCGTGCTGAGCAACGGCGGCGACGATGACGGCGGCTCCGAGACGCCGGCGGCGCAGACGCAGCAGCAGAGAACGACCGGCGACAGAGCAGGACAGGAGCCGACCGTCCTGCAGCAGGTCAACCTGAACCCGCCGGGCGGCGGCGAATCGCCCGTCGGCGTCGCCTTCATCATGGTCCAGGACCAGAGACCGGTCGTCGCGGTCCAGGTCCAGAGAATCGAGCCCAACGGCCAGGCCGACATCTACGCCGCCTGGCTGCGCGCGAGAGGCAGCGGCAGAGCCCGCTTCCTCGGCTACGTGCCCAACCAGGTCGGCAGAGACGGCGCCTTCACGGTCAGCTCGGCGCTGCCGAGAGACACCGCGCGCTACGACGAGGTGCTCGTCTCGCGCGAGTCGATCACAAGCAGAACGACCCCGAGCGCGCCCGCGCAGGTCGTCCTGCAGGGCACGCTCAGAGTCAACAGAAACGGCTAGGGCGGCGCGGCCCAGGGCCGCGCCGGCCGTGTCCCGGTCTGCTCAGACTCTTCTGACTCTGTGCGTCGGTGACAGCGTGAGCGTCCCGTTGAGCGTCGCCGCGTCGTCGCAGAAGACGCCGCCGGAGACGTAGTCGAGGTTCGCTCTGGCAAACGTGACCGTCTCGTAGCTGCCGTCGTGGTTGTTGTCCGTCAACGTCCCTAGCAGCACTGCCGCTCTGAATAGGCACGACACTATCGTGTACGTGACGGCTATTCGCACGACTAGCAGGTATATCCCGATCGGTCTGCCGTCGGACGGCACCGGTAGTAGGAAGCCGATGTTGTACGGCAGGTCTAGAAACGTGACCGAGTGCGTGCATCTGCTCGTCGTAGAGGCTGCTGCGACCCCGAGTGTCGTTAGCCCCTCGACCTGCGTTATCGCGCTGTTGAAGAACAGCGCGAACGTCAGCGGGTTGCACGTGACTATCGTGCTGCCCGTCTGAGCGGTGATCGTCCCGGCAGCGGTTGTGTTGCCGCCCGGAGTCAGCGTGTATCTGTCGCCGATGTTCGCGTTCGCGGCGGCAGCTCCCAACAGCACGGCGGCCGCGCAGACGAGCGCGGTAATGCTTGCGGTGCGCATCACTCCCCCTTCCCCCAAGCGCACCCACCCAAGGCGCGCCATTTTTCCTCATTTTAGTGTGGTTCTGCAAGGCGCTGGCGACCGCTGCTGCGATTCGTGAAGAGCCTTCACTATGTCACCTGCGTCAGACTCTTCTGACCACCTGCTCCGGGGAGAGCGCCACCCCCGTCGCGGAGACCGTGACATTCGCCTGGCATATCAGCGCCGATCCGGCGTAGCGCGTCAGCGTCTGCGCCGCGATCGTCGCCGTATCGTAGGCGCCGTTTCTGTTCGTGTCCGTGAGCGTGAGTAGCAGCCACGGCGTCGACTGATATAGGCACGAGCCCCACCCGACGCGCACCGTTAGCGCGAATATCTGCAGCGGCCCGCCGGGCGCCGGCAGCGGTAGTAGGAAGCCGACGCTGTAGGGCGTGTCTAGGAACACGATCGGCTGCGTGCACGTGACGGGGTTGACGCCCGTCACTCTCCCGATCGACGTTAGACCGTCGACCTGCGTTATCGCGGTGGTGAAGTTGATGCCGGCCGTGAGCGGATTGCACGTTATGGTCGTGCCGCTGTATCTCACCGTCAGGTTGCCTGTGAGGGTGACGCCACCACCCGGTGTGATCGTCAGTCTGTCGCCCAGGTCTGCTGCGGCGGTCGCCGCCCAGCAGCCGAGCGCGGTCGCGCAGACGAGCGCGACAGAAAATGCCTTGCGCATGCTTCCCCCATTCCCCATGCCGCGCCCCGGTGGCGCGGCCGTGCCGCGAGCCTACTTCTAACCGGTGCGTCGCCGCTACTGCCCGGCGGGCGCCGGCGCGACGGCGTCCGCGAGGCCGTCGAGCGCCTCGCCGAGCTGTCGCTTCGCCGCGCCCTTGAAGAGGAACGGGGCCAGGCGCGACCAGCCGCGCAGGCGCTGGCGCAGCTCGACCGCGATCTCGGTGCTGCCGGAGTCGTCACCGGCCGGCGTGAGCGTGAAGGTCGTGATCGCCTCGTCGAGCAGCCGCTCGAACGGCGAGCCCTTCAGCTCCTGGGACCACTGCAGCAGCTCTTCCTCCTCACGCGCCAGGATGCGGAAGTCCGCCCGCACGCCCTTGCCTCTCGCGGTGCCGAGCACCTGCGTGAAGCGGTCGAGGTCGACGCCCTCGATCCGCCGCACGCGCGGCCACCAGCGAGCCTGGTGGTACGGATCGTTGAGGATCGCCCAGACGTCGGCCGGCGCGGCCGGCAGCGTGCGCCGCAGACGCGTCGTCGGCACTACGCCGTCTCGCTGTCGTAGGTCACGAGCGAGCAGACGTCGAACGGCGCGATCCGCTCGCGGCCGCCGAGGAACGCCAGCTCGGCGAGGAAGGCGCAGCCGACGACGTGGCCGCCGAGCCGCTCGACGAGGTCGCACAGCGCGCGGGCGGTGCCGCCGGTCGCGAGCAGGTCGTCGTGGATCAGCACGTTCGCGCCGTGCCCGATCGCGTCGGCGTGGACCTCAAGCGCGTCGACGCCGTACTCGAGGATGTACTCGGCGCTGATCGTCTCGTGCGGGAGCTTGCCGGGCTTGCGCGCCGGCACGAAGCCTGCGCCCAGCTCGCGCGCCACCGCGGCGCCGAGGATGAAGCCGCGCGCCTCTGCGGCGACGACGAAGTCGACCGCGCGCGGCGCGCCGTACGCGGCCAGCCGCCGCACCGCCTCCGACAGCGCCGCCGCGTCGAGCAGCAGCGGCGTGATGTCGCGGAAGACGATCCCCGGCCGCGGGTAGTCGGGGATGTCGCGGATGCAGCTGCGCAGGTCGATCGCGGACCGGCTCACCGGCGACGCGCTATCCGGAGATTCTGCGGAGGTCGCGGATCAGCAGCAGATGCTTGAGGTACGTCGCCACGGCGGCGAGGTTCTCCAGCGTCTCGACGGCCTCTCTGCGTCGCTCCGGATTCCGCGACCGCAGCGCCGGGGCGAGGATCTGCTGCAACAGCGCCGACTCGCGGTCGGCGGACGTGCGGAAGACGCGCAGGTTGCGGCCGGCGACGCCGTACCTCGCCAGCTCGGTGACGGCGCGGACGATCTCGCGATCGGTCTCGTCGTAGTAGCGCACGCCGGCGCGCTGCTCGCCGCGGATCACGCCGAAGTCCTCCAGCTCCAGCACGAGCTTCGGATCGGCGCCCGTCTCCTCGACGACGTCGTCGAGCGAGTACGTCGCCCCCGGCCCTCTGACGGCGACCGCCGCGCGGCGCAGGTGGCGCACGTCGGGTCTCGCCGGACCAGGCGCGACGTCGCTGTCGGAGCGCCCGCCGGCAAGCTCCTGGCGGATCACTCTGAGCGGCAGGAACTCGTCGCGCTGGAGCCGCAGGATCGTCCGCAGGCGCTGCACGTCCGACTGCGTGTAGACGCGGTAGCCGCCCTGCGTCCGCCGCGGCGTCAGCAGCTTCTGATCCTCCAGGTAGCGGATCTTGGAGATCGAGATGTCCGGGAACTCCTGCTTCAACGCCTTGCAGACCGCGCCGATCGTCAGCGCCTTCTGGCGCGCAGGCTTGGCCGCCGGCTCCTCGACCGCCGGCGCGGTCGGGTCGGGCCCGTCGGCGGCCGCGGCGGGCTCGACGGGTTGGGGGATCTCGGAGGCAGCCATCGTCATCGTGAGAGATACGCCAGCTTGTACTTGCCCACCTGCAACTCGTCTCCGTCTTCGAGCTGGTGCGACTCGATCCGCGTCCGGTTCACGTACGTGCCGTTGAGCGAGCCGCAGTCGTCGAGGTACCAGTCCGGCCCGCGCCGCACCAGCAGCGCGTGGTCGCGCGAGACGGTCACGTCGTCGAGGAAGATGTCGCTGTCAGGCCGCCGGCCGATCGTCATCCGCTCGCCGTCGATCACGAACGACTCGCCGGTGCGCCCGCCACCGGAGCGGATCACGAGCGCTGCGCCGCGTGCGACGACGTCCTCCAGCTCGACCGGCTCGATCTCGCCGGTCTCGCCGATCCGGTACGTCGCGGTCGTGTCGTTGGCCGCCGGCTCGGAGGTCGCCAGGAACGCACCGCAGCGCTGGCAGTAGTTCGCTCCGACCGCGTTGGCGAAGCCGCATTCGGGACAGTGAAGCGCCACGCGCCGCTCCCGCTACCTAGTTCGGCTCTCCGCCCGGCACGCGGCCGGACAGGATGTCCGTCAGCTTCTCGACGTCGGAGCCCGAGATCACGTCTTCGCCGCCCTCGTGCCTCTTGCGCAGGCGGTTGACCAGCTCCGCCCGCAGGATGTCGATCTTGCCGTGCAGGATGCGCCGCTTGTAGGAGACCTCGATCTCCTCCTCGGTCATCTGCTGGATCAGATCCTTCAGCTCCTGGTCCGTCAGAGAGCCGAGGTCGGGGAAGGTGTCCATCACTTGTGGTGCTCCGTTCCGGTGCGCGCTGGGGCGATCCATCCACTATACCGGCCATCTGACCGGGGCTCAAGCTTAGCTTGAGGGTCAGCTCTCGGCTTCGCGGGCGCGCAGTTGCGCCAAACCGCTGCGGAGGTAGAGCGCCGTCGCCGCCAGCGCGAGCGCCAGGCCGACGTACAGCAGCACCTCACCGAGCGTCTGCAGCCCGCACATCGGGAAGAAGAGGCCGCCCATCACCGGCGCGACGGCGAGCCGTCCCGGCCAGTTGATCGCGAGGTCGATCCCGTGCCGCAGCCCCCACTGCGCGATCCCCAGCATCGCGACCTCGCGCGCGACCAGGAGCGCGAGCGCCCAGCGCGGCAGCAGCTCGAAGTTCCAGCAGACGACCACGCCCGAGATCACCAGCAGGCGATCGGTGATCGGGTCCATCAGCGCGCCCAAGCGCGAGTACTGGCGCGTGACGCGCGCGGCGATCCCGTCGGCGTAGTCGCCCCAGCCGATCACGGCGAAGAGGATCGCCGGCGCCGCCCCGACGCCGTCGTCGCTGGAGAACGCGACGACGAGGAAGACCGGGATCAGCGCGAGCCGCACGAAGCCGATCGCGTTCGGGATCGTCCACGGGTTCAGCGGCGCCCCCGCGACCGTCGCCGGCTGCGGCGGCCCCGAGCGGTCAAGGCCCGAGAGGCGCTTGAACGTCAGCTTCTGGCGCGGCGGCGGCGCATCTCCGCCGCCGTCCTTCGGCGGTTCTACGGGAGTGTCCGCCACAACTCGTGCACCGCCTCGGCGGCCCCCTCCAGCGGCACGCTGCGTCTCTCGCGCCCGCGCCGCAACTGGACCTCCAGCTCGCCGGCGGCGAGCGTGCGCTTGCCGACCGTCACGCGCAGCGGCGCGCCCAGCAGCTCGGCGTCGGCGAACTTCTCGCCGGGGCCGGCGTCGCGATCGTCGTAGAGCACGTCGAGCCCGGTCGCCTTCAGCTCCTCGTACAGCCTGTCGGCGAACGCGCGCTCCTCCGACTCGCCTCTGGAGATCACGACCAGCTCGGCGTCGAACGGCGCGAGCGCGCGCGGCCAGGCGATGCCGGCGTCGTCGGCGTACTGCTCGACCGCCGCGGCGACGATGCGCGCGGGACCGATCCCGTAGCAGCCCATCGTGACGAGCTGCTGCGCGCCGCTCTCGTCGAGGAACGATGCCCCCAGCGCGGACGAGTATCTCGTCCCGAGCTTGAAGATGTTGCCGACCTCGATCGCCTTCTCGATCCGGATCGGGTGGCCGCCGACGGTGTCGCCCGGCTCCACCGCGCGGACGTCGGCACGTTCGAACGGGAAGTCGCGCCCCGGCTCGACGCCCCTCAGGTGGTGGTCGGCGCGGTTTGCGCCGGTCACGTAGCCGCCGTCGCCGACGGCGTCGTCGAGCACGATCGGCGCGTTCGCGCCGACCGGGCCGATGAAGCCGGCGGGACCGATCTTGCGCGCGAACTCGTCTGCGGTCGCCGGCCGCACCTGCGTGCCGAGCGCGTTGCGCAGCTTGACCTCGTTGACGCGGTGGTCGCCGCGCACGAGCACGAGCACGAGCCCTCGGCCCTCCGCGATCACCGGATAGGCCTTCAGCACCGCCCCGGGCGCGACGCCGAGCCGGCGCGCGACGTCGTCGACCGTCGTCAGGCCCGGCGTGTGAACCTCCTCGGGCTGCGACAGCGGCGCCGGCAGCTCGGCCGGCTGCGGGTCGGCGCTGGCAACCTCGAGGTTCGCGGCGTAGCCGGGCGCGAGCGCGACCTCGTCCTCGCCGGCGGCGCACGGCGCCATGTACTCGTGCGCAGCCGTCCCGCCCATCATGCCGACGTCCGACTCGACGCGGTACCACTCCAGCCCGGTCCGCTCGAAGATGCGGTCGTACGCGACGATGTGCTTCGCGTAGCTCTCCTCCAGGCCCGCCTCGTCGCGGTCGAACGAGTATGAGTCCTTCATGCGGAACTCGCGCGTGCGCAGCACCCCGGCGCGCGGGCGCGGCTCGTCGCGCTCCTTGACCTGGATCTGGTAGAGGATCTGCGGCAGGTCGCGATAGGAGCGGACGACCTGCGCGACGTGCGTCGTGACGATCTCCTCGTGCGTCATCGCCAGCACCATCTCGGTGCCCTTGCGGTCCTCGAGCTTGAAGATCTCGTCGATCTCGATGCGCCCGGTGCGACGCCACGGCTCGGCCGGGTTCAGCAGCGGCATCAGCATCTCCTGGCCGCCGATCGCGTCCATCTCCTCGCGGATGATCTGCTCGACGCGGCGGTGGACCCGCCAGCCCGCCGGCAGGTACGTCCACAGGCCGGCGCCGAGCTGACGGATCAGCCCCGCGCGGACCATCAGCTGGTGCGAGATCGCCTCGGCGTCGGCCGGGGCCTGCTTCTCGGTCGGGAGGAGGTAGGAGCTGAGACGGGTCATGGGCGCGGAAGCCTACCTGCCGGCGACCCCGCGCCCGTGCCCCACGGCCTTCCTAGCGGAAGTAGCGCTTGTACTTCTGCAGTGCTCTGTACGCCGGTCGCGGCGCACCGGCCGCGTCGAGCACACCCGAGTCCCAGCGGTTGGTCGTCGACGCAGCGAACCAGTGATAGAGGTAGACGCGGTCTATCTTGGCGCGGTAGCGGCCCGCCTGCTTGAAGACCGCGTCGATCGCACGCGCCTGCCGCGCGAGATCGGGACGGAACGTCTGCCGCGCGTTCTGCGGCTGGAAGCGGAAGAGGCCGCCGGTCTCGGTCAGCCAGATCTTGCCGGGCACGAGCCGCGCGAGCTTGCGAACGCTGCTGTTGGCGTCCTTCACGAAGCGGTTCGTGTCGGTGTAGTTGTGCATCCCCCAGAGGCGCGGGGTCGGGACGCGGCGGCGTCTGAACTCGGCCAGCAGGCTTCTCGTGTACGGGACCATGTTCGGCAGGTCCTGGATGTCGGCGCCGAGGACGGTGCAGCCGCGGCAGTTCTTGCGCACGACGTCGTAGTAGGTGACGACGGCGTCCGGTCTGTAGACCGTCGGCTGCGTGAGGCTGTTGACCTCGTTCCACGGCTGGATGATCCGCACGTACGGGTAGCGCTTGCGGAACGCCTTGAACGCCTTGCCGTAGCGGGCGGAGCTGACCGGTCTGCAGCCGCGCTTGCCGTTGAGGTTCGGGCATGCCATCCCCGAAGGCGGGTTGAACGCGACGACGATCTCCTGGCCGGCGCGCCGCGCGGCGCGCATCCACGCGTCGACGTCGGCGCGCTGGTCGCGGTGCAGGACCGAGTCGTAGGGCGTGATCAGTCGCGTGCGCTTGGAGCCGAGCGCCTGCAGGTGCTCGTTCTCGAACAGCGCCGGGTTCTGGTCGCCGACGCCGACCACGAAGGCGCTGCTCGACGCCGGGGCGAGCAGCGCGACGGCGAGGAGCACGCCTGCCAGAGCGGCAGGCAGCGTACGACGAGGCTTCACGTCAGTGGGTCCTTTCGGGGGAAGGAGCCTCCGCGCCGCTGGTCGTCGGCGGGGAGCCGGGGGATCGTTGGACTGTAGCGGGGAGATCCGCTGTCTTCGGGGATTAACCCGCGTGCGGGCCCGACGTTGCGCTGGCCTCGCGCAAGAGCGCCGCGACGCCATCGGGATCGTCGCTCATCGGCAGGTGCCCGCAGCGGTCGAGCGCCACGTGGCGAGCGTGCGGCAGCGCCTGCCTGGCGCGTCTGGACTGCGTCGCGTAGACCAGCAGGCGGTCGCGCGTGCCCCAGCCGACGGTGACGGGGACGCCGTCGAGCGCGGCGCCGTTCGTGAACCGGTACTTGCGCAGCTGCGCCAGCGTCCCGCTCCAGCCGGGCGCGGCGGCGAGCTGCGCGATGTCCTGGCGCGCGGCCTCGGCGTCGACAGCCGCCGGGCGGCCGAACATGTGGCTCAGCATCAACGTGCGCCCCGCGGCCGAGCCGACGCCGCGCTTCAGCACACCGCCCGCGCGCGCGGAGAGGAAGTGCGTCTGCTTCAGCACCACCTGGCCGTAGGCGTTCTCCAGCGGGCTCCAGAAGCCGATCGGCGACAGCGCGGTCGCGCTGGCGACGCTGCCGCGCCGCGCCAGCTCCAGCGCGATCCCGCCGCCCATCGAGTTGCCGGCGACGTGCGGCCGGTCGAGCCCCGCGTCGGCGAAGAACCGCTCGACGGCGTCGACGTAGGCGTCGATCGAGGGCGTCGTCTCCGCTGGCAGCGGAGACGACTCGCCGAAGCCCGGCAGGTCGATCGCGATCGTCTCGCGGTCGGCCGCGAGCTGCTGCACGACGGGGTCCCACGCCCCTCGGCGAGCGCCGATGCCGTGGATCAGGACGAGCGGCGGACCAGCGCCGCGACGGTCGTGGACGAGCATGCGCGCGAGGCTACCCGACCGCACCCGCTCCGCGCGCGGGTTCTGGCTGGCCGGCCAGCCGGACGGCTATGACCGCGTGAAGCGGCGGCCGGCCGTCGGTGACGCGGCCTCGTCCAACCGCGCCTTCGCGGCGACGACGTCGAGCAGTCTGCCCGACATCTCGTCCAGCTCGTTGGAGTCGACCGCGTCGGCGGCGGCCTTCTCCAGCGCGGCGAGCCGCTCCGGGGTCATCTCGCCCGCGTTCTCGTCCTCGATCGCCTGCAGCCACGCCGCGCCCTCGGCCGCTTCGCGGTCGTCGACGTCGATCTGCTTGCCGCCCGAGACGTAGTTGTCGATCTCGGCGAAGAGCGTGTCGACCAGCTGCTCCTGCGGGACCTTGCGCAGCGCTCTGCCGCGGCTGAAGATCAGGCCCTCGTTCTTGGCGCCGGTGATGCCGAAGTCGGCGTGCGACGCCTCGCCGATGCCGTTGACCGCGCAGCCGAGCACGGCGACCTCGATCGGGTCCTCGTAGGACTCCAGCCGCTTCTCGATGTCCGCGACGACGGTGTCCATGTCGAACTGGAGGCGGCCGCAGGTCGGACAGGCGATCAGGACCGGGCCGCGCTCGCGCAGCTGGAGCGCCTTGAGGATCTCCCAGGCGACCTTGACCTCTTCCTCCGCGTGGAACGTGGACAAAGAGATGCGGATCGTGTCGCCGATGTCGTCGGCGAGCAGCGTGCCGAGCCCGACGGAGGACTTCAGCGAGCCCGACCACTTCGTGCCCGCCTCGGTGATGCCGAGATGGAGCGGGTACGGGATCCGCTCTGACAGCAGGCGGTTCGACGCGATCGTGTTCGGCACGTTCGTCGACTTGATCGAGACCTTGAACTGGTCGAACTTCAGCGACTCCATCAGCTCGACGAACTCAACCGCCGCGGTCACCAGCGCCTCGACGGAGTTCTCGCGCTCGAGCGCGTGCAAGTGTCTCGGCAGCGAGCCGGAGTTGACGCCGATGCGGATCGGGACGCCGGCCGCTCTCGCCTTCTCGGCGACGAGCGCGACCTTGTCCGGCCCGCCGATGTTGCCCGGGTTCAGCCGGATGCAGTGCGCGCCGGCGTCGATCGCCTTCAGCGCGAGCGTGTAGTTGAAGTGGATGTCCGCGATGATCGGGATCGGGGACTCTCTGACGATCGTCTTCAGCGCCTCGACGTCGTCGTCGCGCGGGACCGCGCAGCGGACGATGTCGGCGCCGGCTTCGGCGACACGGTGGATCTGGGCCATCGTCGCGGCCAGATCGGCGGTCTCGGTCTTCGTCATCGTCTGCACCGCGACGGGCGCGCCGCCGCCGATCGGCACCCCGCCGACGTGGATCTGCCGCTTCGAAGCCATGGCCTGGAGTGTAGAGAGGCCCGCGCTACGCCACCCGTCACTCATCGCGACGGCGATGTTTGGACATCGGGAGGGAGATGGAAACGCGCGCGTATTCGAGACTGCCGCCCGAGGTACGTCAGCGACTACGACAAGGAGCGGCATGGGCAGACTGGGATCTACCAGGATCTTGGCGATCATCGTGGCGGCGATCGTGGCGGCGCTCGCGATCACGGGATGCGGCAGCAGCAGCGACGAGTCGAGCGCCGACACGGGCACGTCGGCGAGCAGCAGCGCGCCGGGCGTCGACGGCGACACGATCAGAGTGGGCGTGCTCCACTCGCTGTCGGGCACGATGGCGATCAGCGAGGTGTCCGTGAAGGACGCGGAGCTGCTTGCGATCGAGGAGATCAACGCCGCCGGCGGCGTGATGGGCAAGAGAGTCGTGCCGGTGATCGAGGACGGCGCGTCCGACTGGCCGACGTTCGCGGAGAAGGCGCAGAAGCTGATCTCCGAGGACAGAGTCGCCGCCACCTTCGGCGGCTGGACCTCGGCGAGCCGCAAGGCGATGCTGCCGGTCTTCGAGCGCAACAGAGCGCTGCTCTACTACCCCGTCCAGTACGAGGGCCTGGAGCAGTCGCCGTACATCTTCTACTCGGGCGCGACGACCAACCAGCAGATCATCCCGGGCCTCGAGTACCTCAAGGAGCAGGGCGCGAGATCGCTCTTCCTCGTCGGTTCCGACTACGTCTTCCCGCGCACCGCCAACAAGGAGATCAAGGCCTGGGCTGAGGCCAACGACGTCGAGATCCTCGGCGAGGAGTACACGCCGCTCGGCCACACCGAGTACGGCACGCTGATCACCAAGCTGCAGGAGGCGAGACCGGACGCCGTCTTCAACACGCTCAACGGCGACTCCAACGTCGCCTTCTTCAAGCAGCTCAAGGGCGCCGGCGTGAGCGCCAGAGAGATGCCCGTGATGTCGGTCTCGGTCGCCGAGGAGGAGGTCCGCGGGATCGGGCCGGAGAACGTCGCCGGCCACCCGGTCGCGTGGAACTACTACCAGACGACCGACACACCGGCGAACAGAAGATTCGTCAAGGCGTACAGAGCGAAGTACGGCGCCGACCGCGTCACCGCAGACCCGATCGAGGCCGGCTACGTGCAGGTGTATCTGTGGGCGAGAGCGGTCGAGGCAGCGAGATCGACCGACCCAGAGGCCGTCAAAGAAGCGTCGAAGGGCCTCACGTTCGACGCGCCCGAGGGCAGAGTCACCGTCCACGACTCCAACCAGCACATCTACAAGACCGCCCGCATCGGCATCGTCGAGCCGGACGGCCAGATCAGAGAGGTGTGGGACTCCGGCAGACCGGTGGAGCCGGACCCCTACCTCAGAGGCTACGACTGGGCCGAGGGCCTCTAGGAAGGTCTGGGACTCGCCGTGGACGTGTTCCTCTCACAGCTCTTCATCGGGCTGAGCGTGGCGTCGGTGCTGCTGCTGGTGGCGCTGGGGCTGACGTTCACGTTCGGCCAGATGAACGTCATCAACATGGCCCACGGCGAGTTCGTGATGGCCGGCGCGTACACCGCGTACGTGCTGCAGACGTCGGTCTTCACGGGCGCGGTGACGCTGGCCTTCGGGCTGGCGTTGCCGCTCGCGTTCCTCGTCGGCGGTGTGCTCGGGCTGATCCTCGAGTTCACGCTGATCAGACGGCTGCACGGGCGGCCGCTCGACACGCTGCTCGTCACCTGGGGCGTCTCGCTGATGCTCCAGCAGCTGGCGCGCGACATCTTCGGCGCGCCCAACGTGCAGGTGAAGGCGCCCTCCTTCCTGGAGGGCGGCGTCACCGTCGCGGGCGTCTCGATGCCGTACACGCGGCTCTTCATCATCGGCCTCGTGCTGGTCGCGCTCGTCGCGATCTGGTTCTACCTGTCGAAGCTGCCGGCAGGCCGACGGATGCGAGCGGTCGTGCAGAACCGCGACCTCGCGTCGGCGTCCGGCGTGCGCACACCGCGCGTCGACCGCCTCACGTTCTTCATCGGCTCCGGCCTCGCGGGCGTCGCGGGCGTCGCCGTGACGCTGCTCGGATCGATCGGCCCGACGCTCGGCACGAGCTACATCATCGACGCGTTCCTCGTCGTGATCGTCGGCGGCCTCGGCCAGCTGCGCGGCGCGATCGCCGCCGCTGTCGCGCTCGGGGTCGCGAACGCCTATCTGGAGTACTGGACCGACGCGTCGCTGGCGAAGGCCGCCGTCTTCGCGCTGATCGTCGTCTTCCTCCAGTTCCGCCCGCAGGGGCTCGTCGTGACGCGGCGCCGGGGGCTGGCATGAGCGCCTGGGCTGCGCGGATCTTCCCGCCCGGCACGCAGCGCGCCGGCTTCCTGATCCGCTTCACGCTCGCGGCCGCGGCGCTGCTGCTGGTCGCGCCCGCGCTGCTGTCGGACTTCCGCCTGTCGCTGCTGGCGAAGTACCTCTGCTTCGCGATCATCGCCGTCGGGATCGGGCTCGCCTGGGGCCAGGGCGGGATGCTCGTGCTCGGCCAGGGGCTGTTCTTCGGCCTCGGCGGCTACGCGATGGGGATGCACATGAAGCTCGCGGAGGCCGGCCCCGGTCAGCTGCCGGACTTCATGACCTGGAGCGGCGTGACGGAGCTGCCGTGGCTGTGGGAGCCGTTCCGCAGCTCGTGGGTCGCGATCGCGGCCTGCGTGCTGGTGCCGATGGCGGTCGCGGCGCTGCTCGGCACGCTGATCTTCCGCCAGCGGGTCCGCGGCGCCTACTTCGCGATCCTCTCGCAGGCGATGGCGGCCGCGTTCGTGATCGTGCTCGTCGGCCAGCAGGGCACGACCGGCGGCACCAACGGCCTGACGAACTTCACGAGATTCTTCGGCCTCGACCTGACGAACCCGGCCGACAAGCGGACGCTCTACCTGCTCGTGGCCGTCGTCTTCCTCGTCGTCTTCGTGCTCGCGCGCCAGGTCTCGCGCAGCCGCTACGGCAAGGTGCTGGTGGCGGTGCGCGACGCGGAGGACCGCGTCCGCTTCCTCGGCTACGACCCCACGCGCGTGAAGGTGATCGCCTACGTCGCGGCGGCCGGCATGGCCGGACTCGCGGGCGCGCTGTTCGTGCCGGTCGTCGGGATCATGTCCCCCGCCCTGCTCGGGATCGTCCCGTCGATCGAGATGGTGATCTGGGTCGCGCTCGGCGGGCGCACGGTGCTCGCGTGGGCCGCGGCTGGCGCGATCCTCGTCAGCTGGGCGAGAACGGACCTGTCGGAGCGCTTTCCGTCCGGCTGGCTCTACCTCCAGGGCGCGCTCTTCATCGTCGTGATCGCGTTCGCCCCGAAGGGCCTGGCAGGCGTCTCGGAGGCGCTGCAGGAGCGGGCGCGAAGACTGCGGTCGCGACGGGCGCCGCAGCCCGTCGCCGAGAGAGAGCTGGAGGTCGTGCGATGAGCGACATGCTGCTGGAGGTCCGCGGGCTGAAGGTCGTCTTCGACGGCTTCCACGCGATCGACGGGCTCGACCTGACCGTCGAACGCGACGAGATCCGCTTCCTGATCGGTCCCAACGGCGCCGGCAAGACGACGCTGGTCGACGCGATCACGGGGCTCGTGAAGCCCGCGGCCGGCTCGATCCGCTTCGAGGGCGCCGAGCTGGTGCGGCGGCGCGAGCACCAGATCGTGCGCCGCGGTGTCGGCCGCACGTTCCAGACGCCGACCGTCTTCGAGCAGCTGACGGTGCTCGACAACGTCGACGTCGCGGCGAGCTTCCGGATGCGCTTCGGCTCGCTCCTGCGCCAGCGGCGCGGGACCTCGCCGGGCGTGCTCGACGCGCTCCGCGCAGTCGGCCTCGACGAGCTGGCGGACGCGAACGCCGGCGTGCTGTCGCACGGTCAGCGGCAGTGGCTGGAGGTCGCGATGGTGCTCGTGCAGGGGCCGCGGCTGCTGCTGCTCGACGAGCCGGTCGCCGGCATGACCGGCGACGAGCGCACGCGCACCGGCGAGCTGATCGAGCGGATCGCCGCCGAGGGCACGACGGTGCTCGTGATCGAGCACGACATGGACTTCGTCCGCCGCTTCGCGACGCGCGTGACGGTGATGCACGAGGGACGGATCCTGACCGAGGGGACGGTGGGCGAGGTGCAGCAGGACGAGACGGTGCGCGAGGTCTACCTCGGACGCCCGCGCGACGCGCGCGGCGCGGGCGCGGAGGCGGTCGCATGAGCGCGCCGGCGATCGCTCCCGCCACGGTCGTGGACGGCGCCGTGCGCGACGACGACCTGCTGCGGATCGAGGCGGTCGACGGCGGCCACGGCTCGACCGCGGTCCTGTTCGGCGTCTCGCTCGGCGTGCCGCGCAACGGGCTCTGCTGCCTGATGGGCCGCAACGGCGTCGGCAAGTCGACGCTGATGTCGACGATCGTCGGGCTGCTGCGCGCCCGCCGCGGGCGGATCGTGCTCGACGGCGAGGACGTCACGAAGCTGAAGCCGTACGAGCGCGCGCGGGCGGGGATCGCGTTCGTGCCGCAGGGCCGCGACTGCTTCCCGCAGCTGACGGTGATGGAGAACCTGCGCGTCGTACAGGAGGCGCGGCGCGACCTCGACCGCGGCGCGATCGATGAGGCGCTCGACCTCTTCCCGCGGCTTCGCGGGCTGCTCGACCGCCCGGCCGGCTTCCTCTCCGGCGGGCAGATGCAGCAGCTCGCGATCGCCCGCGCGCTCGTGACGCGGCCGAAGCTGCTGCTGCTGGACGAGCCCACAGAGGGGATCCAGCCGTCGATCATCCTGGAGATCGAGGACGCGATCGCCCAGCTCAAGCGCAGCGCCGGGCTGTCGATCCTGCTGGTCGAGCAGTACGTCGACTTCGCGCTGCGGCTGGCGGAGCGCTACGCGGTGATGGACGCCGGCCGCGTGATCGACGCGGGCGAGACGGCGGCGCTGGAGGACGGCCACGTGCGCCGGCTGCTCGCCGTATGAAGCTGCCTCCGTCCGACGTCGAGAAGCTGCTGCTGTCGGTCGCCGGGATGGTCGCGCGCGATCGTCGTGCTCGCGGCGTCCGGCTCAACCACCCGGAGGCGGTCGCCTTGCTGGCGACGTGGGTGATCGAGCGCGCCCGCGACGGCGACGCGACCGTCGAGCAGCTGATGGCCGACGGCCGCCACGTGCTCGCGCCCGAGGAGCTGATGGACGGCGTCGCCGAGCTGCTCGACGAGGTCCAGGTCGAGGCGACGTTCCCCGACGGCCGCAAGCTCGTGACGCTCCATCAGCCGGTCGCGTCCACCGCCACGTCCGGCTCGCTCCCGCCGGGGGCCGTCGTCGTCGGCTCCGAGCCGGTCCCGCTCGCGCCCGGCCGCGAGCGCCGCACGCTCGACGTCATCAACGACGGCGACCGCCCGGTCCAGGTCGGCTCGCACTTCCACTTCGCCGACGCGAACGGGGCGCTGCGCTTCGACCGCGACGCCGCGCGCGGCTTCCGCCTCGACGTGCCGGCCGGCACGTCGGTCCGCTTCGAGCCAGGGCTCGCGTGCACGGTCACGCTCGTCGCACTCGCGGGCGCGCGCCACGTGGCCGGGCTCCAGCTGCGCGAGGTGGCGTCGTGACGAGCGTCGAGCGCGAGCGCTACGCGCAGCTCTACGGCCCGACCGTCGGCGACCGCGTCCGGCTCGCCGACACCGACCTCTGGGTCACACCCGAGGAGGACTTCTGCCGCGGCGGCGACGAGGCCGTCTTCGGCGGCGGCAAGACGATCCGCGAGTCGATGGCGCAGGGCTCCACGACGTGCGCCGACGGCGCCCCGGACCTCGTCATCACGAACGTGCTCGTGCTCGACCACTGGGGCGTCGTGAAGGCCGACGTCGGGATCCGCGACGGGCGGATCTCCGCACTCGGGAAGGCCGGCAACCCGGACGTGATGGACGGCGTCCACCCCGCGCTGCGGATCGGCCCGTCGACCGACGTGATCGCGGGCGAGGGTCGGATCCTCACCGCCGGCGGCGTCGACTGCCACGTCCACTTCATCACCCCGTCGATCGTGACCGAGGCGGTCGCCGCCGGGATCACGACGCTGATCGGCGGCGGCACCGGCCCGACCGAGGGCACCCGCGCGACGACGTGCACCCCGAGCGCCGACGCGCTCGCGCTGATGCACCGCGCGCTCGACGAGCTGCCCGTCAACGTGCTGCTGCTCGGCAAGGGCAACACGGTCAGCGCCGCGGGTCTGGAGGAGCAGGTGCTCGGCGGCGCGGGCGGGATGAAGCTGCACGAGGACTGGGGCTCGACGCCGGCCGCGATCGACGCCTGCCTGACGGCGGCCGAGCGCTGGGGGATCCAGGTCGCGATCCACACCGACACGCTCAACGAGGCCGGCTTCCTCGAGTCGACGGTCGCGGCGATCGGCGGCCGCACGATCCACACGTTCCACACCGAGGGTGCAGGCGGCGGCCACGCGCCCGACATCATCGCGATCGCCGCGCATCCGAACGTCCTGCCGTCCTCGACCAACCCGACGCGCCCGCACACGGTCAACACGGTCGCCGAGCACCAGGACATGCTGATCGTCTGCCACCACCTCAACCCGCGCGTGCCGGAGGATCTCGCGTTCGCGGAGTCGCGCATCCGCGCCACGACGATCGCCGCGGAGGACCTGCTGCACGACCTCGGCGCGATCTCGATCATCGGCTCCGACGCGCAGGCGATGGGCCGCGTCGGCGAGACGATCGTGCGGACGTGGCAGACCGCGCACGTCGGCAAGGCGCGCTGGGGCGTCCTGGCCGGCGACGGCGGCGCCTTGGGAGCCGACAACGCCCGCGCGCGCCGCTACGTAGCGAAGTACACGATCTGCCCCGCGGTCGCGCACGGGATCGATCACGAGGTCGGCTCCGTCGAGCCCGGCAAGCTGGCCGACCTCGTGCTGTGGGACCCAGCGTTCTTCGCGATCCGGCCGCGGCTGGTGATCAAGGGCGGCGCGGTCGCGTGGGCGCCGATCGGCGATGCGAACGCGTCGATCCCGACGCCGCAGCCGATCCTGTCGCGGCCGATGTTCGGCGCCTCCCCCAGCGCCGCTGGGAGCCGATCGCTCTCCTTCGTCGCGCCGGCTGCGATGGAGGACGGACTGGCAGAGCGCCTCGGCCTGCGTCGCCGCCTCGTCGCGGTGACCGACACGCGCGGGCTGTCGAAGGCCGACATGCCGGGCAACGACGCCCTGCCCACGATCGAGGTGGACTCCGAGACGTTCGTCGTGACGGTCGACGGTGCGGCGGTCGAACAGGCCCCGGCGGGGCTGTTGCCGCTCGCCCAGCGCTACGCGATGTTCTGATGTCGACTTCGGTCCTGTCCCTCCTGCTCGCCGACAGCCGCACCCCGTTGGGTGGCTACGCCCACTCCGGCGGGCTCGAAGCCGCCGTGGAGTCCGGCCTCGGCGCGGGCGACGTCCAAGCCTTCGCCGCCGCCCGCCTCGCCACCGTCGCCCGGGTCGACGCCGCGTTCGCGGCCGCCGCATGCGACGTGCGTCAATCTGCACCCCCTGTAGGGGTGCAAACTGCCCCACCTCCCGTCACCGCGCTGCTGACGCTCGACGACGAGCTGGCCGCGCGGACCGCGTCGGCGCCGCTGCGGGCGGCGGCGCGGCAGCTCGGGCGGGCGCTGCTGCGAGTCGGGCAGCGGCTGCGGCCCGACGACCCGACCCTCTCGGCCTACCTGCGGGAGAGCGGCTGGACGCCGCGGCCCGTCGCGTTCGGCGTGCTCGCCGGTGCCACCGGCCTGGCACCCGTCGAGGCCGCCCGGCTCGTCCTCTACGAGGACGTCGCCGGCGTCGCCGCGGCGGCGGTGAAGCTGCTGCCGCTCGACGCCGCCGACGCGACCGCCTGGGTGGCGGAGCTGGCGCCGCGAATCGCGACGCTTGCGGAGAGCGTGGCCGCAGGACGCCCGCCCGCGCACTCCCTCGATGCCAACCGGCTGCCGCCAGCCCCGCCAGCGCCGCACGAGCGGAGCGCACGCGAACCACAGTGGCTCCCCGCCACCTCCACCCCCTTTCTCGATCTCCGCTCACTCGACCACGACCGCTCCGACGGGAGGCTCTTTGTCACCTGACCCCGAAACCACCGCCACGGGCCGCGCGCTGCGGATCGGCATCGGCGGGCCGGTCGGCACCGGCAAGTCGTCGCTGATCGCCGCGCTCTGCCGGCGCCTCGGCACCGAGCTGCGGCTCGGCGTCGTGACGAACGACATCTACACGACCGAGGACGCGATCTTCCTGCGCGGCCAGGGCGTGCTGGCACCCGAGCGGATCGTCGCGGTGCAGACCGGCTGCTGCCCGCACACCGCGATCCGCGACGACGTCTCCGCCAACCTGCAGGCGGTCGAGGACCTCGAACGCGCACACGGCCCGCTCGACGTCGTGCTCGTCGAGTCCGGCGGCGACAACCTCACCGCGTGCTTCAGTCCCGCGCTCGCCGACACGCAGATCTTCGTGCTCGACGTCGCCGGCGGCGACGACGTCCCGCGCAAGGGCGGACCGGGGGTCGCGCGCTCGGACCTGCTCGTCATCAACAAGGTCGATCTCGCCCCGCACGTCGGCGCGTCGGTCGAGACGATGCTGAGGGATTCGGCCGAGCGACGGGACGGCCGCCCGACGGTGGCGGTCAGCCTGCGCGACCCGGCCGGCGTCGCCGAGGTCGCGGCGTGGGCGCTCGACCAGCTCGCGGTGTGGCGGGCCGGAGCGCTCGTGAGCGAGGATCCCGGCCCGCCCGCGCCGCACGGCCCGCACGGTCACACCCACGACCATGCCCACGCCCACTGAAGAGAGCGCCGCACCGCACGCCACCACCCTCGTCCACGCTGAGCGGCATGGCGGACGCACCGTCCTGACGATGCTGCGCGCCGCGGCTCCGTGGGCGCCGCGGCCGCTGCGCGACGCCCCCGGCGGCGCCGCCTGCGTCGCGCTCGTGCAGACCGCCGCGACGCTCCTCGCCGGTGACGACGCGCGGATCGAGCTGGTGCTCGGCGAGCGCGCCGCACTCGACGTGCTGGAGACCGGTGCGACTGTCGCGCACCACGTCCGTGGTGGAGCGCCCGCGCGGCTCAGCGTCGCCGTCACGCTCGCCGCGGGCGCGCGGCTGCGCTGGCTCGCCCGCCCGCTCGTGCTCGCGCACGGGTCCGCCGTCGAGCGCGACACGCGCGTGGTGCTCGCCGCCGGCGCGCAGGCGCTGCTGCGCGAGACCGTCGTGCTGGGCCGCAGCGACGAGGCGCCCGGCGCGCTGCGCAGCCGCTTCCGCGCCACGCACGACGGCCGCCCGCTGCTGCACGAGCAGCTCGACACGGCCGACCTCGCGACGCTCCGCTCGCCGGTCGTCGCAGGCGACGCGGCCGTGCTCGACGCGATCGTGCTGCTCGGCGCGCGCGGCGCGGACGTGCCGGGCTCGACCCAGCTCGCCGGGCCGGGGACGAGCTGGCGCGCCCTGCACCCGCGCGGCGCCGACCCCGAGCCGGCCGCCGCGCGCGTCCTCAGCGCCTGGTCCTCCGACGCCTAGTGCCCGGCGTACATCTGCTCGATCTCGGCCTGGTACTTGTCGGAGATCGGCCGGCGCTTGAGCTTCATCGTCGGCGTCAGCTCGTCGCCGCCGGGCAGCCAGTCGCCGCGGACGATCGTGAACCGCTTTATCTGCTCGACGCGTGACAGCCGCTCGTTGGCGGCGTCGACGCCGGCCTGGACCGCCGCCTGCACGGCCAGCTCCCCGGCCAGCGCGGCGAGGTCGCCGCTCTCAGCCGCTGCCAGCCCCTGCTGTCTCGCCCACGCCGGCGCGAAGTCGGAGTCGAGCACGACGAGCGCCGTGTTGTACGGGCGCGCGTCACCGATCACGCACGCCTGGCCGATCAGCGGCGAGGAGGTCTTCAGCGTCGCCTCGATGTTCGCGGGCGACATGTTCTTGCCGGCGGAGCTGATGATCAGCTCCTTCTTGCGGTCGACGATCTTGACGTAGCCGTCGGCGTCTATCTCCGCGACGTCGCCGGTCCGCAGCCAGCCGTCGCCGTCGAGCACCTCGGCCGTCAGGTCGGGCCGGTTGCGGTACCCGCGCATCACGCACGAGCCGCGCATCAGCAGCTCGCCGTCCTCGGCGAGTCTCACCTCGACGCCCGGGGCGGCTGGGCCGACGGTGCCAATCCGCACCGCGCCGGGGCGGTTGACGGTCCCTGCGCCGCACGTCTCCGACATCCCCCACAGCTCGGCCAGCTCGATCCCGAGCGCGTGGAAGAACTCGATCACCTCCGGCGGCGTCGGCGCCGCGCCGACGTTGACCGTGACGACCTGGTCGAGGCCGAGCATCGCGCGCAGGCCGGAGAAGACCGCCTCGTCGGCGGCGGCGACGGCGGCCTCCAGCTCGGCCGGCACCTCGGCACCCTGCTGGCGCAGTCGCACCCGCTGCTTGGCCGCCTCCAGCGCTGCCTCGACTCTGGCGCGCTGCTCCTCCGGCTGTGCGGAGAGCATCGCCTCCAGCCCCGCCTTCAGCTTCTCCCAGATGCGCGGGACGGCGAAGAACCAGTTCGGTCTGACCTGCGGCAGCGTCGCGACGATCGCTCTCGGGTCGGGCGAGGTCGTGATCGTCGCGGCGTAGACGACCGGAATGTAGTGGTGCGCGGCGCGCTCGGCGATGTGCGCGGCCGGCAGCCATGAGATCACGCGCGCGCCAGGATCCAGCTGGATCACCTCCTGCACGCAGCGGACCGCGCCGAAGATGCTGTGGTGCGACAGCTCGACGCCCTTCGGCGGGCCGGTCGTGCCGGACGTGTAGATCAGCGTCGCGACGTCGCCGGGCTCGACCGCGGCGAGCGCCGCGTCGACGTCGAACGACGGGTCGGAGCCCTCGACGTCGGCGAGCGCCAGCAGCCCCTCTCCCGCGTCTGCCGTGCCGTCGACGACGATCACGTGCGCCAGCAGCGGCAGCTCTCTGCGCGCCTCCAGCAGCCGCCCGAGGAACGCCTGCTCGACGACCGCCACGCGCGCCTCCGCGTCGGCGACGACGTAGCGGATCTGCTCCGGCGAGGAGGTCAGATAGATCGAGAACGGCGCCGCGCCGAGCGTCACGACCGCGAGGTCGGCGAGGTGGAACTCGGGGCGGTTGGAGAGCATCAGCGCGACGTTGTCGCCGCGCCCGACGCCGAGCCGGGCGAGGCCGCCGGCGAGCGCGTCGACGCGGGCGCGCAGCTCCGACCACGTCAGCGAGAGCGCGTCGTCGAGCGTGCGGACGGCTACGAGGTCGGGATGGGCGGCCGCGGTGCGACGCAGGGCCTCCCCGAGCGTCGCTGCATCGACCGCCTGCGGCGTCGCGGCCGGGATCGTGCTGCCTTCCATCGTTCGCCCTCCTCCGGTGACGTTGACAGCGCCGGGGCTGCGAAGACGCTACCTGAGCCGCACCCCCGCGCGAGCCGCACGCGTCAGGTCAGCGACTGACTTCGCCGAGCGTGCCGTCGCTGATGCGGCCGATGTCGTTGGAGAGCCCTATGAAGAAGAGCATGATCACGAGCACGAAGCCGACCGCGCCCGCCTTCTCCATCACCGAGAACGGCACCGGCCGCCCGCCGCGCACCTTCTCGACGACCGCCCAGAAGATGTGACCGCCGTCGAGCGGCAGGAACGGGAAGAGGTTGATGATCGCGAGCGACAGCGAGATCAGCGCGAGGATCCCGAGCGCGCGTGTGGTGCTGAACTCGAATCCCTGCCGCAGCGTCTCGGATGTGCCGACGACGCCGCTCAGCTGCTCGCGCTCTCTCTCCTGGAAGATCTTGCTGAAGGTGGTGACCGTCAGTCTGGTCACGTCCCACATGTTCGTGACGCTGAGATCGGCCGCCTGCGCGGGATTGACGTCCGCGCTGCCGTAGCCGTAGCTGAAGCCGAGGCGCGTGCGCTCGATCCCTCTCGCGCCGTCGTAGCGCGGCGTGATCTCGAACGTCCGCAGTCTGCCGTCGCGCTCGACGACGACCGTCGCGGCCGTCTGCGCCTCGCAGCCGTCGACCTGCACGCCGGCGCATCTGTGCGTCGCGACCTGTCTCGCGATCGCGGCCGGGTCGCCTCTGACGCCGTCGACGCTGACGATTCTGTCGTCGGGCTGGAGGTACTGCGCGGCCGGCGGGCCGAGCCCCTCGGGAGAGACGACGTAGTCGTTGGTGACGCGGCCGTTGGCGAGCAGCAGCGCCCAGATGATCAGGAACGCGACGACGATGTTGACCGCGGGGCCGGCAGAGATGACGACGATCCGCTTCCACACCGGCATCCGGTAGTACGCGCGGTGGGCGATCTCCTCCGGGATCTCCTCCGTCGGGTTCATGCCCGTGATGCGGACGTAGCCGCCCGCCGGGATCCAGCCGACCGCGTACTCGGTCTCGCCCTTCTGGACCTTCGCGAGCGGGCGGCCGAAGAACAGCGAGAACTTCTCGACGCGCATGCCGACGGCCTTCGCGGCGGTGAAGTGACCCAGCTCGTGCAGCACGATCAGCGCACAGAAGCCGAGGAAGGCGAGCAGGATCGGGATCATGCCGCGGCCCGCTCCTCGACCAGCTCGCGCGCCGCGTCGCGCGCCGCGCGGTCGGCGCGGTAGAGCGTCTCGAACGCGTGGATCTGCCCGGTCGGGACCGTGTCCAGCGCGTGCTGGATCACCTCGGCGATCTCGAGGAAGCGCAGCCTGCCGGCGAGGAACGCGTGGACGGCGATCTCGTTCGCCGCGTTCAGCACGCACGGCGCGGTGCCGCCGGCCTCGCCGACCTCGCGCGCGAGCCGCAGGCAGGCGAACGTGTCGGTGTCGACCGGCTCGAACGTGAGCGAGCCGACGGCGGCGAGGTCGAGCGCTCTGAGCGGCACCTCGGCGCGCTCCGGATAGTGGAGCCCGTAGGAGATCGGCACGCGCATGTCGGGGTAGCCGAGGTGCGCGAGCGTCGAGCCGTCGCACAGCTGGACGGCGGAGTGGACGATCGACTGGGGGTGGACGACGACGTCGAGCTGGCTGTACGGCGTGCCGAACAGGTGGTGGGCCTCGATCAGCTCCAGGCCCTTGTTCATCAGCGTCGCGGAGTCGATCGTGATCTTGCCGCCCATCGCCCACGTCGGATGCGCGAGCGCCTGCTCGACGGTCACGTCGCGCAGCTCATCGGCGGTTCTGCCGCGGAACGGGCCGCCGGACGCCGTCAGGACGATCTTGTCGACGGTCCCGCGGTCCTCACCGGCGAGCAGCTGGTGGATCGCGGAGTGCTCGGAGTCGACCGGGACGATCTGTGCGCCGGTCGCCTCTGCGAGCTGGTTGACCAGCTCGCCGCCGACGACGAGCGACTCCTTGTTCGCGAGCGCGAGGTCGATCCCCTCGCCGAGCGTCGCGACGGTCGGCCCGAGGCCGGCGGAGCCGACGAGCGCGTTGAGGACGAGGTCGGCCTCGGACTCGACGACGAGCCGCACGAGCCCTTCGGGCCCGCTCAGCACCTCCCCGTCGGTCCACGCCTCGCCCGCCCGCGCGCCCGCGTCAGGGTCCGCGAGCCCGATCCGGTCGACGCCGAAGTCGCGCGCCTGCCGCACCAGCGTCTCCCACGAGGTCTGGGCGGAGAGGCCGACGAGTTCGAGGTCTTCGGAGCGCGCGACGATGTCGAGCGCCTGCGTTCCGATCGACCCGGTCGAGCCGAGGATGAGCAGGCGGCGGGGCATGCCGTGGATTGTAGGTGTCCGGCTTTTCGGAGAGCTAAGCGAAGCCCTCTAGCGCCGCAGCGTCAACGCCCTCCGCGTCTCGCCGGCCCCTTCGCTGCGCACGATCGCCGTCGTGCGGACCGCTCTCCCGCGCCGCAGCGTTCTCGCCGCGCGCGGACCGAGCGTCATCCGCACCGCCGCAGCGCTCTGCCCCTCGACGACGTACGGCGTCGGCGAGGTCGCACCGACGAGGCGGACCTTGCCGAGACAGAAACGTCCGCGTTCGGCGTCGCACGCGAGCTGGAGCACTACCGTACGGCCCGTCCGCGCGAGGACCCGCCGGACCGACCCGACCGGCTTCCGGGCCGCTGCGATCTCCGACGGGACGATGCGTGTGACCATGCGGCCTTGGTCACCTGCGGTGTTCCACAGGGATGTCCAGATGGCACCGTCCCCTCCGAGGGCGATTCCGTTGCCCTGCGAGCTGTGTGCCGGGATCGCGGCGATGGCAGCCGCGGGCACCTCGCTCTCGGTGCCGGGCGGGACGCCGCCGGCGACGAGCGAGAGGTACTCGCTCGGAAGGCTCGGACCCGACCAGAGCGTACCGCCGAGGAACCAAGGAGCACCGTCGCGCGCGAGCGCGACGGCGAACACGTCCGGCGCGCCGGGCACGGTGATGTCCGTCGTGCGACCGTCAGGCGCGGTGCGGCGCAGCCCTCTCGTCGTGGTCTCCCACAGCGTCCCATCCGATCCGAAGGCAGGCGTTCCCGCGGTCTCGGAGAGACGCACCTTCCCCGTCGCTGTGACCCGCCCGGAGATCTGCGGCTCTCCCGGTTGCGCGGCATCCGCGAACGCCAGTCCCCCACGCGGGTCGGCGGCGAGCTGCGTGGACCGTCCCCACAGGTTCATTTCCTCGGGCACAGCTACCCGCCACTCTCGCACGCGCCCGTTGGCGTCGACGCGCGCGGCCCGCTTCTGCGCGAGGTTGACCAGCCAGGCCGCTCCGTCGGGTCCCACGATCATTCCGGAGTTGCCCTCGGCGCTCTCGCTGCAGCCGACCCCGCGCAACTGGAAGCGCGTCAGCTTGCCGCTCGGCAGTCGCCGGTAGATCGCGTCCTTGCATGCACGCGCGAACCACACGGTGCCGTCTGCTTCGAGCGCGAAGCCGAACGCGCCGCGCGCCGCCTCGGGAAGCGACGTCAGCTTCAGCGACGAGCCCATCGCGTCCGTACGCGCGAGCGCGATGTAGTCGGCACTCCACGGGTTGCGGCGATCCATCGCCACGACCCCGGCCATCCCACCGCCGGCCATCGGCCGCAAGCCGGCACGAACCGTGCTGAGTCTACGTCCCGCCGCAACCTCCGAGAGCCGGCCCGAATCCGCGTAGCGAGCGATGGACAGCCGCTCGTCGGCCGTCTCTTGTTCGAACGCCCAGACCGCCGCACCGGGTCCGGTAGCGAGAGTCTCGTACCGCTTGCCGGCCTCGAAGCTCGACACTGTGGGAGGCCTGACGTCCGCCGCTGCCGTCCCGCACAGCGCGACGGAGAAGGCGGTGGCGACGGCGGCGGCCGCCGCTGCTCGCCGCCGGTGCGGACGTCGCGTCGCAGCACGCACGGGCATCCAGCCACGCCGGATCGTCTGAATCATCGAGAGGTCCCTTCGTCCTTCCGTGGTCACATGCAGAGACGTGCCCGTTCAGGAAAGGTTGCGCAAAAGCGCGCGCACGCGCCAGGGCCGGACCGGCCGCTGACCTACGCCAGCGCGTACCAGATGTAATAGCCGACGACGGCGGCGAAGAGGGCCGCGTCGATGCGGTCGAGCGCGCCGCCGTGGGCGCCGAACGCGCGGCCGGTGTCCTTCGTGCCGACGTCGCGCTTGACGAACGACTCGAACAGGTCGCCGATCGGCGCGGCGATCGCGACGCCGACGCCGAGCAGCAGCGCCTCGGTGCTCGACAGCCAGTCCTGGTAGAGGCCGGCGAGGAAGACCGCGGCGACTGCGGCGAGCATGCCGATCACGAGCCCCTCGACGGTCTTGTTCGGCGAGATCCGCGGCGCGAGCTTGCGTCTGCCGAACATCCGCCCGCCGAAGTAGGCGCCCGTGTCGCCGATGAAGGTGCCGACGAGCACGTCGATCACGATCGCGTTGCCGTGCGGCAGCTCGCGCAGCAGGACGGCGTGCGCGAGCGCGAAGCCGATCCAGTAGATGCCGAGGATCGTCGTCGCCATCGACAGCGTCGCATGCGGGCGCTCGGGCCCGAGCGCCGTCAGCACGAACAGCACCGGCACGATCGAGACGGCCGCGAGCAGGATGTGGAACTGCGTCCCGTAGAGCGCCGCGGCGAGCATCCCCGCGAGCGCTATGAAGCCGGCGACGGCGACCGGCTGGACCGGTCTCAGCATCGCGTACAGCTCGTGCATCGCCAGTATCCCGACGGCCAGCAGGGCGCCGGCCCAGACGGGCCCGCCGATCCCGTTGACGACGATCACGGCGATCGCCGCCGGGACCGCGACCATCACGCGACCGCCGAGGTCGGAGCCCGGGCCGCGCGGTGCGCGCGGCGCGCGCTGGGTGCGCGCCCCGTCGCCGTCGTCGCCTCCGCCGCGCCGTACGCGACCGCCGCGTCTGCGGCTGCGACGGCCGCTGCCGCCACCCCTGCGGCCGCCGGCCGCCTGCTCGCGGCGCGCACGCGAGCGCGCGGCGCCGTTGTCGTCCTCGCCGTCGCGGTCGAACAGCTCGCCGCCGGGGGCGTCGCCGCTCACGACGTCCGTCCCCCGAAGCGCCGTTCGCGCGCGGCGAACTGCTCGAGCGTCTGCTCGAACGCCGCGCGGTCGAAGTCCGGCCACAGCTCGTCGCGGAAGACCAGCTCGGAGTACGCCGTCTGCCAGACGAGGTAGTTCGACAGCCGCTGCTCGCCGCTCGTGCGAATCACCAGCTCGGGATCGTGCAGGTCGGGCGCGTAGAGGTGCGCGCGGAACTCCTCCTCGGTCGTCCCGGTGAAGGAGCGCGCGGCGTCGACGATCTCCGCCCGGCCGCCGTAGTTGAACGGGATGAAGAACGTGATCTGCGTGTTGTCCGCCGTCAGCTGCTCGGCCCACTCCATCTGCTCGACGATGTCAGGCGGGACCGGGTCGCTGCGCCGGCCGATGAAGCGCATCCGCACGCCCTCCTCGTGCAGCTCGGGCGTCTCGCGCGCGATGTACTCGCGGAACAGCTCCATCAGCCCGGCGACCTCGTCGGGCGAACGGACCCAGTTCTCGGTCGAGAACGCGTAGATCGCCAGCTGCTCGATGCCCAGCTCGACCGCGTCGCGCAGCCGCGCCTTGACGTTCTCCGCGCCGGCGCGATGGCCCTCGGTCACGTCGAGGCCGCGCTGCGCCGCCCAGCGGCCGTTCCCGTCGGTGATGATGGCGACGTGGCGGGCGCGCCGCGCTTGCCCGTCGTCGGACACGCCGGAGTCCTCCGAGGTCGTCAGACCTCGAGGATCTCTTCTTCCTTGTTCTTGAGGAAGGTCTCCAGCTCGCCGACCTTCTCGTCGGTCAGCTTCTGCAGCTCGGCCTCGGCGCGGTGCTCGTCGTCGGCGCCGACCTCGCCGGCGTCGCGCAGCTCGCGCAGGTCGTGCATCGTGTCGCGACGCACGTTGCGGATTCCGATGCGGCCTTCCTCGGCTATGTTGCGGACGACCTTGACGAGCTGTCTGCGGCGCTCCTCGGTCAGCTCGGGGATCGACAGGCGGATCAGGTTGCCGTCGTTGTTCGGCGTCAGGCCGACGTCGGACTCCATGATCGCCTTCTCGATCGCCTTGATCGAGCTCTTGTCGAACGGCTGCACGGACAGCATCCGCGCCTCGGGCGCGTTGATCGTCGCGAGCTGCTTGAGCGGCGTGTTCGCGCCGTAGTACTCGACCATGATGCGGTCGAGCAGCGCGGGCGTCGCGCGACCGGTCCGGACGGAGCCGAACTCGTGACGCGTGCTCTCGACCGACTTCGACATGCGCTCGCGCGCGTCCTGCAGCAGCTCTTCGATCATGTCCTCACCAAGGTCCCGACTCGATCCCCGCAAACTATCCGATCGATGTTCTGCTCGTCGCTCATGTTGAACACGATGATCGGGAGTCTGTTCTCCATGCAGAGCGTCAGCGCGGTCGAGTCCATCACGCGCAGCCGCTTCTCGACCGCCTCCATGTGCGTGATCTCCGGGATGAAGACGGCGTCCGGATCCTTCATCGGATCGGCCGTGTAGACGCCCTCGACCCCGTTCTTCGCCATCAGGATGATCTCCGCGTGCATCTCGATCGCGCGCAGCGCGGCCGCGGTGTCGGTCGTGAAGAACGGGTTTCCGGTGCCGGCCGCGAAGATCACGACGCGCCCCTTCTCGAGGTGGCGCATCGCGCGGCGGCGGATGTACGGCTCGGCGACCTCGGAGATCGCTATCGCCGACTGCACGCGCGTCGGCACGCCCTGCTTCTCCAGCGCGTCCTGCAGCGCGAGCGCGTTGAGCACCGTCGCCAACATGCCCATGTAGTCGCCGGTCGCGCGGTCCATCCCCGACGCCTGCGCGGCGAGGCCGCGGAAGATGTTGCCGCCGCCGACGACGACGGCGACCTCGACCCCGCGCGCGTGGACCTGCGAGACCTGCCGCGCGATGGCACGGATCCGCTCGGGATCCGTGCCGTAGTCCTGCTCGCCCATCAGCGACTCGCCGGAGAGCTTGATCAGGACCCGCTCGAACACCGGCGCGGGGCCGGTCGAGCCAGATGCGGGGTCAGTCGCCAACGGCGAACCGCGTGAAGCGGCGGATCACGATGTTCTCGCCGGTTCTCGAGGCCAGCGCGGCGCGGATCTCCTCGATCGTCCGACCTTCGTACTTGTCGCCGTTGACGTGCACCTGACGCAGGAGCACGACCTCCTTCAGCCACGAGTCGACCTTGCCCTGCACGATTCTCGGGCGGATCTGCTCGGGCTTGTCGGCGAACTGCTCCTCGGCGATGCGGCGCTCGCGCTCGATCTCCTCGGCGGGGACGCCGTCGTCGTCGACCGAGATCGGACCGGCTGCCGCGACGTGCAGCGCGAGGTCCTTCGCGAAGCCGATGTAGTCCTCGTTGCGAGCGACGAAGTCGGTCTCGCAGTCGACCTCGACGAGCGCGCCGATCTTGCCGTTGGCGTGGATGTACGACTGGACCGTGCCCTCGGAGGTGCCGCGGTCGCCGCGCTTCTCGGCCTTCGCGATGCCCTTGACGCGCAGCGCCTCGACGGCCTTCTCGATGTCGCCGCCGGCTTCGACGAGCGCCTTCTTGCAGTCCATCATCCCGGCGCCGGTGCGTTCGCGCAGCGCCTTCACGTCCTGGGCGGAAATCGCAGTGCTCATGCGGTGGGCTCCCCCTCGGAGCCGGAGTCGGTGGTCGATCTGTCGGTCTCGGCGGGCGCGTCGGCGGCGGGCGCGGCCTCAGCCGGCTTGTCGGCGGCGGCCGGCTCGGCGGGCTTGGCAGCCTCCGCCGGAGCGGCCGGCTCGGCGGGCTTGTCGGCTGCGGGCGCAGCCGGCTCAGCGGGAGCCTTGGCCGGCTCAGCGGCCTTGGCCGGCTCAGCCGGAGCGGCCGGCTCAGCGGGAGCGGCGGGCGCCTCGGCCCTCGCCGGCTCAGCCGGAGCGGCCGGAGCGGGCGCGGCGGCCTGCTCGGCAGCGGCGGCGGCAGCCGCGGCCTGCGCCTGCTGCGCAGCCTGCTGCTGGGCGGCCTGGGCCTGCTGGGCGGCCTGCGCCTGCTGCGCGGCGGCGGCCTGCTCGGCCTCGCGTCTGGCGGCCTGCTCGGCCTCGCGCTTGGCCTGGTCCTCGGCCTCGCGCTTGGCGCGCTCCTCGGCCTCGCGCTTCTGGCGCTCCTCGGCCTCGCGGCGGGCCTTCTCCTCCTGCTCCTTGCGCTGACGCTCCTCCTCGGCGCGGAAGACCTCGCGGCCCTCGCCGATGACTCTGCCGAGCGCTCTCGTGACCGTCAGGCACGCCTTCATCGCGTCGTCGTTGCCCGGGATGACGAAGTCGACCTCGTCCGGGTCGCAGTTCGTATCGACCAGGCCGATGATCGGGATGCGGAGGCGTCTCGCCTCCTTGACGGCGATCGCCTCGACCTTGAGGTCGATGACGAACATCGCGTCCGGGATGCGGGCCATGTTCTTGACGCCGCCGAGGTTCGCCTGGAGCTTGAGCAGGTCGGCTCTGGCGGCGAGACGCTCGCGCGTCGGGAGGAGGTCGAGCTGACCCTCTCTCTCGTAGCGCTCGAGGTCGTGCAGGCGCCGGATGCGGTTGGTTATCGTGCCGAAGTTCGTCAGCAGGCCGCCGAGCCAACGGTGGTTGACGTACGGCATGCCGGCCGCCTCGGCGACCTCCTTGATGCCGTCTCTGGCCTGCTTCTTGGTGCCGACGAAGAGGACCGTCCCGCCGCGGTGTGCGACCGCGGAGGCGAACTCCTGGGCCTCGGTCAGCAGCTCCTGCGTCTTGAGCAGGTCGATGATGTAGATCCCGGCGCGCTCACCGTGGATGAAGCGCCGCATCTTCGGGTTCCAACGACGGGTCTGATGCCCGAAGTGGACGCCGTTCTCGAGCAGCTCCTTGAGACCAGCCTGACCATTTTCCACGTGCATGACTCCCTTGAGACGAAACTGTGCGAATCCCGGTCGCAGGCCGCACGAATCCGACGCTGATGCGTCGGCAGGGTTCGTGGGCCGGTTGCGCGTCCGGGTTAGTAGGACTGCGGACGACCGAGAAGTCTACGCGACTCGGGCGGATCGGCAGCGTCAGACCTGCGCCTGCAACTGCGCGAGCACCGCGGCGAGGTCGGGCGGGAGCGGCGAGGAGACGTCGACCTGCTCGTCCCGCAGCGGATGCGCGAACGCGAGCCGCGCCGCGTGCAGGAACTGGCGCTCGAGGCCGAATCTGCCCGCGCGGCCGTACTCCGGGTCCCCCACGACGGGATGCCCGATCGCTTCGAGATGGACCCGGATCTGGTGCGTCCGGCCGGTCTCCAGCGTGACGCGCAGCAGCGCGGAGTCGGGCAGCGCCCGCTCCAGCCTGAAGTGGGTGCGCGCGTCGCGCGGGTCGTCCGTCTCGGTCGACATCCGCGTGCGGACGCGGCGGTCGCGGCCGATCGGCGCGTCGATCGTGCCGCTGCGCGCCGGCGGCGTCCCCTCGACGAGCGCGACGTACTCGCGCGTCACGTCGCGCGCCTCGATCATCCGCTTCAGCTCGCGGTGCGCCTCCTCGGTCTTCGCGACGATCAGCAGCCCCGACGTGTCGCGGTCGAGCCGGTGGACGATCCCGGCGCGGCTCGGGTCCTCCCCGCCCGCGGCCCGCCCGGCGAGCGCCTGCGACAGCGTCCCCGTGCGGTTCCCCGGCGCCGGGTGGACGACGACGCCGGCCGGCTTGTCGACGATCAGCAGGTGCTCGTCCTCCCACGCGACCGCGAACGGCGCGTCGCCGGACGGCTCGACGTCGACGACCGGCTCGGGCGTCACCTCGACGCGCTCGCCGGCGCTGACCTTGTGGCGCTTGGGCCGCGCAGCGCCGTCGACGGTCACGAGCCCGGCGTCGATCAGCCGCTGCGCTCTCGCGCGCGAGCCGAGCGGCTGGGCGAGGAAGAGGTCCAGCCGCTCCCCCGCCGCCTCGGCGCCGACCTCAAGCGTCAGCGGCGCGGGCATTGCGCTCCAGCACGAAGACGAGCACGATCACGCCGCACGTGATCGATATGTCTGCGACGTTGAACGAGGGCCAGTGCGGCACGGTGATGAAGTCGGTCACGTAGCCCTGGTGGATGCGGTCGATCAGGTTGCCGACGGCGCCGCCGAGCAGCAGCCCGGTCGGCAGCCACAGCAGCGGCCGGTCGGGGTGACGGGCGAAGTAGCCGACCAGCAGCGACAGCGCGGCGAAGGTGATCACGAGCACGATCGCACCGCCGCCGCTGAGGAAGCCGAACGCGACGCCGCTGTTGTGGACGTGGCCGATCGAGAGGAACGGCAGCACCTCGTTCTCCTCGCCGACGGCGACGTCGCCGCGCACGAGCGCCTTCGTGATCTGGTCGATCACGAGCACGATCGCGAGCACGATGCCCGCCCTCAGCCAGCTGCCGCCGGCGGTCCGCCGTCTCGGCGCTGCCGCGGCGCTCATCAGCCGCGGATCAGGCCCACGACGATCCGCCACACGATGATGAGGACGAACGTCGCCACCATCGGGCTGAGGTCGAACGGCCCGAGGTTCGGCATGAATCTGCGGAAGATGTTCAGGTAGGGCTCGACGACCTGACGCAGGAAGTCGAACAGCGCGTTCGACCAGCGCGAATACGGCGGCCGGATCCCCGCGGAGAACATGATGCTCATCACTATGTACCCGAAGATCAGGATCAGGTAGACGGTGAAGACGGCGTTGACGTAGTCCGCGACGTTCTCGCGGACGGTCGCCGCGAGCACGAGCGCGCCGTTCATCGCCGGCCCCCGTGGACGACGGCGTCGGCCGCGTCCTGGAAGGCGCTGCGCAGGCCGCCGGCGTCGAGCGCGGCGAGGCCGCGCGCGGTCGAGCCGCCGGGCGAGGTGACCGCGCGGCGGACCGCGAGCGTGTCGTTGTCTCTGGCGGCGAGCAGCTCGATCGTGCCGGCGACCGTCTCGGTCACGAGCACGGCGGCGACCGGCGCGGGGATCCCCATCCGCACGACGGCGTCGACCTGGGCCTCGACGACGAGGGCGGTGTACGCCGGTCCGACGCCCATCGCCGCGGTGGCGGCGTCGATCAGTCTGTCGTCGAGCGTGACGACGGTCGCGACCCGCTCCAGCAGCGTCAGCACTCTCGCCGCCAAGCCGGGCTCGACGTCGCCGTGAGCGACGCAGATGACGCCGCGGCCGACCTCGACGGCGACGTTCGGCATCAGGCGGAAGACGGGCTGGTCGGGGTAGGCCTCCTCCAGCGCCGCGAGCGGGACGCCGCCGAGGATCGAGACGATCGGCTGGCCGGGCTTGGCGCCGCGGACCTCCGGCGCGATCGCGGCGAGCTGGTCGGGCTTGTGGCAGAGGAAGACGACGTCGGCGCGCTGCGCCAGCTCGCGGTTGGAGACGACGGCCTCGCCGCCGACCTCCGCCGCGAGGTCCTCCGCCCGCCCGAAGATCACGTCGGTGCAGAGGATCGGGTCACCCCAGCCGCGCGCGAGCGCGCTGGCCATGTTCCCGGATCCGATCAGTCCAACCTGCATAGGGCCGGAAGCGTACCGACCCGGGCCCGCGCGCGGCATGCGCCGCTCGCGGCCGCTCAGCTCTGGTTGAAGAAGCCCTTCTCGATCAGCCTCGCGCGCTCCTCCGCGGACACCTCGACGTTGCGCGGGGTGAGCAGGAAGACCTTGTCGGCGATCCGCTGCATGCCGCCGTCGAGCGCGTAGGTGAGACCGGAGGAGAAGTCGATCAGGCGCTTGGACAGGTCCGTGTCCGAGCCCTGCAGATTGAGGATGACCGGGATCGAGTCCTTGAACTTGTCCGCCACGTCCTGGGCGTCGTTGAACGACTTGGGTACGACGAGATGCACGCGGACCTCCCCGCTGCGACCGTTGCGCACCCCTGCACCGCTGCCGCCGACCGGACGCAGGACGCTCGTGCGCCGTTCGCCCGGGGAGTCGTCCGCGAAGATGTCGTCGATCTCGTCGCGGCGCCGGCGGCTGCTGCTGAGCCGGCGCACGTTGGGACGCTCTCGGTACTGGTCTTCGAGTTCGACCTCGGGCTCGACGTACTGCGGCTCGCGGTCGCGGCTGCGGCCGCGGTCTCGTTCGGGTTCGGGCTCGTCGTCGTAGTCGTGCTCGACGGCGAGGCCGAAGTACACGAGCGCGCGGTGCCAGGTGTCGCGAAATGCCATGACGGTGAGGGGTTCGTGCAGGCTCGGTGAATCCCTGCAACGTCCACCATTATGCGCCTCCGCGACCGCTCACGCGTACCGGCGGCGCCATCGGACCGCGACGAACCGGGTTTCAGTCGTACAGCGTCGAGCCGAGGCGCACGATCGTGGCGCCCTCCTCGACCGCGACCTCGTAGTCCTGCGAGGTCCCCATCGAGAGGCGTCTGAGCCCGTGAGAGGCGGCCAGCTCGCGCAACGCGGCGAAGTGGCGGCGGTTGTCCTCGGGCGCGGCGGCGAGCGGCGGCATCGTCATCAGCCCGGAGACGGTGACCGGGCAACGCTCGACGAACGCGGCCAGGTCAGCTGGCGCGACGCCGCTCTTGGATGCCTCCCCGGCGACGTTCACCTCGATCAGCACCTCCAGGTCGGGCCGGGCGGCGCCGTGCTTGCCGAGCTGGTCGAGGACGGAGTCGGAGGCGACCGAGTGGATCAGCCGCACCCACGGGAGGATCTGCTTGACCTTGCGGCTCTGGAGGTGGCCGATGAAGTCCCACGTGAAGAGGCCGGGGTGCGCCGCCGCCTTCGCCTCCAGGTCCTGCGCGCGGTTCTCCCCCACGAGCGTGATCCCCGCCGCGGCGAGCACGCCGACCGACTCCAGCGGCACGTACTTGACCGCGGCCAGCAGCTCGACCTCGCCCGGGTCGCGGCCGGCGATCGCGGCGGCCTCGTCGATCCGCTGCCGCGCCTCCGCGACGTTCGCGCTCACGCGCTCGACGTCGAGGTCGTAGATCAGCTCCGCCATGCCACTCCTGCCTGTCGTCCGGTGACGCCGTCGTCGCGGCGGTGGGAGAAGAAGAGCGCCGGGTCGCCGCAGATCGTGCAGAGCCCGGTGTCGTGGACCTCGCCGACGCCTGCCGCGCGCAGCTCGCGCCGCGCGACCGCCTTCAGGTCGACGTTGCGGCCGGCGCGGACGGCGTCGCCGTGGGGCGCGAACGCGTCGCGCACCTCCTCGCCGACCTCGTAGCAGCAGACGCCCGCGCCCGGCCCGATCGCCGCCGCGATCGGCCCGCTGGCGCCCAGCTCGCGCACCGCCGTGACGCCCTCCTCGATGACGCCGCCGGCGAGGCCGCGCCAGCCGGCGTGGACCATCGCGACGGCGCCGCAGGCGATCAGCGCGACCGGCAGGCAGTCGGCGGTGAGGACGAGCGTCGCCACGCCCGGCAGCGCCGTCGCCTGCCCGTCGGCCTCGGGCGGTCTGACGGCCGGGTCGGGATCGACCTCGGGCGGCGTGGTGACGCGCCGGACGTCGGCGCCGTGCACCTGGAACCCCTGCGCGATCGCGTCACGTCGGATGCAGATCGCGGCGGCCAGCCGGTCGCGGTTCTGTTCGACCGCGGCGGGCTCGTCGTCGGTCCAGCGGCCGAGGTTGAGGCTCGCGTAGGGGCCGGTCGAGACGCCGCCGCGCCGCGTCGTGAAGAGCGCGCGCCCGCCGGGCAGCTCGATCCCGACGTGCTCGCCGTGCCATTCGAACGGAGCGGGAAGGTCCACCCGGCGGATGCTAGGGCAGCGGCGCGGAGCGCGTCAGACGCCGGCCAGGGCCGCCGCCAGCTCTGCTTCGGCGCCGACGGCTTCGCCGTCGAGCTTCGCTCGCAGCGCCGCGGCGAGGGCGCGGCCGATCGCCTCGCCCTGCGGGACGCCGGCGCCGCGCAGGTCGTCGCCGTCGATCTCCAGGCGCACGTGCCGCAGCCCGTCGAGCCAGCGGCGTGCCGCGCCCTCGACGGCGGCCGCGGCCGCCACACCGGCCGCCCCCGCTGCCCCGGCCGCACCCACGCTCCCCGCCGCACCCACGCTGCCCGCCGCCCCCCCGCTCCCCGCCGCACCCGGATCGCCCAGTGCCCCCGCCACGCCCACGCTCCCGCCCAGCGCCCCCGCCAGCGCCGCCAGCTCCGGCGTCGCGCCGCGCAGCGCCTCGGCGACCGCTGAGGGCCGGCCGTCGGCGGCCGCGGCGGCGAGCCGCGCGGCGGCACCCGCGGCACCGCGAGCGGCACCGACGACCGTGTCGCGCTCACGCGCGGTGAAGCCCAGCTCGCCGAGCCAGCGGCCGAGCAGCCTGCCGCCGACGCCGCCGCCGGCGACCGCGAGCCGCAGCAGGTCGGGGCGGCCGTCCTCGGGCAGCAGCCGCAGCGCGGCGGCCGCCAGCTCCGCGTCGTAGGAGAGCCCCTCGACCAGCGCGTCGCCGCCGCCCCAGCTCGCGACCCACGCGAGCGCCTCATCGACGGCGGGCTCGCGCAGCAGCAGCCGCAGCTCGCCGCCGATCCGCGGGCCCGTCACCGTCCCCAGCGCACCCGCGGCGACCGCCTCGGCGGCGAGCCGCGCGGTGGCAGGCTCGACGGCGAAGCCGAGCCGCGTCGCGTAGCGGACGAGCCGCAGCAGCCGCGTCGGGTCGTCGCGGAAGCTCGCGTCGTGGAGCACGCGCAGGCGCCTGGCGACGAGATCGTCGAACGCCTCCGGCACCGTCTCGAAGCGGCCGCCGAGCGTGACCGCGATCGCGTTGACGGTGAAGTCGCGCCGGCGCAGGTCCTCCGCGAGCGTCCCGGGCCGAACGTCGGGCAGTGCACCGGGGCGCGCATAGGTCTCGGCCCGCGCTCGCACGAGGTCGTACGAGCAGCCGCCGGCGGTGACCGTCGCGGTGCCGAAGCGGTCGTGCACCTGCAGCTCCCCGCCAAGCCCGTCCGCGAGGCGCGAGGCGACCGCGACGACGTCGCCGTCGACGACGAGGTCGAGGTCGAGCGGCTGCCCGCCGAGCAGCAGGTCGCGGACCGCGCCGCCGACCACATGCACCGTCGGATCGTCGTCGAGGACGTCGCGCAGCGGAGCGGCGGCGGGCAGCTCGCGCAGACGCCGGACAAGATCGGTCGCGGAGGCCATCGCTGCCCTGTACTACCATGCGCGGCCGATGTCGAGCCCCACGCCACGGCGCCGCCGGCTCGTTGTGCTCGTCGCCATCGCGCTCGCGCTCCTGCTCGCAGGTGGCGCGGCCGCGTTCCTCTTGCTCCGGGAGCCCGGCGACGTCTCGAACCCCGATGTCGCGTTCACAGCGACCGAGACGACCGAGACGCAGCCCGCGCCGCCGCCGAGAAGAAGAGAAGCCGTCGACACGTTCCTGTGGCCGACGTACGGCCTCAACGAGGCGCGCACGCGCGACTGGAGCAGCGCGCCGAGATATCTGCGGCCGCCGTACAGACGCGGCTGGACCTACCGCGGCACGGCGCTGATCGAGTTCCCGCCGGTGATCCAGGGCTCGACGCTGTTCATGCTCGACGACGACGGCTGGCTGCGCGCGCTCGACAAGGTCTCCGGGCGGATCAAGTGGCGGCAGCGCTTCGGCAGGCTGGCCGCCGCCTCGCCCGCGATCGGCGACGGCAACGTCTACGTCGTCGCGCTCGTCTCGACCGACGGCTCCGGCGGCCGCGTCGGCGCGTTCCGCGAGCTGGACGGCAGGCCGGTCTGGTCGCGCGAGCTGCCGAGCCGCGCGGAGTCCTCGCCGCTGCTGCGCAGAGGGACGATCTACTTCGGCTCCGAGGACGGGACCGTCTACGCGCTCAACGCGAGAAACGGCCGCACGCGCTGGACGTACAAGGCCGCCGGCGCGGTCAAGGGCGCGCTCGCGTTCGCCGACGGCAACCTCTACTTCGGCGACTACGGCGGCAAGGCCCACGCGGTCCGCGCCCGCGACGGCAAGCAGGTCTGGTCGGTCGGCACCAACGGGACGCGCTTCGGCTTCGGCTCGGGCCAGTTCTACTCGACCGCCGCGGTCGCGTTCGGCCGCGTCTACCTCGGCAACACCGACAGCCGCGTGTACTCGTTCTCCGCGAAGGACGGGAAGCTCGCGTGGGCGACCGGCACGGGCGGCTACGTCTACTCCTCCCCCGCCGTCTCGAACGTCAGAGGGCTCGGGCCGACGGTCTACATCGGCTCCTACGACCACAACTTCTACGCGTTCGACGCGCGCTCGGGCTCCAAGCGCTGGAGCTTCGACTCCGGCTCGCGGATCTCGGGCTCGCCGACGATCGTCGGCGGCGTCGTCTACTTCTCCAACCTCGGCAACTACGAGACCCACGGCCTGAACGTGCGGACGGGGAAGCAGGTCTTCGAGTTCCCGGAGGGCTCGTTCAACCCGATCGTCGCCGACCGCCGCGCGCTCTACCTCGTCGGCTACGCCAACCTCTTCGAGCTGCTGCCGAAGCGCACGCCGAGAGCGTGGAGACACGCGCAGAGAGCCGCGGTGCGCGCATCGCGGCTGACCGCCAGAGCGGCGCGCAGAGCGAGCGCCAGGAGAGCTGCGGCGAGAAGAGCCGCTGCGAGAAGGGCGGCCAGGAGAGCCGCGCGCAGAGCCGCCGCGAGAAGAGCGGCACGCAGAGCTGCTGCCAGAAGAGCCGCCCGCAGAGCGGCCGCCAGAAGAGCTGCCGCCAGAAGAAGATCCGGCGACGGCGGGAACTGACCCGCCGGCCGCTCAGCCGAGGTCGCGGACCGGCACGCCGGCCGCGACGAGGTGCGTCTTGACCTGATCGAGCGTGAATCTGCCGTAGTGGAAGATCGACGCGCAGAGGACGGCGTCGGCGCCGGCCTCCAGCGCCTCGACGAGGTGGTCCAGCTCGCCTGCCCCGCCGGAGGCGATCACGGGAACGCTGACCGCCGCCGCGACCGCCTGCGTCAGCGGCAGGTCGTAGCCGTCGTGCGAGCCGTCTCTGTCCATCGAGGTCAGCAGGATCTCGCCCGCGCCGCGCTCGCCGCCCTCGCGCGCCCAGGCGACCGCGTCGCGCCCGGTCGGCGTGCGGCCGCCGGCGACGAAGACCTCCCAGCCGCTGCCGTCCGCTCTCTGCTTCGCGTCGATCGCGAGCACGACGCACTGCGCGCCGAACTGCGCCGCCAGCTCGTCGATCAGCTCCGGCCGCGCGACGGCGGCCGAGTTGACCGCGACCTTGTCGGCACCGGCGTCGAGCACGGCCTGCGCGTCCGCGACGGAGCGGATGCCGCCGCCGATCGTGAACGGGATGAAGACGTTGTCGGCGGTCCTGCGCGCCAGCTCGACGACCGTGTCGCGCTGGCTCGACGTCGCGGTGATGTCGAGGAAGACCAGCTCGTCGGCGCCGGCGGCGTCGTAGCGCTCGGCCAGCTCGATCGGGTCGCCGGCGTCGCGGATGTCGACGAACGACGTGCCCTTGACGACGCGGCCGCCGTCGACGTCGAGGCAGGGGATGACGCGCTTGGTGTGCACGGGACGAGGCCTACGCCGCGGCCTTCGGCGGCTTCAGCGCCGTGAGCGCGTCACCGACCGTGAACTTCCGCTCGTAGAGCGCCTTGCCGACGATCACGCCGTTGAGGTTCACCTGCCGCAGCGATGCGAGCGCGGCGAGGTGGTCGAGCGAGCCGATCCCGCCGGAGTAGATGAACGAGCCGCGGACCGACTCGGCGACTCTGCGGACCTCGTCGAGGTCGGGGCCGGTCAGCATCCCGTCGCGCTCGATGTTCGAGTAGACGAGCTTGCGCACGCCGCGGCGCTGGAGGTGGTCGATCACGGCCGCCGCCTCCATCTCGGTCTGCTCCTTCCAGCCGGCGCTGGCGACCTTCCCGCCGCGCACGTCGACCGAGACGACGACGCGCTCGCCGTAGGCAGCGACGACGTCGTCGAGGAAGTCGACGTCGGCGAACGCCGCCGTACCGAGGATCACGCGCTCGGCGCCGGCCTCGATCGCGGCGTCGACCGACGCGCGCGAGCGCAGCCCGCCGCCGAACTCGACCGGCACGCCCAGCTCGCCGGCGATCCGCCGCAGGTGTTCGAGGTTGGCCGGTCTGCCGTCGCGGGCGCCGTCGAGGTCGACGACGTGCAGCCACCTGGCGCCGCCCTCGACCCAGGCGCGCGCGGCGCTGAGCGGGTCGGCGTCGTAGACGGTCTCGTCGGCGAAGTCGCCCTGTCTCAGGCGCACGGCGCTGCCGCCGCGGATGTCGATTGCGGGGTAGAGGATCATGCGGGTGTCTCCACTCGGTCACATGCGGCGCTGAAGCTGGCGAGCAGCCTCAGGCCGTAGCGCGAGGACTTCTCGGGATGGAACTGGACGCCGTAGACGTTGTCGCGTGCGACGGCGCTGACGAAGCGCTCGCCGTAGACGGCCGTGCCGAGCGCGTCGGACGGGTCGGTCGGCGAGACGACGAACGAGTGCACGTGGTAGAAGGCGACGGCCTCCGGCAGCGCGGCGTTGAGACGCGTCGCGCGCGAGAACGTGACGACGTTCCAGCCGATGTGCGGGACGCGCTCGCCGCGCGCGTCGAGCGGGCGCACCTCGCCGGCGAGCAGGCCGAGCCCCTTCGCCGGCTCCAGCTCGACCGAGTGCTCGAACAGCAGCTGCATGCCGAGGCAGATCCCGAGCACCGGCACGCCGGCGGCGGCGCGCTCGCGGATCACGTCGTCGAGCCCCAGCTCGCGCAGGTTGCGCATCGCACGCGGGAACGCGCCGACGCCCGGCACGACGACGCCGTCGGCGCCGCGGATCGCGTCGTGGTCGCGCGTCACGACCGGGCGCGCGCCGACGTGCTCGAACGCCTTCTCGACCGAGCGGCGGTTGCCCATCCCGTAGTCGAGGATCGCGATGCGGGGGGCCTTCGCGCTCACGCGGTCAGAGTCCCCTTCGTGCTCGGCACGCCCGTCTCGGACGGGTCGATCGCGACGGCGGCGCGCAGCGCGCGCGCGAACGCCTTGAAGAGCGCCTCGACGATGTGGTGGACGTTCGTGCCAGCCTCGACGGTCAGGTGGAGCGTCAGCTTCGCGTTGCCGGAGACGGCGCGGAAGAACTCCTCCGCCAGCTCGTGGTCGAAGTTGCCTATCGCCCCGGGCGGCAGCGGCGCCTCCCAGGCGAGGAAGGCGCGGCCGGAGACGTCGATCGCGGCCGCGGCGCGGGCCTCGTCCATCGGGATCGTCGCGGCTCCATAGCGGTAGATGCCGCTGCGGTCCCCGAGCGCGCGGTCGAGCGCCTGGCCGATGCAGATGCCGACGTCCTCGACGGTGTGGTGCGCACCGGTCTGCAGGTCACCGGTCGCGGCGACGTCGAGGTCGAGCCGGCCGTGGCGGGCGAGCAGGTCGAGCATGTGGTCGAGGAAGCCGACGCCGGTGCTGCGCGTGCCGGCGCCCGTCCCGTCCAGGCCCAGCGTGAGGCGGACGTCGGTCTCGCCGGTCTTCCGTTCGATCGTCGCGGTGCGGTCGCTCATGACTCCGCATTCTCCCGCATGCGGGCTTCCATCGACTGCGCGTGCAGCTCGAAGCCCTCGGCGCGCGCGATCGCGGCGCCGGCCGGCGCGAGGGTGGTCGCCGCCTCCAAGGGGATCCGCACCTCGGTCATGCGGCGGCGGAAGTGGCGCGCGGAGAGCCCGGAAGCGAAGCGCGCGGCGCCGTCGGTCGGCAGCGTGTGGTTGGAGCCGGCGACGTAGTCGCCGAACGCGGTCGCACCGCCCGGCCCGACGAACAGGCAGCCGGCGTTGCGGACCTCCGGCGCGAGCGCCTCCGCTCCCGCGCCGATCAGCTCCAGGTGCTCGGGCGCGAAGGCGTTCGCGAGCGCAAGCGCGTCCTCGAGCGACGCGGTCTCCACGAGCGCGCCGACGCCCGGCTCCGGCACGACCGAGAGGCCTTCGGAGAGCGCGTCGAGCGCGGCGCCGTCCGGCGACACCGCGAGCACGAGGCTGTCGGAGCCGTGCTCCGCCTGCGCACGCAGGTCGAGCGCCGCGAGGCGCACGTCGGCGCCGCGGTCGAGCACGACCATCAGGTCGCTCGGGCCGGCGAAGCCGTCGATCCCGACGAGGCCGGCCGCGGAGACCTGGCGCTTGGCCTCCTGCACCCACAGGTTCCCGGGGCCGACGATCAGGTCGACGGGCGCGACGGTCGCGGTCCCGTGCGCGAGCGCGCCGATCGCCTGCGCGCCGCCCATGCGGTAGACCTCGGTCGCGCCGGCGAGCGCGGCGGCTGCCAGGATCGCGGGATTCAGGTCACCGTCCGGGCCGGGCGGCGAGCACAGCACGACCTCTTCCACCCCCGCCGTCACGGCGGTCACGACGCCCATCAGGACCGTGCTCGGGTACGGCGCGCGGCCGCCGGGGACGTAGACCGCGGCGCGGCGCACCGGCACCTCGCGCAGGCGGACGGTCTGCCCGTGGCCGAGCGTCACCTCGCGCTCGTCGTCGAGCCCGATCGCGGCGACGACGCCGACGTTCTGCGCGGCGACCTCCAGCCCGGCGCGCACGTCGGCGTCGAGGGAGTCGAGCGCGGCATCCAGCTCTGACTGCGAGACCCGCAGCGCCTTCGGCTCGGCGCCGCCGGTGTCGTGCGCGCGCGTCAGCTCCAGCACCGCGGCGTCGCCGCGGTCGCGCACATCGGCGACGATCGCCGCGACGGGGTCGGCGATCGAGGCGGCCGCGGGCACGAGCCTGCGCAGCTCGGTCGCGAGGCCGGCGGCGGCGCCGGCGCTCGCCAGCGTCCGCCGCTCAAGTCGCACGCAGGCGCTCCAGCACGTCGTCGATCGCGGCAGCCTTGAGCTTGTGCGCGACCGGGTTGGCGATCAGGCGGGCTGTTGAGACCGCGATCTCCTCGCGCACGACGAGGCCGTTCTCGCGCAGCGTCGTGCCGGTCGCGGTCAGGTCGACGATCGTGTCGACCATGCCGGTCAGCGGCGCCAGCTCGACCGAGCCCTTGACCTCGACGATCTCGGCCTGGCGGCCGGTGCGCTCGAAGTGGCGCATCGCGATCTTGCGGTACTTGGTGGCGACGCGCATCACGCCCAAGCGCCGCAGCGCCTCCGCGCCGGCGTCGTCGCCGGCGACCGACGCGAGCACCATCACGCAGCGGCCGAAGCCGAGGTCGAGCAGCTCGTAGACCTCGCGCTCGGACTGCTCCATCAGCACGTCCTTGCCCGTTATGCCGATGTCTGCGGCGCCGGACTCGACGTACGTCGGCACGTCGGACGGCCGCATCGTGACGATGCCGACGTCTCTGAAGAGCAGCTTGCGGTCGTTGGAGCGGACCTCGCTCGTGTCGATCCCGAGCGTGTCGAGCAGGTCGAGCGCCTCGGTCATCAGCGCGCCGCGTGGGACGGCGATCGTGAGGCCGTTGACGCCGCGACTCATCGGCTCCCCTCCGACCCGGAAGAGCGAGCCCCCAGGCGAGTTCTTCCGACGGAATCCGAGCCGCCAGGCGAGGAATCCGCCTCCTCGCCGGCCAGCGCGATGTGCAGCCGCTCGACGTTCAGCGCCCAGCCGACGGCGGGCAGCGGCCGGCCGAAGCGGCCGATCAGGTCGTCGTAGCGCCCGCCGCCGCCGAGCGGAGCGCCGAGCTTGGGGTCGTAGACCTGGAAGATCGCGCCGGTGTAGTAGCCGAGGTCGCGGACGAGGCCGAGGTCGAAGATGACGCGCTCGGCGACGCGCGGCTCCAGCAGCTCGTGCACGCCGCGCAGCCCCTCGGCGGCCTCGGCTGCCGCGCCGTCGAGCTGCGCGAGCAGCTCCGGCCCGCCGCGCAGCTGCGGGATCCGCTTCAGCTGCTGCACCGCGTGCGCGTCGGTCAGGCGGAGCGCGTCGACCTCGCGTTCGAGCCCGACGAAGTCGCGCGTGACGAGCTCGTGGAGGATCCGCTCGCGGCCCTCGCCGGCGACTCCGTGGCCGTCGAGCAGCGCCTGGTAGAGGGCCACGTCGCCGAGCCCGATCCGGTAGCTGCGCAGGCCGACGGCGTCGAGCGTGTCGCACAGGAGCGTCAGCGCCTCCGCCGTCCCCGACGGCGCGGGCGCGCCGATCAGCTCGATCCCCGCCTGCAGGAACTCGCGCGACTGGCCGCGCTGCGGCTTGACGCCGCGGTAGGCGTGCGCGACGTAGCAGAGCCGCAGCGGCGGCTCGGCGGTCGCGAAGCGAGTCGCGACGAGCCGCGCGATCGGCACCGTCATGTCCGAGCGCAGCGTCAGCACGTTGCCCTGCTCGTCGAACAGGCGGTAGGCGGGCAGCGTGCCGCCGACGCCGCCGATCGCAAGCGTGTCCTCGTACTCGAGCGCGGGCGTCGCGACCTCGCCGTAGCCGGCGTCGTCGAAGACTCTGTGCGCGGCTGCGAGGATCGCGCGCAGCTCTCGCATCTCGTCGGGCAGCACGTCGCGCGTGCCGCTGGGGATCGGGTGGATCACTGGTGCCGGATCCGCTCTAGTGGGCGTGGATCCGGTCGCCGTCCTCGACCCGCTCGATGCGGGCGCCGAGCGCGCGCAGGCGCTCGTCGATCCGCTCGTAGCCGCGGTCGATCTGGCGGATGTTGCCGATCTCGGTGGTGCCCTCGGCGCAGAGCGCGGCGATCAGCATCGCCATGCCGGCGCGGATGTCGGGCGACTCGACGCGCTCGCCGCGCAGGCGGCGGGAGCCGACGACGAGCGCGCGGTGCGGATCGCAGATCGTGATCGCGGCGCCCATCAGCTGCAGCTTGTCCGTGAAGAAGAGGCGGTTCTCGAACATCTTCTCGTGGATGATGACCGACCCCTCCGACTGCGTCGCCAGCGCGAGCGCGATGCTCGTCAGATCGGCGGGGAACGCCGGCCACGGGCCGTCCTCGACCTTCGGCTGGTAGCCGCCGGCGTCGTTGGTGATGACGAGCTTCTGACCGCCGGGGACGAACAGGTCGTTGCCGCGCATATCGGTCTCGAGGCCGAGGCGGGCGAAGACGAGGCGGACCATCCGCAGGTCCTCGGGATAGGTGTCCTTGATCGTCAGCTCGCCGCCGGTCACGCCGGCGAGCGCCATGAAGGAGCCGATCTCGATGTGGTCGGGGGCGACGCGGTGGTCACAGCCGCCGAGCCGGTCGACGCCGTGGACGGTCATCACGTTGGAGCCGATCCCGTCGATCTGCGCGCCCATCTTCACGAGCATGCGCGCGAGGTCCTGCACGTGCGGCTCGGAAGCGGCGTTGCGGATGATCGTCGAGCCGGGCGTCAGCGCGGCGGCCATCAGCGCGTTCTCCGTCGCCATCACGGACGGCTCGTCCATCAGGAAGTCGCAGGCCGTGAGGCCGCGCGGGGCGGTCAGCAGGATGTCGCGGTCGTGCTCGATCGTCGCGCCGAGCGCCTTGAACGCGTCGAGGTGCGGGTCGAGCCGGCGACGGCCGATCACGTCGCCGCCGGGCGGCGGCATGTGCGCGCGCCCGAAGCGCGCGAGCAGCGGGCCGGCGAGCAGGAACGACGCACGGATCCGCTCGGACAGCCTGCGGTCGAGATCGGTCTTGGCGACGCCGTCGGCGCGGATCGCGACCTCGTTGTCGCCGATCCACTCGGCGCGCGCGCCGAGGTCGGCGATCAGCTCGATCTGCGCCTGCACGTCGCTGATGCGCGGGACGTTGCGGATCACGACTTCTTCGTCGGTCAGCAACGCCGCGGCGAGGATCGGCAGCGCACCGTTCTTGTTGCCTGCGGGCACGAACGTGCCTGAAAGCGGCACGCCGCCCTGTATGACGAACTTTTCCATGAGAGAGGGATGACGTCGGCCCCGCATGTCAGTCACGGAGATGGGGTCGGAGCCGGAACGCTGAGCTAGGGTAACAGCCATGCCGAGGGGGATTTCGCGCGACGACGCCTGGACCCTCTTTTGCGAGTGGACGGAATCCCCGTCGCTGCGGCGTCACGTGCTCGCCGTCGAAGCTACGATGCGAGCGTATGCGCGCCAACTTGGAGGGGACGAGGAGACCTGGGCCGTCACTGGCCTGCTGCACGACCTCGACTACGAGCGGCATCCCTCGCTCGTGGACGGCCATCCGCGGATCGCGATGCAGGAATTGCAGCGACGCGGCTATCCGGATGAGATCATTCGAGCAATCGGATCGCATGCGGACGAGATGGAGCTCACACGCGACACGCCGATGGAGCGCGCGCTGTACGCCGTCGACGAGCTGAGCGGCTTCGTCCTCGCGTGCGCATACGTCCGTCCCGAGGGACTGCAGGGGATGACGCCGAAGTCGGTCAAGAAGAAGATGAAGACGCCGAGCTTCGCCGCCGCGGTCGACCGTGACGCGCTGCGGCGCGGCGCTGACGAGCTCGGCGTCGACTTCGACACGCACGTCGCGTTCGTGATCGCGGCGCTCGCCGAGCACTCCGACACGCTGCTCGCCTCCACCCCCGAACCCCGCTCGGCAGACCCGGCCGACTGATGCTCGGCGCCTACCGCGTCCTCTTGAGGCCACCGGGAACGGGACGGCTGATCGTCTCGCTGCTGATCGGGCGCATCCCGATCGGCATCTTCTCGCTCGCGATCGTGCTGCTCGTGCGGGCGGAGACGGGCTCGTTCGCACAGGCCGGCGCGGCGAGCGCGGCGTGGGCGGTCGGCGCCGGCTTCCTCGCCCCGATCCAGGGGCGTCTGGTCGACCGCTTCGGCCAGCCGGCGGTCCTGATCCCCTCGACGCTCGTCAACGCGCTCGCCGTGATCGGCGTCGTCGCCTGCGCGCGGGCCGGCTCACCGACCTGGGTGCTGGCGGTGTTCGCGTTCATCGGCGGCGCAGCGCTGCCGCCGCTGGGCGCATGCATGCGGTCGGTGTGGGCGACGGTGTTCGAGAACGACACCAACGCGCGCAACACCGCCTACACGTTCGAGGGCGTCGTGTCGGAGTTCTTCTTCATCATCGGGCCGGTCATCACGACGGTGCTGATCGCCGTCAGCTCGACGAGCGTCGCGCTGATCGTCGCGATCGCGCTGTCGTTGATCGGGACGATCCTCTTCGCAACGGGATCCCTCGCGCGCTCGTGGAGAAGCGAGCCGTTCGAGCGGACGCGCGCCGGCGCGCTCGCCTCGCCGGGGATGCGGACGCTGATGCTGTCGATCGTGCCGACGGGGATCTCGTTCGGGGCGCTCGAGGTCGCGATGCCGGCGTTCGCGGTCGAGCACGGCGAGAAGGCGGAGCTGGCAGGAATACTGCTCTCGATCATGGCCGTCGGCAGCGTGCTCGGCGGCATCTGGTACGGGGCGCGCAGCTGGTCGAGCCCGGTCGTCGAGCGCTTCATCGTGCTGCACGTCGCGCTCGCCGTCGGGACGCTGCCGCTGCTGATAGCGGACTCGATCCCGCTGATGGGCGCGATGGCCGCGATCGCCGGCCTCGCGCTGGCGCCGTCGGCCGCGGCGGCCTACCTGCTGATCGACCACGTCGCCCCGCCGGGCACGGCGACCGAGGCGACGACGTGGATGATGACCGCGAACATCGCCGGTGCCGCCTCCGGTGCGGCGCTCGCCGGCGTGATCGTCGAGGCCTCCAACGCCCGCTGGGCGATCGCGCTCGCCTGCGCCGGTCCGGTCGTCGGCGCGGTCCTCACGATCCTGCTGCGCCACACGCTCCACCCGATCGTCCCCGCAACCCCCGAGCCCGTCGCCTCCGCCCCCGCCCCGCGCGACGCCTGAGTCGCCCGCCGCTCCCGCCGCGGCCCGACAGGCGCCCACTCGCCGCACGCCCGCTCCCGCCGCGGCCGCTCAGCGCCAGCGGCCGCCCGCGCTCGCCCAGGCGCGCAGGTGGTCGGTCGTGCAGAAGGCGTCGGCGATGCGGTACTCGCCGCGGTGGTGGACGAGCAGGACGCGCGTGTCGTCGAGCGCAGCGCCGCAGTGGGCGCACTCGGACAGCGCCGGCTCCTCGCGCGGCTGCTCCGCGAGCGTCCCCGCTTCCCAGTGCGGACCTTGGATCGCCCACGGGACGGTGTGCTCGAGGCGGCAGAAGGTCGCAAGCCGTTCGCCCGCCTGCTCGGCGGCGCGGTAGCCCTCGTCGGGTCCGACGTCGACCCCGCACCAGGTGCATCTGAGCGTGCTCACGCGCGAGACCCTAGCGCCCGGACGCGACCCACAAGTCTCCGGTGCGTGCTCCTGGGCTATCGTGGCGCGCGATGCCCGAGCCGCTGAAGATCACCATCCTCGAGGGCGACGAGACCGGCCAGGAGCTGCTCGACCAGGCCGTCCGCGTGCTCGACCCGGAGGTCACCGGCCTCCCGCTGGAGCTGGAGCGTTTCGACCTCTCGCTCGAGAACCGCCGTGCGACCCAGAACGGCGTCGTCTCCGACGCCGCCGCGGCGATGCGCACGTGCGGGTTCGGCATCAAGGCAGCGACGATCACGCCCGAGGGCGCCGACGACGTCGGCTCGCCGAACCGCATCCTCCGCGAGGAGGTCGACGGCAAGGTGATCGTGCGGACGGGTCGTCGCATCCCGGGGGTCACGCCGATCGCCGGCGTGCACTACCCGATCTCGATCGTCCGCATGGCGATCGAGGACGCCTACGGCGCGAAGCAGTGGCGCGAGGGTGACGCGGGCGCGGCCGACGAGGTCGCCTACCGCACCGAGCACGTGACCCGCTCCACCTGCCGCGCAGTGTCGGAGTACGCCTTCCGCACGGCGCGTGCGATGCAGGCGCGCGTCTACGGCGGCCCGAAGTGGACGGTCTCCCCGGTCTACGAGGGGATGCTGAAGGAGGAGATGGACGCCGCGGCGGCCCGTCACCCCGACGTCGCCTACGAGCCGGTGTTGATCGACGCGACGTACGCCGGCCTCGTCAGCGGCGCCGCCGACGAGCCGCTCGTCGTGCCCGCGCTCAACCGTGACGGCGACTGCCTCTCCGATCTCGTGCTGCCGATGTTCGGCTCGATCGCGGGCGCCGAGTCGGTGCTGCTGGCGTTCGACGACAACTACGAGACGCACGTCGCGATGGCGGAGGCGCCGCACGGCACCGCTCCCGCGCTGAGAGGCAAGGACGTCGCGAACCCGATGGCGATGCTGCTCGCCTCCGGCGCGGTCCTGCGCCACGCGGCCGAGCGCGGCCACCCGGGAGCCGAGCGTGCCTCGCGCGCGATCTACGAGTCGGTCCTCGAAGCGATCGCCACCGGCATCAAGACCCCGGACCTCGGCGGCCACGCCGGCACGACCGAGTTCACCGACGCGGTCATCGAGCGGATCACGACCAAGATCGAGGTCTGGTCCACGCTCGGCACCGGCGGCTGACCCCGCCGCCCGCTCGTCCACCCCGCCCCGGGCCTGCCACCACGCAGCCCGGCCGGGGCCCCGCCCATACCGCACCGGCCGCCGCCCCATCCCACACGTCCGCGGTCGGCATCGTCCTGCCTTTGTGTCGCTCTGCGACCACTAGCCAGGACGACGCCGCGACGAGCGCCGAGGCGCCGCACACACGTTCGTGCCTGCGTAGCGCACGTGCAACATTCGTTGCAGCGAACTGCATCACTTCCACCCGGAAACACGGGACATTCGCGCATCTCTGCCTTCCCTCCCGAGACCCGCTCCTGTTCCATCCGAGACGCAGGCTACCTTCACGAACACATGTTCTCTTCTCGTGCACCCAAGCTTCTCGGCGCCGCGCTGATGGACCTCGCCGAGGCCGTTCTGCGTCCGGTCGATGACGCATGGGCCGACGAGGCCGCACCCCACGACCGCGCCGAGGCCCGAACGGGCGCCCCCCGACGTGCCTTCGAGCTCGACCTCACGTGGTCCACCGAGCCGACCTTCGGCGACGTGCTCGCGCCGGCAGCGCCTGCAGCACATCCCCACCGCCGCGCCGCTCGTCTGGAGCGCAGACGGCGCCCCGGCACCGTCCGGCCCGCTGCACAGCGATGCACGTCGCCGCTCCCGGCCAAGCCGCCGCGACCGGCGCGCTCGGCCGCGACGCAGCACTGACCGCACCGAGATCGCCGGCGGCTCCGCCCTCGCCTTCCGCGCGCCGCACCATCCGCGCGCAGCGCTCTTCGTACGCTGCCGCGAAGAGGCTGGCGAGTGAGGCGTCGAGCGCGCACGGGCACCTCCGCGGACTCAGGCCGGCGACACGCACCTCCGCAGACGCACGCCGGCGACGCGCACCATGCCGGCAACACGTCCCGCCGCGGGCCCACGCCGGCAACGCGCACCTCCGTGGGTTCAGGCCGGCGACACGCACCTCCGCAGACGCAGACCGGCGACACGCACCTCCGCAGACGCAGACCGGCAAACACGCGCCTCCGCGAACGCAGGCCGGCAACGCGAGCCCAACCACGCGACACCGGCCACGCGACCCACGCGAGCCCGCGACGCGAGGCAGCAAGCCAACCGCGAGTGTGCGCGCTGCGCAGCTGCGAGCCACGCACGTAGAAAGGGCTCGGCATCCTCGCGTACGTACGGTGAAGGGCGGTCACGTACGGTGAAGCGCGGCCACGTAGGGTGAAGCGCGCTCGCGTCCGCCCTCGGCGGCGCAGCCCGCGCGGAGCTGCGCGGGGCTCGTGCTGCGTCACCCTACGCGCGGGGCGGCGGCGGCAGCGGTCACTGGACGGGTCACGCGGGTGCGCTCCGGCGGCACCACCCCGCCGGGACCGAGCCGTCAACTTCCCCTCACCCGTACAGACCGGCCGGGAACTCGAGCGCGCGAGCCCGGGAGCGACCAAGGCCCAAACAACCGCTGGCGTCGCGCCGGCTGGCGTCACGCCGGCAGCGCTGGACCAGAAATGCAAAAAGCCCCAGCCGCCGAGAGGCGACTGAGGCTGAATGAAAAAACCGGCGGCGTCCTACTCTCCCAGGCCCTTGCGGGCCAAGTACCATCGGCGCTGAGAGGCTTAACGGCTCTGTTCGGAATGGGAAGAGGTGTTTCCCTCTCGCTATAGCCACCGGAAAACGTGCGAAACCACGCCCTCCACGGGCCTTCAAAACTGCACAGCGCCATTGAGACGGGTATCAAAATCCGTCAAGCCCTCGAACAATTAGTACCAGTCTCCTACGAGCGTTACCGCTCTTCCAGATCTGGCCTATCAACCTGGTGGTCTTCCAGGGTTCTTACTCCCTCAAGGGGATGGGAGAGCTCATCTTGAGGCCGGCTTCCCGCTTAGATGCCTTCAGCGGTTATCCGATCCGCACGTAGCTAACCTGCTATGCCCTTGGCAGGACAACAGATACACCAGAGGTGCGTTCATCCCGGTCCTCTCGTACTAGGGACAAATCCTCTCAACTCTCCAACGCCCACGGCAGATAGGGACCGAACTGTCTCACGACGTTCTGAACCCAGCTCGCGTACCGCTTTAATGGGCGAACAGCCCAACCCTTGGGACCTACTACAGCCCCAGGATGCGACGAGCCGACATCGAGGTGCCAAACCGGGCCGTCGATGTGGACTCTTGGGCCCGATAAGCCTGTTATCCCCGGAGTACCTTTTATCCGTTGAGCGACGGCACTTCCACTTGCTACCGCCGGATCACTAAGACCTGCTTTCGCACCTGCTCGACCTGTCGGTCTCGCAGTCAAGCTCCCTTGCTGCCTTTGCACTCTACGCACGATTTCCAACCGTACTGAGGGAACCTTTGTGCGCCTCCGTTACATTTTGGGAGGCGACCGCCCCAGTCAAACTACCCGCCTGGCACTGTTCACCGCCCGGATTCACGGCGCGGTGTTAGAAACCCAAGACATCAAGGGTGGTATCTCAAGGTTGGCTCCACGACAGCCGCAGCCATCGCTTCCAAGCCTCCCACCTATCCTGAGCGAAATGCATCGAATTCCAATACCAGGGTGTAGTAAAGGTTCACGGGGTCTTTCCGTCTAGCCGCGGGTACTCGGCATCTTCACCGAGACTGCAATTTCACCGAGCCCCTCGTTGAGACAGCGTCCAAGTCGTTACGCCATTCGTGCAGGTCGGAACTTACCCGACAAGGAATTTCGCTACCTTAGGACCGTTATAGTTACGGCCGCCGTTTACCGGGGCTTAGCTTCGGTGCTTTGGGCGAACCCTAACACCTCCACGTAACCTTCCGGCACCGGGCAGGCGTCAGCCCCTATACGTCGTCTTTCGACTTAGCAGAGACCTGTGTTTTTGGTAAACAGTCGCTTGGACCAATTCACTGCGGCCCCCTCAGGCTCCACTCGCGAAGAGCTTCACCTTACTAGGGCGCCCCTTATCCCGAAGTTACGGGGCGATTTTGCCGAGTTCCTTAACGAGGGTTATCTCGATCACCTTAGTATTCTCTACTTGCCCACCTGTGTCGGTTTTGGTACGGGCACGCGTGTTCTCCCTAGAGGCTTTTCTCGGAGGCATGGCGTAAGGGACTCGCCGGCTCAAAGCCAGCTGGCATCGCACCTCAGGTTATGCAGGCCCGCATTTCACTAGGCCCACCCCTACATGCTTACCCCAGGACGACCATCGCCTGGGTTCCCGTAGCCTTCCCCGTCCCCCCATCGGTCAAGCAAACACGACGTGGTACAGGAATATCAACCTGTTAGCCATCGACTACGCCTTTCGGCCTCGCCTTAGGTCCCGACTAACCCTGAGCAGACGAACTTTACTCAGGAATCCTTGGGCAATCGGTGGAGGAGATTCTCACTCCTCTTTCGTTACTCATGCCGGCATTCTCACTTCCGAAGCCTCCACGGCTGGGTTACCCCGCCGCTTTACTGGCATCGGAACGCTCTCCTACCGCGCGATCGACTCGAAAGTCTCACGCACCCGCAGCTTCGGTAGCTAGCTTAAGCCCCGTTACATTATCCGCGCTCGAACACTTGACCAGTGAGCTGTTACGCACTCTTTCAAGGGTGGCTGCCTCTAAGCCAACCTCCTGGTTGTCTATGCACTCGAACATCGTTTGCCACTTAGCTAGCATTTGGGGACCTTAGCTGGCGGTCTGGGCTGTTTCCCTCTTGACGCTGAAGTTTATCCCCCAGCAACTGACTCCCGGAGTAAACGTACTGGTCTTCGGAGTTTGCCTGAAGTTGGTAACCTGGTAGGGCCCCGCGTCCAAACAGTGCTCTACGGCCAATACGCAATTGATCCGAGGCTATACCTAAATATATTTCGGAGAGAACCAGATATCACTGAGCTTGATTAGCCTTTCACTCCGACCCACAGGTCATCCGCCCAGTTTTTAACCTAGGTCGGTTCGGTCCTCCACGAGGTCTTACCCCCGCTTCAACCTGCCCATGGGTAGCTCGCTCAGTTTCGGGTCTACCGCCTACGACTATGTCGCCCTATTCGGACTCGCTTTCGCTACGGCTCCGCTCATCGCTTAACCTTGCCGCAGACGAGTAACTCGCCGGCTCGTTATGCAAAAAGCACGCGGTCACAGAACAAGTCTGCTCCCACCGCTTGTAGGCACGCGGTTTCAGGTACTATTTCACTCCCCTTCCGGGGTACTTTTCACCTTTCCCTCACGGTACTAGTCCGCTATCGGTCACCTAGGAGTACTTAGCCTTGGAGGGTGGTCCCCCCAGCTTCAGTCCGCGTTTCACGGGCGCGGACTTACTCAGGAACGCTTGACGGAAGATCATGTGGTTTCGTCTACGGGACGGTTGCCCTCTTTGGTGAGCCGTTCCAGGCTCTTCGACTACCGCATGACTTTGTAACTTCCGCCGGGCCAGTCACGACCCGGAACAAACGCCCTACAACCCCTGCTGCGCAACGCGTGACTGCTTACACGCAACAAGTTTGGGCTGATCCCTTTTCGCTCGCCACTACTCAGGGAGTCTCGGTTGATTTACTTTCCTCGGGGTACTGAGATGTTTCACTTCCCCCGCTTGTCTCCAACCCGGCTATGTGTTCACCGGGAGGTAACGCCGCATTACCAGCGCTGGGTTTCCCCATTCGGAAATCCGCGGGTCAAAGGCTATTCAGCGCCTCACCGCGGCTTATCGCAGCCGTTCACGTCCTTCTTCGACTCTAGGTGCCAAGGCATCCACCGTGTGCCCTTACTATCTTGACGGTGATCTGATCAACGATGTGATCGGTGATACCCGTTTCATTGGCTACTGTGCAGTTTTCAAGGTCCGTGGAGAGGGCGCTGCCTTCAAGTCCCGTCTGTGGCAAAGCCAAGCAGACGAGACCGGCGAAGGCCGGTCTCTCAAAACTCAACAGCATGTATGCAGCTCCACCCGAGCCAGAGGCTCGGATGTTCTTCACGACCAGGTCTCGGTCGACGTACTAGTTCCGATCGACAAGCGATCGGACGCCTTCGTGAGAAGGCTCCCTAGAAAGGAGGTGATCCAGCCGCAGCTTCCGCTACGGCTACCTTGTTACGACTTCACCCCAGTCACGAGCCCCACCTTCGACGGCTCCCTCCCTTGCGGGTTAGGCCACCGGCTTCGGGTGTTGCTCACTCCCGTGGTGTGACGGGCGGTGTGTACAAGGCCCGGGAACGTATTCACCGCGGCAATGCTGATCCGCGATTACTAGCAACTCCGCCTTCATGTAGGCGAGTTTCAGCCTACAATCCGAACCGAGACGCGCTTTAAGGGATTCGCTCCACCTCGCGGTATCGCAGCCCTCTGTACGCGCCAATGTAGCACGTGTGTAGCCCTGGACATAAGGGGCATGATGACTTGACGTCATCCCCACCTTCCTCCGGTTTGTCACCGGCAGTCTCGCATGAGTCCCCAACTAAATGCTGGCAACATGCGACGGGGGTTGCGCTCGTTGCGGGACTTAACCCAACATCTCACGACACGAGCTGACGACAGCCATGCACCACCTGTGAACCTGCCCCGAAGGGAAGCCGTGTTTCCACGGCGGTCAGGCACATGTCAAGCCCAGGTAAGGTTCTTCGCGTTGCGTCGAATTAAACCACATGCTCCGCTGCTTGTGCGGGCCCCCGTCAATTCCTTTGAGTTTTAGCCTTGCGGCCGTACTCCCCAGGCGGGGTACTTAATGCGTTAGCGTCGGCACGGAGGGAGTCGACACCCCCCACACCTAGTACCCATCGTTTACAGCGTGGACTACCAGGGTATCTAATCCTGTTTGCTCCCCACGCTTTCGCGTCTCAGCGTCAGTCACGTCCCAGCGAGCTGCCTTCGCCATTGGTGTTCCTCCTGATATCTGCGCATTTCACCGCTACACCAGGAATTCCACTCGCCTCTTCCGGACTCAAGCTCGACAGTATCCACCGGCATTCCAGGGTTGAGCCCTGGACTTTCACAGCAGACTTATCGAGCCGCCTACACGCGCTTTACGCCCAATGATTCCGGACAACGCTCGCCCCCTACGTATTACCGCGGCTGCTGGCACGTAGTTAGCCGGGGCTTCTTCTGAAGGTACCGTCACTCCGAACGACTATTCATCGCCGAAGCTTCGTCCCAACTGAAAGGAGTTTACAATCCGAAGACCGTCTTCCTCCACGCGGCGTTGCTGCGTCACGCTTTCGCGCATTGCGCAAGATTCCCTACTGCTGCCTCCCGTAGGAGTCTGGGCCGTGTCTCAGTCCCAGTGTGGCTGATCGTCCTCTCAGACCAGCTACCCATCGGAGCCTTGGTGAGCCGTTACCTCACCAACAAGCTAATGGGCCGCGGGCCCATCCTGATGCGGTTAGCCGAAGCTACCTTTCCTCAACGACCTTAAAGTCGAGGAGCACATTTGGTATTAGCCCGAGTTTCCTCGGGTTGTCCCAATCATCAGGGCAGGTTACCCACGTGTTACTCACCCGTTCGCGGCTTTGCCCCAGGGCAAGCCCTGGTTCGTCGCTCCACTTGCATGTATTAGGCACGCCGCCAGCGTTCGTCCTGAGCCAGGATCAAACTCTCCGTGAAGAACTACTTATGCTTCATAGAGAGTGTCGCGATGCTCACACAAGGGACGCCCTAGTACACAAGCGGGCATCCGGAGCACCGGACGGATAATTCAAATGACTCTGACGTGACCAATTGATTCCCGCCACGCTGACGTAAACGGGATGGTCACTTCGAAACCTGGACGCACCAGATCTTCCGGACTAGTCCATCCGATCAGGTGCACATGCTGTTGAGTTTTCAAAGACCGCCGTGCCTCTCGGGAGGGGACTCCTCCGTCTGACACGCGCTGAGGGCTAGTGCTCTCAGAGCGGGGCGCGAAAGTATAGCGCACTCGGCGCGGAGTGGAAGCGTGCTGCTTGCTTCCCCTCCCCGGTGCGACCTTTCGCTGGTCTTCCGGGCGGCCCGTCCTGCGCCGCGTCGAGAACTATACACAGTCCTCCGCGGAATGCGTTCCCGAGTGAAAGAAATGTCAAAAGTGCCGCTGTGCCGGGCTTTTTCGGCCCAAATCGGTGCGAACTCTCCTGAGGATGCCCATTCAGGAGAGGATTTGAACCGCAACCTCCCGCTGCCGGGGCCGGTCGTCGAAGTCGAGCAGGACGATCTGCTGCCAGGTGCCGAGCAGCAGCTCCCCCTCCACGATCGGAACGCTCTCCGAAGGGCCGATGAGCGCCGCGCGCACGTGAGCGTGTGCGTTGGTGTCACCGTTCAGGCGGCTGTGCGCCCACGCGCGTGCACGTGGGACGAGCTGTTCGAGCAGCTCGGTGAGGTCCTCCACCCCGCCGGGCTCGTACTCCATCGTCGTGACCGCGACCGTCGCGCCGCGCGCGAAGACCGTCGCGGCGCCGCGGACGACGCCGCTCGTGCGCACGACGCTGCGGACGCCATCGGTCAGGTCGACGATCTTGCCGTCGCCGGCGGTCTCCACGCGCAACATCCCGCCGTGGACCGCCATCGCTCGCTCAGCTGCTCCGCAGGCGGGCGAAGCGGCGCTTGCCGAGCTGGAGCACCCGGCCGTCCAGCTCCGCGGCGGGCCGATCGAGCGGATCGGCCGCGAGCGGGTCGCCGTCGAGCTTCACCCCGCCCTGCTTGAGCTGCCGTCGCGCCTCGGAGCTGGAGACGCCGAACGCGGCGGCAAGCAGGGCCGGCAGGTGGACGACGCCGGCGCCGTCCACCGGCAACGCCGCGTCGGGCATCTCCTCGGGCGGGCGGTGCTCGACGTGGACGCGGTCGAAGGCCCGCTCGGCCGCCTCGGCGGCGGCGTCGTCGTGGAAGCGCGCGACGAGCCTGCGCGCGAGCGCGCGCTTCGCGTCGCGCGGAGGCGCGCCCGCGGGAACGGGCTCCCCGAGCAGCAGCTCGTACCACGTCGGCAGCGCCTCGTCGGGGAGGCGCAGCGTCTTGCCGTAGATCTCCTCGGGCGGCTCGGTGACGCCGATGTAGTTCCCGAGCGACTTCGACATCTTCCGCTCGCCGTCGATCCCCGGCAGGATCGGCATCGTCAGGATCACCTGCTCGGATCTGCCATACGCGGTCTGGATGTCGCGGCCGAGCAGCAGGTTGAACTTCTGGTCGGTGCCGCCGAGCTCGACGTCGGCGTCGACGGCGACCGAGTCGTACCCCTGCAACAGCGGGTACAGCAGCTCGAGGATCGAGATCGGGGCTCGCGCCGCGTAGCGCTTGGAGAAGTCGTCGCGCTCGAGGATCCGCGCGACCGTCGTCGTGCGCACGAGGCCGAACAGCTCGTCGGTCCGCATGTCGAGCCACTCGCCGTTGCGCCGCACCTCCAGGCGCGCGGGATCGAGCACCTTCAGCGCCTGCTGCTGGAACGTCGTCGCGTTCGCGTCGATCTGCTCGCCCGACAGCATCGGCCGCGTCGAGGAGCGTCCCGACGGGTCGCCGACGCGCGCGGTGTAGTCGCCGATGATCAGGACGACCGTGTGGCCGAGGTCCTGGAACTCGCGCAGCTTCCCGAGCACGACCGTGAAGCCGAGGTGGATGTCGGGCGCGGTCGGGTCGATCCCCAGCTTCACGCGCAGCGGGCGGCCCTCGCGTGCCGCCAGCTCCAGCTTCCGCTGCAGGCCGCCGTCCGGCAGGCAGTCGACGGCGTTGCGCGCGAGCCAGGCCGCGGCCGCGGCGGGCGTGGAGGTCTCGGTTGCCATGGAACCCCAATGCTAGACTGGATCTCCCGGTGAGGCCCTTGCCGCCAAGGCCCGCCCAACCGGCACGACGGCCTCGGAGCGCACGAGACCTCGGGTGCCGGACCGACGTATGAGCTTCGACGGGAACACACCCAGCCAGGGCAGCCGCCGTTCGAGGCTCCTTCCCTTCCGCCGCCGGCGGAAGCCGGACGGCACGCGCCCCAAGATCAAGAAGCTGCGCCTCTTTTCGATCCTCGCCGGCCTCTCGCTGCTCGCGATCGTCTCGACCGTCTTCGGGATGATGATGGCCGTCGCGTCCGACCTGCCCGACCTCGAGAACAGAGAGCAGTACCGCGTCACGAAGGACAACTCGGTCCTGCTCGACTACCGCGGCCGGCAGCTCGGGATCATGCAGAACAACCAGAACGTCGTGCTGGTGTCCGGCACGCAGATCGCGCCCGCGATGAAGCACGCGATCATCGCGATCGAGGACAAGCGCTTCTACCAGAACAGAGGCTTCGACGTGAAGGGCATCGCGCGCGCGGTGTGGATGGACGTGACGAGAGGCGGCGCGGTCCAGGGCGCCTCGACGATCACGCAGCAGTTCGTCAAGAACGCGCTGGAGGCGCAGAACAGACGAACGCTGTTCCAGAAGCTGCGCGAGGCGGCGCTCGCGTACCACCTGACGCGCAAGTGGTCGAAGGAGAAGATCCTCACCGAGTATCTGAACCAGATCTACTTCGGCAACGGCGCGCACGGGATCGAGTCCGCGGCGCGCGTCTACTTCGGCAAGCGCCACGCGTACGGCGAGCCGGGCGGCTGCGGCTCCACGAGAGCGAACATGTGCGCCTCGGAGCTGACGACGGCCGAGTCGGCGCTGATCGCCGCCGTCGTCGCCTCCCCGAGCATGTACGACCCGATAACGAACCCTGACAACGCGAAGAGACGGCGCGACCTCGTGCTGCGCTACATGCGCGACCAGGACTACATCACCGCGGCCGAGTACGCGGACGACATCGAGGATCCGCTGCCGACGCAGGACGATCTGACGCCGCCGCAGGAGAAGACGCAGGCGCCGTACTTCACGAGCTGGGTGCGCCAGCAGGTCGTCGACCACTTCGGCCCGTTCAAGGCGTTCAGCGGTGGGCTCAAGATCACGACGTCGCTCGACCTCGACCTGCAGACCGCCGCCGAGCAGACGATCAGCCAGATGCTGCCCGCCGGATCGGGGCTGCCGTCCGCATCGCTCGTCGCGATCGACAACAAGACCGGCGAGGTGCGCGCGATGGTCGGCGGCGACGACTACACGACGCGGCCGTTCAACCTCGCGACGCAGGGCCAGCGCCAGCCGGGCTCGACCTTCAAGCCGTTCACGCTGGCCGCCGCGCTCGAAACGGGCATCTCGCCTGACAACGTCTACGCCTCCTCCCCGAAGGAGTTCCCGGTCCCGGGGACCAACGGCAAGGAGGCGTTCATCGTCAGAAACTACGGCGACTCGTACTCCGGCAGCACGTCGCTGCGCAGCGCGACGACGACGTCGGACAACTCGGTCTACGCCGAGGTCGGGCTCCAGGTCGGCACGAAGAAGATCGCGCGCGTCGCACGCAGAATGGGGATCCGCACGCCGATCTCGACGAACCCGGCGATGACGCTCGGCGGCTTGAGAGAGGGCGTCACTCCGCTCGACATGGCGCACGCGTACCAGACGTTCGCGACCGGCGGCAAGCGGATGTGGAACGACGACCTCGGCGCGCCCGACCGCGGCCCGATCGGCATCCACCTTGTCAGGGACGGCAAGGGCAAGGTCATAAGAGACAACCGCAAGACGCTGAAGACCAAGCAGGTGATCCCGGCGGCGGTCGCGCAGACCTCGACGGAGATCCTCCAGTCGGTCGTCTCCTACGGCACCGGCACCGCCGCCCAGATCGGCGGCTTCGCCGCCGGCAAGACCGGCACCACCGAGAACTACGGCGACGCCTGGTTCGTCGGCTGGAACGAGGAGCTGACCGTCGCGATCTGGGTCGGCTACCCGGACAGACTCGTGCCGATGCTGACGCAGTACGCCGGCGAGCCGGTGGCAGGCGGCACGTATCCCGCGCAGCTGTGGCAGAACTTCATGCTTCAGGCGAAGGCGATCCTGGAGCAGCAGCGGGCCGACGACGAGGCCGCGCGCAACGGCGACCAGACGAGCACGACCTCGACGACGCCGACGGTCCCGGACAGCGACGACTACGCACCGGCGCCGGAGACGTCGTCCCCTCCGGACGTGCCGAGCGAGAGCGCCGGCGGGGCGACGGACGGCACGACCGACGGGACCGACGGGACGACCGGCGGGACCGATGGCGGCACCGGCGGCACGACCGGCGGCACCGGCGGCGGCGACACCGGCGCGGGCACCGGCGACGGTGGTGGAGGCGACACCGGCGCGGGCACAGGCGGTGGTGACACCGGCGGCGGTGACACGGGCGCCGGCGACGGTGGAGGTGACACCGGCGCGGACCCCGGCGGCGGTGACACCGGCGCGGGCACCGGCGGCGACACCGGCGGCGCGTCCGGCGGTGGCGCGGCCGCGCCGACGCCCTAGAACCGCGCGAGGGCGCGCGCCGAGGGCGAGCGCGCGGAGGTCAGCGGCGGCCGCTACGCGGCGGCAGCAGGCCGGGCGGCCACGGCTTCGAGACGCTGCGGGAGCCGCGGGCGCAGAAGCGCCACGGCAGCTCCGCGGCCTTCGTGATCCCGATGCGCGGACCGGCGATCAGCTCCGGCGCCGGCCGCTCCGGCGGGCGCGGGAGGATCCGGATCGGGCCGTCGACGAGGTCACCGTCGTTGCCGTTCAGCTCGATCGCGAGCGCCTGCGTCAGTTTGCCCGGCCCGGAGCAGAGGTCCTCGACCCGTTCCAGCCCGCGCCGCGCGCGCATCGCCGGCAGCCCGTCGAGCGGCTCCAGCGCGCGGATCAGCACCGCCGCGCCGATGCCCTCCGCCTCCGAGACGGCGTTGACGAGCGCGTGGATCCCGTAGGAGCGGTACACGTAGGCGTGGCCGGGCGGGCCGAACAGCGTCCGGGTGCGCGGCGTCAGGCCGACGTACGCATGACACGCCGGCTCGGAGTCGTGGTACGCCTCGGTCTCGGCGATCACGCCGCTCGTCTCGCCATGCGCGAGCACGCAGCCGACGAGGTCGCGCGCCACGTCGAGCACGGGGCGCGCGTAGAAGGCGCGGGGCAGCGGCGCCGGGGCGCTCACCCCAGCAGCGCGCGGGCGCGGTCGAGCTGCTCGCGCACGCGGCGCAGGCTCGTCCCGCCCTCGGAGTCCTTCGACTCCAGCCACCGCTCGCCCCTGAGCACCTCGTAGTACTCGCCGTCGAGCAGCTCGGACTGCTCCCGGATCTCCGTCAAGGTCAGCTCGGTCAGCGTGCGACCGCTGTCGACCGCCTGCTTGACGAGTCCGGCGACGACGCCGTGGCACTCGCGGAACGGCATCCCGCGGCGCACGAGCAGGTCGGCGACGTCGGTCGCGGCGGGGAACTCGTCGCTCGCCGCCTCCGCCATCCGCTCGCGGTCGAAGGCGATCCCCTCGATCATGCCGGCGGCCGCCGCGAGGCACAGCTCGAGCGTGTCGACCGCGTCGAAGAGGTGCTCCTTGTCCTCCTGCATGTCCTTGTTGTAGGTCAGCGGGAGCGCGTGCATCGTGCCCTGGAGCGCGACGAAGTGGCCGGCGATCCGGGGCGCCTTCGCGCGCAGCAGCTCGGCCGCGTCCGGGTTCTTCTTCTGCGGCATGATCGACGAGCCCGACGCCCACGCGTCGGAGACCTCGGCGAACGCGAACTCCGAGCTGGACCACAGCACGATCTCGGCCCCGAGGCGCGAGAGGTGCGTGCCGCACGTCGCCGCCGCGGCGAGGTAGTCGAGCACGAAGTCGCGGTTGGAGACCGCGTCGATCGAGTTCTCCGCGACGCCGGCGAAGCCCAGCTCGCGCGCCACCAGCTGGCGATCGGTGTCGAAGTTGACGCCGGCGAGCGCGCCCGCGCCGAGCGGCAGTCTCGCGGTCGCCTGCTCGACGGCGGCGAACTTCTCCAGGTCGCGCGCAAGCATCCAGACGTACGCGAGCAGGTGGTGACTGAGGTAGACGGGCTGCGCGCGCTGCAGATGCGTGTAGCCCGGCATCCGCCAGTCGAGGTGGCGCTCGGCGGTCGCGACGAGCGCGCGCATCAGCCCGCGGATCGCCTCCTGCGCGGCCTGCGCGTGGGCGCGCGTGAACAGCGCCATGTCCGTCGCGACCTGGTCGTTGCGCGAGCGCGCCGTGTGCAGCTTCCCGCCCACTCTGCCGGCGAGCTGCGTGATCCGCCGCTCGATCGCCATGTGGATGTCCTCGTCGTCGGGCTCGAACGGGAACGATCCGTCCTGCAGCTCCTGCTCGACGCTGTCCAGCGCCCTCAGCAGCGCGTCGCGGTCGTCCTGGCCGATGATCCCCTGCGCGGCGAGCATCTTCGCGTGCGCGCGGGAGAGGTCGACGTCGTAGGGACCGAGGCGCCAGTCGAAGCCGATCGACGCGTTGAGCTGCTGGAAGACAGGGTGCTGGGGCTCGCTGAAGCGGGACATGGGCGGCGAGTCTACGCGGCGGGCGCGCCGGCCAGCACGCCGCGCAGCTCCTGCGTCACGCGCGCGACCTGACCCTCGGTCATCGCGGGGAAGAACGGCAGTGCGATCGAGCGCGCGGCGACGTCCTCGCAGACCGGGAACTGCCCCTCGCGATGGCCGAAGCGCTCGCGGTAGAAGCTCATCAGGTGGATCGCCGGCAGGTACGGCTTGCTCTGGATCCCGCGCGCGGCGAGCGCGCGGATCGTCTCGTCACGGTCGACGGCGTGCGGCAGCTGAACGACGAAGACGAACCAGCCGCGGACGTTGCCGTCGTGGTCCTCGCACGGCAGCGTCAGGTCCTCGACCGGGTCGGCGGCGAACGCGGTGCGGTACGCCGCGGCGACACGCGCGCGGTCGGCGAGCATCTGGTCGAGCCGCCCGAGCTGCGCGAGGCCGAGCGCGCAGGCGATGTCCGAGAGGCGGTAGTTGAAGCCGAGCCGGTCGTGGTCGAGCCAACCCATGTCGGGCGCGCGGCCCTGGTTGCGCTCGGAGTCGATCCGCTCCTTGTGCGCGGCGTCGCCGAGCGCGATCAGGCCACCCTCGCCGGTCGTGATCTGCTTGTTGGCGTAGAAGGCGAAGACCGCCGGGTGGCCGCGCCCGCCGACGGCAACGCCGTCGGGATGGGACGCGCCGAGCGCCTCGCAGGCGTCCTCGACGATCGGCAGGCCGTGCCGCTCCAGCGCCGGCGTATCGGCCGGGTAGCCGAAGATGTGGACCGGCAGCAGCGCGCTCGTGCGCTCCGTGATCGCCGTCGCCGCGGCGGCCGGGTCGATGTTGAGCGTGACCGGGTCGATGTCGGCGAAGACCGGCGTCGCGCGCTCGTAGAGGATCGCGTTGGCGGAGGCGACGAACGAGAACGGGCTCGTGACGACCTCGTCCCCCTCCGAGACGCCGGCGGCGCGCAGCGCGAGGTGCAGGCCGGCGGTCCCGCTCGACACCGCGGAGGCGTGCGCGGCGCCGAGCCGCTCGGCGAACGCCTGCTCGAAGGCGGGCACGCGCGGCCCGAGCGAGAGGTGCCCGGAGCGCAGCACCTCCAGCACGCGGTCCTCCTCCTCACGGCCGAGGACCGGCTTCGCGAGCGGGATCACGTCAGTCTCGACGCTCACGAGGAGGCGCGCTCCGTCGCGGCGTCGGCGGGCGCGGCAGTCTCGCGCCCAGCCTGGGTCGCGTACTCGAGCGAGTCGACGAGCGCGTCCCAGGAGGCGGCGATGACGTTCTCCGAGACGCCGATCGAACCCCACACGTCGTGGCCGTCGGAGGCGTCGAGCAGCACGCGCGTGACCGCCTCGGTCCCCTTCGTCTCATCGAGGATGCGGACCTTGAAGTTGACGAGGCCGGTGTCGTCGAGGTGCGGGTGCGTGTCGCTGAGGACGGCGCGCAGCGCGTTGTCGAGCGCATGGACCGGGCCGTTGCCCTCGCCGGTGCGGACGTAGCGCTCACCGTCGACCCAGATCTTGATCGTCGCCTCGGTCTCGACCTTGCCGTCGGCGCGCTGCTCGACGATCACGCGCCACGACTCGAGCGTGAACAGCTGCTCGTACTCGCCCGACTCCTTGCGCAGCAGCAGCTCGAACGAGCCGTCGGCGGCCTCGTAGTGATAGCCCCTGTGCTCCAGCTCCTTGACGCGCTCGATCACCCGCCGCGCGGCGGCGTCATCGAGCGCGATCCCGGCCTCCTCCGCGCGGGCGGCGACCGTCCCCTTGCCCGACAGCTCGGAGATCAGCAGCTCGCGGCGGTTGCCGACGAGCGCCGGATCCATGTGCTCGAACGTCGTCGCGTCCGCCATCACGCCGGCGACGTGCATGCCGCCCTTGTGCGCGAACGCGTTCTTGCCGATGTACGGCTGGTCGGCGTTGGGGGTGCGGTTGAGCAGCTCGTCGAGGTAGTGCGCGGTCTCGGTCAACGTCGCGAGCTGCGCGGGCGCGATGCAGTCGTGGCCGAGCTTCAGCTGGAGGTTCGGGACGATCGAGACGAGGTTGGCGTTGCCGCAGCGCTCGCCGTAGCCGTTCATCGTCCCCTGCACGTGCGTCGCGCCGGCCTCGACCGCGGCGAGCGAGTTGGCGACGCCGACGCCGGCGTCGTCGTGGCAGTGGATCCCGATGCGCACGCCGGTGTCGGCGAGGTGCGCCGTGATGTCGGCGACTGCCGTCGCGATCTGGCCCGGAAGGTGGGCGCCGTTGGTGTCGCACGGGACGACCGTCTCGGCGCCGGCCTCCGCCGCCGCGCGCAGGCAGCGCAGCGCGTAGTCGCGGTCGGCGTGCCAGCCGTCGAAGCAGTGCTCGGCGTCATAGACGACGCGCTTGCCCTCGGCGACGAGGAACGCGACCGACTCCTCGATCATCCGCAGGTTCTCGTCGCGGTCGACCTTGACGACCTTCTCCAGGTGCAGGCTCCAGGTCTTGCCGACGATCGTGCAGACGGGCGCGAACGAGTCGACCAGCACGCGCAGCGCGGCGTCGTCCTCTGCGCGCGCGTCGCGGCGGCGGGTCATCCCGAACGCCGCGATCTGCGCGTGCGCGAACGTCTCGCGCGAGAGCAGCTCGAACAGCTCCAGCTCCTTCGGGTTGGAGCTGGGGAAGCCGGCCTCGATCAGCTCGACGCCGAGCGCGTCGAGCCTGTGCGCGACGCGCAGCTTCTCCTCTGCGGACAGCGACATCCCCTCGCCCTGCATGCCGTCGCGGAGGGTGGTGTCGTACAGCTGGATGGCGGTCATGTCGTTCTTGTCCTGTCGTCTCAACGGGTGGGCGGATGCACAGCTGGCAGCCGGCCCGCGCGCCTGCGCGCGCTTCAGCCGGCCGTGCCGGTAATTCGCCCGTTGAACGAGAGGAAGGTCATGACTGCCTCTGATCCTACGCAGTCTTGGCCGGAACCGCCACGATGTCGTTCCACTTCAGGTAGCGCTCGTCGCGCGCGTGGAGCGCGTCGTCGAACACCTTCTGGAGGCGCTTGGTGACCGGACCGGGCTCGCCGGAGCCGACCGGGCGGTCGTCTATCTCGCGGATCGGCGTCAGCTCGGCGGCCGTCCCCGTCATGAAGATCTCGTCGCAGAGGTACAGCTCGGCGCGCGCGATGTCGCGCTCGACCAGCTCGACGCCCTCGTCCTTGGCGATCTCGATCACCGACTGGCGGTTGATGCCGTTGAGGATCCCGTTCGTCTGCGACGGCGTCACGATCTTGCCGTCCTGCACGAGGAAGAGGTTCTCGCCCGTGCCCTCGCAGACGTAGCCGTGCTGGTCGAGCAGGATCCCCTCCTCGTAGCCGGCCTTGTGCGACTCGATCTTCGCCAGCACGCTGTTGAGGTACTGGCCGGAGGCCTTCGCGTGCGGGATCAGCGAGTCGCCGCTGATGCGGCGCCAACTGGAGACCTTGGCGCGGACGCCCTTCGTCTTGCCCTCGTCGCCGAGGTAGGCGCCCCACGACCAGGCCGCGATCGAGACCTCGACCGGAGCGTCGAGCGGGTTGAGCCCCATCACGCCGGCGCCGCGGTAGACGATCGGCCGGATGTAGCAGGCGGGCAGCCCGTTGCGGCCGATCAGCTCGTGGATCGCGGCCTTGATCTGCTCGCGCGTGTACGGCACCGGCATGTAGTAGAGCGCGGCCGATCTGAACAGACGATCGACGTGCTCGTCGTTGCGGAAGACGGCGGTCCCCCGTTCGGTCTCGTAGGCGCGAATGCCCTCGAAGACGCCGGTGCCGTAGTGCAGCGCGTGGGTCAATACGTGGACCTTCGCGTCCTCCCAGGCGACGAGCTCCCCGTTCATCCAGATGAGGTCCGCTTGCTCCACGACTGCTCCTTACAGGTAGTTCAGGACGGCCTGGGAGGCCTCCGCGGTGGTCGCGGCTCCTCCGAGGTCGGCCGTACGCAGGCCGTCGGCCAGCGCGCGATCGACCGCGGATTCTACCGCTGCGGCCTCGGTCTCCATCGCGAAGCCGTGCCGCAGCAGCAGCGCGGCCGACAGGAACATCGCCAGCGGGTTGGCGATCCCCTTGCCAGCGATGTCCGGAGCGGAGCCGTGCACCGGCTCGAACAGGCCGGGGCCGTCGCCGCCCAGCGAGGCGCTCGGCAGCAGGCCGATCGAGCCCGTCAGCATCGCCGCCTCGTCGCTGAGGATGTCGCCGAACATGTTCTCGGTGACGATGATCTCGAAGTGGCGCGGGTTGGAGACGAGCTGCATCGCCGCGTTGTCGACGAGCACGTGCTCCAGCTCGATGTTGGGGAACTCCTCGGCGTGGACGCGCTTGACGACCTCGCGCCAGAGCCGGGAGGACTCCAGCACGTTCGCCTTGTCGACGGAGGTGACGCGGCTTCTGGCGGCCTCGAACGCCGTCCGCACGATCCGCTCGATCTCCGCGACCGAGTAGATCATCGTGTCCCACGCGGTGTCGCCTCTGCGGCCGCGGTCGCCGAAGTAGAGGCCGCCGGTCAGCTCGCGCACGACGAGCAGGTTCGTGCCGTCGATGATCTCGCGCTTGAGCGGGCTGGCATCGTAGAGCGCCGGGACCGGGCGCACCGGCCGCAGGTTGGCGTACAGGCCGAGCGCCTTGCGCAGCCCGAGCAGGCCCTGCTCCGGGCGCGGCTTGGTCGGGTCGGTCGTGTCCCACTTCGGGCCGCCGACCGCGGCCAGCAGCACGGCGTCGGCGCGCTGGCACGCCGCCGTCACCTCGTCGGTCAGCGCCGTGCCGTGGGCGTCGATCGAGATCCCGCCGAAGAGGTGCTCCTCGAACGTGAAGTCGCCGAGCTTGTTCAGCAGCTCGACCGTGGGGGCTGTGATCTCCGGCCCGATGCCGTCACCGGGGAGGAGTGCGATGGTCTTCGTCATATCTGTGGTCGCCCGCTGCCTACAGCGCCGTCGTGACGGGGCCGCTGCGCTCGCGGTCCTGCTCGTAGGCGGCGAGCGCGTCGCCCTGCTGGAGCGTCAGCGCGATGTCGTCGAGGCCGTTGAGCAGGCGGTGCTTGATGTCCGGGTCGATCTCGAATCCGGCGACGCCGGAGTCCCAGCGGACCTCCTGGCTGGCGAGGTCGACCTGGACCGTGTCAGAGGTGGCGATCGACTCGACCGTGCCGCGGTCGAGCTGGATCGGCAGCAGGCCGATCTTCGTGCAGTTCGATCTGAAGATGTCGGCGAAGCTCTCGGCGATGACGGCCTTGAAGCCGTAGTCCTCCAGCCCCCACGGCGCGTGCTCGCGCGAGGAGCCCGAGCCGAAGTTGCGGCCGGTGACGAGCACCTGCGTTCTCGGCAGGTCCCAGCCGTCCTCCTTCGCCCAGTCGAAGAAGAGGAACTCGCCGAAGCCGGTCCGCTCGACCCGCTTGAGGAACTGCTTGGGCATGATCTGGTCCGTGTCGACGTCGTCGCGCATCAGCACCGACGGTCTCGACGTGATCGTCTCGAACGGTTCCATGCTGATCAGCTCCACGTGCGGATGTCGACGAAACGGCCCTCGATGGCGGCGGCGGCGGCCATCTGGGGAGAGACGAGGTGCGTGCGCCCGCCGCGGCCCTGCCGGCCCTCGAAGTTGCGGTTCGAGGTCGAGGCGCAGCGCTCGCCTGGGCTGAGCGTGTCCGGGTTCATGCCGAGGCACATCGAGCAGCCCGCAACGCGCCAGTCGAAGCCCGCTTCGCGGAAGACCTCGTCGAGGCCCTCCTGCTCGGCCTGCAGCTTGACCTCCTGGGAGCCCGGGACGACCATCGCGTTGACGCTGGCGGCGACCTTCCGGCCCTTGACGACCTCGGCCGCGGCGCGCAGGTCGCCGATCCGCGAGTTCGTGCAGGAGCCGATGAAGACGCGGTCGAGCGTGATCTCCTCGATCGGCGTGCCGGCCTCCAGGCCCATGTAGTGCAGCGCGCGCTCGTGGCCCTCGTGCTTGGGCTGCGGGACGGCGCTCGCGACGTCGGTGACCATGTCCGGCGCGGTGCCCCACGTGACCTGCGGGGCGAGCGCGCTCGCGTCGACGACGACGACCTTGTCGAAGTGGGCGCCCTCGTCGGTTCTGAGCGTCCGCCACTGCTTGACGGCCTCGTCGAACTCGGCGCCCTGCGGTGCGGCCGGACGGCCGCGGACGAACTCGAACGTCTTGTCGTCCGGCGCGATCATGCCCGCGCGGCCGCCGCCCTCGATCGTCATGTTGCAGATCGTCATGCGGCCCTCCATCGAGAGCCCCTCGATCACCGGGCCGGCGAACTCGACGACGTAGCCGGTCGCGCCGTCAGTGCCCATCTGGCCGATCGTGCCGAGGATCAAGTCCTTCGCGGTGACGCCGAAGCCGAGCTCGCCCTCGTACTTGATCAGCATCGACTTCGGCTTCTTCTGCACGAGGCACTGCGTCGCCAGCACGTGCTCGACCTCGCTCGTGCCGATGCCGAACGCGAGCGAGCCGAACGCGCCGTGCGTGGCGGTGTGGGAGTCGCCGCAGACGATCGTCATGCCCGGCTGCGTGACGCCGAGGTTCGGCCCTATCACGTGCACGATGCCCTGGCGCTCGGAGCCGAGCGAGTAGACCGGGACGCCGAACTCCTCGCAGTTGCTCTCCAGCGTCTGCACCTGCACGCGCGACAGCTCGTCCTTGATCAGCCTCGCGACCGGGGTGCCGTCCGTCGGCGTGTTGTGGTCGGCGGTCGCGAGCGTGCGGTCAGGCCGGCGGACGGCGCGGCCGGCGAGGCGGAGCCCGTCGAACGCCTGCGGGCTCGTGACCTCGTGGACGAGGTGCAGGTCCACGTAGATCAGTCCGGGCGCCACCTCATGGGCGGCCCAGATCTTGTCGAACAGGGTCGTGGGCATCGCGGTTGCTCCTTGGCTGGGCGGACTGCTGCTTCTCAGCTGCGTCGGAGTCCGGCGGAGACGACCGCCAGCAGCGACGCCTCCTCGGGACCGGGGTTCTCGAAGTGGTGCGGCAAGTCGGCGTCGAACGTGACCGTGTCCCCCGCGTCGAGCGCGTAGGCGGTCCCGTCGCAGTGCAGCACGACGCGGCCCGACTCGATCAGGGCGGTCTCGCGGCTGCCGGGCTCGTGCACGGGCGGGTCGCCGGGGCCGCCGGTGGCGGTGCCGGGCGTGAGCACGTGGCGCGAGAGCTCGGAGCGCTGGCCGGGCAGCGGCGGCGTCAGCACCTCGTACCTGTGCCCGCCGACGCTCGACGGCCCTCTGCGGCGCTCCTGCACGCGGACGATCGTGACCGCGCCCTCCTCGTCGAGGCGCAGCAGCTGGGAGAGCCGCAGGTCGAGGCCGTGCGCGATCCGCGTGGCGACCTGCAGCGTCGGGCTCGTCTCGCCGCGCTCGACCTGCGAGAGCATCGGCGCGGAGACGCCAGAGCGCTCGGCGAGGTCGCGCAGCGACAGGTCCATCGCCTCGCGCAGGGCGCGGACGCGGGAGCCGATCGCGGCGACGGAGCTGGCGTCGACGGTTGCCATGGTCGTCTGTACGTTATCACGTACAGACGTACTCGCTGCGGGCGGAGGATGGGGCGCCGCCCGTGCCGGCGGCGCCCCGGGCGCTCCTCCCCGCTACTTCACGATGATCGTCTGCCGCATCACGTTCGCGTGATACGTGCAGAGCAGTCTGTACGTGCCCTTCGCCGTCAGCGTTCTCGCGTACGTGATGCCCGCGGTGGCGACCGGCGACGTGAATCTCTTCACGCCCTTCGGCCCCTTCGTGAGCTGCACGTCATGCGGCGCGCTGTTGGCCGAGGACCACTTCCAGACGATCTTCGTCCCCGGTCTGACCGTGAGTCTGGCCGGGGTGAAGCTGTAGTCGATCACGCCGACCGTCTTGCTCTTCGGCTTGGCACCGTGCGCCGGCACGACGAAGACGGCGGCCGCGACCAGCATCGGGACAAGCAGCAGGGCGGAGAGTCGGCGGGTCATCAGGAGGGCTCCTTACTTCTTCTTGCCGGTGTAGTGGACCAGCGGCGTGATGCCCTGGTACGGGGGATGATCGCGCACGACCCAGCCCGCCTCGTGCGTCGGGTCGGAGATCCATCTGATCGCCGTCGCGAACGCCTCGCCGTTGGCCGCGTTGGGGCCGGAGTACGGACACGGCTTGAGTGTCGAGCCGTTGGCCGGGACCGTCTTCTGCACGCCCGTGTTGTCGGAGAAGCAGTTGTTGCGGTTCTCGCCTCTGATCGAGCCGGCGTAGAAGAGGTCGATGTTGTTGAGGTCGGTGCCGTCGCGCCCGAACGCGTTGCCGCGGACGGTCACGTCACGGATCGACGCCTGGTCGGCGTTTCTCAGCTCGATCGCGTCGACTGCGCCGATCCCGACCAGGAAGTGGCCGAAGACGCGGTTGTTCTCGACCGTCGTTCTCTGGCTGCCGTAGAGCAGGATGCCCGAGCCGACCGGGTAGCTGAGGCCCTTCGCGCCCTGGCGGACCTCGAACGGCGCGCCTCTGAAGTAGTTGAAGTTGTTCCAGAAGACGTCGTTGTCGGAGATCACGTTCTGCTCCGGCGGCGGCCACTTCTCGGAGTCGAGCGCGTTCGGCACGATCCCGAGGCCGTTGTTGTACCAGCGCCCTCTCGTGATCGTGGTGTAGCGCATGTTCGTGCCGGAGAAGCCGAGCTGGTTGCCCCACGCCGTCACGTTGCGGACGATCGAGCGGACCGGCTTGGACTGCTTCGGCGTCTGGCCGATGTAGAAGCCGGAGTCGTTGTTGTAGAACGCCTCGGAGTCGGCGATCGTGCCGCCCTTGGAGTTGAACGCGTAGACGCCGTAGGTGCCGCCCCAGCCGGCGACGAGGTTCTGCAGCGTGTAGCCGGTGACGTTGATCGCGAAGAAGCCGTTGCCGAGGTAGTTGCGAGCGTAGAAGCCCTTCACGGTGACGCCATCCGCGGCGTTGATCATGACGGCGTTCTGGCGCTTGGCTCTGCTCAGTCTGCCGAGGTCGAGGATCGTCTTGCGCGGGTTCGACGGCGAGCCGATCAGCTTGATGCCGGCGTGTCTGCCGCCGCTGATCTCGACCGACTCGCGGTAGGTGCCGGCGGGCACGCGGACCGTGTCGCCCGGCAGCGTCTTGTCGACCGCCTGCTGGATCGTGAGCGAGCAGTTCGGCGCCCGTCTGCCTCTTCTGGCCTGCTTGACGGCCTTCGCCTGCTGCTTGGTGCAGACCTTGAACGTCTTGCCACCGCCGGGGCGGGGCTTGACCTTGCCCGGGTCGGTCGGGCCCGGGTAGTCGGCCGCGGTGGCCGCCGCCGGCACGGTGAGCGCGATCGCCAGGGCGGCGACCGCGGCGCGGGTGAGCCGCATGCAGTGCTCCTCTCGTGTTCGGACGCCGGTCATGCCGGGTCCACGATGTACCAGCCGGCCATGCCGGCGTCCTGGTGCGACATGACGTGGCAGTGGTACATCCAGCGGCCGGGGTTGTCCTCGGTGAAGCGCGCGGTGATCGTCTCGAACGGGCCGACCGTCGGTGTGTCGGTGTACGCGCCGCCCTTGCTGTCTCTCCAGCGGTGGCCGTGGATGTGGAACGTGTGGAAGTCGTTGTTGCCGCCGATCACGTGGAACGCGACGTCCTGGCCGACCTTCGCGCGGAACGTCGGCGTGTTGCCGGCGTAGGCGTAGCCGTTCATGCAGTGCAGGACGCGGTTGAGGCCCGTCACCTCCGGCCCGAGCGAGTGGAACCAGACGATCTCCTCGACGTCCGGCGCCTTCGCCCCCTTCTCGCGCACGACGATCGCGCCGAAGAGGCCGCGGAACGTGTTGAGCGTGTGGTTGGGACCATGGTCGTGGTAGGGCCAGACGCCGACGGAGTCGGGCGGGCACTCCCACGTGTAGGTGAACTCCTCGTCGGGCGCGATGAAGCCGCCGACGCGCGTGAACGGACCGAAGTACGAGCCGTCGTAGTCGGGGTTGTATTTGACTCCATGCGGGTGCATCGTGATCGCCTGGCGGAAGTGCTCGTCGGCATTGCGCAGGTGGACGACGATCGTGTCGCCGACCTCCGCGTGGAGCGTCGGCCCGGGCATCGCCGCGGGGCCGATCGGGCGCGCGTAGCCGGGGCTGTAGAGCTGGTAGACGAACGCACGGAAGAGGCGCTTGGACTTCTTCTTCGGGACCGGTGCGTCCATCCACTCGTCGCGGCCGCTCGGCGCCCAGTCCCACATCAGCGAGCGCGCCTGGACCCAGTACTCGCGCACGCGCCCACCGGGCTGCGGCTGCGGCGTCGGGAATCTGTCCTTGTCGCGTGGGTCCAGCGCGATCCGTCTCGGCCGTCTGACCTTCGCCGCCGCCTTGTCGGCCGCGGCGACGGCGCGGACCGTCTCCTTCGGGTCGCTGGCGGTGCTGCCGGACGCGGCCAGCGTGCAGAACAGCGCGCCGGTGCCGCCGAGCGCGAGAAAGCCGCGCCGATCGACGCCGCCGAAACGGCTCGCGGACGGCGCGTCGAGCGACGGGACGTCGAACGCGTCATGCGGCGGCGCGCCCCCGGCGGGGGCGTCGTCTCGCGCGATAGGGACCTCGCGGGACGGCTCCGTCCCGCGCTCTCGCGGCTCTTCTTCCACCTCTGTCCTCCAACTCCGTGCGACCGGGGGCGGCGCGCACGACGTGCCAATTCTTCCTCCATCGCGCGCGACGTGCGAGATCGCATGCGACTGAGAGGCACTCTACGGCAGTAACTGGACAAAAGTCCAGTCTTCATCCCCGGCCGCGCTCTAGGATTGTCGGCGATGGCTTCCTCATCGAAGGTGCGCCGGGCGCGCGGCGAGCGGCGGCGGCGTGAGCTGCTCGAGGCCGCGCTGGTGGTGATCGACGAGCGCGGCGTGCAGGCGACGACCCACCGCGCCGTCGCCGAGGCGGCGGGCGTGCCGCTCGCCACGACGACGTACTACTTCGAGTCGATCGACCATCTGCTGGAGGACGCGCTGCTGCTGTTCGTGACCGAGGAGGCGGCGCGGCTGCAGGCGCTCGCCGAGCAGCTGCGCGGAACGACCGCCCCGGCGTACGAGATCGCCGAGGGCTTCGCGCGCGAGCTCGCCGAGGGCTCGCCGTGGGCGGTCCCACTCAAGCGCGTGCAGTGGGAGCTGTACCTGGAGGCGTCGCGCCGCCCGCGCCTGCGCGATGCCGCGCAGGAGTGCGTCGAGATGTACGTCGCTGTGACCGAGGCGGCGCTGACCGCCGCCGGCGCGCCACGCGCCGCCGAGGGCGCGCGGCTGTTCGTCGCGCTGGCCGACGGCCTCGGCCTGCACGGCAGCTTCGCGGCCGACGCCGACCCCGGCTCCCACGACGAGCTGGCGGCGGCGCTGCTGGAGCTGTTCATCCCGTTCGCGATGGACGCCGACGAACGTGCCGCGTGGGAGCGGCGGCTCGGCGTGCCCGTCGCCGAGCAACCGTGATCGACCGCCCCGACGTGCTCGTGCTGGGCGCCGGGGGCGCGCTCGGCGAGCGCTGGATGCACGGCGTGCTGGCCGGTGTGGAGCATGCGACCGGGATCGCGCTCAGCGCGACGGAGCAGCTCGTCGGCACCTCCGCCGGCGCGATCGTCGCCGCGCACCTGCTCGCCGGCCGGGCGCCGGTCGGGCCGGCGGACGCCGCGTCGCTCGTGAGCGAGCTGGCGGCGGAGGGCGGCGCGGATGCGGGCGCGACTGATGCGGGCGCGGCGAGCGGCGTGCCGGGACGGGCGCGGCGGCTGATCGGGGCGCTGCCGCGCGGCGCGGGCAGGCTGGCGCGTGGGGCCGCAGCGCCGCTCGCGCCCTACGCACTCGCGGCGACGCGGCCGCCGGGCGCGCTGCTGCGTGCGAACGTGCTCGGGCGGATCGATGCGCCGCGTGCGACGCTCGACGAGCTGGGCCGCAGGCTCGCGCGCGACGAGCTGCGCTTCGACGGGCGCCTGCGCGTCGTCTGCGTCGAGCGCGAGAGCGGGCGGCGCGTCGTCTTCGGCGCCCCCGGCGCGCCGCCCGCGACCGTCGCGGAGGCGGTGCAGGCGTCGTGCAGCGTGCCGTGGCTCTACCGCCCGGTGACGATCGGCGAGCACGAGTACGTCGACGGCGGGTTGTGGAGCCCGACGAGCATCGACGTCGCGCCGGCCGCTCGCGAGACGCGCGTCCTCTGCCTCAACCCGACGGGCAGCTCCGGCGGCGACGTGGCACGGGCACCGCGGACGGAGTCCGTGGTCGGTGTGATCCGCACCACGTCCCGCTCCGCCGCCGCGCTCGAGGCGACGACGCTGCGCTCGCGCGGCGCCGAGGTCACTGTCGTCGCACCCGACCGCGCCGCCGCCGCGGCGCTCGCCGGCGGCTGGGTCGGCCAGACCGGCGCCGACCCCGCCGAGCAGGCGGTCGCCGCCGGCTTCCGGCAGGGCGTCGCGCTCGGGCGCGCCGACGGCTGAGCGGTCTCGCCCGGCGGGCGGCGGGTGGCCGGCGGCCAGCGGCGAGCGGCGGCGACACGATGCGCCGGCGCCGCTCGGACCGTCACCGGCTCAGCGCAGAGCGTGCACGAGGCGGACGCTTCTGCCCGTCTCGTCAGTCAGCCGCAAGGTGACAGAGCCGGTGCCACGACGTGATCTGACGGGCACACGGAACACGATGCGGTGCGTTCCGGCCGCAAGCGCAGACCGCTGCCACCTGCGATCAGCGCCGGGCTGCCGGACCAGTGCTCTCAGCGTTCCACGCACATTCGTCTGCACCCGCACGACGAGCTGACCGCCGCGCCGCTTCGCGCCGAGCACCGTCAGCTTCGGGGCGACGACGGGCTTGGTGGACGGCGTCGCCACCGGCAGGTGGGGTCTCTCGGCGGGCGGCGGCGCCGAGGGCTGCGTCCGCAGCTGGACGAGGTTCCACAGCTCGCCCGCTATCCCGCCCTGGCCGGGCTGCACCACATACTGCGCGTTGTACGTGAGCTGCGTGGCGTCCGGGACCCAAGCCGGTACGGAGAGCGACCAGCTGCTCGCGTCGATCTGGGCGACGACGACGGCAGCGGCCGACGCGGCGCCCAGGAGCTTGGCGGTCACTCTCGTCGGCGGCTGACCGAAGCGGAGGACGCCGGAGAACGGGAAGGAGGGCGCCGCGACGTCGGCGCCGCGCGCGTCGGGCGGCGGATCGGCGCACAGCAGCACCCATTCCGTGTTGTTGGTGTTGCAGCCCCAGCCGCCGCTCACGTCATGCGTTCTGCCAGCAGCTTCAAGCGAGACGGTCGGCGAGGGCGGCGGCGGATGCGGCGAGAGAGCGGGGGCTGCCGCCGGCAGCGCGAGCAGCGCGGCGACAGCGCCGAGCAAGCTACGGCGGTGGACGTACTTCATGTTCATCGGCACTCCCCTTGCCCGACCTCGGTCATCTTCGCGCACGACCGTAGCACCTGGCGCATCGGCACTCTCCAGCCCGGGCCGCTGATCTCTGTCGCGTTCTTCCAAGACCGGCGCCGCCGCCCACCCTAGGCTCCGTCCCATGCAGGTCTCCCCCGCTCAGATCGTCGCGTTCCGGATCGCAGCGCATGCGCTCGCGGCGCGCGACGCGACGCCGCTCGGCGCGCTCGCGAGCTGGTCGGTGCAGGACTCCCCGGCCGGCGCCGCCGCGCTCGCGCTCGCCGCCCGCTCCGCGACCGCCGAGCCCGGCTGGCTCGACGCCGCGCTGCACGACGACCGCAGCGCCGTCGCGCTCTACAACCCGCGCACGGCGACCGCGATCGTCGCGGCCGACGACGTCGCGACGTTCGCCGCCGGACTGCTGCCGCCCGACGAGGAGGCGCTGCGGTTGGTGCTCGGCGGCGCGCTCCCGCCGGCCGGCGAGGGGCCGCAGCCCGACGAGGCCGTCCGGATCGCGCTGCCCGCGTTCGAGCAGGCGCTCGACGGCCGCCAACTGAGCCGCGACGACCTCCACGCCGAGCTGCGTGAGCGCCTGCCGGAGGAACTGCTGCCGTGGTGCGAGGGCTGCCAGAGCCACCACGCGCGCCGCGGGCTGCTCGTCGCCGCCGGCCTCCACGGCCGCCTCTGCATCGCCGGCCGGGCCGGTCGCCAGCCGTTGTTCGCCCGCACCGACCAGTGGATCGGCGAGCAGGCGACGCCGCCCGCTGCCGCGCGGGACCGCCACGCGGCCGCGGCGGAGGTCGTCCGGCGCCATCTGCGCGGCAGCGGACCGTCGACGCCGGCGTTGTTCGCCGGCTGGGCCGGGATCGCGCCACAGCAGGCGCAGCGTGCGTGGGCGCTGGTCGAGACCGAGCTGGCAGAGGTCGCGATCGAGCGCCCGGACGGCGGCGCCGGCCGCGCCTGGCTGCTCGCCGGCGACGCGCCCGCGCTCGCGGCAGCGGAGCCCGCCCGCGGCACGATCCTGCTCGCGGCCGGCGATCCGCTGCTGCTGGCGCGCGACCGCGAGCTGCTGCTGCCCGACGCCGCGACCCGCAAGCGCGCGTGGCCCGCGATCAACCCGCCCGGCCTGCTGCTGCACGACGGCGCGACCGTCGCGCTGTGGCGCGGGCGCAAGCGCGGCAGAGTGCTCGCGGTCGAGCTGGAGCCGCTCGGACGGCCGCTCTCCAAGCGCGCGCTGACCGCCGTCGAGCGCGCCGCGAAGCGCCTTGCGCCGCATCGCGGCTGCACGTCGGCGACGGTCCAGCTGGCCGCCTGACGCAGCGCGGGTTCCAGCGCGGCGCCGCCCCGTCGCCGCTCCGGCCGTCCGCCGGGCGCCATGGGCACGGGCGGACGGGCGGCAGGCGGCTGCCGCTACGGAGTCGTGACGCGCGAGGCGGCGGCCGTCGCCGCCTCGGCCTCGGTCGCGACCGAGCGCCGCCGGACCGCGTTGGAGAGCGCGCGCACGTAGGCGCGGCCGGCCGCCTCGATGATGTCGGTCGAGACACCTTGGCCGGCGCCGGAGACACCGTCGACCTCGAGCACGACGGAGGTCTCTCCGAGCGCGTCCTGGCCGCTGGTGACCGCGTCGATGCGGAAGTCGCGCAGCTTCGCCTCGACGGAGGTCGCGGCGTTGATCGCGTGGAAGACCGCGTCGATCGGACCGTCGCCGGTGAACGAGCCGGTCGCCTCGCTGCCGTCGGGCAGCGTCACGCCGACTCTCGCGTGCGGCGGCCGTCTCGACGACGCCTCGACCTCGAACCACTCCAGCGCGTAGGCCGGGATCTCCTCGCGCAGCTCGTCGGTCACGAGCGCCTCGAGGTCCATCGCGGTGACCTGCTTCTTCTTGTCCGCGATCTCCTTGAAGCGCTTGAAGGCGGTGTTGAGCGTCGCCCCGTCGACGACGATCCCCAGCTGTGCGAGCGCGTCTCTCAGCGCGTGGCGGCCGGAGTGCTTGCCGAGCACGAGCGAGTTGGAGTCGAGGCCGATCGAGGTCGCGTCCATGATCTCGAACGTCTCGCGGTTCTTCAGCACGCCGTCCTGGTGGATGCCGGACTCGTGCGCGAACGCGTTGCGGCCGACGATCGCCTTGTTCGGCTGGACGGCGTAGCCGGTCATCCGCGAGACGAGCCGGCTCGCGCGGGCGATCTCTTGCGACACCGCGTTCGTGTCGAGGCCGATGTCCGCCTGCCGCGTGCGCAGCAGCATCACGATCTCCTCCAGCGACGCGTTGCCCGCGCGCTCGCCGAGCCCGTTGATCGCGCACTCGACCTGGCGCGCGCCGGCCAGCACGCCGGCGAACGAGTTCGCGACCGCGAGGCCGAGGTCGTCGTGGCAGTGGACCGACAGCACGACGTCTCTCAGCCCCGGCGCCAGCTCGTAGAGGCGGCCGAGGAAGGCCGTGTACTCGTGCGGCATCGTGTACCCGACGGTGTCGGGGATGTTGATCGTCGTGGCGCCCTCGTCGATCGCGATCTGCACGACCTCCGCGGTGAACTCGACGTCGGAGCGGGTCGCGTCCATCGGCGAGAACTCGACGTCGTCGACGTACTGCTTGGCGTGCGCGACGCCGGCGCGCGTCAGCCCGATCACGTCCTCGCGCGTCGACCGCATCTGGTGCTCGATGTGGATGTCGGAGGTGGAGACGAACGTGTGGATCCGAGGTCGCGACGCGTCTCTCAGCGCGTTCCATGCGGCGTCGATGTCGCCGACGTGGATCCGCGCCAGCCCGGCGATCACGGGACCTTCGACCTGGCGGGCGATCGTCTCGACGGCCTCGAAGTCGCCCGGCGAGGCGATCGGGAAGCCGGCCTCGACGATGTCGACGCCGAGGCGCGCGAGCTGCTGTGCGATCTCCAGCTTCTCGCTCGTGTTGAGCGAGATCCCCGGCGACTGCTCGCCGTCGCGCAGCGTCGTGTCGAAGATCAGTACTTGGTTGGGGTCCTGCTCTGCGGGAGTCATGTCGTGCTCGTCCTTATCGGCTCGGAACTTCGCTTCTTCTCAGATGGGTTTGCGGCTTGCAGCGGCCGCCACGCACTATTCCCCCCGAGGGGGGAGGAGAAGAAGTCGAAGGTCGAGCAGGCGCGACATGGACGAGCGATCCTACCAGGGGTCCATGTCGCGCGGAGTCGCGTCTAGCCGATCAGCGAGCAGCCGCCGCACGAGCGGCCACCTCTGGAGATGCGCAGCGTCCGCGTGACCGACGGCGCCTCCCACAGGTTTATCGCGCTCGGCACGACGTCGACGCGGATCTTCCAGCGCCCCGGAGCGTCTATCCCGGCGGCGCGGAAGCTGCCGTCTCTGCCGATCGCGGCCGGCCGCTCGCTGAGCTGGTAGACCGCGCCGCTGCGCCCCGGCACGCTGCGCCGCAACACGACCGAGCCGCCTCCCCACTCGCGCGTGATCGACAGCGGCGCGACCTTTCCGGTCACGAGGATGCGCCCTCTGGGCTGAGCGACGAATCTGCCGATCGTGACCTTCGGCGTGCCCCGGCCCGGCTGCACGGGCGCGGAGCCGGCGACGCCGCTCGCCCCCGCGGCGTCGGTCGCGGTCACCTGGCACGCCAGCGGATAGCTGACGTAGTACGGATCGTCGATCGCGAACGTCTGGCCGCTGCCGCGCGAGCTGCCGTTGACGATCCAGTCGTATCTGAACGACGCCGGGTCGCCGCTCCACTGACCCGGCTCGCAGCGAACGGCCTCACCGAATCTGACCGCCCCGCCGATCGTCGGCGGCTGCGTCGCGGCCGGGGCGGCGAGCGCCGCCGCGGGCGCCGCGGCGAGCACGAGCGCCGCGAGCAGGCCTGGCGCGAACGGACTTCTGATCTTGGTTCCCATCGGCCGAACGATGCCAGCGGGCAGAGCCCGCCGACACGCCAGAAGTGGGTACGTGCGCTACAGGTTGACGGCGCGCCCCGCGACGAAGCTCTCGCCGGCGACGATCTCTTCGATCACGGCGGCGGGGACGGGCGCGTCGGTCGTGACCGCCATGACGGCGTTGCCGCCGGCCGTGGGGCCGTCATCGCCGGGCTCGCGGCCGACGGCGGCGGAGACAATGTTGATCCCCTTCTCGCCGAAGACCGAGCCGACGCGGCCGATCATGCCGGGCACGTCGCGGTAGCAGAACAACGCGAGGTGCGACTCGAGCTGGAGGTCGAAGCGCTGGCCCCACACCTCGAGCAGGTGCGGGCGGTTGCGGCGGCCGACGTTCGTCCCGACGACGCGCTCGCGCGACTCGCCGCTGACGATCGTGACGCGCACGAGGTCGGTGAAGTCGCGCGAGGTCGCCTTCTTCGTCTCGACGACCTCGATCCCGCGCTCCTCCGCGATGCTCGGCGCGTTGACCTGGTTGACGTCCTCCTCGGTGTGCCCGGTCAGCACGCCCTGCAGGACCGCGACCGACAGCAGGCGCGTGTCACGCTCGCCGATGCGGCCGAAGAACTCCAGCTCCAGCCGGTCGATCGAGGAGCCGTCCGCGAGCGAGACGGCGAGCTTGCCGAGCACCTGGCAGAGCGGCACGAACGGCCCGAGAACCTCCATGTCCTCCGCGGCGATCGCGGGGATGTTGACCGCGGTCGTGACGGTACCACCGGTCAGCGCCGCGATCACCTGCTCCGCCGTCTGGACGCCGGCGCGGTCCTGCGCCTCCGCGGTGGAGGCGCCGAGGTGCGGGGTGACGACGACGTTGGCGTAGCCGTCGAACAGCGGGTAGTCGGTGATCGGCTCGCTGGGGAAGACGTCGAGCGCGGCGCCCGCGACCTTGCCGGAGTCGAGCGCGTCCTTCAGCGCCGCGTCGTCGACCAGCTCGCCGCGCGCGCAGTTGACGATCCGCACGCCGTCCTTCATCTGCGCGAACGCCTCGGCGTTCAGCCAGCCCTGCGTCTCCGGCGTCACCGGCAGGTGGATCGTGATGAAGTCGGCGACCTTGTAGACGTCCGCGGAGGTGTCGGCCTTCTCGACCCCGAGGTCGCGGTAGCGCTCGGCGCCGACGAACGGGTCGAACGCGACGACCTTCATGCCGAAGCCCTTCGCGCGCTCGGCGACGAGCTGCCCGATGCGGCCGAAGCCGACGACTCCGAGCGTCTTCTCGTAGACCTCGACGCCGCCGAACTTCGAGCGCTCCCATCTGTGGTCCGTCAGCGATCTGTGCGCCTGCGGCACGTTGCGCGCGAGCGACAGCAGCAGCGCCATCGTGTGCTCGGCGGCGGTCACGACGTTCGACTGCGGCGCGTTGGCGACGACGATGCCGCGTCTGGTCGCGGCCGGCACGTCGACGTTGTTGACGCCGACGCCGGCGCGGCCGATCACGCGCAGGTTCGTCCCGAGCGCGATGTACTCCTCCGTCAGCTTCGTCGCCGAGCGGATCAGGATCCCGTGGTACTCGGGCAGGCGGCTGCGGAACTCCTCGTCGGACCAGTCGGCGCCGAGGTCCACGTCGAAGTGCTCGCGCAGGAGGTCGACGCCGCTGTCGGCGAGCTTCTCCTTCACGAGGATCTTCAATCTGTTCGTCTCAGCGGTCATTTCCATCTCGATCGTCGTCGTCGGCGGCGCGGGAAGACTAGCGTCTCGGCCCTGTGACCCGTTCTGCGCGGAGGCATCTGGAATGAACAGCAGCACGCATGGCGACCACCTCGTGAAGCTGACCCAGTTCGGGTTGGTGAACGTCTACCTCGTGCGCGAGGACGACGGGCTGACGCTCGTCGACACCGGCGCGAGCGGCGCGGCGAAGGGGATCCTCGCGGGGGCGCAGGCGCTCGGCCAGCCGATCGCCCGGATCGTGCTGACGCACGGCCACGACGACCACGCCGGCTCGCTCGACAAGCTGCACGCGGCACTGCCGGACGTGCCGGTGCTGGTGAGCGCGCGTGAGGCGAGACTGATGGACGGCGACACGACGCCGGAGCCGGGCGAGCCGCCGATGGGCGGCGGGCCGGTCCGCAGACGCGCGACGCGCCCGACCGACGTGCTGAGCGCCGGCGACCGCGTCGGCTCGCTGGAGGTGCTCGCGGCGCCGGGCCACACGCCCGGGCAGATCGCGCTGCTCGACACGCGCGACCGCACGCTGATCGCCGGCGACGCGTGGGTCACGCTCGGCGGGATGCAGGCGACGGGGAAGCCGAAGTGGCCGTTCCCCTTCCCCACGTTCTTCAGCTGGCACCGCCCGACGGCGCTTGCAACCGCACGGACGCTGCGCGGCCTGGACCCGTCACGCCTCGCGGTCGGCCACGGGCCGGTCGTCGAAGCGCCGGGGGCGGCGATGGAGCAGGCGCTCGCGAAGGCCGGGGCCTAGGCGAGCGCCAAAGACGCGCGCTCTGGCGAGCGGATCGGCGTGCCTGGCGAGGACGCAGGGAGCGTAGTGGGCGCCAGCCCATGAGCGACCGAGGACAAAGCCAGGCGCGCCGAGGCGCCGCCAGAGTGTGCGGCTTACTCGTGGAAGTCGGTGTCGATCCAGGACATCTGCGCGCGCAGGTCCTTGCCGACGACCTCGACCTTGTGACCCGCCTGCTCCTTGCGCATGCGGTTGAAGTTCTCCTGGCCGGCGCGGTTCTCGGCGATCCACTCGCGCGCGAACTCGCCGGACTGGATCTCCCCGAGGATGTCTCTCATCGCCTGCCGCGTCTCGGCGCCGATGATCCGTCTGCCGCGCGTGATGTCGCCGTACTCGGCCGTGTTCGAGATCGAGTACCGCATGCCCGCGATGCCCTTCTCGTACATCAGGTCGACGATCAGCTTCAGCTCGTGCAGCACTTCGAAGTACGCCAGGCGCGGGTCGTAGCCGGCCTCGACGAGCGTGTCGTAGCCGGCGCGGACCAGCTCGGAGGTGCCGCCGCAGAGGACGGCCTGCTCGCCGAACAGGTCGGTCTCGGTCTCGTCCTTGAACGTCGTCTCGATGACGCCGCCGCGGGTGCAGCCGATGCCCTTCGCGTACGCCAGCGCGATGTCTCTGGCGTTGCCCGTCGCGTCCTGGTGGATCGCGATCAGGCCGGGGACGCCGCTGCCCTCGGTGTACTGGCGGCGCACGAGGTGGCCCGGGCCCTTCGGCGCGACGAGCGCGACGTCGACGTCGGCCGGCGGCTCGATCTCGCCGTAGTGGATCGAGAAGCCGTGGCCGAACAACAGCATGTTGCCGCTGGCGACGCCGTCCTTGACGTCGTTCCAGACGTCGCGGTGCAGCTCGTCGGGGACGAGCAGCATGATCACGTCGCCGCGGCTGGCGGCGTCGACCGGGGCGACGACCTCGAGGCCGTTGGCCTCGGCCTTGGCGACGCTCGACGAGCCGGGACGAAGGCCTACGACGACCTGGACGCCGGAGTCCTTGAGGTTGAGCGAGTGAGCGTGGCCCTGGGAGCCGTAGCCGATGATCGCGACGGTCTTGCCGTCGAGAAATCTGAGATCAGCGTCGTCGTCGTAGAACATGACGCGGCAGGGTAGCGGAACGCCGCTAATGAACGGTTTTCGGAGCGTTTGCCATTGACAGGCGCCCCGCTCTGCCGCGAGACTGACGACGCACGTAGTCACATCGACGGGGCTGAGGATGGACGACGGATACTTCCCAGAAGGACGTTCGCTGCTGCGCAGCGTGCACGAGGAGCGCATGGTCGGGCTCTTCTACGGCCAGCGCGCGCTCGCGATCGGCGCGCTCGACCCGCGCAACTTCGTCGGCACGATCCAGTCGTCCAACGGGCGGCTGGCGCCGTTCAGACGGCTCGCGCGCACGGCGGCGGCGTTCGAGACCGTCTTCTTCGGCACGCGCGCGGAGGCCGACCGGATGCTGGAGCGCGTCGACCGCCTCCACCACCGCGTCAGCGGCGAGCTGCCCAGCGACGCCGGCGCGTTCCCGGCGGGAACGCACTACTCCGCGTTCGATCCCGAGCTGATGCTGTGGACCGTGGCGGTCACCTTCGACTCGGCGCTGTGGTTCCACGAGCTGCTCGTGCGGCGGCTGAGCGACGCCGAGCGCGAGACGCTGTGGCAGGAGTACCGCCGCTTCGGCGCGCTCTTCGGGATGCCGCTGAAGGCCGCGCCGGCGGACTACCCGGCGTTCCGGGCGTGGTACGACGCGCGGCTCGCCGGCGGTGAGATGCACCTGACGCCGGAGGCGCGCTACACCGGCCGCGCGATCGCGTTCGAGATCCCGTTCCCGCGCAGTCAGGTGCCGGCCAAGCAGGTCCACGACCTCGTGATGCTCGGCTCGTTCCCGCCGCGCGTCCGCGAGCAGTACGGGCTGCGCTGGACGCGCGCGCACGCCGTCGCGTTCCCGCTCGCGGTCGCCTCGCTGCGAGCAGCGCGGACGGTCGCGCCGAAACGGATGACGCGCGGGTCGAGCCGCCGCAGCTACGACGTGATCGCGGCGGTCGAGCGCAACCGGCTGCTGCGCGGCGTGCCGACGCCGCAGGTGCCCGCGCCGGGCGCGGTCGCCGAGCGTGCGACGGCGGCGCGTTAGGCCGCAGCGGCGGCGACCAGCGCTGACGCTGTGGCGTCGCGCACGAACGGGCGCTACGCCGCCGCGGCGGCGACGAGCGCGACGCCGGGCAGGCTGAACGAGCCGTCGGACTCGGCGTACGGCGCGGTCTTCTCGGTCAGGCGCGCTCTGAGGTCGTCGATCTGGCGCGCGTCGAGCGGGGCGACGAGGTCGGCGAACGGGCGCGACAGCGACTTCGTCTCGGCGAACAGGTCGGCGACGCCGGCGTACGGGCACGCGATCGTGAGCTCCTCCACCTCGATGTCGGTGAAGCCCGCCTCCTGCAGCAGGCCGGTCACGATCTCCGGCGTCGAGATGCCGAACGGGTCCGGCGTCATCGTGAGCGAGTCGATCAGTCCCGCGTCGTAGATCGCCTCACGCGTGAGCCGCGACCACGGATTGCGTTCGGCGGCGGTCCAGGTCGCGAGCGCGACGCGACCGCCGGGGCGCAGGACGCGGCGCATCTCGCGCAGCGAGGCGTCGCGGTCGAGCGCGAACATCAGGCCCCAGCGGCAGATCACCGCATCGACCTCGGCGGTTCTCATGTCGATCCACTCGAGGTCGATCGGCTTGAACTCGACGTTGCGCAGGCCCAGCTCGGCGGCGCGTTCTCTCGCGTGCCGCAGCATCGCCTCGGCGCCGTCGCTCGATATCAGCGTCCCGCCCGGCTCGATCAGCTCGGCGGCGAGGAACCCTGTCTCGCCGATGCCGGCGGCCAGCTCCAGCACGCGTTGGCCGGGCTGCGGCTCGATCGCGTCGACCAGCCAGCGCGAGACGTCCATCGCGACCGCGGTGAAGCGGGCGCTGCTCTCGCGCCAGCCGTCGGCTGAGCGCTCCCAGCGGTCGCGCATGTCGGCGCGCAGCTGTTCGGGGTCGGGCTCGTCGGCTTCCGGACCGGTCATCCGCCGAGGCTACCTGAGCGCGCGGCGCAGCAGCTTGCCCGAGGCGGTGCGCGGGAGCGAGTCGGCGAAGGCGATCCGCTTCGGCACCTTGAAGCGGGCCAACCGCGCGGCGACGTGGGCGCGCAGCTCGGCCGCGAGCGCATCGGCGGCGGGCGGCGTGGTGGCGCCAGGCGACGTGGTGGCGCCAGGCGGCGTGGTGGCGCCAGGCGACGTGGTGGCGCCAGGCGGCGTGGTGGCGCCAGGCGGCGCGGCGGCGGCCGCCGTGTGCGGCGTGCGGGCGCCGGCGGGCGACGCGCCGTCTGCGGGCGCGCGCAGCACGACGGTCGCGACGACGGCCTCCCCCCACTCCGCGTCGGGCACGCCGTGGACCGCGGCGTCGGCGACGGCCGGGTGCGCGAGCAGAACCGCCTCGACCTCCTGCGGCGCGACGTTCTCGCCGCCGCTGACGATCGTGTCCGCCTTGCGGCCGGTCACGATCAGACGGCCGCGCGCGTCGAGCGCGCCGAGGTCGCCCGTGTGCAGCCAGTCGTCGGCGGCGAGCGCGCCGCGCGCGACGGTCTCCCCTCTGACGAGGATCTCGCCGTCAGGCGCAAGCTCGACCTGCTGCCCGGTCAGCGGCCGGCCGGCGGTCTCCGGCTCGCCCGCGAGCGACGTCGTCACCTGCGAGCACGCCTCGGTCATCCCGTACGTCTGCGCAGCCGGAAAGCCGGCGGCGCGGGCGCGCGCGGCGAGCGCCGGCGCCAGCGGCCCGCCGCCGATCAGCGCGACGCGCAGGTGCGGCGGGTGCTCGGCGCCGGCGTCGAGCACGCGCTGGAGCGTCGTGGCGACGAGCGAGACGAGCGTGACGCCATCGTGCTGGAGCGCGTGCGCCGCACGCTCGGCCTCGAAGCGCTCGTGCAGCACGACGGTCGTGCCGTAGATCGCGCTGCGGAGCAGGATCGACAGCCCGCCGACGTGGCTGAGCGGGAGCGTGCAGAGCCAGCGGTCGGCGGGGTCGAGCCCCAGCGCCAGCGCGGAGCCGAGCGCGTTCCACTGCCAGTTGGCGACGGTCAGCTCGACCGGCTTGGGCGCCGCGGTCGTGCCGGAGGTGTAGAGGACGGTGGCGACGGCGCCGGGGTCCAGTCGCTCGCGCAGCGGGGGGTCCGACGCGCCCGCGGGACGTGCGAGCGGTTCGTCCACGAGCACCGCCGCGCCGGCCGTCCGCGGCTCCCGCTCCGCCGGCGACAGGCGGGTGTCGATCGGCAGCACGGCGGCACCGAGCAGCAGCGATCCGTGCAGCGCCGCGACGAACGGCTCGCCGGGCGGCAGCGCGAGCGCGACGCGGTCGCCGGGGCCGACGCCGCGCGCGGCGAGCGCCGCCGCGGCGGCGCTCGCCGCCGCGTGCAGCTGCGCGTACGTCGTGGTCCCCGCCGCGGTCACGAGCGCGGGATGGTCCGGCCGCAGCGCGGCGGCGCGCGGGAGCCATGCGTCGAGGTGCATACGGCCAGCAGGCTAGTGCAGCCGTTCAGGGCGGCGTCACGGCATCGCCTCGCCCGGCATCGCCTCGCCCGGCATCGCCTCGCCCGGCATCGCCTCGCTCGGCATGCCGTGCATCGTGCCGGGCTCGGTGACGGCCGGCGCGGTCGCGGGCGCGGCCGCGATCCAGACGCCGAGCGCGACGAGCGCCAGTGCGAACACGCGCGTGGCGCCCTCGCCAACCGGGGTCGCCTTCTCGACGAAGACGATCGCCGCGACGACGACCATCCACGTGACGCTCATCAGCCCGATTGCGAGCAGCGCCAGCATCAGCGCCCAGCAGCAGCCCGCGCACCAGGCGCCGTGCTCGACGCCCATCCGCAGCGCGCCGCCGCGGCCGTCGCGCCAGCGGCCGAGCAGGAAATGCAGCGGCGTGCGGCAGTGCCGCAGGCAGCGCAGCTTGAGCGGCGTCAGCTCGTAGAGCCCCGCGAGGACGACCGCCGCACCGGTCACGAGCGGACCCTGCCGGTCCCAGGCGAGAAAGGCCGGATCGGCACCGCGCACGAGCGCATCGACGCCGTAGGCGAACAGCCCGAACGTCGCCCACACGACGGCGTACCCGGCGAGGAACGCCGGCAGCCGCCCGGGCGTCGCCCGCGAGCGCGCGACGCGGTCGAACGCGGCCGCCATCGGCACGACCGCCGGCAGCATCATCGCCGCCATCATCGTGACCCACACGCCGACGAACCAGCCGAGCGTTCCGAGCGCGGTGCCGGGACCGTCGTCCATCCCCTCCATCCGCACCGCGGTCACGATCCAACCCGCGAGCGCGACCGCGACGAGCGCGAAGGCGATCGTCTGCTGCCGGCGCAGCCGTGCGGCGCCAGGGAGCGGATGGGAGGCGCTCATCCGGCCCAGGAGAACGGCGCGGACGAGCCCGCTTTGCCCTCGAAGCGGATTCCGAACGCGTCGACGCGCGAGCGTCTCGCCTGCGAGAGCGTGAGGGTCGTGTTCGACGGATGCTCGACGTTGACGATCCGCGTCGGCTCGTCGAGGTGCTCAGCCTGCAGGTCCTCGATCTCGATCTCGATCGCGTCGCCGACCGTCAGGCGGTGCAGGCGCGCGTCGTCGACGTACGTGATCGGCGCCTGCTCGACGCCCAGCGTCTCGCCGATCAGCGGCGCGAGCAGCTCCATCGGCCCGCCGAGCTGGCCGCTGAAGACGGCGCCCAGCTTCTCCGCCTGCTCGGCCGAGGCGCGCTCGTCGATGTAGAGCGCGACGCGCCAGCCTCCGTCCGTCATCTGTCCGGGCGTGTCGCCGACCAGGACCAGCGTCAGGTCGTCGAGCGCGACCCCGTCCACCTCGCCGGACTCGACGTGGAATGCGAGGACCGCGTTGCAGCGTTCGTTCGTCGCGGGAAGCTGCAGCGACGTGACCGTGCACGGGCACGCGACGTCGCAGTTGCAGTTCTCGAAGTAGGTGCCGGCGAGCTGCCATGCCATGCGACCACCTCCTGGTGCCGGGGAATGCCGCACCGGCCGGCGCGCCGGCGCCTCCTCCGACGCTACTCCCCGTAAGCACACGTCGCAATGGTTTTCAGCGGTTCGTGGCGCGCCGCTGCGCCGGGTCGCGCGCAGGCGCTTCGCGGACGCGAGCGCATTAGGGTGTGGGGCCATGGACTGGACGACTGCCCACCACTACACCGACATCCGCTACGAGCTGTCCGACGACGGGATCGCGAAGATCACGATCGACCGGCCGGAGGTGCGCAACGCGTTCCGGCCCGAGACCGTGATCGAGCTGTCCGACGCGTTCGAGCGGGCGCGGGAGGACACGTCGGTCGGGGCGATCATCCTCACCGGCGAGGGCGAGAAGGCGTTCTGCTCCGGCGGCGACCAGCGCGTCCGCGGCGACTCGGGCTACAGAGTCGGCGGCAACGCGGCGGTCGGCCGCTTCCACGTCACCGACCTGCACGTCCAGATCCGCCGGCTGCCGAAGCCCGTCGTGGCGATGGTCGCGGGCTACGCGATCGGCGGCGGCCACGTCCTCCACATCGTCTGCGACCTCACGATCGCCGCCGACAACGCGCGCTTCGGGCAGACCGGCCCGCGCGTCGGCTCGTTCGACGGCGGCTTCGGCGCCGGCCTGCTCGCCCGCCAGGTCGGACTCAAGAAGGCGAAGGAGATCTGGTTCCTGTGCCGTCAGTACGGCGCCCAGGAGGCGCTGGAGATGGGGCTCGTCAACACCGTCGTGCCCTACGCGGAGCTGGAGGCGACGACGGTCGACTGGTGCCGCGAGATGCTCGCGCTGTCGCCGATGGCGCTGCGTCTGCTGAAGGCGAGCTTCAACGCCGACGAGGACGGGCTCGCGGGGATCCAGCAGCTCGCGCACGACACCAACCTCCTGCTCTACGCCGGCGAGGAGGCGAGAGAGGGCCGCACCGCGTTCCTCGAGAAGCGCCAGCCCGACTTCTCGCAGTTCCCCCGGCGTCCGTAGCCTGATCAGCAGATGTCCGCCGACACCGCCTCACCGAGCATCGTCCGCATCTGGCTGATGGCCGCGCGCCTGCGGACGCTGCCGGTCGGGCTCGCGCCCGTCTTCGTCGGCACGGCGCTCGCCGGTTACGAAGACACGTTCCATCCGCTGCGCTTCGTCGCGGCGCTGCTCGGCGCGCTCTTCATCCAGGTCGGGGCGAACCTCTCCAACGACTACTCTGACGCGCGCCGCGGCGCCGACACCGAGGACCGCCTCGGCCCCGTGCGCGTCACCGCCGGCGGGCTCGTGCCCCCGCGGCAGGTGCTGGTGGCGACCTACGTCACGTTCGGGCTGGCGGTCGTCTGCGGCGCGTACCTGATCGCCGTCGCCGGCTGGCAGCTGCTGCTCGTCGGCGTCGCCTCGATCATCGCCGGCGTGCTCTACACCGGCGGGCCGCGCCCGTACGGCTACGACGGCCTCGGGGAGCTGTTCGTCTTCCTCTTCTTCGGGATCGTCGCGGTCGCCGGCTCCTACTTCGTGCAGACCGAGACGCTCGAGTGGGAGGCGTTCGCGCTCGCCGTGCCGGTCGGCCTGCTCGCCTCTGCCGTGCTCGTCGTCAACAACTACCGCGACATGGACACGGATCGCAGGGCGGGCAAGAAGACGCTCGCGGTGCGGCTCGGCCGCGAGAAGTCCCGCGTCCTGTTCGCGGCGATGGTGTACGGCGCGTACCTGTGCACCCCGATCACCTGGATCTTCGGGCCGCTCGCGCCGTGGGTCCTGCTTCCGCTGCTGAGCGTCCCGCTCGCCGCGCCGGTCGTGAGGATCGTCCGCAACCGCACCGACGGGCCCTCGCTCAACGAGGCGCTGGCGAGAACCGGGATGCTGTCGCTGATCTTCTGCGTCCTGCTGTCCGCCGGCGTCCTGCTGAGCTAGCGAGGGACGACCGGCCCGGTGCGCCTCGCGATCGCCCCGCGCCGGCTGCGGCTGAAGACGCCGCTGGAGACCGCGCACGGCACCGTCGCCGAGCGCGAGCTGCTCGACGTGCTCGTGTTCGGCGCGGACGGCGTCGCGGGCGCCGGCGAGGCGGCGCCGTTGACCTCCTACGACGGCGTCGAGCTGGACGACGTCCACGCGGCGCTGGAGGACTGCCGGCCGATCCTGCGCGAGGCGGAGGGCCTGCCGCGTGCGCAGATCCTCGCGGAGTGCCGTTCCGCGGCCGTGCTGCCGCAGGCGATCGCGGCGATCGACCTCGCGCTGTGGGACCGCGAAGGGCGCAGAGCCGGCGTCCCGGTCGCGGAGCTGCTCGGCGCGCACGGCGGCGCGGCCGTCGCCGTCAACGCGCTGATCGGCGCGACCGACCGCGCCGGCGCCGCCGCCGAGGCCGCCGCGGCCGTCGCGCGCGGCTTCCGCTGCCTCAAGCTGAAGGTCGGGATCGGCGACGACGCCGGCCGTCTCGCGGCGGTGCGCGCCGCCGTCGGCGCGGACGTCGCGCTGCGCGTCGACGCGAACGGCGCGTGGACGACGGTCGAGGAGGCGCTGGCGAACCTGCGCGCGCTCGAGCCGGTCGGGATCGAGCTGTGCGAGGAGCCGGTCCACGGCGTCGAGCAGCTGCGCGCCGTGCAGGCGGACGCGCCGGACGGCATGACGATCGCGATCGACGAGAGCGCCGCCGGCCCTGGCGCCGTCGAGGCTGGTGCGACGCGCGCGGTCTGCCTCAAGCTGAGCCGCTGTGGCGGCATCAGCGGGCTGATCGAGGCGGCCGAGCGCGCCCGCGCCGCCGGCAGCGAGGTCTACCTCGCCTCGACCCTCGACGGCCCGCTCGGGATCGCCGGCGCGCTGCACGCCGCCGCCGCGCTCGGGCCGCTGCGCCCCTGCGGGCTCGCGACGCTCGACGGCTTCGACGGGCTCGACCTCGACCCGGCGCTGGCGGTGCGCGACGGCGTCATGCGGGTCCCGACGGGGCCGGGGCTGGGGGTCCGGGCGTAGGCGGAGGCGGCGGCGTGTCGGCGTCGTCGAAGTAGCCGTGGCCCTCGACGCTGATGCGCGGCAGGATCCGGTCCAGCCAGCCGGGGATCCACCATGCCGCTCTGCCCATCAGCGCCATCACCGCCGGCACGAGCAGGCAGCGCACGAGCGTCGCGTCGACGATCACCGCGACCGACAGGCCGACGCCGAACTGCTTGATCGTCGGGTCGCCGTTGAGGATGAAGCTGGCGAAGACGCTGACCATGATCAGCGCCGCCGCCGTGATCACGCGCGCGCTCTCGGCCAGCCCGCGCACGATCGCGTCGCGCGGCGAGGCGCCCGAGCGGTAGTGCTCCTGCACGTGGCTCATCAGGAACACCTCGTAGTCCATCGAGAGGCCGAACAGGCCGGCGAACATCAGCAGCGGCAGGTAGCTGACGATCGGCACCGCACCGTCGAGCCCGACGGCACCGGCGAACCACCCGTACTGGAAGACCATCACCACGACGCCGTACGCGACGCCGATCGACAGCAGGTTCATGACGGCGGCCTTCAGCGGGATCAGCAGCGAGCGGAAGGCGATCGTCAGCAGCACGAAGCTGAGCGCGATGATCACGAGGATCGTCTCCGGCAGCTTGTCGGAGATCTCCTCGGCGAGGTCGATCGACGCGGCGGTCGAGCCGCCGACGGAGGCGGCGATCCCCGCGCCCTGCGTGGCGGCCGGGATCGTGTCGTCGCGCAGGTTGTTGACGAGGTCCTCGGTCGCCGTGTCCGACGGCGCCGTTCTCGGGATCGCGTTGAACGTCGCGATCTGCCCCGGTCCGTCGAGCGCGACCGGCGTGACCGCCGCGACGCCGGCGGCGCCGCCGACCGCCTGCTGCAGTCTCGCGAGACCGGGATCGTCCGGCTGCGCCGGTCTCGCGAGTCTCGCGGCGATCACGACCGGCCCGTTGGCGCCGACGCCGAAGCCCTCCGTGATCGCGTCGTACGCCTGCCGCGCCGTCTCGTCCTTCGGCAGCGCGCCGGTGTCGGCCTGCCCGAAGTGGAGCGAGAGGGCGGGGATCGAGAGCGGGATCATGATCGCCAGCGCGATCGCGACCGCGATGAACGGGCGGTGGACGATCCAGCGCGCGAGGCGCGCCCAGCGGCTGTGCTCGAGGTCGGCGGCCTCGGCCGGTCTGCGCCCCGGCAGCGGCAGCGCGTTCACGCGCGTGCCGACGAGCGCGAGTATCGCCGGCAGCAGCGTCAGCGCGCAGATCATCGCGAGCGCGACCATCAGCCCGGTCGTGAGGCCGAGCGTCGTGACGAGCGGGATGCCGGCGACCGCGAGCGAGCAGACCGCCACGACGACGGTGCAGCCGGCGAACAGCACCGCGCCGCCGGACGTCGCGACCGCGCGCGCGACCGATTCGCCCGGTTCCATCCCCCTCGCGAGCGTGTCGCGGTGCGTCGTGAGGATGAAGAGCGCGTAGTCGATCCCGACACCGAGGCCGAGCATGATCGCCAGCGTCGGCGCCGAGGTCGGCACCTCCGTCAGGTGGCTGAGCAGCGTGATGCCCGACGTGCCGGCGATCACGCCGATCAGCGCGGAGACGATCGGCAGGCCCATCGCGACGAACGTGCCGAACGTGAACACCAGCACGATCAGCGCGAACGTCAGGCCGACGACCTCGCTCTTCTCCGTCTCCGGCTTGGACAGCTTGGAGCCGAGCGGACCGCCGGCGGAGGTCTCCAGGCCCGCCTTCTTCGCGGGGTCGGCCTTGTCGAGGATCTCCTGCGCGTCGTCGATCGTGACGTCGCCGAGGCTGCGGTCCGGGAAGACGGAGATGTACGCGACGGTGCCGTCTCTGGAGACCTGCCCGGCGCCGTCGCTGCTGAGCGGGCTGATCACCTTCGCGACGTACTGGTCCTTCTCCAGCGCGCTCACGGAGTCGCTGATCGCGCTCGAGTATCTGGAGTCCGTCACCTTCCCGCTCGTCGCCTTCAGCACGATCGGGCTCGACCCGTTCGCCTGCGACGGGAAGCCGCGCTCGAGCAGGTCGGTCACCTCTTCGCTGCCGGTGCCCGGCAGGCTGATGTTGTCGCTCGCCTGCGAGCCGAGCGAGCTGGCGGCGACGCCCAGCCCGACCGCCACCGCGACCCACGCGAGCAGCACCGCCAGCCGGTGCCGCACGCACAGCCGGCCCAGCTTGTACAGGACCCCGGTCATCGTCGCTCTCCGTTCACGCGTGTCGTCGCACCGTATATCCGCGAGACGACCGGGGTCAATGCAGTTGCTAGAGGCCGCTGATCCTCACGACCTCCCCGCCCGCTCTTCTGAACGGGCTTCTTCTCGGCGTCGTGGCCGGCAGGACGGAGAGGTTGGAGACGTAGACGTCGCCGTTGTCCGCGACCGCGGCGCCCTGCGGGAACAGCAGCCCTCTCGGCGCGAAGGTGGTGCGTCTGCCGTCGGGCGCGACCCGTGTGACGGCGCCCGGCGCGCTCTGCGATCTGAGGTTCGTGCTCAGCTGCGTCACGTACATCGAGCCGTCAGGACCGAAGTCGAGCCCGGTGATCGCGGTGAAGCCGGTCGCGACGACGGTCAGTCTGCCGCCCTGCGGCGGGATCTTCAGCACGCGCGCGCCGCCGGTGCCGAACGCCTCCGCCAGCTCGCCGACGTAGATCGAGCCGTCCGGGCCGAGCGCGAGCGAGGTCGGGACGCGCTGCCGTCTGCCGGAGCCTCTGTCGACGGCGAGCAGCGAGACCTCTCTGCCTCTCACCTGGAGGATCGCGTTCGCGCCGGCGTCGGCGACGATGTCGCGACCGTCGAGCGCGAGCACGCCGTAGGGGTCGGAGTTGCGATCGCCTCTGACGCCGTCGGAGTTGTGGACGAACTCGAACGTGTCGACCGAGGCGACGTCGGTCAGCGGTCTGGGCAGCAGGCGCAGGAGGTCGCCCGCCTGGTCGCGCGCTCTTCTCGGCGCGGAGGCGACGTCTCTGGGCGTGCCGGACGTGATCGCGGTGATGACGCGCCCGTCGGGGCCGATCGCGACGCTGTCCGCGCCGACGGTGAAGGTGCCGTCCTGCCCGCCGATCGACAGCAGCCCGCTCGCGACCGTGCGCTTGGCGCCGCCGGGCGAGATCGCGAGGATCTTGCTGGAGAAGCCGATGCAGGTCGGCGATCTTCTGGGGCCGGCGCAGGAGCCTCCGGCCTTGCCGGCCGCGGCCACGTAGAGCGTGCCGTTGGGCGCGAGCGCGACCTGGCGTGGGTTGTCGATCCCTCTCGCGAGGACTGACATGGAGGGTGCGGCGGAGGCGACCGCGGGGGCCGCGAGCACCGCTGCAGCCGCGAGGAGAAGGCCGGGCACGCCTCGTCCCGACCGCAAATCGGTGGAAAGCATGGAGCCGACCGTACGCCGCGTCGAGGGGTGGCGCGGAGGGATTCGGGATGAACCCGCGCGCCGTGTCAGAGCAGCGCCGCGACCACCTCCGGGCGCTCCAGCTGCACCGCGTGGCCGGCGCCGCTCACGACGTGCAGCTCTGCGTGCGGGATCCGCTCCGCCATCCGCTCGGCGATCGCACGAAACTTCGCGTCGCGTTCGCCGGCGATCAGCGCGACGGGGACGCGCAACGCCGGCAGGTCGTCCCACAGCGGCTCCATCGCGCCGGTGCCGACGCCGCGCAGCGACGCGGCGAGGCCGTCCGGCGTCGAGCGCAGCCGCTCGGCGTGCGCGGCCGCCGCGACCACCGGCGGCTGACCGGCGAACAGCGGCTGCGCCGCCCAGCGCCGCGCGAACGGCTCGACGCCGTCGCGCTCGATCTCGTGCGCGAGCGCATCGTCGGCGGCGCGGCGGGCGGCGCGCTCGGTGGGATCCTCCAGGCCCGGACTGGCACCGATCAGCACGAGCCGCTCGATCCGCTCCTGCGCGGCGCCGGTGCCGTCGCCGCGCAGCGCCAGGTCGAGCGCGATCCGCCCGCCCATCGAGTAGCCCGCGAGCGTGAAGCGAGGCGGCGCGAGCGCGAGCACGTCGGCCTCGATCGAGGCGAAGTCGACGGGCCGTCTCGCCGACGCCGCGCCGTGGCCGCGGAGGTCCGGCGCGAGCGCGCGATAGCGTTCGGCCGACGCCGCGACGACGGGATCCCAGCTGCGCCCGGTCTGGGTGAAGCCGTGGAGCAGGACGATCGTCGCACGAGCCGCCATCGCACGGATGTGTACATGACCACGACCGCCACCGACACCTACGTCCTCCTGCGCGCCTTCTGCGACGAGCTGGCGCGCTGCGGCGTGACCGACGCGTGCACCTCCCCCGGCTCGCGCTCGACGCCGCTCGTGCTGTCGCTCGCGCGCGGGCCCGGGCTGCGCGCGTGGTCGCACGTCGACGAGCGCGTCGCGGGCTTCTTCGCCGTCGGGCTGGCGAAGCAGACCGGCCGCGCGGTCGCGATCGCGGTGACGTCGGGGACCGCGGCGGCGGAGCTGGCGCCGGCCGTGATCGAGGCGGCGGAGGCGCGCGTCCCGCTGATCGTGCTGACGGCGGACCGCCCGCCGGAGCTGCGCGACGTCGGCGCCGGCCAGACGATCGACCAGGTCAAGCTGTTCGGGGGCGCGGCGAAGCAGTTCGTCGAGGTCGGCGTCGTCGGCGCGGCGACCGCGGCACGCGTGCGCTGGATGCGCCAGCTCGCCTGCCGCGCGGTCTGGACCGCGCAGGACGGCCGCCCCGGCGTCGTGCATCTGAACGTCCCGCTGCGCGAACCGCTCGTGCTCGACGGGCCTCTCCCAGACGACCCCGCGCCGGGCCGGGGCGGCGGGCGGCCGTGGGTGGCGCGGACGCGCGTGCCGCTGCCCGCCGACGCGCCGGAGCTTGGGATCGTGCCGGCGCGGCACGGTGTGATCGTCGCGGGGCGCACCGAGCGCGGCGAGGCCGTGCCGGCGGCGGTCGTGCGGTTCGCGGAGGCGGCCGGCTACGCGCTGCTCGCCGACCCGCTCTCCGGCGCCCGCGCAGGCACCGCCGCCGTCGCCCACTACGACGCGCTGCTGCGCGATCCCGGCTTCGCGGCGAGCGCCGTTCCGGACCTCGTCGTCCGCGTCGGCGACCTGCCGACCTCGAAGCCGCTGCGCGCGTGGCTGGCCACGCTGCCGCCGGACGTGCCGCAGATCGCGCTGGACCCCGAGGGCTCGTGGCACGACCCCGACGGCGTCGTGAGCGAGCGGGTCGAGGGCTCGCTTCCGGTCGCGCTCAGCGCGCTCACTGGCGCGCACGCAGACGCCGGCGACCCGGCCTGGCTGGAGCGCTGGCGTGCAGCGGACGCCGCCGCCGCGCGCGCGATCGACGCGACGATCGGGACCGATGCGGGCGAGGCGCCGAGCGGTGCCACGTCGGCGAGTGCGACGGTCGCGGGCGCGACGCCGACCGGTGCTGCCTCCTCGGGCGGGCCCGCCGCGAGCGCGACGGCGGCGAGCGCGCCGCTCAACGAGCCGCTCGTCGCGCGCGAACTGGTCGCCGCGCTGGCTCCGGGCGCGACGCTGTTCGTCGCCGCCTCCATGCCGATCCGCGACGTCGAGACGTTCGCCGCCGTGGCGCCAGGTGCCGCGAGTGCGCCGCGGATCCTCTCCAACCGCGGCGCGAACGGCATCGACGGCACGGTCGCGAGCGCGCTCGGCGCCGCCGCGGCCGGCCGCGGGCCCGTCGTGCTGCTGATCGGCGACGTCGCGCTCGCGTACGACCTCTCCGCACTGCTGTCCGCCCGCCGCCACGCGCTCGACCTGACGATCGTGCTCGTCGACAACGACGGCGGCGGGATCTTCCACTTCCTCCCCGTCGCCTCGCAGACGGACGCGTTCGAGGAGCACGTCGCGACGCCGCACGGGCTCGACTTCGCCGCCGCCGCGGCGCTCTACGGCGCCCGCCACGCGCTGCTCGAGACCGCCGCGGACCTGCGCGCCGAGCTGGGCGGCGCGACGCGTCCGGGCGCCGGCGTGACGATCCTCCAGGCGCGCACCGATCGCGAGCAGAACGTCGTGCTGCATCGACGCGTCTGGGACGCGGTCCGCGCCGAGCTGGCGAGCGGCTGATCCGCCGCGGCGGCGACTACCGTTCGGCGCCGTGTCCGACACGCAGATCAGCTTCCTCGACTTCGACGAGCCGGCCTCCCCGCCGTCGGCCGCGCCCGCGCCGAAGCGGCGTGTCTCCTCCAAGGGCATCGCGCCCGGCGACGTCGTCGAGGTCGACCGCAAGGGCCGCCGCTTCCACGCGCTCGTGATCTCGCTCGACCAGCGCGACAGCGGCCGCTTCGAGCTGGAGCTGCGCCCGCTCGACAGCCGCATCTCCTACCGCACCGCGACCGTGCGCGACGTGATCGGGCTGTGGCGCAAGGCCGAGCTGCCGCCGCGCGGCGGCGACTGAAGCGGCCGCCGCAGGAGCTGACGCCGGAGCCGCGCGAAGTGGCCCCGCGCGGCGACCAGCGCCAGCTCCTGCGGGTGCGCTATGCCCCCGCGCCCTGCGGGAAGACGGCGCCGATTCTGCTGAACTGGAAGCCCATGCCCTGGAGGCCGGCGTTGCCGCAGATCGCTGGCCCTCCTCCTAGCCGGAGACCGACCAGATTGTTGGCTAGTATCGTCGCCTGGCCGTTGGCGTTGTTGTACTCGATCCCCACGTTCCCGGCGTATAGGCATCTGACCGTCCCGCCGCTCGCGGTCAGTAGCAGCTTGAATCCTAGGATCGTGAATAGGTACTTGCCCGCGGCGCCGGGGCCCGAGTACTGCATGATCCACGGCAGATCTAGTATCGAGACCGCGATGCCCGAGCACGGGTTCGGCGCGATCGTCACGGCGGCGATGCTGCCGACTGGTCTGCCTAGGTCGCCTCTGTCTATCGGCCCTGCGTTCAGCGTGCCTCTCAGCACGTAGCTGCACGTTATTGCACCAATCGGCACGTTGAGTGCGATGTTGCCTATCGACGTGGCGGTTATCCCGCCGGCCGGCGCGAACGTGAGTGCCGCCGACGCCGTGCTCGCCACCATGGCGAGCACGACCGCAGCTGCCGCCGCGCACATTGAGAGCCTTCGCATTGCGTACCGCTCCTCCGGTCGTCCTGCTGGACTTGTCGAAGCGACGCTATCTACACTCTGTTTTTCAGTCAACCGGCGAGAACCGGCAGCAGCGCCTGCAGCTTGACCTCCGTCTCGGCCAGCTCGGCCGCGGGGTCGGAGTCGCGCACGACGCCGACGCCGGCGTAGCAGTGCGCGATCTGGCCGCGTAGGAGCGCGCAGCGCAGCGCGACGCACAGCTCGCCGTCGCCGTTGGCGTCCGTCCAGCCGACGGGGCCGGCGTACCAGCCGCGGTCGAAGCCCTCCAGCTGCGGGATCAGCCGCTCGGCGGTCGCGAACGGCTCGCCGCCGACCGCGGGGGTCGGATGCAGCAGCTCGGTCAGCGCGATCGCGCCGAGCGGGCGCGAGAGCTGCGCGCGGATCGGCGTCGCGAGGTGCTGGATGTTCGCCACCTTGACGACGACCGGCTCGGGGGCCGCCGTCACCCAGACGCTGTGCGGCCGCAGCGCGCGCGCGATCCGGCGCGTGACGATCGCCTGCTCGGAGCGGTTCTTGTCGCTGCGCAGCAGCGCCTCGCCGAGATGGTCGTCGACCGCCGGATCGGCGCTGCGGCGGGTCGAGCCGGCGAGCGCGACGGTCGAGGCGCGCTCGCCGTCGCGCCGCACCAGCAGCTCCGGCGTCGCGCCGACGAACGTCGCCGCGCCACGGCCGACCGCATAGACGAAGCAGCCGGGGAAGGCGTCCCGCAGCGCGCCGAAGACGGCGCCGGGATCGTGCGCGACCGGCGCGTGGACCTGCACCTCGCGGGCGAGCACGACCTTCTCGACCTCGCCCGCGGCGATCCGCTCGACGCCGCGCTGCACCGCGCTCTCGTAGTGCTCGGGCGGCATCGCGCTGACGACGCGGTACCTGCCCGCGGGCGCCGGGTCCAGCAGCGGCATCGCGTCGGCGCGCGTCAGCCCCGCCAGCCGCTCCTCGATCCCCTCCAGCAGCCCTTCCGGCGTGTCGTCGGGCGTCGCGAGCGCCGCGACCGTCAGCCGAACGTCGGCACCGCGGCGTGCGAACGCGACCTGCGGGACGTGCAGCGACGCGGGCGCGAAGCCGCTCCACGCCGGCGACTCGCCGCCGTGCGGGGCGAACGCGAAGCCGCCGACGGCGACCAGGCCGGCGCCCGCCGGGCCGTCCGGCGGGTCGGCGACCGCGTCGGCCGCGAGCGCCCGCCACGTCCGCGCGACCTCCGCGAAGCGGTCCGCGCCGGACGCTTCGACCGCGCGCACGCAGCCGAGCGCCGCGAGCGCCGTCGCGTCGCGGTCGGGCTGCTCGAGCGCGAACCACGGCTCACCGTCGCGCCGCGACGCGGCGACGACGGCGCTCGGGTCGACGCCGCGCGCCTGCACCGTCACGGCGGCCAGCACCTCGCCGGCGGCGCCGCGCGCGCGAGCGCGCCTGACCGCCTCCTCCACCCGTCTCGCGAGCAGCTCGCGCGCGGCCCGGTCGAGCCACTCGTGGCTGCCGGTCCGCGCGCGCGTGCCGATCCTCATGAAAGCGGTCCTACCCGCTGTCAGATCGTTCTAGGTCTCGCTGCGCCCGCGGGAGATCGCGATCTCGCCCGTGCGCGCCATCTCGATCAGGCCGAACGGGCGGATCAGCCGCTCGAACGCCTCGATCTTCTCGGTCGTGCCGGTGATCTCGACGATCACCGAGCGCTTCGCGACGTCGACGATCTTGGCGCGGAAGATCTCGCAGATCTGCAGCACCTCGGCGCGACCGGCGCCGTCGGCCGCGAGCTTGAACAGCGCCAGCTCGCGCGCAAGCGTCTCGGTCGGCTCGAGGTCGCGGATCTTCAGCACGTTGACGAGCTTGTGCAGCTGCTTGGTGACCTGGTCGATCGGGTGGACCGCCCCGTCGAGCGTCAGCGTGATCCGCGAGATGCTCGGGTCGTCGGTCGGGCCGACGGCGAGCGTGTCGATGTTGAACGCGCGCCGCGCGAACAGGCCTGCGACGCGCGTCAGCACGCCCGGCTTGTTCTCGACGAGGATCGAGAGGATGTGCTTGCGGCCGGTCATCAGACCGCCCGCCGCCTCCAGGTCGTCGAGGCTGATCAGTTCCTGCGTTCCGGGTTCGCCCATGACTGTCACCTAGCCCACCATGTCGCGCGCGGCCTGGCCGGGCGAGATCATCGGATACACGTTCGCCTCTCTCGTGACGCGGACGTCGACGACCACCGGGCCGTCGGTCGCGATCGCCGCTCTGAGGTCCTCCACGAGCGACGTCTTGTCGGTCAGCCGCACGCCGGTGCAGCCGTACGCCTCCGCGAGCTTGACGAAGTCGGGGAACTGCCCGAGGTCGACCTGCGAGTAGCGGTTGTCCCAGAACAGCTCCTGCCACTGGCGGACCATGCCGAGGAAGCCGTTGTTGAGGATGATCACCTTGATCGGGATTCTGTTCTGCGCGCAGGTCGCCAGCTCCTGGGCGTTCATCTGCACCGAGCCGTCACCGGCGACGCAGACGACCGTGCGGTCGGGCTGACCGACGGCCGCGCCCATCGCGGCCGGGACGCCGAAGCCCATCGTCCCGAGCCCGCCGGAGTTGATCCAGCGGCGCGGCTGCGGGAAGTCGTAGTACTGCGCCGTCCACATCTGGTGCTGGCCGACGTCGGAGGTCACGATCGCCTCGCCGCCGGTCGCCTCGTGGATCGCCTGGACCGCCCACTGCGGCGTGATCTCTCTGTCGGCCGAGTCCTCATATCTGAGCGGGTACTGGCGCTGCCAGCCGTAGATCCGCGACCACCAGTCCTCGAGCCGGCCTCTGTCGGCCGACAGCGCGCGATACTCGCTCGTGAGCCTCGCGAGGATGTTCTTCGCGTCGCCGACGATCGGGATGTGCGCCGGGACGTTCTTGGAGATCTCGGCGGGGTCGATGTCGATGTGGATGAACTTCGCCCGCGGCGCGAACTCCGACAGCTTGCCGGTGACGCGGTCGTCGAAGCGGGCGCCGATCGCGACGATCAGGTCGGCCTCGTCCATCGCGTAGTTCGCCGCGCGCGTGCCGTGCATGCCGAGCATGCCGAGCCACTGGTCGTGCGGCGCCGGGAAGGCGCCGAGCGCCATCAGCGTGCTGGTGACGGGGAAGCGGTCGCTCAGCGCCAGCTCGCGCAGCTCCTCGGCCGCGTTCGCGTTGACGACGCCGCCGCCGGCGTAGAGAACCGGCCGGCGCGCGTTCGCGAGCGCCTTGGCGGCGAGGCGGATCTGCTTCTGATTGCCCTCGGTCGTCGGCTGGTAGCCGGGCAGGCGCACGTCGGTGACGGGCTCGTACGGGATGTCCGCGCGCGACAGGTCCTGCGGGATGTCGACGAGGACCGGGCCGGGCCGGCCGGTGCGCGCGAGGTGGAACGCCTCGTGGATCGCGCGCGGGATCTCCAGCGGGTGCTGGATCATGAACGAGTGCTTGACGATCGGGAGCGTCATGCCGAGCATGTCCGCCTCCTGAAAGCCGTCCGTCCCGATCAGCTCCGTGCGCACCTGGCCGGTGATGAAGACGACCGGGACCGAGTCCATCATCGCGTCGGCGATCGGCGTGATCAGGTTCGTCGCGCCGGGACCGGAGGTGCCGAACGCGACGCCGACCTTGCCGGTCGCCTTCGCATAGCCCTCGGCGGCGTGGCCGCCGCCGGCTTCATGACGGACGAGGATGTGGCGGATCCCCGCGTCGTAGAAGGCGTCGTAGGTCGGGAGGTTCGCGCCGCCGGGCAGCCCGAATACGACCTCGACACCCTCCGCCTTCAGGCATTCCATCAGGGCGTCGACTGCACGCATCAGCGCTCGCCTCCTTTCGAAAGGCTCGGAAACCGGGAGCGCGCGCCGCCGGGGGCGCGCGCAGGATCGGGCCAGTCTACCAGCGGATTCGCCCCCGCCCGGGGCTGCCCGCAGGCGCGAAGACGCGTGTCAGCGGGAGATTTGCGTGCCGCGCCGTTATGCGCGCGGCGTCGCCGCCGCGCGCCGCTCGCGCGCGATCGCGACCTGGTTCTCGGATGCGATCGCGGTGTCCGGGAACTCCAGCTCGGTGCCGCAGCTGGTGCAGAGCGCGTCGTAGATCTTCACGACCTTGCCGCAGCCGGGGCACTGGCGCCGCAGCTCGTTCGACTCGAAGCGGTAGAGCAGCGCCGCCGCGAGCCCGAAGAACGGCAGGCAGAACGAGACCAGGAACCAGATGAAGAACGAGCTGCCCTTGACCCGGCCGACGATGCCGCCGGCGAGGCCAAAGCACAGCAGGATGACGAGGAACGCCATCGGAATCCAGGGTTCAGAGCAGGGTGTTGGCGGCCCACAGGAGCGCGCCGATCACGACGACCGCGATGACCAGCCAGAGTATGCCTGCCAGGAAGCTGAGCAGGATCTTCGCCAGCACCACGACGACGACGATCAGGATGAGCGCCGCGACGCCCTTCTTGATGATCGACGGCTTTTCGGGCTCTTTGTAGCCTTCGATGGACATACCCCGAAGCGTACTCCCTCGGGCGGTGGGGTTACCTGGCGTATCGGTAGGAGAGGTGCGTCACCCCGTCCCCCTCGATCACGCGCGGCGTCTCGAAGAAGATCGGCGTTCTGGCGAAGTGCTCGAAGAAGCGCACGCCCTCGCCGAGCATCACCGGCACGAGGTTGACGCGGACCTCGTCGAGCAGCCCGAGGTCGAGGCACTGCTGCGCGACGTTCGCGCCGCCGACGCCGACGATCCCGTCGTCGGCGATCGCCGACGCCTGCTCGACCGCGGTCGCGACGTCGTCCACAAACGTGAACGGCGCGCCGTCTCTCGGCCAGCCGTCCGGGACGCTGTGGCTGACGACGACGACCGGCACGCCGAGCGGATGGCTTCCGCCCCAGCCGCCGGCGACGTCGAACAGCCGCCGGCCGGAGACGATCGCGCCGAGGCTCGCCATCATCTCGCGCAGGTAGCCGGCGCTCGCCGCCGAGGTGCGGAACGCGTCCGGCCCGCCGGCGCCGGGCGTCCGCGTCTCGACGTCGCCGTCCTCGTACCAACCGAACAGATGCTCGACGCCGTCGACGGGGTGCGTGACGAAGCCGTCGAGCGACATCGTCATCTCAGCTACGACCGTTGCCATGGTGGGGTCCTTCCGGGTCGGGATGCGCGCGCCGAGGAGCGCGCCTTCCTCACCTCAGACGAACGGACGGCCGGGAAGTCATCGGGCGCGCCGCAGACGCGCCGCGCCGCGTCAAAGCCCGAGCTGCTCGCGCACGAGACGGTTGACCTCGCCGCCGTCGGCGCGGCCCTTCGTCTCTCGCATCACGAAGCCGACGATCGGCCCGATCGCCTTCATGTTGCCGGCCTTCAGCTTCTCGACCGCGGCCGGGTCGGACTCCAGCGCGCGCTTGACGACGTCGGCCAGCTCGTCGCCGCCGCCGATCGCGCCGAGCCCCTCGGCCTCGACGATCGCGTTCGGCTCGCCGCCGTCTGCCACCAGTCTGTCGAGCACCTGCTTGGCCGCGCCCTGCGTCACGGCCTTCGAGCGCACGAGCGCAGCGAGCTGCGCGATCGCCTGCGGCGTCACCTTCGAGGACGCCGGGTCCTCGTCGCCGATCCGCGCGACCAGCTCGCCGGAGATCCAGTTCGCGAGAGGCTGCGCGCCGCCATCGCCGGTGTCCGCGTCAGACGCCAGCGCCGCCTCGAAGTAGTCACCCAGCTCGGAGCGGAAGGCGAACAGGCGCGCGCTGTCGGCGCTGAGGCCAAGCTGCTGCTCGTAGCGCTCGGCGCGCTGCGCCGGCAGCTCCGGCAGCTCCGCTCTCGCCGCCGCGATCATCTCCTCGGTCAGCACGACCGGGACGAGGTCCGGCTCGGGGAAGTAGCGATAGTCGTGCGCCTCCTCCTTCGAGCGCAGCGACGAGATCGCGCCGGAGACGGGGTCGTAGTGGAGCGTCTCCTGGACGACCTCCTCCCCGCTCTCGACGAGCGCGATCTGGCGGGCGATCTCCGCCTCGACGCCGCGCTCGAGATAGCGGAAGGAGTTCATGTTCTTCAGCTCGGTCTTGGTGCCGAGCACGTCGCTGCCGACCGGCCGGATCGAGACGTTGGCGTCGCAGCGCAGCGAGCCCTCCTCCATGTTCACGTCCGAGACGCCGAGCTGGCGCAGCGTCGTGCGCAGCAGCGTCAGCCACTCGCGCGCCTGCGCGGCCGACTTGACGTCCGGCTCGGTGACGATCTCGACCAGCGGCGTGCCGCCGCGATTGAAGTCGACGACGGAGGCGTCGGCGCCGTGGATGCGGCCGCTGGAGCCGACGTGGATCAGCTTCGCCGCGTCCTCCTCCAGATGCGCGCGGTGGATCCGCACGTCGCCGAGATGGCCGCCCGAGCAGATCGGGATGTCGTACTGCGAGACCTGGTAGCCCTTCGGCAGGTCCGGATAGAAGTAGTTCTTGCGGTGGAAGATCGAGCGCGGCGCCAGCTCGCAGCCGAGCGCCATCCCGACCATCAGCGCGTAGTGGATCGCTCTCGCGTTGACGACCGGAAGCGCGCCGGGGAGGCCGAGGCAGACCGGGCAGGTGTGGACGGTCGGCGGGTCCCCGAACGACAGCTCGCAGCCGCAGAACATCTTCGTCTTCGTCTTCAGCTGGACGTGGATCTCCAGGCCGATGACGGGCTCGTACGCGGTGCTCATGCGAGGCCACCTCCGTTCTGGCGCGGCGCGGTGCCGTCGAAGCCGAGCGCCTGCTCCAGCACGTAGGCGGCGTTCAGCAGGCGGTTCTCGCTGAACGCCGGACCGGCGATCTGGAAGCCGACCGGCAGCCCGTCGGAGAGGCCGTTGGGGATCGAGATCGCCGGGATCCCGGCGAGCGACATCGGCACCGTGCAGAAGTCCTGCAGGTACATCTCCAGCGGGTCGGCGGTCTTCTCGCCGAGGCGGAAGGCGACCGTCGGCGCGGTCGGCGTGACGATGAAGTCGAAGCTGCCGAACGCCGCTCTGAAATCCTCGGAGATCTTCGTGCGGACCTTCTGCGCGCGCCCGTAGTAGGCGTCGTAGTAGCCGCTGGAGAGCGCGTAGGTCCCGAGCATGATGCGCCGCTTGACCTCGGGGCCGAAGCCCTCGGCCCGCGTTCTGACGTACATGTCGAGCAGATCGTCGGGGTCCTGCGTGCGGTGGCCGTAGCGGACGCCGTCGAAGCGCGCGAGGTTGGAGGACGCTTCCGCCGGAGCGATCA